>NZ_JAVAYM010000041.1:0-46153 GCF_054185205.1 Bradyrhizobium sp. 14AA | reverse complement strand
CGCAGGAACTCGGGGTTGGAGGCGACGACGACGTCGGCCTTGGGATTGGTCTCGCGGATGATGCGCTCGACCTCGTCGCCGGTGCCGACCGGCACGGTCGACTTGGTCACCACCACGGTGAAGCCGGACAGCGACTGCGCGATCTCTTTGGCGGCGGCGTAGACATAGGAGAGATCGGCATGGCCGTCGCCGCGGCGCGATGGCGTACCGACCGCGATGAAGACGGCGTCGGCATCGGCAACCGGCTTCGACAGATCGGTGGTGAACTCCAGCCGCTTGGCTTTCACATTCGCCGCGACGAGTTCATCGAGGCCGGGCTCGTAGATCGGAATCTCGCCGCGATGGAGTGCCGCGATCTTCTTCTCGTCCTTGTCGACGCAGATGACGTCGTGACCGAAATCCGCAAAGCAGGCTCCGGACACCAGTCCCACATAGCCCGTGCCGATCATCGCGATTCGCATGAAAAACCCTGTTCTGGCTTGGTTAACGAAACCCCAATTCGGGGCGGTTTAGCATTTTCCCCGCGTGAGGGAACAGTCTGCGTGCAAAAACCGGCACGCGAGTTGAACCGGTAAAGAAGTCGGAAACCGCAAGGCGCCAAACTGCCCCACGCCCAGACAGAGCCGGGCGGAACACGCCTCGAAAAGGGACACCATGACACCATCAGGCACAATCGCCGCAAGCGGGCTTCCCAAGCCCTCCTCTGCCGCGCGTGTCGACTGGGTCGACTACGCCAAGGGCATCTGCATCGTCATGGTCGTGATGATGCATTCGGTGCTGGGGGTCGAGCTCGCCGCCGGCGAGACCGGTTTCATGCATGTTCTGGTGGCCTTCGCAAAGCCGTTCCGGATGCCTGACTTTTTCCTGATTTCGGGCCTGTTTCTGCCGCTCGTGATCGACCGCGACTGGCGAACCTATCTCGACCGCAAGGTGGTGCATTTCGCTTATTTCTATGTCGTCTGGGTGACAATCCAGTTCGGCTTCAAGGCCCCCGCCTTTGCGGCGGAGACGAGCTGGCGCGACGTCGGCTTCCTGTATCTGGAGTCCTTCGTCGAGCCGTTCGGCACGCTCTGGTTCATCTACCTGCTGCCGATCTTCTTCGTCGTCACAAAACTGACACGCAAATTCCCGCCGCTCGCGATCTGGCTCGTGGCGGCCGCACTGGAGACGGCGCGCATCACGACCGGCTGGACCGCGATCGACGAGTTCTGCGCACGCTTCGTCTATTTCTATTCGGGCTATCTGTTCGCGCCTTACGTATTCGTTCTGGCGGATCGCGCGCGCAGCCATCCCGCATGGGCGCTCGCAGCGCTCGCGACGTGGGTTCTGGTCAATGCCGGCCTCGTCGCGTACGGCGTGAGCGAATGGAAGATCGTCTCGCTCGTGCTCGGCTTCGCCGGCGCCTGCGCCATCATCACGACGGGCACGCTGCTCGCGCGCGCGCATTGGTGCAATTTCCTGGGCTTCTGCGGCGAGCATTCGATCGTGATCTATCTCGCCTTCTTCCTGCCGATGGCCGCGACACGGACGCTGCTGCTGCGCACCGGCGTCATCCCCGACATCGGCACGGTCTCGCTGATCGTCACCATTGTCGGTGTGATCGGCGCACTCGCGATCTGGCAGCTGGCGCTGCGGCTCAATGCCGGCTTCCTGTTCGAACGGCCGGATGCATTCTGGATCGCGCCGAAGAAGCCGGGACCGGTGTTGCAGGCGGCGGAGTAGTTGAGCGACGTTCTCTCCACGCCGTCGTCCCGGCGAAGGCCGGGACCCATAACCCCAAGAAGTGGTTTGGCGAAGACTCGCAGTTCGGTACTGCGACCATCCGCGTAGGATAAATCACGCGGTATGGGTCCCGGCCTTCGCCGGGACGACGATGAGGTGTGGGAATCCGCCCAAAAATCCCCCTCCCATGGCTGTCTTTTGCCGCAAAAATTCATACATTGCGGCCATGCCAAAAACCTCCCCGAAGACCTCCGCCAAAGCCGACACCAAGCCTGCTGCTGACAAGCCTGCTGCCAAACCGGTTGCGGCGAAGGCGGCCGGCAAGGGGGATCACATCTTCCTGGTCGACGGTTCCGGCTACATCTTCCGCGCCTATCACGCGTTGCCGCCGCTGAACCGCAAGTCCGACGGCCTGCAGGTCAACGCCGTGCTCGGCTTCTGCAACATGCTGTGGAAGCTCCTGCGCGACATGCCCGCCGACAACCGGCCGACGCATTTGGCGATCGTGTTCGACAAGTCGGAAGTCACCTTCCGCAACAAGATCTATCCCGAATACAAGGCGCACCGGCCGCCGGCGCCGGACGATCTGATCCCGCAATTCGCGCTGATCCGCGAGGCCGTGCGCGCCTTTGACCTGCCCTGCCTGGAACAGGGCGGCTTCGAGGCCGACGATCTCATCGCGACCTATGCGCGGCAGGCCAGCGAGCGCGGCGCCACCACGACCATCGTGTCCTCCGACAAGGATCTGATGCAGCTCGTGAACGACAAGATCATGATGTACGACACCATGAAGGATCGCCGCATCGGCATTCCCGAGGTGATCGAAAAATTCGGCGTGCCGCCGGAGAAGGTCGTCGAGGTGCAGGCGCTGGCCGGCGATTCCACCGACAACGTGCCCGGCGTGCCCGGCATCGGCATCAAGACCGCGGCGCAGCTGATCGTCGAATATGGCGACCTCGAGCAATTGCTGTTCCGCGCCACCGAGATCAAGCAGCCGAAGCGGCGCGAGGCGCTGATCGAGAATGCCGAGAAGGCGCGGATCTCGCGCCAGCTGGTGCTGCTCGACGACAAGGTCGCACTCGACGTGCCGCTGGACGATCTTGCCGTCCACGAGCCCGACGCGCGCAAGCTGATTGCCTTCCTGAAGGCGATGGAATTCACCACGCTGACACGACGCGTCGCCGACTATTCGCAGATCGATCCGGCCAACGTCGATGCCGATGCGTCCAACAGCAGCGGCGCCAGGGGCGGCGGCGATACCGCGAAAGCAAGATCGTCCGACGTATCCGGCGATCTCTTCGCTACGCCTGCGGCAGCCGCGACCGGCGGCGACAAGGGCGACAAGTCGGCCAGCATCAAGGGCGCGCCGATCTCGCTCGCCGCCGCGCGCGAAGAGGCGCTGCGCAAGATTCCAGTCGATCGCAGCAAGTATCAGGCGATCAAGTCCCTCGAGGAGCTCAGCGCGTTCATCGCGCGCATCCACGATGCCGGCCATGTCGCGATCGAGATCAAGGCAAACTCGATCGATCCGATGCAGGCCGATCTCTGCGGCATCGCGCTGGCGCTGGCGCCGAACGAGGCCTGCTACGTGCCGCTGGCGCACAAGCAGGCCGGCGGCGGTGCCGGCCTGTTCGACGCGGGCCTCGCGCCCGATCAGGTCAAGCACGCCGACGCCGTCGACGCGCTGCGGCCGGTGCTGGAATCATCAGGCGTCCTCAAGATCGGCTTCGACCTCAAATTCACCGCGGTCATGCTGGCGCAGCACGGCGTCACCTTGCGCAACACCGACGACGCGCAGCTGATCTCCTATGTGCTCGATGCCGGTCGCGGCTCGCATGGGCTGGAATCGCTGTCCGAGCGCTGGTTCGGCCACGCCATGCTGAAGGAAAGCGAGCTGCTCGGCAGCGGCAAGGGCAAGATCACCTTCGACCAGGTGCCGATCGACAAGGCCGCGCCGCTGTCGGCCGAAGGCACCGACATGGCCCTGCGCGTCTGGCGCGTGCTGAAGCCGCGCCTCGTCGCCGAGCACATGACCGCGGTCTACGAGACGCTGGAGCGGCCGCTGGTGTCCGTGCTCGCGCGCATGGAGCGGCGCGGTATCTCGATCGACCGCCAGGTGCTGTCGCGCCTCTCCGGCGACTTCGCTCAGACCGCCGCGCGCGTCGAGGCCGAGATCCAGCAGATTGCGGGCGAGCCCGTCAATGTCGGCAGCCCCAAGCAGATCGGCGACATCCTGTTCGGCAAGATGGGACTGCCGGGCGGCACCAAGACAAAAACCGGCGCGTGGTCGACCACCGCGCAGGTGCTCGACGAGCTCGCCGAGCAGGGCCACGATTTTCCGCGGAAGATTCTGGAGTGGCGCCAGGTCTCGAAGCTGAAATCGACCTACACCGACGCGCTGCCGACCTATGTCAATCCGCAGACCCATCGCGTCCACACGACCTATGCGCTGGCCGCGACCACGACGGGCCGGCTGTCGTCGAACGAGCCGAATTTGCAGAACATTCCGGTGCGCACCGAGGACGGCCGCAAGATCCGCCGTGCCTTCATCGCGACACCGGGGCACAAGCTGGTCTCCGCCGACTATTCGCAGATCGAGCTGCGGCTGCTCGCCGAGATCGCCGACATTCCCGTGCTGAAGCAGGCGTTCCGTGACGGCCTCGACATTCACGCGATGACCGCGTCGGAAATGTTCGGCGTGCCGATCAAGGGCATGCCGAGCGAGATCCGCCGCCGCGCCAAGGCGATCAATTTCGGCATCATCTACGGCATCTCGGCCTTCGGCCTCGCCAACCAGCTCGGCATCGCCCGCGAGGAAGCCTCTGCCTACATCAAGAAATATTTCGAGCGCTTCCCCGGCATCCGCGCCTACATGGACGAGACGCGCGACTTCTGCCGGAGCCACGGCTACGTCACCACGCTGTTCGGCCGCAAGTGCCACTACCCCGACATCAAGGCCTCGAACGCCTCCGTGCGCGCCTTCAACGAGCGAGCTGCGATCAACGCGCGGCTTCAGGGCACCGCCGCCGACATCATCCGCCGCGCGATGACGCGGGTGGAGGACGCGCTGGCCGAGAAGAAGCTCTCGGCGCAGATGCTGCTTCAGGTGCATGACGAATTGATCTTCGAGGTGCCGGACGCCGAGGTCGAGGCGACGCTGCCGGTCGTGCAGCACGTGATGCAGGACGCGCCGTTCCCGGCCGTGCTGCTCTCGGTGCCGCTGCATGTCGACGCGCGCGCGGCGAATAATTGGGACGAGGCGCATTGAGGCGTCTCTTCACCTCTGGCGTCGTCCCGGCCTAGTGCGCAATTGCGCACGGGGGGCCGGGACGACCCAAGTGGGATGCAGCGCGGCTTGAATTGTCCTCCGAGCAATTGCGCGATGGCCCCACGGGCCTGCGCATATTAGAACCGTGCCGTCTCCCGCACCGGTTCACCCATGCCCCACACCTCCGCTTTGCTCGGCTTCGCCCTCGTCTGCCTTGGTCTCGTGCTCACGCCGGGGCCGAACATGATCTATCTGATCTCGCGCTCGATCACGCAGGGGCCGGCTGCCGGCATCGTCTCGCTCGGCGGCGTGGCGCTGGGCTTCGTATTCTACATGCTGTGCGCGGCATTCGGCATCACAGCGCTGCTGCTCGCGATCCCCTTCGCCTATGACGCGCTGCGCTTTGCCGGCGCCGGTTATCTGCTGTGGCTCGCCTGGCAGGCGGTGAAGCCGGGCGGGCGCTCGCCGTTCCAGGTGAAGCAGCTCGCGATCGACAGCCCGCGCAAATTGTTCGCGATGGGTTTTGTCACCAATTTGCTCAACCCGAAGATCGCGATGCTGTATCTGGCGCTGCTGCCGCAGTTCATCGACCCCGCCGCCGGCAGCGTGCTGACGCAGTCGGTGGTGCTCGGGGCGATCCAGATCGCGATCAGCGTCAGCGTCAACGCGATGATCGCGCTTGCTGCAGGCTCGATCGCGCTGTTCCTGACGAGCCGGCCGAGCTGGATGCTGGTGCAGCGCTGGCTGATGGGCACGGTGCTGGCCGGCCTCGCGGTGCGGATGGCGGTGGAAGCGAAGAAGGTTTAGCGGACGCCGCGAACCACACCCCGTCCGTGTCCCGGACGCGCTGCGGCGCACTTGCGCTGCTGCGCAGAGCCGGGACCCAGAAGGCCAAGCACGAGATCGCAGAGACATGGGCCCCGGCTCTGCGCCGCACCGCTGCGCGCTGCGTCGCCTCCGGGGCACGAGGCGTGAGAGCTCGCTGCCAGGCTAGTCCAGCTTCGCCTCCATGCCCCGCTTCACCGCGGGCCGCGCCATCAGGGCCTCGTACCAGCGCTTGACGTTGGGGAAATCGGTCAGCTCAACCTTGTGGCGAGGGTGGCGCCAGGCCCAGCCCAGGATGGCGAAATCGGCAACCGAGAGGTCGCCGGCGACGAAGTCGCGCCCCTCGAGCCGGCGGTCGAGCACGCCATAGAGCCGGCGCGTCTCGGCCATGTAGCGCTTCAGGCCATAGGCGCGGTCCTGCTCGTTCTCGAGCGCGATGAAATGGTGGACCTGGCCGGGCATCGGGCCGAAGCCGCCCATCTGCCACATCAGCCATTCGTAGACGGGGATGCGCCCGGAAAGCGATTTCGGCAGGAATTTGCCGGTCTTTTCGCCGAGATAGAGCAGGATGGCGCCGGATTCGAAGATGCCGACGGGCTTGCCGTCCGGGCCCTCGGGGTCAAGGATCGCCGGGATCTTGTTGTTGGGGGAGAGCTTGAGGAACCCGGGCGCCATCTGCTCGCCCTTGGTGATGTTCACCGGAATCACCTTGTAGGGCAGTCCCATCTCCTCCAGCGCGACCGAGATCTTTCGGCCGTTCGGCGTGTTCCAGGTATGCAGTTCGATGGTCATGCCTTATTTTCCTTCCCCAAGAGGCCTGGCGCCGGCCTGGGCCCTCACCTACTCCAGAAGGTTGCACCCCACAACCGGCGGACCGGGATGGCCGATCCCTGTTGACGGGAGACGCCCCCTCTGGAATGTCGCAGCCGTCGCGGATAAATTCCGCCTCCTTCAAAAACGCTGTTCGAGGGACCGCCGTGTCGAAATCAGCCTCCCGCGCCCGCCTGTTCGAAATCATCCGCCGGCGCTCATTCGGCCGCGGCGAGGTGACGCTCGCATCGGGCCGCAAGAGCGATTTCTATTTCAACCTGAAGCCGACCATGCTCGACCCCGAGGGCGCGACCCTGCTCGCCGAACTCACTTACGAGGCGCTGAAGGACGATCAGCTCGATTTCATCGGCGGGCTCGAGATGGGCGCGGTGCCGCTGGCCGGCGCGCTGGCGCAGATCTCCTGGATCAAGGGTCATCCGATCGCGGCGTTCTTCGTACGCAAGAAGCCGAAGGAGCACGGCGCCAAGCTCGCGATCGAGGGGCTGCCGAAGGGCGAGACGCTCGAAGGCAAGCGCGTCGTGATCGTCGAGGACGTCACCACGACCGGTGGCTCGGCGATGAAGGCGGTGGAATCCGTGCGCGAGACCGGCGCCGAGGTGGTGCTGGTGCTGACCATGGTCGACCGCGAGGAAGGCGCCACCGATACGTTCGGTGCGGCCGGCCTGCCGTTCCGCTCGCTCTACAAGGCGTCGGAGTTCTTGAAGGCGTGATGCCGCTTCTCCCTCGCCCCGTTCTTACGGGAGAGGTGAAGCAACCGCTCATTTACCATCCGGCCTTATGGTGAATCATGTGCTGAGACCTGACGGTCCCAGCCGGTTCAGTAGCGTCGGGTGGAGTGAGCGTTGCGTACAGTCCTGTCCCATGCGCGCCGGCGGCGTCGCGCGATGTTCGTGGCCGCCACCCTCGCAGCACCGCTGCTTGCAGCGCCCGCCCCGGTCTCGGCCGAAGGCCTGTTCGACTTCTTCTTCGGTGGCGCACAGCAGCAACGGCCGCAGCGCGAGGTGCCGCAGCAGGCGAGCTCCTACGCCGATCCCTTCACCGGCCAGCAAAATGCGGCAACCCCGCAATATGTGCCGCCGACCCGCGCGGCCGCGGCCGGCGGCTCGGGCCCGGCGTTCTGCGTGCGCAGCTGTGACGGCAAATATTTTCCGCTGATGCGCGGCCTCGCCTCGCCGGCGCAGATGTGTCAGGCGTTCTGTCCTGCCAGCGCGACCAAGATCTATTTCGGCTCCTCGATCGACGGCGCCGCATCGCAGACCGGCGAGCGCTACGCCGACAGCGAGAACGCATTCGCCTACCGCAAGGCGTTGCGCGCCGACTGCACCTGCAACGGCCGCGAGCCGGTCGGTCTCGCCCCGGTCGATCTTGCGCTGGACTCCTCGCTGAAAGCCGGCGACGTGATCGCCACCACCGACGGCCTCGTCGCCTATACCGGCATCCGCGTCGGCAACGACCAGACCGCCGACTTCACCCCGGTCGCCTCCTATCCCGGCCTCACCGCGCAGGTCCGCGCGCGCCTCGGCGAGATGAAGGTCGCGCCGGTGCGGGCGGAAACAGTGTCGGCCGATGCGCCGGCACAGTCCGAGATCGTGCGCGAGGCATTGCCTGATGTGACGGTGCCGAAGACGCCGGCGCAGAAGCCGGCGAAGCGGGCGGGGTTGGAGTAACTCAGTTTCGTGTCCCGGACGCGGCGCGGCATGCAATGACGCGACGCAGAGCCGGGACCCAGAATGCCGCGAGCATGGGCCCCGGTTCAGCAGCGCACCACACCGGACGATGCTTCGCATCGCCGGGAGTGCTGCGCTGCGCCCGGGGCACGAGAACTCACCTCCCGATGATCACCCCGATCACGTTGGGCGCCGCCAGATATTTCTCCTCGATCGCCGCGCGCGCGGCGGCGCGGTTTTCCTGGGTCAGCAGGCCGCGCTTCTCGGCCAGGATCATCCAGCAAAATCCCCACCAGTCGGTCAGCATGCCCTGATCGCCAACGAGGTCATAGCCCTGCTCGGCCGCGAAGATGCGCGCATGCGCCTCGTCCAGCGTGTCCAGGAACAGGTGGTCCTCGACCGAGAACAAATCGTCGCTGACGTCGTCGATGGTGTAGCCCCAGATCGACTGGCACACCGCGTTGAACTCGCGGTCGAACTGGTCGTCATCGATCCTCTGGCGCCGCGCCGCCTGATGCAGCCGCGACAGCGAGCGCGCAAAATCGGCGATCCGGGTGAGGGCAAACTGATCGAAGGCAATGGTGGACATGTAGTCCTCGCAAAGTCTGACAGACGCTAGATATTGTGTCGGCAACGCGCCGAATCACAATGATATATCAAAGACTTGCTAAAGTGTTCTTAATTTGTTCCGATGGTAGGATCAATTGTTGAGGCCGTCGTCCTGGCGAAAGCCAGGACCCATTACCCCGGTCAGCGTTGTGTTTGCGAGCTTGAGCCATGAGCAGCTATTACGTCTACATTCTCGCAAGCCGTCATCACGGCACGATTTATATTGGCGTCACGAAGGATCTACGCGCGCGGCTCGAACTGCATCGCTCAGGCCGCGGCTCGAAGTTCGTGCAGAAGTACAAAATCGTCCGCCTCGTTCATGTCGAGGCGTTCGCGACGCCGCAGGAAGCGATTGCGCGCGAGAAGCAGCTGAAGTTCTGGAAGCGCGACTGGAAGATCAAGCTGATCGAGCAGGAAAATCCCGATTGGAATGATCGGTCGGGCCTTCTCTAACAGTCGGGGTAATGGGTCCTGGCTTTCGCCAGGACGACGATGAGGTGGAGCTTGCGCTCAAGCAACGCTGCATCCGCAGCGTCACCCTTCCCCTCAATTCGCCGCCGACACCAATCTGTCCCCGCACGCATTCGCGTAGAACTTGCCGCCGCATTGGCGCTTGATGGCAGCGCAACGCTGTGCGGGAGATGCATTCTGCGGGACAGTGAAGCCGCAACTGAGAGCGTCGGCGCTGCGGCCCATCTTGCCGGCGGCGAACGCGGCGCTGGAGGCGGTGATGCAGATGACGATCAGGGCCGCGGTCGCGATTTCGATCAACAGTCGCATGACGTCTCCTCCACACTGATGGCCGAATTGGCCCGCAATCTAGCACTGAATCCCGGTTTCTCCGTGCTCGTCCGGGTTCCCAAATCGGCCCGTTCCTTGCATAAATTTGCGCCAGCGCAGTGCACGGCCGCGCCGGCGACAGTTCCGGTGCAGGGGCAAGACGCGTAGGGTTAGTGATGTTCTCGACCAGGAAGTGACGGCCTTGCAAGATTCATCGTTCCAGCCAAATTTCTCCGCCCCCGGGCAGCCTATCGACGAGCTCGCGCTGGCCGAGATCAAGGGCGCGATCCTGGCGAAGCTGCGCCTTGCCATCGGCAAGGACGCGGGCATGGCGACGAAGCACGACTGGTACCAGGCCGCGGCGCTGGCGCTGCGCGACCGCATCGTGCATCGCTGGCTCACGGCGGAAAAGCACAGCTACGACGCGGGGCGCAAGCGCGTCTATTATCTGTCGCTTGAATTCCTGATCGGCCGCCTGTTCACCGACGCGCTCAACAATATGGGCCTCCTGAAGATCTTCGAGGTCGCGCTCGGCGATCTCGGCGTCTCGCTGCCCGAGCTGCGCAAATGCGAACCGGACGCCGCGCTCGGCAATGGCGGCCTCGGGCGGCTCGCCGCCTGCTTCATGGAGAGCATGGCGACGCTGTCGATCCCCGCCATCGGCTACGGCATCCGCTACGATTTCGGCCTGTTCCGCCAGATCATCAACCAGGGCTGGCAGCAGGAATATCCCGACGAATGGCTGAGCTTCGGCAACCCCTGGGAATTGCAGCGGCCCGAGGTGATCTACAACATCCATTTCGGCGGCGGCGTCGAGCATGTCGACGACAAGGGCCGCGACCGCGCGATCTGGCATCCGGGCGAGACCGTGCAGGCGATCGCCTATGACACGCCGATCGTCGGCTGGCGCGGCCAGCACGTCAACGCGCTCCGCTTGTGGTCAGCGCGCTCGCCCGATCCGTTGAAGCTCGACGCCTTCAACAAGGGCGACTATGTCAGCGCCAGCGCCGAGCAGTCGCGCGCGGAAGCGATCTGCAAGTTCCTCTATCCGAACGACGAGAGCCCGGCAGGCCGCGAGCTGCGCCTGCGCCAGGAATATTTCTTCGTCTCGGCCTCGCTCCAGGACCTGGTGAAACGGCATCTGTCCTCGGACGGCCAGTTGCGCAGCCTGGCGAACAAGGTCGCGGTGCAGCTCAACGACACCCATCCGAGCCTTGCCGTCACCGAGCTGATGCGCATCCTCGTCGACCTGCACAATTTCCGCTGGGACGAGGCCTGGAAGATCACGGTCGCCACCCTCTCCTACACCAATCACACGCTGCTGCCCGAGGCGCTGGAGACCTGGCCGGTCGAGCTGTTCGAGCGGCTGCTGCCGCGGCACCTCGAGATCATCTACCGCATCAACGTGCAGCATCTCGCGCTCGCCGAAGCGCGCGCGCCCGGCGACATCGACTTCCGCGCCTCGGTCTCGCTGATCGACGAGAGGAGCGGACGCCGCGTGCGCATGGGCCAGCTCGCCTTCGTCGGCTCGCATCGCATCAACGGCGTCTCGGCGATGCATTCCGACCTGATGCGCGAGACCGTGTTCCACGACCTCAACCACCTCTATCCCGGCCGCATCACCAACAAGACCAACGGCATCACCTTCCGCCGCTGGCTGATGCTGGCGAACCCCAAGCTGACCGATTTGTTGCGCGAGACCTGCGGCGACGCCGTGCTCGACGATCCGACCCAGCTCTCGCTGATCGAGGCGCGCGCCAGCGACGTCGAATTCCAGAAGAAGTTCCGCAGCGTCAAGCTCCACAACAAAGCGGCACTCGCACGCCTGATCGGCGAGCGGCTCGGCATCAAGGTCGACCCGACTGCGCTGTTCGACGTGCAGATCAAGCGCATCCACGAATACAAGCGCCAGCTCCTCAACGTCATCGAGACCGTCGCGCTGTACCAGTCGATCAAGGACGACCCCAACGGCAACTGGGTGCCGCGGGTGAAGATCTTCGCCGGCAAGGCGGCGGCGAGCTATCGTTACGCAAAACTGATCATCAAGCTGATCAACGACGTCGCGGAGGTCGTCAACAACGATCCCGCGATCGGCGGCAAGCTCAAGGTCGTCTTCCTGCCCGACTACAATGTCAGCCTCGCCGAGGTCATCATTCCCGCGGCCGATCTCTCCGAGCAGATCTCCACCGCCGGCATGGAAGCCTCCGGCACCGGCAACATGAAGCTGGCGCTCAACGGCGCCATCACCATCGGCACGCTCGACGGCGCCAATATCGAGATCCGCGACCATGTCGGCGCGGAGAACATCGCGATCTTCGGCATGGAGGCCGGCGACGTGATGATCAAGCGCAAGCAGGGGCTGGACGCCTCCGACATCATCCGCAATTCACCGAAGCTGCAACGCGCCATCAACGCGATCGGCACCGGCGAGTTCTCGCCGGGCGATCCCGGCCGCTTCGAATCCATCGCGCATGCGCTACGCTATCTCGACCATTACATGGTCAGCGCCGATTTCGATTCCTATTACGAAGCGCAGCGCAGCGTCGACGCGCGCTGGCAGGTAGCGCCGGCCTGGGCGCGCGCCTCTATCCTCAACGTCGCGCGCATGGCGTGGTTCTCCTCGGACCGCACTATCCGCGAATACGCCGAGGAGATCTGGAACGTGCCGGTCAATCCGACCACGCCCCTGCTGCCGAATCTGCGCGACGTCGCGGGTTGATTTTCCGCGGCGTGAAATCGGCGTTACCCGTGAGGTCATTGCATCTCGCGGGGAGGATGATGATACGATCGTCATCATTCCCAAACCGGGCCCGTGATACGGGACGCCGTAAGCTCAAACACCGTCATTGCAAGCGCAGCGAAGCAATCCAGACTGTCTCCGCGGAAAGATTCTGGATTGCTTCGCTGCGCTCGCAATGACGAATGGGGTCGGCATCGAGGACCAAAAATGCACGCCAAGCTCCCCCACCCCTTCGACGACGCCACCCGCATCAGCGCCGGCGACAGCAGCTGGCAGGGGCATACCAGCGACGAGGCCTTTGTCGGCCCGTTCGGCGGCGCCACCGCCGCGACCATCTTGCGTGCGCTGATCGACCATCCGGAACGCGCCGGCGATCCGCTGGCGCTGACCGTCAATTACTGTGCGCCGATCGCACAGGGCCCGTTTGACCTGGACGTGCGGCTGGTGAAGGCCAACCGCTCCAGCCAGCACTGGAGCGTCGAACTGTCGCAGGGCGGCGGCGAGGTCGCAACGCTCGCCACCGCCGTGTTCGCCGAGCGCCGGCCGTCCTGGGAGCACCGGGTGGCGCCATATCCGGATGCAAAGCCGTTCGAAGAGACGCTGCCATTCCCGAAGATCGCGGCGTCCTGGGCCAACCAGTACGAATTCCGCTTCGTCGAGGGCGAGATGCGCATCGGACCGCCGCAGGCCGAGCTTGCCAGCACCTATTCGAAGGTCTGGATCAGCGACCGCACGCCGCGCAAGCTCGACATGCTCTCGCTGATGTCGATGTCCGACGCCTTCTTCGGCCGCATCTTCCACGCGCGGCGCGAGCTGGTGCCGTTCGGCACGGTGTCGCTGACGACGTATTTCCACACCGACAGCGAAGAGCTCGAGACTGAAGACATCACCCGCGTGCTCGCCACCGCCGATTCGAAGATCATGCACAAGAGCTACGCCGACCAGAACGCCGAGCTGTGGTCGCCGAACGGCAGGCTGCTCGCGACCACGACGCAGATCGCGTATTTCAAGGCGTAGCCACAACTGTTTCCACGGCGTCGTCCCGGCCTAGTGCGCAATTGCGCACAAACAAAAAGGGCGGCCCCTCGGCCGCCCTTTTGCATTGAAGACGGAGCGAGAGATTACTCCGCTGCGAGCTTCACGTCCGGCGCTGCCGCACGCACTTCGGCATCCACCTGCGCTTCGAACTTGGCAAAATTCTTCTGGAACATGCCGACCAGCGCGCGCGCGGTCTTGTCGAACTCGTCCTTGTCCTTCCAGGTGTTGACCGGGTTGAGGATCTCAGCCGGCACGCCCGGCAGCGCGGTCGGGACCGCGAAGCCGAAATATTTGTCAGTGCGGAATTCGACGTTGCGCAAGCTGCCGTCGAGCGCGGCGGTGAGCAGCGCGCGCGTCACCTTGATCGGCATGCGCGAGCCGACGCCGTACTTGCCGCCGGTCCAGCCCGTGTTGACCAGCCAGCAGTCGACATTGTGCTGGGCGATGAGGTCGCGCAGCATGTTGCCGTAGACGGATGGATCGAGCGGCAGGAAGGGCGAGCCGAAGCAGGTCGAGAACTCCGGCTGCGGCTCGTTGCCGAGACCGCGCTCGGTGCCGGCGACCTTGGCGGTGTAGCCGGACAGGAAGTGGTACATCGCCTGCGCCGGCGAGAGCTTTGCGATCGGCGGCAGCACGCCGAAGGCGTCGGCGGCGAGCATCACCACGTTCTTCGGCTGCGGCGCGCGGCCGGTGCGCGAGGCGTTCGGGATGAAGTCGAGCGGATAGGCCGAACGGGTATTCTCGGTCTTCGAGCCGTCGTCGAAATCCACCACGCGGGTGTCTTCGTCGAGCACGCAGTTCTCGAGCACCGCGCCGAAGCGCGTCGACGCCGCAAAGATCTCGGGCTCGGCTTCCTTCGACAGCTTGATGCACTTGGCATAGCAGCCGCCTTCGAAATTAAAGACGCCGTTCGGGCCCCAGCCGTGCTCGTCGTCGCCGATCAGCGTGCGGTTCGGATCGGCCGACAGCGTGGTCTTGCCGGTGCCTGATAGGCCGAAGAAGATCGCGGCATCGCCCTTGGCGCCGACATTGGCCGAGCAGTGCATCGGCATCACGCCGCGCTCGGGCAGATAGTAGTTCAGCGTGGTGAAGACCGACTTCTTCATCTCGCCGGCATAGTAGGAGCCGCCGATCAGCACGATCTTGCGGGCGAAGTCGATCGCGACGACGTTCTCCGACTTGCAGCCATGGCGCTTCGGATCGGCGCGGAAGCTCGGCATGTCGATGATGGTGAGCTCGGGCGTGAAGCTCGACAGCTCGACCGCCTCGGGGCGGATCAAGAGCGTGCGAATGAACAGCGAGTGCCAGGCGAGCTCGGTGAAGACGCGGGTCTTGATGCGGTAGGCCGGATCGGCGCCGCCATAGAGGTCCTGCGCGAACAGGCTCTTGCCTTCGGCGTGCTTGAGGAAGTCCTGATAGAGCGTCTCGAACTGCTCGGCGGTGATCGACTGGTTGCCGGCCCACCACATCTTCTTGTCGGTGGTGGCGTCGCGCACCGTGAACTTGTCCTTCGGGCTGCGACCGGTGAACTCGCCGGTGTCGGCGCAGAGCGCGCCGTCGGCGGACAGCACCGCTTCGCCCGCGGAGAGCGAGTACTGATAGAGTTGCGGCGCACCGAGGTTCCAGTGAACCTGCTTGAGATTCTTTAAGCCGAATTTATCGGCGCCAAAGGCACCGTTGCGCACGCCCGTCTCTTGCACGAAAAAATCCTCCTAGAACCCGCGACACTCAGCGCGGCCAAGCCTTCAGCGCGGCCAAGCCTTGGCACCGTCGCGGTCACCGTGAATTACAGGCCATCCGGCCTCGGCTGGACGACCTAATACTGATGAACGCTCGCGTTGCCAAGCTGATCCCGCAGGATTTGGTTTATTCAAGGACCGCGCCAAACGTCGCGCATGTCAGCTCTGAGCAGGCGCACCAAAAAATCACGAATGATCGCGCAACCAAATGGCTGTTTCGGTGTTATCGGGGGTTATTGCGACGCACAATCCCCTGCGATGATTTATCGTACATCACCCTCGCCGATCAGAGCGAAGGGTCCCCACATCGCAGGATAGGCGTTACGCGGTGATGAGGCATCATCAACGTACGTCAACATGGCGCGGCGCAAAGCTTCGGCACGACCGATTTTTGGTTCGTTTTTGAGCAGGGCGAAAGTCGACGTGGTCAAGCGGGTGGCAGCTTCCGAATCCACTGCCCAATGCGAGACCAGCAACGCGCGGGCGCCGGCATAGAAGAACGAGCGTGCCAGCCCGGACAACGCCTCCGCACCGGGCTTGTCACCGGCGATCGTATTGCAGGCCGACAGCACAACCCAATCGGCATTGAGCTTGAGCTGCGCGACTTCGCTCGCGGTCAAAAGGCCGTCGTCGATCTCGGAAGGCTGGTCGGGAATGGAAAGCGCAAGCGATGGCTCGCCCAGTCCCTTGACGTCGCCTGCAACGAGACCGTGGGTAGCGAAGTAGATGATGCTGTATTGAGCAAGCGCTGCACGCTTGAGCGTCGTTTCGCTCGCATCGCGGCCGAGATGGATGTCGACCTCGCCGGCGCCGACATCCTTCGCCACCGCGTTCAGCTCGTCGGCGGTGTCAGGCAGTTGCGGCAGCGCTTTCGCAAGCTGCGCACGATCAACACCGGCGCCGCGCCAGAAGTCGGTATAGGCAATCGTCGCGATGCTGCGCGCGGCGACCTTGCCGCCCGCGGCGCGCCGGTCGGCCGGCCCTTCGGCTGCAGGGTTGAACACGGGATCGCCAAAGCCGGTCATCGGCTTGACACCCTGGTCCCTGCGCGCGAAGGCGCGCAGCGATTTCAGGCTGATCACCGACGGCAGCACCGAGACCGCCTGGCGCCGCAGCAGCCAGGCTGCGTTGCGATAACCTTCGAGATTGTCCGGGATCGCAGCCTGCGGGGTCTCCGTGACCAGCAGATGAAACGGCAATGCGGTCAGCGCCGCCGAGGGCACCACCAGCAGGCTGCGCTTGTCCTTTGTCAGCGCCTCGACCGGGCCGAGCAGCGCGACATAGAGCTCGTTCGCGAGCGCGAGATCGAACAGTCCCGACTTGCCCGAGCTATCGCGCGCCTTGCCGACGTCGAGCCCCCTACGGAATGCAGTCACCTTCTTCGTCAGCGCGTCCGCGCCGAGCGGAATCTCCTTCCAGTCGATGCCGTCGCGCGTGATCGCGATGACATAGCTCTGCTTGTCGACGACGGAATAGAGCACCATCGCCTCGTCAGTCGACAGCAGCGGCTGGATGTCCTTCACCGTCAGCGGCAGCGGGTTGGAGAGCGAGGCATAGTCGGGAAACTCGACCGCGAGGGTCTTCTGCAAACCGGCGCGCTCGCTCGCGATCGTCGCGATCCTCGCGCGGCTGCGCTGCTCGGCCGCGACGTCGCGCTGGGCCGCTTGCTTCGACACCGCCGTGATGATCGCCTTGTCGAGCGCCTCGGCCTCGGCCGCGAGATCCTGGTCCCGGCGTACCAGCTCGGCGAGCCGGTCGCTGCCGGCGGCAAGCCGCACCGCGAGCTTGTTGACGGCGGAGGCGGCGGAGGATTGGGTGCCGCGCTGGATCGCGGCGAGCGCCTCGTCCAGCGCCTTGTCGCCGGACAGCAGGGATTGCTGACGCGCAGCGAACAAGACCGGCAGCACGACGCGCAACTGCGCGCGGTTGGTCGCAAGCGTCCTTTCCGCAAGCGGCAGCGCGTCCACGGTACGCCCGGAGACGTGGAGGAAATAGGCAAGATTGCTGGTCGAGGTCACGACATCTGGATGATCCGCCCCGAGCGCGCGCTCGCGGATCGCGAGAGCACGGCGGTACAGCGGCTCGGCATCGGCATAGCGCTGCTGGTGCTCGTAGAGTCCGGCGAGATTGTTCAGCGAGCGCGCGACATCGGGATGGTCCGCTCCCAGCACCTTCTCGCGGATCGCGAGCGAGCGCTTGATCGGTGCCTCGGCATCTGCATCCCGGTTGAGGTCGCGATCGACCTGGCCGATATTGTTCAGGACCGTGGCGACTGCGGGATGCTCGGGACCGGCGGCTTTCTGATAGATCGCGAGCGCCCGCTGGAACAGCGGTTCGGCCTCGGCAAAATGCTCCTGCTTCACGTAGAGCGTGGCGAGATTGTTGAGGGCTCTGCCGACATCGGGATGCTCGCGCGACAGGCTCTTTTCGCTGACGGCCAGCGCACGCTTGAACAGCGGCTCGGCTTCAGTGAAGCGGCTCTGCCGCTGATACAGCGCAGCGAGGTTGCTCAGCTCGGGCGCGATCAAGACGGTGTCGAGACCGAGCGACTTCTCCATCAGCGCGATGGCGCGCTTGTAGGCCGGCTCGGCCAGATCGTCGCGGCCCTGACCTGCATAGACCTGGCCGAGATTGTTGAGCGCGGCAGAGAGTTCGCGGCCGTCGTTGCCCTTCTCCAGGCTCGCCACCATGGCCTGGGCCAAAGGCAGTGCTTCCGCGTATTTGCCGGCCTGATTGAGCGCGTTGATCCGCGCGCCCTGTGCGGCGAGATCGCCCTTCTGGGCAAGAGCGGGGGTGGCAAACAACGTGGCGATCGCGAGCGCCAGACCCGCGGCCAATGCCAAACGACGACGCGTCATGAACCCTCTCGCTGCGATCCGTAAAACCATCACGGACTTGGGTCGCGGCGATGGGCGGCAGCGTTCAAAGACTTGCGCTCTGGTCCACCTTCTTGCGCGCCTCGCCAGCGAGGCGGACCAGCATCTTGCGCAGCGCCGTGCCGTCACTCACCCGTTCCGGGAAGTCCAGCCGCAAGGCGGTCTGGCCGTCCTGCATGTCGAGCCCCTCGGGGTCGCAGCCGGTGCAGCGCCAATCTCCTTCCGCCGCGCCGAGGAGCTTTGTCGCATAGAGGCCCATGGCGTCGCGGTGGTCGGCATTCATGTGCTCGACCGCCCCCTCCTCTGCCGCCAGCAGATCGTCGGCGCCGGTAAGGTCCGTGAGGAACTGCTCGGGCTTGAGGTCGACGATCCGGCCGAAGCCGGCAACCAGATGGGTTCCCGTGGGCCGGATCCTGAAAAAGGCGAAATCCTTAAAGGAAACAAAGCCTTCTGCCGATGGATGGGCATTAAGATACCGTCGCTGCAGCAGATCCTTGTCGGCATCGGCCTTCTCGGCATGGCCGGACAGCATGATCCGGGCGCCCTCCAGGGGATCGCCCGCCGCGCGCTCGTCCAGCATCAGGGAGACCCTGCTGTCGGCAAGGATGTTCTTGGTATGCACGGCCAACCCTGAAATCAGCAGAATCGGCGAGCCGTCCGGATGGCTGGCCAGATTGACCAGGGAACAATAGGGATCGCCGCTGCCGGCCATCAGCGTCGCCAGCGCACCCTGCCGTGACCGCCGCAGCAGGGATTTGGCCAGTTTTCCGGGGTCGAAATCGGGGGTCGGTTGCATCGGCTTTCTCGGCTCGGGTGGTTGCAAGGGGGGCCTTTTTTCGGGTAAACGGGGGTCTGGTTATGGGTCGAAACGCGGCGAATCTGCCGTGTTTCGTGGAACTTGGTCACACTTCAGCCCAGCTTGCATTGCTCGGTGACAAGGTTCGAACGCCATCTTCGGCACCCATGTATGCGGCGCATCAGTGGATTGCTCGCCGTTTCAAGCCACGACCCAAACGGAAAGCAGAAAGCAGAGGCTCATGCCCACAATCGCTTTGGTCGACGACGACCGCAACATTCTCACATCCGTCTCGATCGCGCTGGAAGCCGAAGGCTACCGCATCATGACCTACACCGACGGCGCTTCCGCGCTTGACGGTTTCCGCACCACCCAGCCCGATCTCGCCATCCTCGACATCAAGATGCCGCGCATGGACGGCATGGAGACGCTGCGCCGGCTCCGGCAGAAATCCGACCTGCCGGTGATCTTCCTGACCTCCAAGGACGAAGAGATCGACGAGCTGTTCGGCCTCAAGATGGGCGCCGACGACTTCATCCGCAAACCGTTCTCGCAGCGCCTGCTGGTCGAGCGCGTCAAGGCGGTGCTGCGCCGCTCGGCGCCGAAGGACCCGACCGTCGCGCCCAAGGAGAACGATGCCAAGGCGCTCGATCGCGGCCTGCTGCGCATGGATCCGGAACGCCATACCTGCACCTGGAAGAACGAGCCGGTGACGCTCACCGTCACCGAATTCCTGATCCTGCAGGCGCTCGCGACCCGGCCCGGCGTGGTGAAGAGCCGCAACGCGCTGATGGACGCCGCCTATGACGACCAGGTCTATGTCGACGACCGCACCATCGACAGCCACATCAAGCGGCTGCGCAAGAAGTTCAAGGTGGTCGACAACGAGTTCGAGATGATCGAGACGCTCTACGGCGTCGGCTACCGCTTCAAGGAAGCCTGAGGCGCGAGGCGCCTTTCACGAAGGACTGAGAGCATCGCCGGTTCTGATTCCATCATGACCGGGATGGCTCTAGGATGCGGGGACCATTGCCACGAGCTGTCCTAACGCGGACGTAAGCATTGCTGGATCGAACGCAGCCTGACGAGAACCAGAGCGCCGGGGATATCGCATCCGACGGCGTTCCGGAGCACGTCGTCCAAGATGCGGCGCAAGACAAGCCGCAAGGCTGGCGGCCACTGAACTGGCTCAAGCGCGCCGGACAGTTCTTCTTCGCGCTGTCCTTCTCGAGCCTGACCCGCCGCATCGTCTCGCTCAACCTTGCCGGCCTCGTCGCGCTGGTGGCGAGCATCCTCTATCTGTCGCAATTCCGTGCCGGCCTGATCGACGCGCGCGCGCAGAGCCTGCTGGTGCAAGCCGAAATCATCGCCGGCGCCATCAGCGCGTCGGCGACCGTGCAGACCAACGCGATTACCGTCGATCCGGAGCGCCTGCTCGACCTGAAACTGGGCGAGAGCTATGGCGGAACGGACGATTCGCTGGATTTTCCGATCAATCCCGAACGCGTGGCGCCGGTGTTGCGCACGCTGATCTCGCCAACCAAGACCCGTGCGCGGATCTTCGATCCCAACGGTTCGATGCTGCTCGACAGCCGTGACCTCGACGTACTCAGGGCATTCCCGCTGCCGCCGCTGTCCGAGAAACCCGGTCTGGTCGAACGCATCATGGTCCCCGTGCGCACCTGGCTGAACCGCGGCGACCTGCCGCTGTATCGCGAGCTCGGGCGCGAGAACGGCAATGGCTATGTGGAAGTCGCCGACGCGCTCCAGGGCCAGAAGCGCTCGATGGTGCGGGTCAATGCGCGCGGCGAGGTGATCGTCTCGGTCGCGGTGCCCGTGCTGCGCTCGCGCGCCATCCACGGCGCGCTGATGCTGTCGACGCAAGGCGACGAAATCGACCAGATGGTCACCGCCGAGCGCCTCGCCATCCTGAAGGTCGGCGGCGTCGCGGCCGCGGTCATGATCATGCTGTCGCTGCTGCTCGCCAGCACGATCGCCGGTCCCGTGCGCCGGCTCGCCGACAGCGCCGAGCGCGTCCGCCGCCGCATCAAGGCCCGCATCGAGATTCCCGACTTCACCCGCCGCCGCGACGAGATCGGCCATCTCTCCGGCGCGCTGCGCGACATGACCAGCGCGCTCTACAGCCGGATCGAGGCGATCGAGATGTTCGCCGCCGACGTCGCGCACGAATTGAAGAACCCGCTGACCTCGCTGCGCTCCGCGGTCGAGACGCTGCCGCTGGCGCGCAACGAGAACAGCCGCGCGCGCCTGCTCGAGGTGATCGAGCACGACGTCAAGCGGCTCGACCGGCTGATCTCCGACATCTCCGACGCCAGCCGCCTCGACGCCGAATTGCAGCGCCAGGACGCGATCCCCGTCGACCTGCGCCGCCTGCTGACGACGCTCGTATCCGTCGCCAACGAGACCAAGCTCGGCCATGACGTCGCCGTCGAGACACGCTTCGAGGGTCGCGGCCCGGCCGACACCTTCGCCGTGACCGGCCACGATTCGCGATTGGGACAGGTGGTTTCCAACCTGCTCTCCAACGCGCAGTCGTTCTCGGAAGCCGGCAGCAAGGTGCGCCTCACCTGCCGGCGCGTGCGCGGAGAGATCGAGATCGTGGTCGACGACGACGGCCCCGGCATCCGCGACGACGCGCTGGAGCGCATCTTCGAGCGCTTCTACACCGACCGTCCGCATCAGGGCTTTGGCCAGAACTCCGGCCTCGGCCTGTCGATCTCCAAGCAGATCGTCGACGCCCATGCCGGGCGGATCTGGGCCGAGAACCGCGCAGGCCCGCCTGATGACGAGGGCATCCCGACAGTGTCAGGCGCGCGCTTCGTGGTGAGGCTGCCGGCGCTATGAGCCAACGTAGCTTGAACGAAGGCAGCTTGAACGAAGGCGGCCCCAGCGTTCACGCCTCCGCGGTCAAGGTCGGGACTCTGGCGGTGCTGATCCGCGGCCCCTCGGGTTCGGGCAAGTCGCGCCTTGCCTTCGATTTGATCATGGCAGGGCGCGCAGGCGTGGTCGAAAGGGCCGTTCTGGTCGGCGATGACCGTGTCCATCTGGCGACACTCGGCCACGAAATTGAAGTGCGTCCCGCGCCTGCGCTGGCCGGCCTGATCGAGATCCGTGGCCTCGGGATCCGCCGCTGCGACTTCGAAGGCCATGCGACCGTCGGCCTCGTGGTCGATCTGGACGCTGAGGACGCGGAACGGCTGCCGCCGGCCGAATCCCTGAAAACAAGCATTTTAGGTGTCGAATTACCGCGAATCCCGGTCCCCCGCGACTATTCGCCCCTCCCACTGGTTGTCGCGGCCTTGACCACTACCAAGAGTTAACCTTCTGCTAATCCCTCAGGCGATTGTTTGAAGGGAAATGGTAACCATATGAACCCCACTATCGCGACCGAATAGACCGGCGCAGCTCCCCTCATCCATCCGTCTAGATTCAGGGAGATACGCAACATCCCCTCTTGCGCAGGGGCTCTGGATGGTCAAAGTGGCGCGTTCGTGCGGTGCACCAAAAGCGCCCGCGAGGAGTTTTCCGATGATTGGTCTAGTACTTGTGACCCACGGGCGCCTTGCCGACGAATTCAAGGCAGCGCTTGAACATGTCATGGGCCCACAAAAGCAAATCGAAGCGATCACGATCGGCGCCGAAGATGATTCCGATCTCTGTCGAAGCGACATCATCGAGGCGGTTAACCGCGTCGATTCCGGCGACGGCGTTGCGATCCTCACCGACATGTTCGGCGGCACGCCGTCCAACCTTGCTATCTCCTGCATGAGCCGGCCCAAGGTCGAAGTGCTCGCGGGCATCAACCTGCCCATGCTGGTGAAGCTCGCCAAGGTGCGCGAGGAGCGTCCGCTGCCGGACGCGATCGCGATGGCCCAGGAAGCGGGCCGCAAATACGTCACCATCGCCAGCCGCGTGCTCGCCGGCAAATGAGCGACGACGCGCCTCAAGCCGCAACGGGCGTGCCCGCGGGCGCGATCTCCAAAGAGCTCCTGATCATCAACAAGCGCGGCCTGCACGCCCGCGCCTCGGCGAAATTCGTCCAGGCGGTCGAGCGCTTCAACGCGCAAGTGTGGGTGACGCGCGGCGGCGAGACCGTCGGCGGCACCTCGATCATGGGCCTGATGATGCTGGCCGCAGGTCCCGGCACGACGATCACCGTCGCCGCGGCGGGCGCCGAAGCGGATGCCGCGCTCGCGGCGATCACCGAACTCGTTGAGAGCAAGTTCAACGAGGAAGGCGTCTGAGCCACACGCTCGACGCCGTAGGGTGGGCAAAGGCGCGACGCGCCGTGCCCACCATCTTTCCACAATCATGCGACGTGGTGGGCACGCTCCGCTTTGCCCACCCTACGGCACCTCTCACTTCGCCGGCGGCGCGATGTAGATGTTCCAGCTCATCGACGGGCCGGCCTTGCCGTTGGTGAAGCGGCGCGTCGTCATCACGATGCGCTCGGCGTTCGGGGCTACGTCCGCCACCCATTTCTCGAACGCGGGCAGACGGCCGTCGGTCGGATCGAACACGCCGATGAAGCCGTATGTCTTGACGTCGTCGCGCGAGGTCAGCCCGGAATCCCAGGCCTCTAACGACAGCAATGCGGACGGATGATCCGGGCTGTAGAACACCAGTGGCTGGATCTGTTCCATCGTGCCGGCAACGACGGCCCAGCGCGAGCCGAAGCGGGTGTGCCAGGCCTGGGTCAATTCGCGCGCGAGCTCCGAGCGCGCGCCATAGATCTGTGCGTTGCCGGCATTGGCCGCCATCTCGCGCGCGGCGATCCAGGGCGAGGCGGCGAGCGTCGCGACGCTCAGCACCAGCCAGATCGCGGCGATGTTGAACAGCGTCGCGCTCTGCACCCGCAGCGCAGGGATCGCGACCAGCGCGAGCGGCACCAGGAAGAACAGCGAGATGCCCCAATCGGTCTTCATGTAGATGCTGAAGGCGAGCGCGCCGAGCGGCGGGCCGAATGCGACGATGATCTGGACGATCCAGACGTTCAGCGCCTGCGAAACATTCACGCTCGCGTTTGCGCCGCGCGCCCAGGCCCGCGTGACGATGCGCAGCGGCGCGCGCAAGAGCAGCGTCGTCCACGGCGGCACCCACGCCATGGCCAGCGCGGCCAGCGCCACCGGCAATGCCAGCAGCGCGAAATTGTGCAGGAAGTAACCGGCCACGAGCTGATGCACGAGGCCGCTGTTCTCGAGGCTGTAGGTATCGCCGGCATAGGTCAGCGGCACGAAATGCGCTTCCGCCAGCCAGACGACGTGCGGGATCATCGCCACCAGCATCGTCGCGATCGCGACCCACGGCGCCGGCGACAGCAGGAACTTCATCCGATCCGGATGGATCAGCGCGGCAAGGCCGATGGCGCCGATCATGGTCAGCACCCAGTATTTGGTCATCAGCGCCAGCGCGCCGGCGAGGCCGAGCCAGATGCCTGATAGCCAGCTCCGCTTCTCGAACGCGTTGAGATAGGCGAGCACGAGCAGCGGCAGCGTGACGAGCTGCAGCAGGTCCGGGTTGTACTTGAAACCCTTGAAATTGAAGATCGGGTAGAGCGCGACCATCACCACGGCCAGGAACGCGCGGCGTGCGTCCACCACGCGCAGCGCAACCAGCCAGCAGATCACCATGCCGACGCCGACCGTTGCCATCGCCAGCGCATAGGTCGCCCAGTCCGCCGCCGGGAACACTGTGAACCAGACGCCGGCGACCCAGCCCGACAGCGGCGGGTGCTTGCCGTAGCCCCAGAGGAATTTCTGGCCCCAGCCCCAGGCTTCCGCGACGTCCATGTGAACGTCCTGCGCCGCCTTCAGATTGATCAGGATGAAGGTCCAGAGCACGCCATGCAGGATGGCGAGCTGGATCACCAGCCAGAGGCGGGCCTCGGGGCGGATCGCGCAGGCAACCAGCCAGGCCCGGAAGCGGTTGTAGCTCACCCGGGGTTTTACGCGCGTTCGGGCAGAGGGGATGGAGGTCGAGGACATGGGCCGTTGCGTAGCGCGTTTTGGGCCCTCGTGGAATCAGCTTGGCGTGAAGAAAGGCCCTGAAAATACAGCAATATGGTTGCCGCACGGGGATGTGAGTGGTATCCCGCGCCCATGACGACCGCCCCCATTTCCAACATCCGCAATTTCTCCATCGTCGCCCATATCGACCATGGCAAATCGACGCTGGCCGACCGCCTGATCCAGATGACCGGCGGCCTCTCCGACCGCGAAATGGCGGGCAAGGAGCAGGTGCTCGATTCCATGGACATCGAGCGCGAGCGCGGCATCACCATCAAGGCGCAGACGGTCCGCCTTGCCTACAAGGCCAAGGATGGCAAGGACTACATCTTCAACCTGATGGACACGCCCGGCCATGTCGACTTCGCCTACGAAGTCTCGCGGTCGCTGGCGGCCTGCGAAGGTTCCCTGCTGGTGGTCGACGCCAGCCAGGGCGTCGAGGCGCAGACGCTCGCCAACGTCTACCAGGCGCTCGACAACAATCACGAGATCGTTCCGGTCCTGAACAAGGTCGACCTTCCCGCCGCCGAGCCCGAGAAGATCAAGCAGCAGATCGAGGACGTCATCGGCATCGACGCGTCCGACGCGGTGATGATCTCGGCCAAGACCGGCCTCGGCGTGCCCGATGTGCTGGAGGCCATCGTCACCCGCCTGCCGCCGCCGAAGGGCGATCGCGATGCGACGCTGAAGGCGCTGCTGGTCGACAGCTGGTACGACGTCTATCTCGGCGTCGTCGTTCTCATCCGCGTCGTCGACGGTGTCATGAAGAAGGGCAGCCGCGTGCGCATGATGGGCACGGGCGCGGCCTACGACGTCGAGCGCGTCGGCTTCTTCACGCCGAAGATGCAGCAGGTCGACGAGCTCGGCCCCGGCGAGATCGGCTTCATCACCGCCGCGATCAAGGAAGTCGCCGACACCCGCGTCGGCGACACCATCACCGACGACAGGAAGCCTGTTACCGACATGCTGCCGGGCTTCAAGCCGGCGATCCCCGTGGTGTTCTGCGGCCTGTTCCCGGTCGATGCCGACGACTTCGAGACGCTGCGCGGCGCCATGGGCAAGCTGCGGCTGAACGACGCCAGCTTCTCCTTCGAAATGGAAACCTCGGCCGCACTCGGCTTCGGCTTCCGCTGCGGCTTCCTCGGCCTGTTGCATCTCGAGATCATCCAGGAGCGGCTGTCGCGCGAGTTCGATCTCAACCTGATCGCGACCGCGCCGAGCGTCATCTACAAGATGAAGCTCAACGACGGATCCGAGATCGAGATCCACAATCCCGTCGACATGCCCGACGTGGTCAAGATCGCCGAGATCGAGGAGCCCTGGATCGAGGCGACGATCATGACGCCCGACGAATATCTCGGCAGCGTCTTAAAGCTGTGCCAGGACCGCCGCGGCTCGCAGAAGGAGCTGACCTATGTCGGCTCCCGCGCGATGGTGAAATACGACCTGCCGCTCAACGAGGTGGTGTTCGACTTCTACGACCGCCTGAAGTCGGTCTCCAAGGGCTACGCCTCGTTCGACTATCATCTCACCGACTACAAGCCGGCCGATCTGGTCAAGATGCAGATCCTGGTCAATGCCGAGCCGGTCGACGCCCTCTCGATGCTGGTCCATCGCACCCGCGCGGAGGGGCGCGGCCGCGCCATGGTCGAGAAGATGAAGGAGCTGATCCCGCCGCACATGTTCCAGATCCCGATCCAGGCGGCGATCGGCGGCAAGGTGATCGCGCGCGAGACGGTCCGTGCGCTGCGCAAGGACGTCACCGCAAAGTGCTACGGCGGCGACATCACCCGTAAGCGCAAACTTCTGGAGAAGCAGAAGGAAGGCAAGAAGAAGATGCGGCAGTTCGGCAAGGTCGACATCCCGCAGGAAGCCTTCATTGCCGCGCTGAAGGTGGATAGCTGAGGCGACGCTTTCACGGAGACATCAGCCACCGTCATGCCCGGGCCCGTCCCGGGCATCGACGTTTCCAGTAAGATCGGAAGAGGAAGGCGTGGACGGCCGGGTCAAGCCCGGCCATGACGACGAAGGCGGCACCCGAATGGCGTGACGAGGTGCGTCCGGTCCGGGACGTACTGAGCCCCAAAATAAAAATCGCGAAAACAACCCCATGCACAGTAGCCGGGGCTTTGTTTACATTACAGTTTTTTGATTTACCGAAATCCGATTGACCCGTCGGGCAAAACACTGGCAGAATGGGATCATCGCAGCCTGTGTGACGCGGGCGCCCATCCGGGTTGCCACACCTGGTCGCGCTTGTTCAATCGGGGGCTTCCACGAGCAAGGTTATCGCGCCCGTCGCCGGACTTGTCCTTTCGGCCGTCTTCGCCATCTCCTCGGTGCACGCTGAGCCGGCTTCCTGTTCTGCGGCCGGCGCG
This sequence comes from Bradyrhizobium sp. 14AA, assembly GCF_054185205.1. Classification (NCBI taxonomy): domain Bacteria; kingdom Pseudomonadati; phylum Pseudomonadota; class Alphaproteobacteria; order Hyphomicrobiales; family Nitrobacteraceae; genus Bradyrhizobium; species Bradyrhizobium sp. 14AA. The sequence continues at coordinate 18,858 of NZ_JAVAYM010000041.1, read as the reverse complement.
TATTGCCGGTCCCAGGTGAAGCTCAAGGTGCCGGCCTCCGAACATGCGTCCTTCATGAGCAAGTGCGCCGCCGCCGTGCAGCAGTGCAAGGCGAGCTGCAACGGCAAGACCAGCGTCTACGTCAGCATGTTCGATGGCACGCAGCATCCAACCGGTTCGTGCAAGTAACGCGAATGCGGTTATGAGCCGGCGGCGACCGATGGCACCCGCATTCTGATTCTTGATGTTCGCGGCTGCGAGCTTGTCGCCTTTGGCGCCCATCAGCAAAGTGGCGACGCTCCATTGCATATAACCGCGCCGCGGAGGATTGAAGGATGAAAATCGACGGCCGTTGTCACTGCGGATACATCACATTTGAAGCCGAGATCGAGCCGGACAAGACCCTGCTTTGCAATTGCACTGATTGCCAGACGTTCTCCGGCTCCGCATTCCGCGTGCACGCCTTCACGCGGGAAGACGCTTTCTGGTTGCTCTCGGGCGAGCCAAAAATCTACATCAAGACCGCCGAAAGCGGCAGCAAGAGGCCACAGGCGTTTTGCCCGGAATGTGGCACGCATATCTACGCGGCCGCGGCCGGAGCAGGCCCCAAGATTTACGCCATCCGCATGGGCACCATCCGTCAACGCGATCAGATCGTCCCCCAAACGCAGTGGTGGTCTCGCTCCGCGCGGCCATGGGTCACACAGATCGGATCTCTGCGAACGTTCGAGAAGCAGCCTTAGATCGATCAACCGGCAACGTCACCATGACCGGATGGCTGTCGGAAGCAGCGGCCGCATCGATCGGTCGGATTGGTGATTGTAACGTGGCGGCTTGGGCGCCTCCGTGGCGATCGCTTTCCGTTTCCAATTTCGCTTATTGGCCCTTAGCCGAACCACGATAAGCCCGTCGTGATGTCGGTTATCGTCGGTAGAGCAGACGTGGGGCCGCGCTCGCTCCGACGGCCGCTTGTGACCCTGAACTGACCTCGAACGCCAAGGAAGTTGATCAAATTGATGCGCCGCACGTACTTTGGACGATTCATTACCGCTGGCGCTCTTTTACGTTCCTGATAGTCTTTGCTTCGCGACTGCATTTGCCAAATCTTCCACTCTGGATGGGGTGCTGGCATGTGGATGCCTTACACACGGTTTTCGCCAATCGCGGCCGGGATTCTGCTGCTCTTGCTCGCCAATCAGCCACCTACATTCGCTCGCGGCAGTCAGGTAGCGCACGACGATCCCTGGAATTCGGAACGTATCGATCGTTTGCCGCCCGAGGTTCGAGGTGCCGTCACCCGCATGTGCGGGAATGCGACGGCCGCTCATTACTTTGCAACCTTTCTCGACAATTCACGGCTGATCAAGCTGCACTTCGAACATCTGCATTGTGATGAGCAGGCACGGTTTTGCAGGGGTACCAGTTGCCTCCGGCAAGAGTACATCTCTACGGGCGGACATTACCGGCTCCAGAGAAGCTATTACGGCGGCGACGACGACTGACCGCCAATCGTCAAAGCGTCACCTCGGGCTTCTCATTCCGCATGGCGACCAAACATGCACTCACCCAGACGGGCAAGCCGCAGCACCAAGCGAGATCACCATCCGCCAGGCGCTGTAGGAGAGCTAGTCACGATCAAAATTCACGGGCGCGATGTAAATGTCCTGCCCGCCTGGCTTCTCGGCCGGGAATGGCGGGAAGGGGCTCGCGCGATGAAGCATGTCCAATGCCTCGCGGTCCAGTACGGTATTGCCGGATGATTTCGTGATCGTGCTGTCGATCACGTCGCCTTCTCGGTTCAATACGAAGCGCACCACCACCTTGCCCAAGACGCCATGCGCCGATTTCGGATAGCGCTTGAAGCGCTGGAGGTGGCCAAGAATCAGTGAATTGTAGGCTTTTGCGCCGGCCTCGCTGAACTGACCCACACGGTCATTCTTCGGCAGCGCACGGGTTTCGGGTGCAGGCGGCTGGGGCTCTGGCTTCGGCTGCTCCTGCTCTTTGGGCTCGTCCTTCGGCAAGGTGACCTCCGCCTCTCGCGGCGGCGATGGCGGCGGCTCCACGCGTTCGACCGGCTTGTCTTCGACCTTGGGTCGCTCCGGCGGCGTCGCCTCGGCCTGCTGCATGGTCGGCCCGACGGCAATATCCTGGTCCTGGATTTCGGGCGAACTGCTCTGCACGGGCGCAAGGGTCACCGCGATAGCGGGAAGAATCTGCGGCGGCGTGGGGTTGCGCTCGAGCCACAACAGCGCGGTCGCGAAGATCGCGACGTGGAGGGCCGCAATCACCGCCGCGGCGAACATCCAGCGCGTGACGCCAGGCCGTTCCGGTAGATGGAGGGCGAAGGCTGTCATGGTTTTGCCGGCGCTTCTTCCAATCCGACCAGCGCCAGCTTGAGATAACCGGCGTCGCGCAGACTGTTCATCACCCCCATCAGGCTGCCATAGCTGAGCGACTTGTCGGCGCGGACGAAAATCGTTTCGTCTTTGTGGTTTCCCGTCGCCGCGTCGAGCGCGCTTGCGAGTGACTCGTGCGCAACCACGGTTTCTCCCACCGCAATCGTCTGGTCCGGCTTGATGGTAACAAAGATGGGCTTGTCGGGGCGCGGCTGCTCGGGAGCCGTGCTCGCGGGCAGGTTGACGCCGATATCCACGGTCGCGAGCGGAGCCGCCACCATAAAGATGATGAGCAGCACCAGGATGACGTCGATGAAGGGCGTGACGTTGATCTCATGCTGAATCTCGAGATCGTCGCTGCCCGAACGTTGTCCAAGACGTACAGCCATGACCTTCACTCCGCGGCGCGCGGCAGCGTGGCCCGGCCGTGATGGACGCGGCTAATCATCAACAGAAGTTGCGCCGAAGCGTCATCCAGCAACACGCGGTAGCCGCCAATGACCCGCACCAGGTGATTGTAGATCACGACCGCGGGGATCGCTGCGACGAGCCCCATGGCGGTTGCCAGCAGCGCTTCGGCAATCCCTGGCGCCACGACCGCGAGATTGGTGGTGTGGGATTCGGAAATGCCGATGAAGGAGTTCATAATGCCCCAGACCGTGCCGAACAGGCCGACGAAGGGCGCGGTTGCGCCGATCGTGGCGAGCAGGCCGGTTCCGCGCGAGATCTGCCGTGTCATCGCCGCCTGCACGCGCTCCAGCCGCAAGGCGACGCGTTCCTTGAACGCGTCGTCGACGATGCCGTCTGATAGTTCGGCCTCGCGTGCGGCGGAGAGGATGAGCTGGGCAACGCCGTCCCTGTCGTTCCGGCAAGCGCGGACCACCTCGACAAGGCTGCCGCCAGCTTCCAACAGCCTGATGCGGCGGCGCGCCCGCCGCCGCGCGCCCGCAAGCTCGATGGTCTTGGCAAGCCACACCGTCCAGGTCACCAGAGATGCAAAGGCAAGCCCGATCATCACCGCCTTCACGATGATGTCGGCGTTGAGGAACATGCCCCACGGCGAGAGATTGCGGGGCAGCAGCGGATTTGAGGTGTCCGCCTGGGCCAGCGCAGCGGTCGGCATCGCGAGCGATGCAAGGCTCGCGATGCTCAGCGTGACGATGCGGGCGAAATTTCCAAACGTGGCCCGAGATTTGCGATCAGGCATATGGTTCTCTTTTCCGTTGTCCTTCTGAATCACCCCTGCTCCCGCTCATATCTTCTGAGAGATACCGACGAAGAAACCTCGCCGCGGTCCGAATTGCGGCGCGAATACGCCGATGCCGGACCCGTCCCTGATTTCGTAGATCTTGTCGAAAAGGTTCACGACGTCGAACCGCACTGTGGTCGGTTTGTTCGGGGCGACGAAATAGAAATCGTGCGACACGCCGACGTTGACCTGAGTGTAGGACGGCATGTGGTCGGTATTGGCGAAGCCGGAACGAAGTCCGCTGCCGTAGATCATGGACGCGGTAAACTTCGTGTCGTGCCATTGATAGGAGGCCCCGGCGGACGCCGTCAGGACTTGGCTGTGGTCGGTGTAGATGTAGTGACGGGCGATGTAGGCCAACTCGTCCGGATCGAACAGGAACTGGTTCGAGACGACATTGGTGCCGATCTGGCGTGCCCAGGCGACGTTCCCATAAAGCCTGAGATTGCCATCGGTATAGCTCGCCTTGAACTCGAGGCCGATATTGTTCGCCTTGGCATAGTTGAAGCCATCGAGCACATAAGCTTGGCCGAACTGCCCGTCATCGAGCAGATCGGTTGCCAGCTTGACATAGCCGTCGACGCCGACTTCGAGGCCGGGAATCGGCCAAATCTTCTGAACCACGCCGGCATCGAAGACGTGGGCCCGTTCCGGCAGCACCGGATCGTTCTGAGTGACCGCCGGCGCAGCCACGGTGCCCTGAAACAGCGCAATGTTGCTCGGCGCCGCAATCACCTGCTGCGGCGGCGTAAAGGTCCGCGCGTAGCCGGCATGAACCGTGGTGCCGTCCTGAGGCACCCAGGTCAGGCTGATGCGCGGGCTGAACTGGTTGGCATCTACATATTGCCACATCTGGTCGAAGCGCAGGCCCACGTTAAGGGTCAGGTTGTTGGTGATCTTCCATTCGTCCTGCACGTAGGCGCCGAACAGCCAGCCGAGCTTGGAACTGGAATCGAAAATGGTGACAGGCGGAAGCGGTGCGCCCGTGGTCGGGTCGAACGCTTGACCACCGCTCACCGGATCGGCCGGGAATGTGGTGTTGATGCCAGTGACCAGGGACCGCTCTGCGCTGGTGGTGAACCCGAACCGCAGCGTGTGCGCGTCGGCGATGCGCCAAGCCGTGTCCTCCTGAATGCCGTTGACGTAGCTCTGACGATACACGCTCGACGAAACGCCGTTGATGAGCAGGTCACCGGTCGGGTCGGGCCAGAAGTGGAGCTGGCTGTAGCGGTTGAAATAGGAAAGCTGGTAGTCAATTCCTTCGGCCGAGTGCTGGTAGGCCACGACATTGAACTGATTGAGTTCGGACTGGCGCTCATTGAGAAACGCGGAATTGAAGCTGGTTATGTTTCCCAACTGGAAGTTGGACGGCTGACCGGGATTATTGGGAATCTGATACAGCGCGTTCGAGACGCCGCCGATGTAGGTGATGCGGCTGTTGGGGTCGAGCACCGTCGAGACGTAGGCAAAGCCCTTTTCCTGTTGCGTGCGGTCGTGAATGGCCTCATTTGCGGGCGTCGGATTCTCGATGCCGAGATTGTTGTAGAGATAGCGACCCGACACGTAATATTGCGTTTGTCCCACCGTCCCGCCGTATTCGGCGAACGGCGTGATGGTCTGGTGGCTGCCGCCATAGACGCTGACCTTGCCGGAATTGTCGAACGCGTCAGCCTTGGTCGTAATGTCCAGCACGCCGGCCGTGCGCAGGCCATATTGCGCCGGCAGCGCGCCCATCAGCAGCGCCATATTGCCGACGATACCTGTGTCGAGGATTTGTCCGAAGCCGCCGACACCGTCGGGCAGCATAATGCCGTTGATGCGGTATTGCAGATTGGCATGCTCGTTGCGCACATGCAGTTCGCCGCTCGCCGCCGAATCCTGATGCACGCCCGGGAACTGCAACAGCGCCTTATCCAGCGAGGTGTTGTTGCCCTGCGGCAGGGATTCGATGGCCTGGTGGCTGAGCTGGTAGGAACTGGCCCCTATCGCCGGGAAGATGGTCTGGCGGGCCGCGTCGAACTTCTGGTTCTGCTCGGTGATGACCTGTGCCTGCGTAGACGGCGGCGCCGGCCGATTGGTCGCCACGACGCGCGGAGGCTTGGTACGCGGCCGTGGCCGCTCTACCGGCGCCACGACGCGCGTCTCGGGCAGCACGTTGCCGCCCTGCGCTTGAGGCGGAGGCGACGGGGGCTGTTCCGTAGCAGGGGGGCTTTGCTGCGGTGAGGGCTGGGTCGGAGCCGGCGTTTCTGGCGCGGAAGGGGAAGCGGATGGCTGCGGCGTCGGCGAGGCGGCGCCGGCTTGCGCGAGCGCGGGTGCGCCTAACGCTGCGACCAGCACAAGCGTGGACGCTGATAGGAAAAGGCTACGCGGGATGCGCAACGAGGCGGAGTACATGAAGATTCCTGACTGAGATGATTCACGCGCTAGGGGCCAAAAGGCGACACACGCCGTGTAGTGAGCGACGGAACCTCGGCCGATGGCGACAGCAGTTCTGGTGCTGCGCTACGCGAGCGAGGCAGCGGCGTCAGGAAATCGGTGGTCCGCGGGACTGAAAGGCCGCGCGTGGCGGCTGAGGGATTGGGTACTCATGCTCGATCGGGCGGTCGATCGACACGTCGGCAAAGCTAACGGGTAGCGCAGGTGGTGTCGCCGCCAGGGCGTTTCCCACCGCCGCGGTGGCGATGCAGATCGGACAGAGATGGTCCACACCGTTGGCAGGATGGTTTGGCGTCTGATCGCCATTGTCCGGCGTGCTTGACGCGGCGAGGGCAACTTGGCTTGGACCTGAGCCCGGGCCGCCAATGGCGTGAACGTGACCAAAGGCCAGCGCAAAGTTTATGGCAATCGCAAGGAGCGCGAGCCATGAGCCTTGTCTGACATGATCCCGGAACCAGCGCATGCGAAGCGCGACCGTCGCCTTCTTTCCGTTCTCTGGGGCCACAATCCTATCCGACTTAGCAGTCGGGTCAACCAGAGTTCCTGTCATACTTGGCCAGGATTACCAGACATCGGCGCGAGCGTACGCGCAATTTGAGCTGTTCTCGCTGCCTTCCCGCAGGTCGGGACGCATGGCCGGTCGCCGCATGTGGTGCAGGCGGCACGCCTATTAGGCTGTGGCCCCCGACCCTGTGCTCGGGACCTCGCTCATGAGCCAATCCAGCCTTTTGTCGTGATGGCACCGCAGGCCGGTGACTCTCCTTCACGCACAATCTCCAAGACCTATCTTGGGTTTGTCTTGGGTATGCCGATTGGTCTGCGGCAGTCGTTAACGAGAGGTCCTCGAATGACCATCATCCTCAACCACACCATCGTCCCTGCCCGCGACAAGAGGGCAGCGGCGCAATTTTTTGCGCGCATTTTTGGCCTCCATGCCGATGCGAAAGGCGGCCATTTCGCACCCGTACGTATCAACGACACGCTCACGCTCCTTTTCGACGACGGCGAGGAGTTCGAGAGCCACCACTATGCCTTCCACGTCAGTGATGCCGAGTTCGATGCCATCTTCGGCCGCATTCGCGAGGCGAAGCTCGTCTATGGCAGCGCACCGTGGAGCATCGACGATGCTAAGCTCAATGACTGGAACGGCGGCCGCGGCGTCTATTTTCGCGACCCTGACGGCCATGTGCTCGAAATCATGACCGCACCTCAGTGAGCTTCAACCCCTCTGGTGCACCGATGAAGTGCCGATCGCGATCTCGCTACGTCAGACAGCCCTCAAGGCTTCGATGGGTACCGATCCGATCGAACGGCGACCCAGCTCCTCCACCGACACTGAGTCTTATGGGTTTCGCGAAGAGCTCAACCCATCCTACGAGCTTACGATTTTACGAAATCGAGTTGACACGCCGGGCAAATCAGGGGCAGGATGGCATCATCGCCGCCCGCGGGACGGGTGGAGTCCCGCCGGGGGACGAAGATGCATCGCTCGATCAACGTGATCGCGGCCGTAGGCCTTGCACTTGGTGGCGCTCTGGGAATGGCGGGGGCCATTGTCACGCAACAAAACGTGCAGGCGATGCTGTGGGCGATCGACGGCTCGGGACTTGTGATGGCCGCAGCACTCCTCGCCACAAAATATTTCCGGGCAGGCCATGACGTTGTCGCCGGCGGCTTTCTGGTCTTTGCCATCGGCGAGGGGGTCATCATGCTGTCGGGGCCTGCGGCAGGCGTTGCGGGCAGCATCGGCGCATTTGCCGCCGGCAGCGCTCTTTGGGGGACGGCGCTCCTCCTCATCAGCATTCCCAGGCTGTTCGCCATGCCGATCCGACTCCTCGGCATCGTGAGTGCGGTCCTGTTCATCGTCACCGCGGCGAGAATTTTCTGGGGTGAGCCGCTGCAGCCGACGTCGACACCGTTGCCGACCTACGCCTATCCCGTGCTGGTCGCGACCTTCATCGGCTGGATCTGGACACTCCTGCGGGAAGCAGACAGCCTGTAGGATGGGGGTGAACTGCATCATGACGATGATTTCGCTTGAACGAACCGCCGATACTCTTCCCGCAGATTTTCCCGAGCTGGAGGCTGACGCCAAGGCGGATGGCCACGCACACATGACTCGCCTGGTCGCGGAATTCACACACGAACGAGCCAAGTTTCACGCGATATTCACGAGCCGCCTGGATGGCAGATTGGTAGGGATCGGAGCGATTACCAATGAGCCTACGCCGACGTCGCTACCCATGTGGCGGATGCGGCGGCTTTACGTGCACCACAACTATAGAAGACGCAAGGTTGCGCAGGCTATCGCGAACGCCTTGCTGCAAGAAGCAGCGGGGAAGGTCTCAACCGTGACTGTCCACGCAGGAAATGACGGCGCTGCCCGGTTTTGGGAAGCCATGGGATTTAGCCGGGTCGAGGGTCAGCCCTGGTCACACGAGGCAGCTCGCAGGACGGGTTGAGCTCTTGCGAATTCTGCGGGTCCGATTGAACCCGAATCGAGATCGACGACACTATTCCCTGCGCGTCATGAACACCCGCGTTCATCGACGGGTGACACAGGGGAAGATCTGTCATGCGGAAGCGAAACTGGCGTTTGATCGCCGTCGGCGTGGTGTTGCTGGCTCTCGCCGTGCTGTTCTTTCTGAACATGCGTGACATGACGCCCTGGTCCAATAATCCTGTCGCCCTGATGCGGACGGTCGGAGAGGTCTCCGGCGCCGTCAGCGGCATCAGCATCGTCATGATCGTATTCGGCCTGATCGGCCGCAAGGCGCCGGCGGGCCAGGGATACCCCGGTCACCCGTCGGGATACGGCAACCAGAGCTCGTAGGACGGGTTGAGCTCTTGCGAAACCCATCGTCCTGTCGGGCAGACGCAGACCTGATTGTAGGGATGAAGTTTGATGGGCTTCGCTTCCGCCCTCGCTCTTTGAGCTACGGCGGACAAGTCGCTCGACCCTACGAGCTCAACGACAGCGTCTGACCAAGCCGCTCACCGCGCATCCGGCAAGACCTCAGATCAATTCACCGCCTGCAGCGCGGCGGCGAAGGCGGCATCGGCGGCCTTCTACAACAGCGCAAGGGCAGGCTGCTGCGCCGGCAGCTCCTGGCAATACATCCGATCGATCTTGCGCTGCATGAGCGCATAGCAACTGCATGCGACGCGCTCGAGCTTCGGCCGGTCGATCTCGACGAACCCGCGCCGGTCGGACGGAACGGCGCCGGCGGCGCGCAGCTTGCTCATCGTCAGGGTCACTGTCGTCCGCCGCACCCCGAGCAACTGCGCAAGCGCCTCCTGCGTCACCGGAAGGTGGTCCCCGGGAACGCGGTCCTGCAGCTGCAGCAGCCACCGCGCCATGCGGCGATCCACCCGGTGCAGCGCGTTGCAGGCGGCGACGTGCTGGAGCTGCAACATCAGCGCACGGACGTGGATTTGCACGACATTCCTGATGGCCGCGCTTTGCGCATAGGCCGCCCGAAACTTCGCGGCAGAGATCTGCGATGCCGTGCCCGCGACGCGAGCAACCGCGGTGACCGATGACAGCGACGGGCCGAGCACGGAGAACGAGGCCAAGGCACCTTCCCGTCCCATCAACGTGGTGGCGACCGTTTGCCCGTCCGGCATGTCGAGCATGAACGCGATGGCGCCGCTATGGGGGAAGTAGATCGGGTCGAGCTCATCGCCCGAGCGCACCAGGATGGAATCGGGTTCGTACGAGACCTTCTGGAAATGGGGGGTGAGCAAGGCGAGATCCGCCGGCGGCAGCGCCGCAAGCAGCCGGTTGCCGATGCCGGTGCTCCGCACGCCCGGGACGCCTTCTGCCGAAAGAGCCGTCAATGAACGACGGTATCCATTCGTTTGATCCACTACGATGACCCGAAATGCGGATTGCCCAACGAAACGATCCAAACAGAGCCCTCAATGGAGATCAAGTACGTGCTATTCCGGGCTCAGTCGGGCAGATTTGCCGCGCAAACAGGCCTTTGAATAATCATACTATTGAAGCCCGCAGGATGGCTGGGCGCTGGCGCCTGCTCACCCGATCGCGAAATCAGCCGCTGTCTCCGCGTGAATGGCCGTCGTGTCGAACGTCTCGACCGAGGTATCGCCCTCGCCGACCAGCATCGTGATCTCGGTGCAGCCGAGGATGATGCACTCCGCGCCCGAGGCGACCAATGCGGCCATCACGTCCTGATAGAGGCCGCGCGAGGGAGCATTGACGATCCCGAGGCACAGCTCGTCGTAGATGATGCGGTTCACCTCGGCGCGCGCGCCTTCGGGAGGAACCAGGACGTCGAGACCGTTCGCGCGCAGCCGGTCGATGTAGAAATCCTCCTCCATCGTGAACTTCGTGCCGAGCAGTCCGACCCGACGGTACCCCTTGGACCGGATGCGCTCCGCCGTTGCGTCGCCGATGTGGATGAAGGGAACGGTCAGGTTCGACGTGATGTCGGGCGCCAGCTTGTGCATTGTGTTCGTGCACAACACGATCGCCCGCGCACCGGCGCTTTCGAGACGCCGCGCGATCTCCGCCAGGCTGGTTGCGGCCTCCTCCCAACGGCCGGCATATTGCATCTCCTTGATCGCCTGAAAATCGTAGGAATACATCAGCAGCGGAGCCGAATGCAGCTTGCCCATGCGATGGCGAACACGCTCGTTGATGAGCTTGTAGTAGAGCGCAGTGCTCTCCCAGCTCATGCCCCCGATCAGGCCAATGGTTCGCATCCCGGCATCTCCGAAAATCCCTCGATCGGATGGTAGTGGAAGACGCGGAAGCCCGCCATCACGATGCGGGGCGCAGGCCCGAGAAGGGTCATTTCCGCGATTGAACCGACCGCAAGGCCGGCCACACCAAACAAGGTCGCGCCAATGCAATAACGGCCGTATCCCGCCGAGAGACGCGCGATGAAACGGGTCACTGCATGCGGTTCTTCCTCTGTGAAATCGTCGCCCGGCTCGTCGCGGTCTACCTGTGCGTCGATTGCGGCCGTATGCTGCGGGATGGCTATGCCGAGCGGCAAATCAGGGCTTTCAGCCCCGATCTGCTGGACTGGTCGCGGCAGGTTTTTGGGAGGGACACTGCGCCGGTCCAGTACTGGATGGAAATGGCCCTCCAGGCCATCGGCCTGGCAGCGTGCCTCGTCGTTGCGATCTTCGGGTGGTGGCTGCCAAACGGCTGAGGATCAGCCAAGGATCAGCCATGGATCGGCCATGGGCCTTCCGGCGACCACCAACGGCCTTGGCAACAAACACCGCGACGAATAGTCTGGCTGCGTTTCCACGAAACGGCCGTTTGTCTTTTTTGTTTCATCATTCCGGGGGGAGATCTCAATGAAGCTCGCTCACATTTTGGCGTCGATTGCGCTGGTCACAGTCGTCGCGGTGAATCCCGTCGCTCTCGCACAGGAGCCTCCAAAGCTCAAAGTGACTCCGTTGCAGAAGGAGCCGCTGACGGGACAACCGGACAAGGAAGTCGTCTCTCTGATCGTCGAGTGGCCGCCCGGCTCCGGCACCGGTCTTCATACGCATCCCGGCGACGAATACACGACCGTCCTCGAAGGCGAGGTCATCGGTCGAAAGGAAGGCAGCGAAGCAAAGACCTATGCGGCGGGACAGTCCTATCACAACGAGCCCGGCATCGTTCACGAGGCAAACAACAAGGGAAGCGTTCCGGCGAAAACGTTCAACGTCTTCGTGGTCGAGAAGGGAAAACCGGTGACCGAGCCTGTGAAGCGATAGCGCCTGATCCAAAAGGGGCTTTCCGAGGTCGCACGCATGAAGCGGCGTGAATTCATGACGGCCCTTGGCTCCGCGGCAATGACTTTGCCGTTGGCCGCCCGGGCACAGAAATTGGCAATCCCGGTGATCGGCTCGCTCAACCGCCCGAGCCCGGGGACGGCGACGTTCGGGGAGGCGTTTCGCCGCGGACTCAAGCAAATGGGATTTGTCGAAGGTCAGAACGTTTCCACCGAGGAGCGCTGGCCCAACGCCAATGAGGAGCTGCGGGACGCCGCAGCCGATCTCGTGCGCAAGCGCGTCGCTCTCATCTTTACCGCCGACAATGGCGGCGCGCTGGCGGCCAAGGCGGCGACCTCGAACATCCCCATCGTGTTCGTGGTGGGTCTCGATCCCGTTGCCATGGGTCTTGCCGCATCGATCAATCGCCCGGCCGGTAACGCGACCGGGGTTGCGTTCCGGGTGAGCGCGCTGGAGCCGAAGCGGTTCGAATTGCTGCACGCACTATTGCCCAACGCGTCCCTGGTGGCCGTGCTGGTCAATCCGGACAATCCAAATGCGGATGTAGCGGGTCTGCGCTCAGCGGCAGCTTCCTCGGGGCTGCAAATGCTCGTCCTGGAGGCGCGAAACCTCGCCGAACTCGAAACCGCATTTGCAACATTGGCCGAACGCCACGCGAACGCGCTGCTCGTGACCTCCGACCGCCTTTTCAATCTGGAGCGTCATCGTGTCGTTGATCTGGCAGCGCGTAGCGCCATACCCGCAATGTACCCCTGGCGCGATTTTGCCGATGCCGGCGGACTGATGAGCTACGGCAACAGTCTGACCGACGCCTTTCGGCAAGGCGGGCTCTATGTCGGCCGCATTCTCAAAGGCGACAGACCGGGCGACCTGCCGATCTGGCAGCCCACCAGGTTCGAGTTCGTGATCAACCTGAAGGTGGCAAAGACGCTCAACCTCGAAATCCCGCCGGCTCTGTTGGCGTTTGCGGACGACGTGATCGAATAAATCAAACGTCCGTGGCGATCACGCGTCCCGGAATGACGGCCCCTGCTCCGTCTTGATCCTCCCCGCCAAATAGACCACCATCGCGCCTCACACCGCTCACGACAGAAGGGGCGAGGAAACGCGCATGAACGCAACTCCCGGAGTTGGCCTCGTCGAGCGGGCTCGTGCCCTCGCGCCGCTGATTGCGGGCGAGGCCGACGAAATCGAACGGACGCGGCGGCTGACGCCGGCGGTCGTCTCCGCCTTGATCGAGAACGGGCTTTACCGCGCGCTGCTGCCGCAAAGCCTCGGCGGCGCTGAGGCGCCGATCGAAACCTTCATGCAGATGCTGGAGGAGATCGCGAAGGCGGATGCCTCCACGGCCTGGTGTCTCGGCCAGTGCGGCGTCTGCGCGATGATCGCGGCCTGGCTCGACCACGACACCGCGCAGGAGATCTTCAACGCAGACCCCGGCATCCTCGCCTGGGGCGCGATTGCGCATGAGGCGCGCGCGGTGGAGGGCGGCTATCGCGTCACGGCGCGCTGGGATTTCGCCTCGGGCTCGCGGCAGGCGAGCTGGCTGGGCGCGCATGTCCGCATCGTGGGTAACGACGGTGTGCCGCGCAAAAACGCCGATGGCTCACCGGAGGTGTGCACCATCCTGTTTCCGGTCGCGCGCGCGACGTTGCACGACGTCTGGCAGGCGATCGGGCTCGCCGGCACCGGCACGGATTCGTATGAGGTGAGCGACCTCTTCATCCCCGAGCGCTTCACGGCGTTCCGCGACGTGCCGGCCGCGCTGCGCGAGGCGGGTCCGCTCTACAGGATCGGCACCGGCTCGACCTTCAGTCTCGGCTTTGCCGCGGTCTCGCTCGGGGTGGCGCGCGCCACGCTGGATGCGGCCATTGCGCTCGCGCGTGGAAAACACCAGTCGCTTGCGGCCGGCGCCATGCGCGACAACGGCGCGGTCCAGGGACTGATCGGCCGCACCGAGGGCGACTTGCGCGCCGCGCGCGCCTATCTCTATGCGACCGCGAATGCGATGTGGCGCGACCTCGGCACGACCGGCGAGTTCAGCGCCGCGCATCGGAGCGCGGTTCGCCTCGCCGCGACCTGGACGATCCATCAGTCGGCCAAAGTGGTCGACACCGCCTATCACATGGCCGGCGCCACCGCGGTGTTTCGCAGCCAGCCGTTCGAGCGGCGCTTTCGCGACATGCACGCCATCGCCCAGCAGATCCAGGCGCGCGACACGCATTTTGAGGATGTGGGCAAGGCGATCTTGTCGGGCGGCGCCCCGTAGACGAGGCAGATTGGAACCCGAGGGTTTTCGGCGCACCCAAGCCTCCACATCGTCATGGCCGGGCTTCGTTCCCGCCATCCACGGCTTGCCGCGCATACCGAAGAACGTGGATGCCGGGACATCCCGCGCGAAGAGGCGCTTCGCGCTTTTGCCCCGGGCATGGCGGCCTTTATTTCAAGCTGCCGTTTATCACATGCCGGCAATCGTCTTCATCACGCGTTCAGCTCTCCGAGACGCTTCCTATCGAGGATCGTCACCTGTCTCTGCGTGGCTCCTTCGAACCGCAGGATTCCCTCGTCGCGAAGATTGGAGAGGGCGCGCGAAACCGTTTCCAAGGTCAGCCCGAGATAGTCCGCAATGTCGCGGCGGCTCATCGGGAAAACCATGATGTCCGGCTGGAGCTGTCGCTCGTCCATCTCATGGACGAATGCGATCACCTTCTCCAAAGCGGTCTTTCGCCCGAGCAGCAGCATGTGATTTTCGGCGTGCTGAAGATTGCGCGTGACGAGGCCGATGAGGTCTCTCGTGCCACCTTCTCTGCTCGCCATCGCGTCGAGAAGGCTGTGCCGCCTCATGATGCGAACGTTCGTCTCGATGACGGCCTCGGCTGAAAAGCGATGAACTTTGCCATTCTCGAGGCCGAACAGATCCCCGGGCAGGTGAAATGAATTGATCTGGCGACGGCCATCGGGAAGCAGCTTGTACGTACGCACGGCTCCCGATTGGATCTGATAGACGTATTCCGCCTCATCTCCCTCGCCAAAGATCTCGGAACCTCTTCGATACTTGAAATGGCTCGCAAGCACCCGCTCGCCGGCCAGCACGCCCAGATACCCGTCGTCCGCGTGGTGGGCCGCCCTGCCGTTCCGCAGCAGCATGATCGCCTCCCTTATTTTGGAGGCAGACTAGGAAAAAATGGCAACGACGAAGTTGATCTGGCGCAAATTCAAAAACGACCGGGTCAGGCCAAAAGCAAACGGTCCTAGGCCACCAGCGCCGCGTCCTCGTCGGCACCGTCGATGCCGCGCTGCGCGGCGAGCAGGCTGATGATCTCGGCATTGGGCCGGGCCTTGCTGAACAGAAAGCCCTGGCCTTCGTCGCAGCCCTCAGTGCGGAGGCAGCTGAGCTCCGCTTCGGTCTCGACGCCTTCGGCGGTGATGATGACGCCAAGACCTTTGCCGAGGCTGACGATGGAGCGGATGATCGCCTGGGCCTCGCGGTTGGCCCCTAAATCGCGCACGAAGGACTGGTCGATCTTGATCTTGTCGAAGGGGAAGCTTCTGAGATAGCTGAGGCTGGAATAGCCGGTGCCGAAATCGTCCATCGAGATGCGCACCCCTAACGCGCGCAGTGCATGCAGCGTCGCCAGCACCTGCGCGCTCTTCTCCAGCAGCAGCGTCTCGGTGATCTCGAGCTCCAGCCGCCGCGGCGGCAGGCCGGAATGTTTCAGCGCGTCCGTCACCATCGACAGCAGATTGCCGCTGCGGAACTGCAGCGGCGACAGATTGACGGCGACGCGGACGTCGTCGGGCCAGGCCGCGGCGTCGAGGCAGGCGCGGCGCAGCATCAACCCGCCGAGCGGATTGATCAGGCCGGTTTCCTCGGCGACCGGAATGAACTCGGCCGGCGAGACCATGCCGCGCTCGGCATGCGGCCAGCGCACCAGCGCCTCGAAACCAGTGATGCGGCCGCTCTGGAGGTCGACCAGCGGCTGGTAATAGGGACGCAGCACGTCGTTCTGGATCGCATCGCGCAGCTCGACCTCGATCTTGCGCCGGCTCTGCGCTTTCGCATCGAGCGCGGCCTCGAAGAAGGCGAAGGTGCCGCGCGCATCCAGCTTGGCGCGCGACAGCGCCATGTCGGCGCTCTTGAGCAGCTTTTCGGAATCGTCGCCGTCGCCCGGCGCCATCGCGATGCCGATCGAGGCGCCGATCACCACGGAATGGCCATCGAGCAGATAGGGATCGGCGATGGCTTCCAACAGGCGCTTGGCCAGCATCACCGCGTCTTCCGGCCGCGTCAGCCCGCTCTGCACGATCGCGAACTCGTCGGAGTTCAGCCGCGCCAGCGCGTCCTCCTCGCGCAAGGTCGAGCGCAGCCGCTTGGCGACGCCGCGCAGGAGCTTGTCGCCGACCGCATGTCCCAGCGTGTCGTTGACCGCCTTGAAATTGTCCAGCCCCAGCATCAGCAGCGCGACCTTCTCGGTGCCGCGCCGCGTATGCAGCAGCATCTCGTCGACCTGCTGGCGCAGCAGGTTGCGGTTGGGCAGGCCGGTGAGCCCGTCGTGCTGGGCCATGAAGGCGAGCCGCGCCTCGGCGCGCTTGCGCTCGGTGATGTCCATCAATGCGAGCAGCACCGCGGGCCGCTCGGCATAGGTCAGTTCGCGCGAATAGATCGCAAGGTCGATCAGCGCGCCGTCGGCCTTGACGTGCTTCCAGGTGCGGCCGGCCTGCTCTTCCCCGGTCGGATCGGCGGTCCAGGGCGGCTCGCTGTCGAAGGCCTGCAGGGAGCGGATCTTCAGCCGCTCGAACTCGGTGCGGCTGTATCCATAATGCGCGACCGCGGCATCGTTGACGCCGAGAATGCGCTCGTCGTCCAGCGCGCAGACGATCATGGGAACGGGATTGCCGTCGAACAGCAGGCGGAAGGAGGCCTCGCGCTGCTTCAACTCGGTGATGTCGACACGCAGTCCGACGACGCCGCCGTCATCGGTCAGCCGCTCGTCGATCAGGATGACGCGGCCGTCGGCCAGCTTCTGCTCGTGGCGGGCGCCGGGCTGATAAAGCTTTTGCAGCCGCTCGGCGATCCACTCGTCCTCGTGGCCGGCGGCCTCGGGGTAATCGCCGCGGGCAACGCCGATGCGCAGCGTGTCCTCGAGGCGCGCACCTTCTTCGAACAGATCGGCGGTCTTGCTGTAGATCTCGGCGTATTTCTTGTTCCAGAGAACGTAGCGGCCCTCGGCATCGAGAAACACGATGCCCTGGGGCAGGATGTCGATGGCCTGGCGCAGGCGCTCATGGGATTTGCGCGCCTCCGCGATCGCGGCTTCCGCCTCGGCGCGGCTGCGCAGGATTTCGTCGCGCTCGGAAACCGGCTGAGGCGCGCGCGCAAAACGCGGCTTGCGCGGCGGTTGGCCGGCGCGGGCAAGCACGCTTCGCTTTCGTTTTCCTGTTTTTCGAGGCCTCAAACTCAACGTCACTCGTCCCAGTCGCGCCAGCGATCGCAAGTTCTGAGGCAAGTGTCTGAAAAAAAAGTAATCTCGGGCGGACGCGTCAGCCAAGGCCGTGTCTCGCGACGCTGAGAACCGGACCGATTTGCCTGTTTGAGAGGCTCGGCGGCGTCACGAGGCGCGCCAAACCTGCTGTGTCGTTACAATCGGAAACAGACATGGTGCAAAAACGCGCTCTCTCCATGAATCAATTCCGCCCGTGCGTCCGATTGCATACGGGACAGAAACGAAAGCCGTTCCGCGCACGAATTTTGGTCAATGCGGGATACGGTTATTGCGCTGTTAAGAACGCGGCCGATCCCGGCAGGACACTACGACTTTCGGACGATCACCTCCGAGATGGGAAGCATGCCAGGCGCGCCTTCGCGCGGGGCAAAGGCTTAAAGACACCGTTCTTAACCCTGATGCGGCGTTGGGCTATAAGAGCGTCAGCATGAGTCCCCGCCGCTTCACCCCTCTCCTGCTTTTGGCGACACTCCTGACCGCCGGCGGCGCGCCGGCCCAGGACAAGGGCAGCGTCAACCCAAAGCCGCTGCCGCCGCTCGCCAATCCCAACGATCCCAGTCTCGGCGCCAAGGAGCTGTTCGCGCGAAAGCTGCTGCCGTCGAAGGGCGCGGCGCATGTCATCGGCTCCTACACCAAGGGCTGCATCGGCGGCGCGGAGCAGATGCCGCTCAACGGCGACGCCTGGCAGGTGATGCGGCTGTCGCGCAATCGCAGCTACGGCCACCCCGACATGATCGCGCTGATCAAGCGGCTCGCCGCCAGGGCGCGCAAGGACGCGGGATGGCCGGGCATCCTGGTCGGCGACATCGCCCAGCCGCGCGGCGGGCCGGCGCTGTCAGGCCATGCCAGCCATCAAATTGGTCTCGATGCCGACATCTGGCTGACGCCGATGCCCGACCGCCGGCTCTCGCGCGAGGAGCGCGAGGAGATGTCGGCGGTGATGATGGTGCGGCAGGACCGGCTCGACATCGACCCGAAGGTGTTCACCCCTGGCCATGTGCTGGTGCTGCGCGATGCGGCGCAGGAGCCGGGCGTGCAGCGCATCTTCGTCAATGCCGCGATCAAGAAGGCGCTGTGCCGCGAGGCCAAGGGCGACCGTTCCTGGCTGTCGAAGATCCGCCCCTGGTGGGGTCACGATTACCACTTCCACATCCGCATGCGCTGCCCGGCGGGATCAGGCGAATGCGAGGGCCAGCCGTCGCAGGCCGAGGACGAAGGCTGCAAGCCCGCCGATCTCGCCTATTGGTTCTCCGACGCCGTGCTGCACCCCAAGCCGCCGCCGGAGCCGCCGAAGCCAAAACCGCCGATGACGCTGGCGCAGATGCCCGCGGCCTGCAAGGTCGTGCTGCATGCGGGCGATGCGAAGCCGTAAGTGAGCGTTGGGCACGCTGGCGCCGACCCACCGCCGTCGTCCCGGCCTAGGGCCGATCGACATTCAGGATTCCCAAGTGGTTTGATCGCTGATTCATAGAGTTCCGTGATTCGACACGGAGCAGATGATGGCGGCGAAGCGATATGAGCTGACCGAGGCGCA
>NZ_JAVAYM010000181.1:0-441 GCF_054185205.1 Bradyrhizobium sp. 14AA | reverse complement strand
CGTTCTCAAAAAAAGGGGATCCCAATTTGAACTACGGAAAAGAAATATTTTCAAAGTTTGTTTTAAGTAACTATGAAGAAATAAATTTTGAAAATTTTCGCCCAATTTTAAACAATATAAATCAAATAGTCAGGGACTTTAGCAAAAATCTATAGTCATCTTTTGTTAGTTTTGAAGATGTATTAGATAATATAATTAAAAGATATCATTTATTGATTGATATCTTTTTTTGTATTTACTTATAAGTTGTATTGATATTTATTACATTCTAATTAAAAGGAGGGAGTATATATGAAAGAAAAAGCGATTAATGAGTTAGTTAAAGAAGTGAGAATTGATTCTGGATTGAAGCAAAAAGATTCAAGAAAAAACGTGATGGGAGCAGCTGCATATTCACGGATCGAAAATGGAAAAAAAGAATTGACGGTCAATGAACTAATA
>NZ_JAVAYM010000180.1:0-442 GCF_054185205.1 Bradyrhizobium sp. 14AA | reverse complement strand
GTGGGGTAAAACTGGCGCTGGATGGCGATCTGATTCGTTATAACAGCAAGGAACCGGGCAAAACAGAGTTAGCGGTACGCAAACTGGCAGGGCAGTTGGGAATGAGTGAGCGTGAAATTCGCAGCCAACTGGAGAAAGGCGATAGCCTGGCGTTTGAAAAAACGGCGCTCTACAAGAAAGTCTATAAACTGGCCGAGGCCAAAACGGGCAAGACGCTTGCGCGGGAAATGTTGCCCGGTATTCAACTGGAAAGTCCGAAGATCACGCGCAAGCGGACGACCGCCTGGTTTGCTAAACGAGTTGATGAGCGGCGGGCGCGGTGTATGGGGCGATAAATTTCGCGCTGGGATATTTTCTCCAGCGCGCTAAGGTTTATTGGTGACGGTGACGCCAGCGTAAAAACGCGGCGATAACGGCAAAAATGAGGCAGCCCGTGAGGAAG
>NZ_JAVAYM010000179.1:0-443 GCF_054185205.1 Bradyrhizobium sp. 14AA | reverse complement strand
CCGTTGCCGCGCTCGATCAGGCAGTCGCCGTCCTCTCGGTGATCGCGGCGATCGAGGTCGAGGAAGTGAAGCTCATGTTCCATCTGACGGAGCAGGCGGACACGATGATCTGCGCGCTTGAGCATATCTCGCAGAACACCTGCGGAATCCTCACCCAGGCAACGGTGCAGACCGGGCTCCAGACCGGGATGCGGAACGATCTCGACGCGCTGCTGGCCATCGCCGAGACCACCAACCCGGCGGCGGCGCTCGAAAGCGAGCGGCTTGCCGCGCTGCGTGCCGAGATCCATCGCTGCTGTCAGCCGGAAACCACGCCGCCGGCCTGCTCCTACGCCCCGTGTCCCAGGCCAAAGCCGGTCGGCCAGCCGAAGCTGCCCGATCTGCCCAAGCCCAAGGGCGACACCCGGCCGAAGTGACGCTCTCCGCCGATCGGCCGGAGGAAC
>NZ_JAVAYM010000178.1:0-443 GCF_054185205.1 Bradyrhizobium sp. 14AA | reverse complement strand
GTTCTCGCTCCGTCGCAACTGGGTGGACCTCGGCACGCGCGACGAGCAGATCAAGCGTGATACGTTCCGCGTGGTTGCGGGTATCCGGGGAGATTTCAACACCGACTGGAACTACGAAATCTCGGCGAACTACGGCGAGCACAAAGAGAACAACATTATCACCGGCAACGTCAACACGCAGCGATTCCTGCTGGCGATTGACACGACCAAGAATGCTGCCGGCCAGATCGTTTGCCGTTCTCAGGTCAACCCTGTCTATGCTGGGGAGGATGTCGCCGGCAATGCTGCGCAACTTGCCAAGGATGTCGCGGCCTGCGTTCCGCTGAATCCGTTCGGCCAGGGCAGCGTGAGCGATGCGGCCAAGGCCTATCTGCTCATGCCGACCACCGCGAGCGGCAAGGCAACCCAGTTCGTCGCAAGCGGCTTCGTGTCGGGTAATCTGG
>NZ_JAVAYM010000040.1:0-48236 GCF_054185205.1 Bradyrhizobium sp. 14AA | reverse complement strand
GCGCGGCCGCACCGCCGCCGCCTCCGCCGGTGCCGCAGGCCCCGCCCGTTCCGCCGCCGCCGCCCGCGCCCGCGCCTGCTGCGCCCTCGAGCGCCGAGCAGAATCTCGCTGAAATGGCGCAGCGGTTAGAGGCTGCCCTGCGCCGCCCGGCCGGCGAGACCGTCGCACCTCCGGTTGCGCCGGAACCTCCGGCCGCTCCGGCCCGCGTGGCTCGCAGCGAGCCGCCGGCACCACCGGCCCCGCCCGCAAAACCGGCCGCGGAAAAGACCAGCTTTGAAAATCTCGAAGACGAGATGGCCTCGCTGCTCGGCCGTCCGAAGCCGTCTTCGTGAGGCTGCCGGCCCTCCCGCGTAGAGTTCTTTTTCTTTCTGTCCTGATCGGCGCGGCATCGCTCGCGATGCCGGCGCATGCGCAGGACATCAGCATCAATCTCGGCGGCGGCGCTGGCGGTGGCGGCGTCACCGAGCGCGCGATCCAGCTGATCGCGCTGCTCACCGTGCTGTCGATCGCGCCGTCGATCCTGATCATGATGACGTCGTTCACGCGCATCGTGGTCGTGCTGTCGCTGCTGCGCACCGCGATGGGCACCGCGACCGCCCCGCCGAACTCGGTGATCATTGCGCTCGCGATGTTCCTCACCTTCTTCGTGATGGGGCCTGTCCTGCAGAAATCCTATGACGAGGGCATTCGCCCGCTCGTCGCCAACCAGGTCAGCGTCGAGGACGCGCTCCAGCGCGCTTCCGTGCCGTTGCGCGGCTTCATGCAGAAGAACGTGCGCGAGAAGGATCTCAAGCTGTTCCTCGACCTCTCCGGCGAGCCGCCGCCGGCCACGCCCGACGAGCTCGCCCTTCGCATCCTCGTCCCCGCCTTCATGATCTCCGAGCTGAAGCGCGCCTTCGAGATCGGCTTCCTGCTGTTCCTCCCCTTCCTGATCATCGACCTCGTCGTCGCCTCGGTCCTGATGTCGATGGGCATGATGATGCTCCCGCCGGCGACGATCTCGCTGCCGTTCAAGCTGATCTTCTTCGTGCTGGTCGACGGCTGGTCGCTGGTGGCGGGAAGCCTGGTGCAGAGCTACGGGGGATGACGGCGGCTCAAGGAGACGCCCACCTCCCCTCCGCCTTCAGCCATCGCCTCCGGGCCCCTCCCCGTCAGTGCGAGGAGCCCTTGCGACGAAGCAATCCAGACTACCGCAGCGGAAAGACTCTGGATTGCTTCGCTGCGCTCGCAATGACGGAGGATGGAGCGGCTGGTCGAGCCTACCGCGTCATCTTGATCTGCCGCACGACGGGGATCGTGGGGAGCGAGCCGGTGTGGTCGGTCTCTTCCTTGGCCTGCGGTGAGGCCGGCGCGCGGGCGGTGGCGTCGGGGAAGCGCTGCTTCATCTCGCGCAGGAAGCCGTCGAGCGTATCGACGCTGGCAGCCAGCTTGGCGATCTCGGCGAATTCGGCGCTGGAGGACGCGGACGGCTTGCTCGCGATGTCAAAGGCGACGCGGTCGGCGCTCTCGCTCATCAGCGGCGCGTATTTCTCGCGGAAGCGCGACAGGCCGATCGAGTCGTCGGCCAGCGCGTAGCCGACCGCGGCGCGGATGACGTCGCTCTTCTCCACCGCATTGAGCGGTTTGAAGTCGCGGAAGCGATCGCCGTAGTACAGCTCGATCTGCTCGGCGGACTCGCGCCAGCGCCGCGCTGCCCAGAAGATGTCGGAGCGCAGGCGCAGCACCTCGCGGCCCGAGACGTTGGAGACGATGTCGAGCGCGAGATCGTGACGACCGACGTCGCTCTGCGCCCGCGCCTCCAGAAGCAGGCGCTGCTGCCTGAGCTCGCCGGAGAGATCGCTGATGCGGCTCGCGCGCAGCGCCGTGATCGCCATGTCGGGCCTGCGGTTGGCGAGATAAATCATGGACAGGCGCGCCGCGACCTGCGCGCGGGCCGCGCCTTCGAGGCGATGGTCGACCTGGTATTGCAGCAGCTCGGCGGCTTGGTCGAGCAGGTCGATCGAGGCAAGACGATCGGCAAGACGGCGGATCAGTTCGTCGCCGCGGCGGCCGATCGGCGTCAGCTCGCGGAACTCGTAGAACATCCCGAGCGCCTCGACCGGCGGCAGCTCGTCGCCCTTCGGTCCCAGGAAGATCTGCGTGAACAGCTCGGAGGCAAGGTCCTGCGCCTGGCGCGAGGCTTCCGCATTCGGTTGCAGCTTCGTCGCCGTACGCGCCGCCGTGAGCGCGTCCCGATAGCGCCCGTTCTCGGCGTACAGTCGCGACAGCATCTGGAGCGTCTTGACCTCGATCGAGTCGCCGCGCCAGGTCATCGAGAGCGTCTCGAGTTCGCGCAGCGCGTCTTCCTTGCCGATCTCGTCGCGCTTCTGCCGCAGCGCTATCTCGAGCTGCTTGGCCTCGGCGGCGGCCGGCCGGTCGGCCGAGCCGACCGCGAATTTGTAGTCGTCGAGCGCGTCCTTGTCGTGGCCGAGCGCCTCGGCAAGCCGGCCGCGCAGCACGGCGAAGCCGGGCGCGGCCTCGGGCGAGACGCCGACCACCTCGAGCTCGCTGCGGCGCTTGGAGGCGCCGGCATAGTCCTTCACCTCGAGCGAAGCGCGCATCGCATCCATCGTCACGACGCGCTGGATGTCGAGCGGCAGCGAGGCGATGGCGAACTCGACGTTCTTGAACTTCTCGCGCGCGTCCGCCCATTTGCCCTGGCGCGCATAAGCGAGCGCCTTCCAGAGCTGGGAATCGTGGCTGTTGCCGATCACGGGGTTGGCGAGGTCCTTCAGGCCCTGCGCCGGCCGGCCGATCAGGATGCTGGCGATCGCATGCATGATCAGCGCGCCGCTCTCTTCCTTGTTGAGCGGATCGCCCAGCATCAACTCGGTCACGGCCTTGGCCTCGTGGTACATCGCGCGCGACATGTAGAACTGCGCGAGATCGAGCCGCGGCAGCGAACGCAGCGCCGGCTCGACGTTCGAGATCGCCGTGATCAGGTCGCTCTGGCGCGACATGAAGTTTTCCGACTGCCCCTTGCGCCAGCCTTCGGGGCTGAAGATCGGGCGCACCGCGGTCGGGGCGCGCTCGGCCGAGATGTCGACCGGCGACAGCGTCAGCCCGCCCTTCTTGCCGAGGATGACCTTGTCGGACCCGACCTCGACGCCGACCTCGTCGGAGTTCGGCCGGATCGCGATGCCGTGCGCGGATTCCAGCAGCGAGAGATCGACGAGGTCCTGCCGCTTGATGAAGCCGCGCACCGGGCGCTGCGCGGTGACGACATAGAGCGTGTCGCCGGCATCAGGGTCGGTCAGCTTGTGCAGCAGGCCCGGATTGGCAAAGGGGATCGCGATATTGGCAAGCGCGGGATCGGTGATGTTGCGCGACATCATCAGCGGCAGCGGCGTCGCCTGGATCTTGTCGGCGAGCGTCAGGAGCCAGTTGGTCTCCTTGCCGACCTCCTCGCTCGTCAGCGAGTAGACCAGCGGGCGGGTGAGACGGATGCGCACCGCCTGCCCCTTGTCGAGCGGCACGCGGCCGACCTCGCCGATCATCGCGCCGCCCTTAGTGCGGATCGCCTCGACATCGATCGGCTTCGGCGTATCGAACACCAGCCACACCGTGTCGCCGCGGCGGAACGCCGCCGCGGGCGTTGCGACCTGAAGCGGGAACGTCACCCGCAGGCCGTCGCTGTCGCGGCGCGCATCGACGCTGGCCACACTGGGCTGCGGCACGGCCGGCGCCTCGGCAGGTGCAGCCTTGACTGATTCCTTGGCAGTTTCCTTGACGACTTCCTTGGCCGGCGCAGCTTCCTTCACGACCTCTTTCGGCGCTTCGGCAACAGGCGGCGCAGGCTTCACAGCCTCCTTGGGAGTTTCCTTGGGTGCTTCCTTCGGCACTTCCGCAACGTGCGCAGCTTCGGCCGCAGGAGCCGGAGCCGGCGCCGGCTTCACCGCTTCGACGGACGGCATCGCGGCCGGCGCTTCCGGCTTAACATCGATCTTGGCGTCGCGGGCGATCGTCTCCGAGGTCGGCGGCGCGACCTCGCGATGGACTTCCTTGGCCGCCGGCTTTTCAGGCGCAGGCGCCGGTCCGTGACCGGCGGGCTTGGCTTGCGCGATCACGGACTCTGCCGTCGCGGCCGTCTTGCCCTTGTCCGGCTGGAACGAGACGTCGACGACGTAATTCTTGTCGTCGCGGAACGAGTGCACGTCGGAATCGCCGATCAGCGCGATCTCGACACTGGTCTGGTCGATGTCCGACTTCTGCTTGATCGAGGCGACGTTCGGCGGCGCGGCAACGACCGCGTCGGCCAGATCGAAATTGAGGTTGGCGTTGAACGCCAGCGTGAGCTTCTGCTCGTTGAGCACGGAGGAGACGCCGACGCCGTCGGGCATCTCGAACACGAAGCGCACGAAGGTCGGCTGCACCGAGGCACGCACGCGGATCTGCGGACGCTTCTTGGTCTCGGCGGCGGCGCGCTGGGCGCGCAGCGCGCGCTCGGCGATGCGGGCGCGCTCGGCGAGTTCCTTGACCACGTCCATGGGCAGGGCCGGCGGCGGTCCCTTCCAGCCTTCCGGCAACAGGTCGATGAAGGTGCGCTCGCCGGCATTCATGGTGTTGACGGTGACGCGCCGCGCCAGCGAGAGGCGGATCGCGCCGCCGTCGGGATCGCGGCGGGCGGAATTGACGTAGTCGGGCGCGCCTTCCGGAACGCGATCGACGGGAACGTCGACCGGCCGGTCGAAGCGGACGATGAGGATGGAGCCCGCGGTCGTCACCTCGGACGGAACATCCTCACCGAGCTTGATCACGAGACGGGCAAAGCCGCCGCCGGACGAGAAACTCGCCTCGCCCCTGACAGGATCGGCCGCTCCGGCCGGCGCCGCGAGGCCGATCAGCAGGCAAGCCGCCAGCACGGGTGCCTTGCGGACATGGCGCGACAGCCCCTGCGCCAGGGCGCGGGCTCGCGACACAAATCCAGCGGCAGCCTCTCGCGCCATTGGCGGCATTTCTTCCGTTGCGACGGTCGACGCCGGTCCTGATGCCGGCCCCTGCCCTCGACTTTAAGGTTTTGCCAATTAAGGACTTCTTAAGTATGAGCCCTCAATTCGGCTTTTGCGTCGGCTTGCCGTCGATCTTGGGCAGATCGCCGGCGGAAGCGGATTGATCGCCGCCGCCATTGGCCCGGCGGGCCATTTCGACCGTCAGCCGCTCGGCGGCCTCCGGCGACATCAGCCCGAGGATGTCCGACATCTTTCGCGGCGCGATCGCCGAGGCGATCTCGATCAACACGCCCATCTCGAGGCGATCGAACACCCGCGCGGCGTCCTTGGGCTTCATGCCCTCATACATGGTCACGAGGCCCTTCATGCGCTGGGCTTCGGCGGCCTTCTGCTCGGCCTGCGTCGCGGAGATGCGGGTTTCCACCGCCTTCATCTCCTCGACCTTGTTTTCGATGCGCTTCTCGGCCGACTTCAACAGGCTCTCGCGGATGTCGATCTCGCGCTGGCGGGCCTCGATCTCCTGGCGCCGTGCCTGCAACCGTTCCAGGATCGCGCGCTCAGAGGCCGAGACCTGCGGCTGGGCTTCCTCCACCTTGACCACGGTGCCTTCGGGCTTGGTCTCGGGCGCAGCGGGCTTGGGCGCTTCCTTCGGCGCGCCATGGGTCGAACCGGTGATATCGGGGTCCTCGCGGCCGGTCGGGAAGTTCAAATTCTCCTGCGCCCAGGATTTCTTGGTCTGACTCGGCTTGTAGTCGAAGACGTAACCGCCATTGACCACGAGGCCCGCGACCTTCAGCGTGGCGAGGCCTGCGACGGCGACCAGGACGACCGGAATGACGCGGATGTTACGGAAGGACTTCATACCCTGACTTTATGCGGCAAGACCGTTGGATCGTCGGCGCTCGGAGAAGGCTTCGGCGGCAGCGGCCACCGCCTTCGCCGTCGAGGGTCTGGCTGCGGGTGCGGCAACCGTTTCCGGGCTCGTCACCGGGCGCGCGGCGATCGCGATCTTGGACAGGCGCCGCACCACGTTGTCGGCCTCGCCGAGCTGCTTGTAGAGCTGGTCGGACATTTGCGTCGCCGCAGCAAGCTGGCTGCCGAGGTTCTCGTTGACGTCGCGCACGGCGAGCTTCAGCCCGCCGATTGCGCGCTCGGCGATCTCGGTTGCGGTGATCAGCTCGCCGATGACCGCCTTCAGCGAATGCTCGTCCGCCTTCAGCCGCGTCAGCCGCTTGTTGAGCATCACGCAGTAGACGATGGTGAGCATCAACAGGATAGCCACCAGCGACTCGATTGCCATTCCCAGGGAGTGGTTCATGGGGCCTCCATCATCTTGTTCTGCTCGTCGACCTTCTCGAACATCGCAAGTGTCGTACCTGGCTTGCGCAGGGGTTTCGTCACGCGGATCGCGACACGGTCGCCGACGCGTCCCATCCGTCCTTCGGTCAGCGTGACGCTGCCGCAGCGCACGGTCACGTTGGCATCCGCGCGCATGTCCAGCGGCAGCGTGTCGCCGACCTTGAGCCGCATCAATTGCTTGAGCGGGATGTCAGCCTCGTACAGCACGGCATCGACCGCGATCTCGGCCTGGACGATCTCGGTGGCGAAATGGCCTTCCCAGATCGTGTCGCGGCCGAACTTTTCGCCCATGAACATCTGGAGCAGGACGCCCCGGATCGGTTCGATGGTCGCATAAGGCAGCAGCAGTTCGATGTTGCCGCCGCGATCTTCCATGTCGATGCGCAGGCGCACCAGGATCGCGGCGTTGGCAGGACGGCTGATCGCGGCGAAACGCGGATTGGTCTCGAGCCGGTCGATCGTGAAGGTCACCGGCGACAGCGGCCGGAACGCCTGCTCGGCGTCGGCCAACACCACCTCGACCAGCCGCTTGACCAGCTCGGTCTCGATCGTGGTGTAGGGCCGGCCCTCGATGCGGAGCTGGCTGGTGCCGCGACGGCCGCCGAGCAGCACGTCGATCATCGAATAGATCAGGCTGGAATCGACGACTGCCATGCCGAAGTTTTCCCACTCCTCGGCCTTGAACACCGAGAGCACGGCCGGCAGCGGGATCGAGTTCATGTAGTCGCCGAAGCGCACCGAGGTGATGCGGTCGAGCGAGACTTCGACGTTGTCGGAGGTGAAATTGCGCAAGGAGGTCGTCAACAGCCGCACCAGGCGGTCGAAGACGATTTCGAGCATCGGCAGACGCTCGTAGGAGACCATCGCCGAATCGATGATCGCGCGAATGCCGGAATGGTCGTCGAGCGTGACGTCGCCGACGGTGAAGCCGAGGAGGTTGTCGATCTCCTCCTGCGACAGCACTCGCTCGCCGGAATTCTTGCCGTTGCCGAGATCGCGGCTGCCGTCCTCGACCATGGCCGCCCATTGCAGGGCCATGGTCTCGGATAGCTCGTTTTCGGCAGCGGCCTTCGCGGCCTCCGCGGGATCCTCGGAATCGAGCGACGCCTCCCATTGGGCGGCAATCGCATCCTGGTCCATTTGCTCGTTGCCGGCCATGACGCTAGCTCATCACCTTCCGCAGCGTCCTCACTGGATCACGACTTCCTTGAACAGCACCGCGCTGACCTGGATCGGGGCAACCGCCGCGTTGACGCGCTTGGTCAGCTCTTCCTTGAGGCGGAAGATGCCGGCGGAGCCGTTGAGGTCGGAGGGGCGCAGTTCGCGCACATAGGTCTGGAAGATGTCGGTGACGCGCGGCATCGTCGGCTTGATCGCCTCGATCTGCTTTTCTTCCTTCAGCTCCAGCACGATCTTCAGCCGCAGATATTGCACGCGCTCGCCGGGCGCGCCGGCGAGGTTGACCATCATGTCGGGGACGTCGACGAAGGCCGGCGGCTTCGGCGGCGGCGCCGCCTCGGCATGATGCTCGTCGTCGCCATGGCGGAAGAAGAAGAACCAGGTCGCAGCGCCGCCGCCGAGGACGGCGAGCAGGCCGACGGCCATGATGATGAGCTTGAGCTTGTTCTTCGGTGCAGCGGCTTCCGCGCCTTCGGCGGCTCCGCCGCCTTCCGCTTCATTCTCTGCCATGGTCGCCGCGCTCGTTCATCTCTCAAAGGGGTCGAAAGAGCAAAGCCTCCTGGCAGACAGTGACGCGATACAAATGCCCCAGCGCAATGCGCTCCTCTTGCACGCAAACGCTACGGTAATAATGGTTAACGGTTTCTTTCGATTGGGCCTCCGCTAGGAAAAATCTGCCGGGCAAACATGGCTAACAGACCCTTTCTGCCGCCCTCCGGCGCCCGCTGAAAAACGACAAGCATTTGAAATTACGCAAATTTTCAGGTTGGCACGACTTTCGCTGAGAAAGGGCCGAGACCGAACGGTTTGGGAGAACCCGAGGTCTCGTTCACGGGATCCGCCAAGGCGCTTGGGAGAGCGAGGTGGCAGGTCTCACTCAGGGGAGATCTTCCGATGCAGAACGCGCTTCTGATCGGCTTGTCACGGCAGATGACGTTGGAACGGCAGATGGATGTCGTCGCCAACAACGTCGCCAACGCCAATACCAACGGCTTCAAGGCCGACCATTCGCTGTTCGAGGAGTTCCTCAACTCGAACGCGCGTGAGGACAATTTCATCGGCCGGGACCGCCGGGTCTCCTATGTGCAGGACCGCGGCACCTTCCGCGACGTCGGCCAGGGGCCGATGGAGCCGACCAACAACCCGCTCGACATGGCGATCGACGGCAACGCCTATTTCGCGGTGCAGGCCAACGGCGCCGAGCGCTATACCCGCGACGGCAAATTCTCGCTGAACAGCACCGGCCAGCTCGTCACCTCCGACGGCAACCTCGTGCTGGGCACCGGCGGCCCGATCACCTTCCAGCCCACCGATCACGACATCAACGTCTCGCCCGACGGCACCATCACGGTGCTCGAGGGCACGGCCAGGACCGACTCGATCCGCGGCAAGATCCGCATGGCCTCGTTCGACGATCCGGCCAAGCTGACCAAGCTCGGCGCCAACCTCTATGCCGCCGGCTCCGCGAACCAGCAGGCCGACACCAAGTCGACCGTGCGCCAGGGCTACATCGAGAAGTCGAACGTCAACTCGGTCGGCGAGATGAGCCGCATGGTCGAAGTCATGCGCAGCTACACCGCCATCGCCAACCTGCTCCAGCAGCAGAGCGACATGCACAAGTCGGCGATCGAAAAACTCGCCGACGTTCCGGCCTGATTGAGGGAGAACTGACATGCAGGCGCTTCACACCGCAGCGACCGGAATGGCGGCACAGGAACTCAACGTTCAGGTGATCTCCAACAACATCGCGAACCTGCGCACCACCGGCTTCAAGAAGCAGACCGCGGCGTTCCAGGACCTGATCTACGAGCACGTGCGCCGCGTCGGCGCGCAGGCCTCGGACCAGGGCACCATCCTGCCGGTCGGCGTCGACATCGGCGGCGGCGTCAAGACCGTCGGCACGCCGCGCAGCATGACGCAAGGCACGCTGTCGCAGACCGGCAACGATCTCGACCTCGCGATGTCGGGTGAAGGCTTCTTCAAGATCCTGATGCCCGACGGCACCTATCAGTACACCCGCGACGGCACCTTCCAGATGGACAACCAGGGCCGCGTCGTCACCGCGCAGGGCAATCCGGTGCAGCCGACCATCACCATCCCGAACAACGCCTCCGGCATCACCGTCAGCGAGCAGGGCCAGGTCTCGGTGACGCTGCCGGGCTCGTCGACCTCCTCGATCATCGGCCAGATCGGCGTGACCCGCTTCATCAACAAGGCGGGCCTCCAGCCGGTCGGCAGCAATCAGTTCACCGAAACGCCCTCCTCCGGCCCGCCGCAGGACGGCACCGCGAATTCCGAAGGCTACGGCAAGATCACGCAGGGAAGCCTGGAACAGGCCAATGTCGACGTCGTCTCGGAGATGAGCGACCTGATCGCCGCACAGCGCGCCTACGAGATGAACGCCAAGGTCATCAGCGCCGCTGACCAGATGATGCAATCGACCACGGCGCTGTTCCGCTGAGGTGATGACGATGATCCGCACCACCCTTGCCGCGATCTCCGTTCTGCTCGCACTGGCACTGCCGGCACGGGCCGCCGACGACGGCATCGCCGCGCCGACGCTGCGCGCGAGCGTCACCGTGACCTCGGACGTGGTGCGGGTCGGCGATCTCATCGACAATGCCGGCTCGGCCGCACTGATCCCGGTGTACCGCTCGCCCGATCTCGGCACCACCGGCGCGTTGCCGGTCGCCCAGGTCCTGAGCGTGCTCCGCGCCAAGCAGGTGATCGGCGTGATGACCGGCGACATCAAGGAGGTCCAGGTCACCCGTCTCGCCCGCACGCTCGCCAACAAGGACCTCGAAAACGCGGTCGCGTCCGCGCTCGAGCGCCGCTTCGGCCTTGGCGATGCCGCCAACATCACCGTCACCTTCGATCGCGGCGTTTCCGACATGCGGCTCGACGCCTCCAACACCGGCGCGCTCCAGCCGGTCGCCACCCGCTATGATGCCCGTGGCGGCCGTTTCGACATCGCCTTCGAGATCAGCAACGACAACAATCCGACCGCGACCAAGCTGCGCTTCACCGGCACCGCGATCGAGACGGTGGAAGTGGCCGTGCTGACGCGCGACATCGACCGTGCGGATCTGCTGAAATCCTCCGACGTCACGCTGGAGCGCCGGCCGAAGGCCGAGGTCACCGGCGAGCCCGCCTCGCGCGACCGCACCGTCGGCATGCAGCTGCGCCGGCCGATGCGCGCGGGCACGCCGATCCGCGTCGCCGACATCGTCAAGCCCGACTTCGTGCAGCGCGACCAGAGCGTCACCATCATCTACCAGGTGCCCGGCCTCCACCTCACCACGCGCGGCAAGGCGATCGAGAGCGGCGCCGAGGGCGACACCGTCTCCGTGCTCAACCTGCAATCCAAGCGCACCCTGACCGGGGTCGTCACCGGCCGCGGCCAGGTGACGGTGCAGGGCGCGAGCCAGTCCGCGCCGATGGCGCCGGCGGTCGAGCAGACCTCGTCGCTCAAGCGCGACGAAGCGCCTGCCCCCGCCGCGGCGGCCGCAGCCCTCGCCCAGAGCCTGATCCAGGCGCCGGCGTCGCCGGCCCAGATCGCCCAAGCCCAGATCCCGCAAGTTCGCGTCTCGCAAGCTCCAGCCAAGTCAGAGTAAGTCATGTCCACGTTCAGTTCGGCTTTTCGTCTTCGTCGCATCGCGATCTCTGCCCTGCTGCTGGCCACTTGCGCGCTCGCGAGCGGCTGCTCCTCGATCGACCGCCTGTCGCAGATCGGCGAGCAGCCGAAATTGTCGGCGATCGACAATCCGACGACGCAGCCCGGCTACAAGCCGGTGCAGATGCCGATGCCGAAGCCTGAAGTCGCCTCCTACAATCCGAACTCGCTGTGGCGCAGCGGCAGCCGCGCCTTTTTCAAGGACCAGCGCGCCCACCAGATCGGCGACCTCCTGACCGTGACCGTGAACATCACCGACAAGGCCAACATCGCCAACGAGACCCAGCGCAGCCGCACCAACAAGGAAGACTCCGGGATTACCGACTTCATCGGCTCGCAGACCATCACGCAGGCCAACAAGATCCTGCCCGGCCGCATCCTCACCGCCGACGCCACCGCTTCCAGCGACGGCAAGGGCTCGGTCAACCGCACGGAAGCCTTGCAGACCAACGTCGCCGCGGTCGTGACCCAGGTGCTGCCGAACGGCAACCTCGTCGTCGAGGGCAAGCAGGAGATCCGCGTCAACTACGAGATCCGCGAGCTCGTGGTCGCCGGCATCGTCCGCCCCGAAGACATCCAGAGCGACAACACCATCGACTCCACCAAGATCGCGCAGGCCCGCATCGCCTACGGCGGCCGCGGCCAGATCATGGACGTGCAGCAGCCGCGCTACGGCCAGCAGGTCATGGACGTGCTGCTGCCCTTCTAAGCTTCTCCCGAGCTCCCACATCGTGTTCGCGAACCTAGGCGCGAACGACGATGTACTACGCGGCCCTCGCTAGCTCCCCTGGCGAGGGCCGCATGTATTTTGCCTGCGCCGCCTTAGCGGCGCAGGCTTCTTTCAGAGCAGCATGATCCCGCGGGCTTGCGCCCACCGCTCGAGGATCTTGCACTCCTCCGCGAGCGGCGGACGGTTTGCAAACCCGCGAACCTGAACCGCCCGGGAACGGGGATCCAGCTCGATGGTCAGAAGCCTCTGGGCGCTGCCCGCGGCACGGCGGCGGAGCGACCAGATCGACGCCTGCCCGGCAATGCACTTCGTCGCGTAGCTGGCGACGCAGTGACGCATGCCGCGCGTCTCGTCTACGAGATCGGCCGCAGTCCGGAGCTGGACCACGACATACTCCTCACGCTTGGCCCGGTCCTTGGACGACGTCGTCCAGGACCAGTCCGCGATCGCAGCACCTCGCCAGGCCTCGTCGACATGCTCCGCCGCCAGCCCGCGCGCACGGTTCTGCAGGGCCGCAGCGCGACGGCGCGCGGCCTCGATGCGAGCGATCGCATCGAGATCGCGATGCCACTCGCGCATCTGTCGGCCGAGCGAGACCAGCGAGCGCCCCTTGAGGCTGAACTTACGATTGCGCCGATGGCAATCGGCGAGATAATCGTAGAGATCGTCCATCTCCTCGACCGTGGTGGGATGCGCGCAAAAGAATCGCACCACCTCGCGCCAGAAGCGATGCTGGGCACGCGGCGTCTGCGTGATCCTGGTGCGCGCGATCCGCATCGCAACGGCGGGATCGTCCGCATAGGAGCGCGCAATCGCCTGCCAGATCGCAGCCTCGAAGCTCACGCTCCCCAACGGATTGAGGAACGCATGGACCTCCTTGCGAGACAGCCATGCGCTCGCGCCGGCGCCGTAGAGCGAACCGCCACCAGCCGACACGACGTACCAGCGCTTGCGCAACACGATCTCGTGCGCACCCAGTCCCGCGCCGTCGATCCAGATCTGCTCCAGATGTTCTGCGACTGGATAGCGCGCGAAGAGATGGCGAGCCGCGGCAAGGCGAAGACGCGCGGGATCGCGAGTCTTCATCCGCGGCTTCCAGGCCTGGGCGTCGCGCACGACGTCCGCCTCGAAGCCACGCTTGGCCTCGTAGATCGCGGTCTCGAAATCCGGTGGAGGACGCGTCCGCTGCGACACATGCCGCAGCGACAGCTCATAGGCTTCAACCCGCGCGCGCTCGGCCTCCCGCCGGCGCTGAATCAATGAATGTGCCATTGTCGTTCAACATGATTGGATGACTGTCAGCCGGACGCACTGAGAGCGTCGGCACGGAGCGTGTCGATCGCCACAGACTTTTCACGGCTGGTCTCCTCATTGTTGAACGCGCAGGTTGAATGGGACGGGGCTCATAGACCCGATCGCCGGCGGGCGCAAGATGTCTCTGTCTGATGGGTTCAGAACCTGCACATAGCGAGAGAGGCTCGCGACATTTCAGCAACGCTGCTGCCGCACACGCCGTCCTTGCGAGCGGCCTGTCCGCGGAAGCTCGAAGAGCGAAGCAATCCAGACGGCCCTCGCGGAAAGACCCTGCTTCGTCGCGAAGAGCTCCTCGCAAAGACGAATTCCGAGAACCTCATCCACCCTCTCGTGTCCCGGCTCTGCAGCGCACCGCGAAGAGGCGCTGCGCTGCGTCCGGGGCACGAGATCGCCCACGACGGAGAGAGGGCTACGTGAACTCCACCTCCACCACGCCCAGTCCGTCCAGCTCCATCCGCACCTTGTCGCCGGCCTTCAGCCACAGCGTCTTCACCAGGCTGCCCGTCAGCACGAGTTGTCCCGCATGCAAGGCCTTGCCCTCGGCGGCGAGATGATTGGCGAGCCAGGCGAGTGCGTTGTGGGGGTGGCCGAGCACGTCGGCGCCGGTGCCGTGGCTGACTTCCTCACCGTTGACGATGGCGCGGCCCTTGACCGCCTTCAGGTCCGGCACCGACGAGCGCGGAACCGACGGACCCAGCACG
Source organism: Bradyrhizobium sp. 14AA (assembly GCF_054185205.1). NCBI lineage: Bacteria > Pseudomonadati > Pseudomonadota > Alphaproteobacteria > Hyphomicrobiales > Nitrobacteraceae > Bradyrhizobium > Bradyrhizobium sp. 14AA. The sequence continues at coordinate 34,292 of NZ_JAVAYM010000040.1, read as the reverse complement.
CAGCCGGCCGCGAAGAAATCGTCCGCGATCAGCGTCGGCGCGCCCATCGTCTCCCACTTCACGTAGCGGTCGTCGACGATCTCGATGGCGGGATGATAGGCCTCGACCGCCTCGCCGACCCATTCGGCCGTGAACGGCGCCTCGCCGGCCGCGAGGTCGCGTTTCAGCCGCACCGCGATCTCGCATTCGACGCCGACGCGGACATATTTGGAGGCGGAGAGCTTCACGCCGCTCTCGTGCACGCCCTTCTGGAACACGCCGCCGCCGCAGGGATGCGGGATGCCGATATAATCCTGCATCACCTGGCTGGTGCAGCCGATCTTGTAGCCGACGAGCGGGCCGGCCTGCGGCAGCAGCAAATCGTGCAGCGCGCGCTGGACCTGATAGCCCTCGGCTTCGTCGGCCGGGGGAACCTCAAGCGCTGCAAGCGGCGCATGGTTGCGGCGCGCCAGCGCGATCGCCTTTGCGGCTGCGAGAATATTGTCCATCGGCGCCGCCTCCCACGCTACGCAATCGAGATCCACACTTCAGCATCCCCGCCGGGGCGTGACAAGCGCGGGTGGCGTGGGCCCTCAGCCCTTGACGAGACCGAGCCGGATCAGGCTCTCGGCGGTCGAGAGGATCGCCTCCTGGTTGGAACGGGCCTGCCAGCCGAGCTGCGACCTCGCCTTGGCGCTGGTGGAATGTCGCACCCTTCCGAGCATCGGCACGACCGCGCGCAGCAAGGGAATCCGGTTTGCAGCCACCCGCACCAGCCAGTCCGGAGCCTGCAGCCGCGGAACCCGGCGTGCCCTTGGTCCCAGTTCCCGCCGCAGCACCCTGGCAATGTCGAGGATCGACATCGTCTCCCCGGAAACCGCGATGAAGCGCTCACCCTTGGCCTCTGGGGCCGTCATCGCCCGCAAGTGCAGATCGGCCACATCGCGCACGTCGACCACGCCGAAATAGACCCGCGGAACCGCCGGCATCGCGCCGTCGAGCAGCGATTTGACGATCTCGATCGAGCCGGAGAAGTCCGGCCCCAGCACCGGACCGAAGATGCCGGCGGGATTGACCACCGACAATTCGAGCCCGCCGCCCTCGCCCGCGACGAAATCCCAGGCCGCCCTCTCGGCCAGCGTCTTGGACTTGATGTAGGGCTGCACGTCGGCGCCGTCGAGATTGGTCCAGTCGGACTCGTCGAACGGTTTGTCGCGCGGCGGATGGCCATAGCCGATCGCCCCCAGCGACGAGGTGATGACCACGCGCCTGACGCCGGCCTCGCGCGCGGCACGCAGCACCCGCAGCGTGCCGTCGCGGGCCGGGATGATCATCTCGTTCTCATCCTTGGGAACACTGGTCGAGAGCGGCGAGGCCACATGGAGCACGTAGTCGCATCCCGCGACGGCCTCGCGCCACCCCTCGTCCCGGACGAGGTCGGCGATGAAGAAAGACAGACTTTCGGGGGCGGCCGCCCCGTCCTCCCGCAGCATCGCCAGCACATCGGCCTGCCGCTCCGGCCGGCGCACCGTGGTCCGAACCGCGTGGCCGGCGGCCAGAAGTTGCAGGATGACATGGATGCCGACGAAGCCCGAGCCGCCGGTGACCAGAACAGCGCTCATTGCCAAATTCCCCTCGTTGCACGGGCCGCCGGATTGGTTCCACCAAGGCCCTGCTCAGGGCCGCATCTGGTCACTATGTGCTTGCGGACAAGTAGAATGGATTTCGAGACCGGTATGGAAAATCTGACCAGCCTTTGCGACGGCGACTGCGATTGCAGCCCCGACCCTGCCCTGCTCGCCGACTTCAAGCGCGCCATCCATGCCCTCGGCGGCAAGTGGAAGCTGGAGATCCTGTTCGCGCTGATGAACGGCGTGGTTCGCTTCGGCGCGTTGCGGCGGTCGATCGGCGGCGTCACCCAGCACATGCTGACCACGCAGCTGCGCGAGCTCGAGCAGGACGGGCTGGTGTCGCGAACTGCCTTCGCGGAGAAACCCCTAAGGGTCGAGTACGAGCTGACCGATGCGGCCTACGCCCTGCTGCCGGCGTTTAAGGAAATATTGAGTTGGTCCAGGCTTTATGGGGATGCACGCCTCGTGGCGTCGCAGGAGACCTGATTGCAGCGATGCTTGATGCAGCTGGATCAGCATCTCAACAGCCGAGTCGATCTCGTTGATGCGACTCGCAAAACCTCCCGCACCTGAAGTGAATGTAGTTTCTCATCCGAACTCACGTGAGCTCGGAGGAATTGAGTCTACCCCCTTGATCGCGATTCACTTTTCGCGATCGTAGTCGCGTCGACAGGCGCGGTGGCAAGCGACAGGCAAAATGCTGATCGCGGCGCGAAATGGCGCCTTGCGTCCAAAAACAAAGAGCCGCATCGCTGCGGCTCGGACTCTATTCGTCGCGATAGACCTTCTCGCGCTTCTCGTGGCGCTCCTGCGCTTCCACCGAGAGCGTCGCGATGGGCCGGGCCTCAAGCCGCTTCAATGAGATCGGCTCGCCGGTGTCCTCGCAATAGCCGTAGGTGTTGTCCTCGATCCGCTGGAGCGCGGCGTCGATCTTGGCGATCAACTTGCGCTGGCGGTCGCGGGCACGGAGCTCGATGGCACGGTCGGTTTCGGACGATGCCCGATCAGCAAGATCGGGGTGGTTCACGTTCTCCTCCTGCAGGGCTTGCAGGGTGAGCTTGGACTCTTTGAGGATCTCATCCTTCCAGGCAAGGAGCTTCAAGCGGAAGTACTCCTTCTGCCGGTCGTTCATGAAAGGCTCTTTTTCGGTCGGTCGGTAGTTTTTCAACTTTTCCAAGGGCGGCCTATCTGTCTAAGCAACGACTCGCAAACGGAACGGGGTCCGTTGAGCGGGGCCTTATATAGCGGCCTCCTGTGACAGACAATATTTCCCTGATCGTCCGGTTACCGCCCCCAAGCCCTTGCACAGGAAAGCTTATCCGTAAGGGCCCGGGAGCGGCCGAAGGCCTAGTAACCGACCGTGAAACGCTGCCTCAGATGGGCCGGCTTCTCGATCTCGTCGGCCAGCGCAATGGCGTAGTCCGCGAAGGTGATCCAGCTCTTCCCGTTCGCATCTGCGAGAAGCTGATCGGTGCCGAGCCGGAACTTGCCGGTGCGCTCTCCCTCGACGAACAGCGCCGACGGCGAGATGAAGGTCCAGTTCAGGTCCTTTTCCTGGCGCAGCAGATCCAGGAAGGCGGAACCCTTTTCAGCCTCGGCCTTGTATTGGGCTGGAAAACTGGGGGTTGTGACCAGTTTCACGCCGGGTGCGACCTCGAGGCTGCCGGCGCCGCCGACCACGAGGTAACGGCCCACCTTGGACTCCTTTGCCGCGCCAATCAGCTTGAGCGCGTCGCTGGCGAGGAAGTGCACGGAACTCACGGCAACGTCGTGCCCGGCCCACAGCTTGGTAAGGCCCGCCTGGTCCAGCACGTCGCCCTTGGTGGGGATGACATTCGGCAGGGCCGCGATCTTCCCGGGGTTCCTGGCGATGGCCGTGACCGTGTGGCCGCGGCGGGACAATTCCTTGGTGATCTCCGACCCGGCCCGGCCCGAGGCGCCGGCAACTGCGATTTTCATGGAAGGCTCCTTTGCTTCTGTGGTAACTAACAGAAACTAGATATCGAAAAGAATGCTGGTGTTAAGAGAGCACTTTGTGCTTACCTGATTACGCTGGAGTAACCAGACGCATACCGCAAGCGGCCGGAATGGATTCTGAGGTCCGATGATGAAACCCAACGTCTATGCAGCGAACTGCCCCACGCGCCAGATCCTCGATCGCGTCGGCGACAAATGGGCGGTGCTGATCCTCTTGCTGCTGCGCGAGGAGCCGATGCGCTTCAATCAGTTACGGCGCACGATTGAAGGCATTTCGCAGAAGATGCTGAGCCAGGTTCTCAAATCGCTCGAACGCGACGGATTGATCAAGCGTCACGCCATCGCAACCGTGCCGGTAACGGTGGAGTATTCGATCACGCAGCTCGGGCTGACGCTCGCCGCCGCCGTCGATCCCCTGCGCGACTGGGCCGAGGAGAATCTGAAGGAGGTGCTCGCCGCCCAGCGCCGCTATGACTCGCAGCAGAAGGAGGAAGCGGCGTAAGGCGAGAAGTTTATGGGAGTCCCGTCACCCTCAGGATGACGAATAACGACTAGGCCTGCCCGGCCTTCGCAAGTTCGACCTCGACGCGCAGCTCGATTTCGGAGAGCACGGCATCGAGGCCGGGATCGCCGGACGACGATTTCAGGTTCGCCGCAGCATCGCGCAGCCGCATCACAGTCGAAGCATCGAGATTGCCGGACAGGAGCCCCATCTTGAGATCGTCGAGCACGTCGAGCGCGGTCCTGCCGCGGGCGACCGAGCGCTTGCGACGCTCGACCGGATCCTCTTCGATGCCTTGCAGCGCCAGCAGCCCGTCGAGGCTGGCAGCGGCTTTCGGCGCGGCAGCGCTCCGTGTCTCCTGCGCCGACGAGGTGTCCGGCAGCACGAAGGTGCCGGAGCCCGTCCGCCTGGCCTGGCTGGCCGGCGTTCCAAGCGTGGTGCCGTTCGGTCCGTAGATGCGCATCGCAGCAATCCGGGTGATCGATGCCTCACCTTCGCCGTCTTATGGTTAACGGCGCGTAAACGGCCCGGCAAAATCTGCCGACAGGCGGCAGTTTCGCTCCTCAGCGACAACACGGACTGAGGCCGGTCGAAACAGATTTATTCAACCTATTCAGCGACCTACTCCTCATGCCCCGGGTTGGCACAGCGCTCGCAAGGAAAGCGCCGGACCAGCTCGTCATGGGAGTGTCGTGCAGGTCTTGTCGATTTGAGGAGGCTCTTTGGAAGCCTTGGGGAGCAGAGGATGCCAGGCGTTCGTTGGGTGAGGATTGTTGGGGTGGCCTGCGCCGCGCTGTCAGCGCTGGCGCTGTCGGTCACGTCTGCGGCTGCGACCTCGCGCATCAAGGACCTCGCCAATATCGAAGGCGTGCGGCAGAACCAGCTCATCGGCTACGGCCTCGTCGTCGGCCTCAACGGCACCGGCGACACCCTCAACAACATCCCCTTCACCAAGCAGTCGCTGCAGGCGATGCTCGAGCGCATGGGCGTCAACATCCGCGGCGCCACCATCCGCACCGGCAACGTCGCCGCCGTGATGGTGACGGGCAATCTGCCGGCCTTCGCCACGCAGGGCACGCGCATGGACGTTACCGTCTCCGCGCTGGGCGATGCCAAGAACCTCCAGGGCGGCACCCTGCTTGTCACCCCCCTCCTCGGCGCCGACGGCAACGTCTACGCCGTCGCGCAGGGCTCGCTCGCCATCTCCGGCTTCCAGGCCGAGGGCGAGGCGGCGAAAATCGTGCGCGGCGTGCCGACCGTCGGACGCATCGCCAACGGCGCCATCATCGAGCGCGAGATCGAGTTCGCGCTCAATCGCCTGCCGAACGTGCGCCTGGCGCTGCGCAACGCCGATTTCACCACCGCCAAGCGCATCGCGGCCGCCGTCAACGACTATCTCGGGGTCAAGACCGCCGAGCCGATCGATCCGTCGACGGTGCAGTTGTCGATCCCGCCGGAGTTCAAGGGCAACGTCGTCGCCTTCCTCACCGAGATCGAGCAGCTCCAGGTCGACCCCGATCTCGCCGCCAAGATCATCATCGACGAACGGAGCGGCATTATCGTGATGGGCCGCGACGTCCGCGTCGCCACCGTCGCGGTGGCGCAAGGCAACCTCACCGTCACGATCTCCGAGAGCCCACAGGTGAGCCAGCCCAACCCGCTGTCGCGCGGCCGTACCGTGGTCGCGCCGCGCAGCAGTGTCACCGTGACCGAGGACGGCAAGAAGCTGGCCCTCGTCAAGGACGGCGTCTCGCTCCAGCAGCTCGTCGACGGCCTCAACGGCCTCGGCATCGGCCCCCGCGACATGATCAGCATCCTCCAGGCGATCAAGGCCGCCGGCGCCATCGAAGCCGACATCGAGGTGATGTGATGCAGACCGGCACGATCAACACCGCGCGCCCCGCCACCTCCTCGGCCTTCTCCGTCGAGAGCCGCAACGGCCGGCCCGACTTCGAGCTCGCGAGCGCCCTGCAAAAGGTCGCGCCGCAGCAGCAGGCAAAGGCGCAGAAGACCGCCACCGACTTCGAGGCGATGTTCCTCAACAGCATGTTCTCGCAGATGACCTCGGGCCTGAAGGGCGATGGCCCGTTCGGCAGCACGCCCGGTACCGGCGTGTGGCGCTCGATGCTGACCGAGCAATATTCCAAGAACTTCGCCAATGCCGGCGGCGTCGGTGTCGCCCGCGACGTCTATCGTACCTTGATCATCCAGCAGGCGAAAACCACTCTCCGCACGGCATAAGGTCAAACGAGATGAACCAGTTCACCGCCTCACGTCAGCCGATGCAAGCGCAGCGCCCGAACAACGCGCCCGGCAACGCCGAGGCACGCAAGGTCGCCGAGCAACTGATGGATGCGATGAGCGCCCTGCTCGGACTGATCGAGCACGAGACCGAGCTCGTTCGCGCCGGCAAGGTTCGCGAGGCGATGACGCTCGAGAGCAATAAGCAGGAGCTGTCGCGAAACTATGTCGGCGCCGTCAGCCAATTGAAGGCTAACCAGGCCCAGCTCGCGAAATCCGCGCCCGAGCTGCTCTCGACGCTGCATCGCCACCACGATGCGTTCCGCGCGATGCTCCAGGTCAACCTCACCGTGCTCGCGACCGCGCACGCGGTCTCCGAGAGCGTCGTGCGCGGCGTCAATGCCGAGATCCAGAAGCGCAACGTGCCGAACACCTATACGGCCGCGGGGCGCCGCGCCGCGCCGGGCCCGCGTCACATCACGCCGCTCGCGGTCAGCCGCTCGCTCTGAGCGCACGCAAAAACCAGCTACAATTTTAGGAAAAACCGCGCGGCGATTTGGTCGTGCGGTTAGGCACGTTTCCTTACCGGGTGTTCAATCCTGGTGTTCCATGGTTGCGTATTGAGAGGGGTTGGGATTTGACTCACGTAAGGCAACCAGGAGGCTGCCATGAGTACAGATTTCAGCATCAGGCCGGTGGGGATACCGGCCCCCGCGCAGTACGTAGCGACGTCGAATTCGGCGGCGAACGAGGCCGTGCAAACTGATTTGCCGGTGAGTCAGACGGTCGCCGCAAGCGATACCGGCGCGGCTGTGCGCAATGATTTGCCGAACAACGAGAACGTCTCGCGCCAGGTCGTGTTCGACCAGGCGGCTGCGTCCTTCGTCTTCCAGGTCGTCAACGACAGGACCGACGCGGTGGTGAACCAGTTCCCCGACGAAGCGATGCTGCGCCGGCGGGCCTATTTCCATGCAGAGGATCTGAAGTCTCAGCCCTCGCGCCCGCTGAATACGGACCTCAGCGCCTGACCATCAGGTGCCGAGCGGGGCAACAACGGCCCTTTCGGGATTGCGCACGCCGGTCGCGGGATCGGCGACGACGTTGTCGAGCCGCGCCCTGCAGCTATCCGCCAGCGTGAACTTGGTGTTGCCGCAGCGGAACGAGCCGTCCTTGATCAGCACCTCACTCATGCCGCGAGGCACGATCGTTCCGACGGTGGATTACGGCCGTCCGGACAGACCGGCAGCGATGTTCCGGTTGATCTCGATCAGCGGACGGAAGTGATCGAACTGCGGGCTCATCTGGAGCGCGGCGGTCTGGCTCAGCACGAACACGCTGATGTTGGCGATCTTCTGGCGCACGTCGATCGGCTGCGGATTGTTGTCGCGCATCGCCTCGCTCAGAAAGATCGTCCAGAGCTTGCGATTGAACATCAGGGCCTGCGTGGTCTGCTCGCTGAACGGGTCGGCGTTGTTGACCGCGTCCTGAAGCTTGTTGGCGGCCTTGAGCAGGGTCTGCGCCTCGATGTCGCGAGGAGATGCGGTGGTCGTAGCAACACGCGCATAGGCCGAGGCAGCGGAATTCGACATCAATCACACCCTGGAGGTTACCTAGCCCGTTGAACGCGCTTAAGGATTTCTTTCCCAACCCTAGGCAGCACCGCTTAAGATTTGCTTACGTGTGTGCTTGGAAGCACTCCGGATTATTACGGGTCGCGGAGCATCTTCGTCGCCAAAGCTAAATGCGTACATGCACGCTGTAAACTCGTCCGGCACGATGCGCATCAATCTCAGCTAATCCTGTCTTAGCGATCTCCGTAAAAAGAACGGCGGAGCGTTAGCCCCGCCGCGATGACTCGCGTTGCGATCATGCGCCGCGAAATTAGCGGAGCAGCTGCAGCACGCTCTGTTGCGACTGGTTGGCCAGCGACAGCGCGGACACCGCGATCGACTGGCGGGTCGACAGCGCCTGGCTGTTGGCCGCTTCCTCGTTGGTGTCGGCCAGCGTCAGGTTCGACGAGCCGGTCTGCAACACGTTGATCAGGTTCTTGGAGAAATCCTGACGCACCTGCACGATCGAGAGGTTCGAACCGAGCGATGAACCTTCCGAGCGCAGCCTGCTGGAGGCGGCATTCAGGCTGGACAGCACCTTGTTGGTGGCGCCGTTATCGATGAAGTCCGTGCCGGGAACGAGGTTGCTGAGACCGAGGCCAGCCGCGTTGAACACGACGCCGTTGATGCCGAGCGTGGAGCTGCCGGTCTCGTTGAAGACCAACTTCAGCGTGTCGCCGTTGAGCAGGTTGATGCCGTTGAAGGACGAGTCCTGCGACGTCGTGTCGATCTGCGCCAGGATGTTGTTGAACTGGCTGACCAGGCTCGAACGCGCGGTCTGCGCGACGGGATCCTGAACCGGGGGCTGCGCGGTGGTGAAGGCGAGCACGCTGGTGAGCGTTCCGCCGACCGCGCCGCCGGCGGCGGTCGAACCAAGGGTCGAGGACGCGTATTCGTTGACGGTGGTGACCGTCAGCACGCCGTTGGCATCGATCGTCGCCGTCAGGTGGTTCGCCTGAAGCTGCACATTGAGCTGGTCGAGCGTCTTGACGGTGCCGTTGGTGCCGTCGCCGAAGGTAACGTTCACCGGCGTGCCGCCGTTGAAGGAGGTGAAGGTCAACGTCTTGCCGCTGACACCGCCGACACCGGAGGTGCGCGCCGCAGTGAATGCGGTCGCCGTCCCCGTGTTGCCGCTGAGGCCGAACGCACTGAGCGCGTTGCCGGTGCCGGTGATCGAGAGGTCGGCGTTGACGCCGGTGGAGAGCGCAAGCTGGCCGCTGCTGTTGACCGACGACGGGATCTGGCCCGAGGTCGTCGTCAACGTCGCCGCACCATTGAATATGCTGGCGGTCTTGACGCCGGTGGCAAGGTCGATCGAGTTGAGCAGATCGGTGAGCGTCGCGCTCTGGATATAGACCGTCGAATTGCCGTTGCCGTCGGTGACGACGTTGCCGCTGACGCCATAGCCGGTGGCCACGCTTGCCGCCGATTGCGGCGTCTGGGCATTCTTGAACGTGATGGTGTGGCCGTCGATGTTCAGCGTCGAGCCGTCTTGGACGAGAGTGCCGAGCGAGCCGGCGGTCGTCGACCGGTTCGCGGTCACGCTTGCATTGCCCGCGCCGGTCGCCGACGTCAGGCCGAGCTTGTTGAGGAAGTCGGCCTTGCCCGTCACGCTCAGATCGGCGCCGGTCGAGCTCTTCAGCGTCAGTGCGCCCGCCGTGATGGACGATGCCACCTGAAGCGTGCCGACGGGACCTGCCGAGCCGCTCACGGCGATGGTCGCCGCGCTTGCGCTGATGGTTGCGGTCTTGACGCCGCTGGCGAGGTCGATCGCAGTGAGAACGTCGTTGACAGTCGCGCCGGGCGCAGCCGCCGTTCCCTCATAGACGATCGAATTGCCGTTGCCGTCAGTGGCGATGTGTCCGCTGGCATCGAGGCCCCAGCCGGTCGGCTGGGTGGTCGGAGCGATGCCGGTGCGGAAGGTGATGGTCTTGCCGTTCACCGTGACGGTGTCGCCATCCGCGGGCGGCGCGCCGAAGGTGGTGGATGCCGTGGTGCCGAGCAGTGTGGCGGTTCCGGACAGTGCGGTGGTGCCGTCGGCTGCGAGCGCTGCGGTGCCGGTAAAGGTACCAGCGCTCGAGCCGAGCGAAGCACCGAGCGCGGCGGTTCCCGTCACGGGGGTCACGCCACCGGCAGCGCCGGTATAGAGCACGTTGCTCTTGGCGGTCGCGCTCGCGTAGGAGGTCGTGCCGCGCAGGTCGGCGGGCGTCGCTCCGGGAATTGTGGTGGAGACGTTCGACTTGGTGGAATAACCGACCGTGGTCTGGAGCGCCTGGTTGGCGATCGATTTCGCGCTGTCGATCAGCTTTTGCAGCGAGGTGATGCCGGTGTTGGCGGCCTGAAGCACCTGCACACCGTTGTTGATGCCATCGAGCAGGTTGCTGATGTCGCTCGCCCGGTTGTCCAGCCCCTGCGCCGTGAAGAAGTTGGTGGGATTGTCGAGCGCCGTGTTGACCTTCTTGCCGGTCGACAGCCGCTCCTGCGTCGTGGCCAGCAAGTCGGCCGTCGACTGCAGCGACAACAGGTTCTGGCGAACGGACGCCGAGAGAACGATGTTGGACATTGGCGAGTCTTCCTCTTGAACCGGGTACGAATCGGCCGCGCGGTCTGGAAAGCGGGCTTTTGTCCAGTTTTAGGAGGTGTCCTTTAAAGTATGGTTAACGCCGGTTTAAGCGATAGGGTTAATGGCTGGTGAACGCCCCTTCCCGCCCCCGGACGCAAAAAAGAGCGGCGGGACCAAAGGCCCGCCGCTCGATTTTATTGAGTTATTTCAGCCGCTTATTAGCGGAGCAGCTGGAGCACGCTCTGCTGCGAGGTGTTGGCCAGCGACAGTGCCGAGACCGCAATCGACTGGCGGGTCGACAGCGCCTGGCTGTTGGCCGCCTCGACGTTGGTGTCGGCCAGGGTCAGGTTCGACGAGCCGGTCTGCAGCACGTTGATCAGGTTCTTGTTGAAGTCCTGACGGATCTGCACCACCGAGAGGTTCGAGCCAAGGCTCGAAGCTTCCGAGCGCAGCGTGCTCGAGGCGGCGTTGAGGTTGGTCAGCACCCGGTTGGCGGCGGCGTTGTCGATGAAGTCGACGCCGACGGTCAGCGAGGCGAGGCCCAGACCCTTGGAGTTGTAGGTCACGCCGGTGATGTTCAGGCTCGACTTGCCGGTCTCGTCGAACACCAGCTTGAGCTGGTCGCCGTTCAAGAGGTTGACACCGTTGAACGAGGAGTCCTGCGAGGTGGTGTCGATCTGGTTCAGGATGTTGTTGTACTGGGACACCAGATTGGCACGCGCCGTCTGAGCAACGCCATCCTGGACGGGGTTGGAGGCCGTCGAGAAGGTCAGCGCCGAGGTGAGCGTGCCGCCGATCGCACCACCCGCCGTCGTCGAACCGAGCGTCGAGGACGCATAGTCGTTGGACGCGGTGATGGTCAGCAGGCCGTTGGCGTCGATCGTCGCCGACAGGTTGTTGGCCTGCAGCTTGGTGTTGAGCTGATCGAGCGTCTTGACCGTGCCGTTGGTGCCGTCGCCGAAGGTGACATTGACCGCCGTGCCTGCGTTGAAGGAGGTGAAGGTCAGGGTCTTGCCCGCAATGCCGCCGATGCCGGAGGTGCGCGCCGCGGTGAAGGCGGTCGCGTTGCCGGTGTTGCCGGCGAGGCCGAGCACGTTCAGCGCATTGCCGGTGCCGGTGATCGACAGATCGGCGTTGATACCGGTCGAGAGCTTGAGCTGACCAGACGAGTTGATCGTCGAGTTCGACTGGCCGGTCGCGGTCGCAAGCGACGCAGTGCCGTTGGCGGCGATGGTCGCAGTCTGCACGCCGGTCGCAAGGTCGATCGCCTTCAGCACATCATTGACCGTGCCGCCCTGCAGATAGACCGTCGAGTTGCCGTTGCCGTCGGTGACGACCGCACCGTTCACACCATACCCGCTCGGAACGCTCGGAGCACCGGTCGTGCCCGGGATCGGCGCATTCTTGAAGGTGATGACGTGACCGTCGACGTTCAGCGTCGAGCCGTCCGAGAGCTCCGCACCCAGCGAGGCCGCGCTCGTGGTCCGGTTGACGTCGATGGTGGCGTTGCCTGCACCCGTGGACGTCGTCAGACCGAGAGCCTTGAGCAGGTCAGCCTTGCCGGTGACGCTCAGATCCGCACCCGTCGAGCTCTTCAGCGTAACCTGGCCGCCGGCAACGCCCGAAGCAGCACCACCCTGTGCAGTGCTGATGGAGATCGTCGCAGCACCCGAGGTGATCGATGCCGTCTTGACGCCGCTGGCAAGATCGATCGCGCTCAAGAGGTCGCTGACGCTCGCCGTGGCGAGATAGACGGTGGTGTTGCCGTTGCCGTCGGTGACGAGGTTGCCGCTGACGCCCGAACCGGAGGGAACCGCGGTCGACGCCGGAGCAGCACCCGAACGGAAGGTGATGGTCTTGCCGTTGACGGTCAGCGTGTCGCCGTCGGCGGGCTGAGCGTTGCCGACGAGGCCGGTCGCGGTCGTGCCGTTGGTGGCGATCAGGGTGATGGCGCCGGTCAGGGCGGTGGTACCATCGCCGGCCGTTGCTGCCGTACCCGTGAAGGAGCCGAGAGTGGCGCCGAGCGTCGTGGTGCCGTTCGCCGCCGTGGTGCCGCCGGCCGTGCCGTTATACAGCACGTTGCTGGATGCCGTCGCGCTGGCGAAGCTCGTCGTACCGCGCAGGTCGGCCGCCGTAGCACCGGCGATCGTGGTGGAGACGTTGGACTTGGTGGAGTAACCGACCGTGGTCTGCAGCGCCTGGTTGGCGATCGACTTCGCGGAGTCAATCAGCTTCTGCAGCGAGGTCAGGCCGGTGTTGGCAGCCTGCAGCACCTGCACGCCGTTGGCGATGCTGTCGAGCAGGTTGTTGATGTCGCTGGCGCGGTTGTCGAGCGACTGTGCGGTGAAGAAGTTGGTGGGATTGTCCAGGGCCGAGTTGACGCTCTTGCCGGTCGACAGACGGTTCTGTGTGGTGGCGAGCAGGTCAGCGGTGGACTGGAGGGAGAGGAGGTTCTGACGAACCGACGCAGAGAGAACAATACCGGACATGACTTTTACCCTTCTGGCTTACGCGTCTTCGTTCGATCGCTTCGGATCGAGTGACGGGGCCAGCGTGCCGCGACATGGCTAACAAAGGGTGAAACGAGACCCGCTCGCATAAGCGCCGGTTCACCATAAATCGGACGCGCGCGCTTGCCGGGCCGCCAATCGGACTGAAATTATTGGCGATTTTCTTCGCTTACGCTCCATTAACCATAACCGACGGTTACTTTTGGAGCGCCATCGAGAGCATCTCGTCCCTACGCGCAAAAACAAAGCGGCGGGGCCGAAGCCCCGCCGCCGGATCTTGCTTGCGATGTCGTCCGCGACTTAGCGGAGCAGCTGCAGCACGCTCTGCTGCGACTGGTTGGCCAGCGACAGCGCGGAGACCGCGATCGACTGGCGGGTCGACAGCGCCTGGCTGTTCGCCGCTTCGACGTTGGTGTCGGCCAGCGTCAGGTTGGACGAACCGGTCTGCAGCACGTTGATCAGGTTCTTGTTGAAGTCCTGACGAACCTGCACGATCGTCAGGTTCGAACCGAGGCTCGAAGCTTCCGAACGCAGCGTGCTCGACGCGGTGTTCAGGTTGGTCAGCACCTTGTTGGTGGCGGCGTTGTCGATGAAGTCGACACCGCCGGTCAGCGCAGCAAGGCCCAGACCCTTCGAGTTGTAGGTCACGCCGGTGATGCTGAGGTTCGACTTGCCGGTCTCGTCGAACACCAGCTTGAGCTGGTCGCCGTTCAGCAGGTTGACGCCGTTGAACGAGGAGTCCTGCGCCGTCGAGTCGATCTGGTTCAGGATGTTGTTGTACTGAGACACCAGGTTCGCACGCGAGGTCTGGGCGACCGTGTCCTGGACGGGGCTGGAAGCCGTCGAGAACGTCAGCGACGTGGTCAGCGTGCCGCCGATCGCACCACCCGCGGCGCTCGAACCGATGGTCGAGGACGCGTAGTCGTTGGTGGTCGAAACGGTCAGCAGGCCGTTGGCGTCGATCGTCGCCGTCAGGTTGTTGGCCTGAAGCTTCGAGTTGAGCTGGTCGAGCGTCTTGACCGAGCCGTTGGTGCCGTCGCCGAAGGTGACGTTGACCGCCGTGCCGCCGTTGAAGGAGGAGAAGGTCAAGGTCTTGCCGGTGAGGCCGCCAACGCCCGAGGTACGCGCCGCGGTGAATGCGGTCGAGGTCCCGGTGTTGCCGGCGAGGCCAAGCACGTTCAGCGCGTTACCGGTGCCGGTGACGGACAGATCGGCATTGACGCCGGTCGAGATCTTCAGCTGGCCGGAAGCGTTGATCGACGAGTTGGTCTGGCCGGTGGCGGTCGCAAGCGTCGCCGTGCCGTTGGCGTTGACCGTCGCGGTCTGCACGCCGGTGGCAAGGTCGATCGCCTTCAGCACGTCGTTGACCGTGCCGCCCTGCAGATAGACCGTCGAGTTGCCGGCGCCGTCGGTGAGAACGTTGCCGGAGGTACCGAAGCCGCTCGGAACGCTCGGCGCACCGGTCGAGCCCGGGAGCGGCGCGTTCTTGAAGGTGATGACATGACCGTCGACGTTCAGCGTCGAACCGTCCGAGATCTCCGCACCCAGCGAGGCCGAGCTCGTGGTCCGGTTGACGTTCACGGTGGCGTTGCCGCCGCCAACAGCCGTGGTCAGGCCGAGGGCCTTGAGCAGGTCAGCCTTGCCGGTGACGCTCAGATCCGCACCCGTCGAGCTCTTCAGCGTAACCTGGCCGCCGGCAACGCCCGAAGCAGCACCACCCTGTGCAGTGCTGATGGAGATCGTCGCAGCACCCGAGGTGATCGATGCCGTCTTGACGCCGCTGGCAAGATCGATCGCGCTCAAGAGGTCGCTGACGCTCGCCGTGGCGAGATAGACGGTGGTGTTGCCGCTACCGTCGGTGACGAGGTTGCCGCTGACGCCCGAACCGGTCGGAACAGCCGTCGATGCCGGAGCAGCACCCGAACGGAAGGTGATGGTCTTGCCATTGACGGTCAGCGTGTCGCCGTCGGCGGGCTGAGCGTTGCCGACGAGGCCGGTCGCGGTCGTGCCGTTGGTGGCGATCAGGGTGATGGCGCCGGTCAGGGCGGTGGTGCCGTCGCCGGCCGTTGCCGCGGTGCCCGTGAAGGAGCCGAGGGTGGCGCCGAGCGTCGAAGTGCCGTTCGCCGCCGTGGTGCCGCCGGCCGTGCCGTTATACAGCACGTTGCTGCTCGCGGTGGCGCTGGCGAACGACGTCGTACCACGCAGGTCGGCAGCCGTCGCACCGGCGATCGTGGTGGAGACGTTGGACTTGGTGGAGTAACCGACGGTGGTCTGCAGCGCCTGGTTGGCGATCGACTTGGCGCTGTCGATCAGCTTCTGCAGCGAGGTGATGCCGGTGTTGGCGGCCTGCAGCACCTGCACGCCATTGGCGATGCCATCGAGCAGATTGTTGATGTCGCTGGCGCGGTTGTCGAGCGACTGTGCGGTGAAGAAGTTGGTGGGATTGTCCAGGGCCGAGTTGACGCTCTTGCCGGTCGACAGACGGCTCTGTGTGGTGGCGAGGAGGTCAGCGGTGGACTGGAGGGAGAGCAGGTTCTGACGAACCGACGAAGAGAGGACGATACCGGACATTGAGTGTTACCCTTCTGGTACGCAACGCAACAAACAAACTTCGATTAGGATTAATCGATGCCGGGACGGTGAATGCAGACGGCTAACAAAGCATGAAGCGTGTCGCGGCAGTCCTTGCCCGGATTCACCATATGCGCGTTCGGAGCCGGATCGTGCTCGCCTATATCGTCATGATAGAATGATGTTTTTTGGTGCATCGACGAGGCGTTTGCGACTTGTCAACCATAACTCAGAGTGAGCAATTGGCTGCGTCCGAATGCATCCTCACCACCTCACCGAGCGGCACTCTGACGCCGGCGCAAAAACAAAGCGGCGGGGCCGAAGCCCCGCCGCCGGATCTTGCTTGCGATGTCGTCCGCGACTTAGCGGAGCAGCTGCAGCACGCTCTGCTGCGACTGGTTGGCCAGCGACAGCGCGGAGACCGCGATCGACTGGCGGGTCGACAGCGCCTGGCTGTTCGCCGCTTCAGTGTTGGTGTCGGCCAGCGTCAGGTTGGACGAACCGGTCTGCAGCACGTTGATCAGGCTCTTGTTGAAGTCCTGACGAACCTGCACCACCGAGAGGTTCGAACCGAGGCTCGAGGCTTCCGAACGCAGCGTGCTCGACGCGGCGTTCAGGTTGGTCAGCACCTTGTTGGTGGCGGCGTTGTCGATGAAGTCGACACCGCTGGTCAGCGCAGCAAGGCCCAGACCCTTCGAGTTGTAGGTCACGCCGGTGATGCTGAGGTTCGACTTGCCGGTTTCGTCGAACACCAGCTTGAGCTGGTCGCCGTTCAAGAGGTTGACACCGTTGAACGAGGAGTCCTGCGCCGTCGTGTCGATCTGGTTCAGGATGTTGTTGTACTGATTGACCAGGTTCGCACGCGACGTCTGGGCAACGGTATCCTGAACGGGGGCGGAAGCCGTCGAGAACGTCAACGACGAGGTCAGCGTGCCGCCGATCGCACCACCTGCGGCGCTCGAACCGATGGTCGAGGACGCGTAGTCGTTGGTGGTCGAAACGGTCAGCAGGCCGTTGGCGTCGATCGTCGCCGTCAGGTTGTTGGCCTGAAGCTTCGTGTTGAGCTGATCGAGCGTCTTGACCGTGCCGTTGGTACCATCACCGAAGGTGACGTTGACCGCCGTGCCGCCATTGAAGGAGGAGAAGGTCAAGGTCTTGCCGCTGATGCCGCCGATGCCGGAGGTACGAGCCGCGGTGAAGGCGGTCGCGGTCCCGGTGTTGCCGGCGAGGCCGAGGACGTTCAGCGCGTTACCGGTGCCCGTGATCGACAGATCGGCATTGACGCCGGTCGAGAGCTTCAGCGCACCAGACGAGTTGATCGTCGAGTTCGACTGGCCGGTGGCGGTCGCAAGCGTCGCCGTGCCGTTGGCATTGACCGTCGCGGTCTGCACGCCGGTGGCAAGGTCGATCGCCTTCAGCACGTCGTTGACCGAGCCGCCCTGCAGATAGACCGTCGAGTTGCCGGCGCCGTCGGTGAGGACGTTGCCGCTGACGCCAAACCCGGTCGGAACGCTCGGCGCACCGGTCGAGCCCGGGAGCGGCGCGTTCTTGAAGGTGATGACGTGACCGTCGACGTTCAGCGTCGAGCCGTCCGAGATCGTCGCACCCAGCGAGCCCGAGCTCGTGGTCCGAGCGACGTTCACGGTGGCGTTGCCGCCGCCGACAGACGAGGTCAGACCGAGAGCCTTGAGCAGGTCAGCCTTGCCGGTGACGCTCAGATCCGCACCCGTCGAGCTCTTCAGCGTGACCTGGCCGCCGGCAACGCCCGAAGCAGCACCACCCTGTGCAGTGCTGATGGAGATCGTCGCAGCACCCGAGGTGATCGATGCCGTCTTGACGCCGCTGGCAAGATCGATCGCGCTCAAGAGGTCGCTGACGCTCGCCGTGGCGAGATAGACGGTGGTGTTGCCGTTGCCGTCGGTGACGAGGTTGCCGCTGACGCCCGAACCGGAGGGAACCGCGGTCGACGCCGGAGCAGCACCCGAACGGAAGGTGATGGTCTTGCCGTTGACGGTCAGCGTGTCGCCGTCGGCGGGCTGAGCGTTGCCGACGAGACCGGTCGCGGTCGTGCCGTTGGTGGCGATCAGGGTGATGGCGCCGGTCAGGGCGGTGGTGCCGTCGCCGGCCGTTGCTGCCGTCCCCGTGAAGGAGCCGAGGGTGGCGCCGAGCGTCGAAGTGCCGTTCGCCGCGGTGGTGCCGCCGGCAGCGCCGCTATAGATGACGTTGCTGCTGGCAGTCGCGCTCGCATATGAGGTCGTGCCGCGCAGGTCCGCCGCCGTCGCACCGGAGATGGTGGCGGAGACGTTGGACTTGGTGGAGTAACCGACGGTGGTCTGCAGCGCCTGGTTGGCGATCGACTTGGCGCTGTCGATCAGCTTCTGCAGCGAGGTAATGCCGGTGTTGGCAGCCTGCAGCACCTGCACGCCGTTGGCGATGCCATCGAGCAGGTTGTTGATGTCGCTGGCGCGGTTGTCGAGCGACTGTGCGGTGAAGAAGTTGGTGGGATTGTCCAGGGCCGAGTTGACGCTCTTGCCGGTCGACAGACGATTCTGCGTGGTGGCGAGGAGGTCGGCGGTGGACTGGAGGGAGAGCAGGTTCTGGCGAACCGACGAGGAGAGGACGATACCTGACATGACTCTGTTACCTTTCTGGTAAACGACGCTTACTGTTACGCGTCTGCTTGGATCGAGCTTGACCCAGCGACGGGCGGACCGTGGCGCCGAGACCTCTAACGAAACATGAAATGAAATCGGTGCTTTCGCTGAGTCGGCGCGCGATTCGGCCGATATGCGCACCCGAGGCGTCAGCCCGCCGGGTAATTTCAACGCTGATATGATTGAGCTTTTCCGCGGCGATCGCCGGGATTCACAACTCGTTAACTAGTCTTGATGGAGTATTGCGCCCTGATCCGCCGCAACACACGCTCGGTTACGAAAGCGTTGATGGAGAACAGGCATGGCCCTCAAGGTCGAGCTCAGACCGCACGAACGCATCATCGTCGGTAACTGCGTGATAACCAACACCGACCAGCGCGCCCGCCTCCTGATCGATGGCGACAACGTGCCGATCCTGCGCGAACGCGACATCCTCACGCCGGAGACCGCCGATACGCCCGCCAAGCTCGTCTATCTGGCGGTCCAGCTCATGTACATCTCGCCGGATCCGCAAACCCAGCACGGCACCTATTTCAACCTCGTGCGCGACATCGTCACCGCGGTGCCGAGCTCCTGGCCGATCATCGAGGGCATCAACAACAACATCCTGAACGGCGACCTCTACCGGGCGCTGAAGGACGCGCGCAAGCTGATCGCCTACGAGGACAAGCTGCGGGGCCAGTTCGAGGCCACGCATCCCAAGGCTGAAGCGGACAAGGCCGACGTCAGCAGCGCCGCCTGACCCCGCGCTTTCGCGGGCCACGCCGCGCGAACGGCGAAGCTCCGCAAACGACAACGGCCCCGGATCGTCTCCGGGGCCGTTGTCGTTTGCGGCAAGCACCAGCTACTGCGCGGCGAGCGGCGGCGCCTCGACCTCGATCACGCCGTCACCGCTTCGCCGTCCGCCGAACTCCAGCACGGCCGCGATCAGCGCATCGATGTCGGTCTCGTCGGTACGGTGATTGACGATGGCGGCGCGGATCGCAAGCTTGCCGTCCAGCGTCGTGCTCGACGGCGCGGCGATGCCGGACTCCTGGATATCGGCGACGATCTCGCGATTGACCGTATCATCGGCGCGGTAGCGGAAGCAGACGATGTTGAGATTGACCGGCGCCAGCAATTCCAGCCGCGGCTCGGCGAGGACGAGCGTTTCGAGATATTTTGCCAGCGCACAGCTTCGCGTGATCACCGCACCCAGCCGGTTGGTTCCGAACGTCTTCAGCGTGAACCAGGTCTTCAGCGCGCGGAAACCGCGTGACAGATCGGGGCCGAGATCACAAGGCCACACCGCGCCCGCTGCAAGCCCCCTCGCCTCGCGGCGCAGATAGGCCGCGGGCTGTGCGAAGGCCTGCCGATGCTGCTCGCCGTCGCGCACCATCAGGAAGCCGGCATCGTAGGGCACCTGTCCCCATTTGTGGAAGTCGAGCGCAATGGAATCGGCGAGCTCGATGCCGCCGAGCAGCGGCGCGAGCTCGGGTGACAGGATCGCAAGCGCACCGAAAGCGCCGTCGACGTGGAACCAGATTCCTTCCTCGCGGCACAGCTCCGCGACGGCCTTGAGGTCGTCGATCGCGCCGATGTCGACCGTGCCGGCGGAAGCAACGACCAGGAACGGCTTGAAGCCGACCTCGCGATCGACCGCGATCTGCGCGCGCAGCGCGGCGACGTCGATGCGATGATCGGCATCGACATCGATCTTGCGCAGCGCATCGGTGCCGAGCCCGGCAATGTCCATCGCCCTCGACACGCAGCCATGCGCGGCCTGCGACGTATAGGCCGTGAGCAGTGCACCGTCATTGCCGATGCCGTGCTGCCGCGCCAGCGAGCCAAGCGCGCTGGTACGCGCCACCAGCACCGCCATCAGATTAGCCATCGACGTGCCCGTGACGAAGATGCCGCTCGCACTGTCCGGGAAGTCGAACAGGCGCCGCATCCACGTGACGATCTGGCGCTCGACCTCGATCGGCATGTGATCACGCCCGCCGAGATTGGCGTTGAGGCCAGCCGCAAGCATTTCCGCGAGCATGCCGACCGCCGTCCCGCCGCCATGCACCCAGCCCATGAAGCCGGGATGGACGTTGCCGGTCGCATAGGGCGCGACATGCTCGGCGAATTCGCGATAGACCTCGGCGAGATCGCTCGCCTCGCGCGGCACGTCGGCGCTGAAGGCCGCACGGACCTCGTCGGGGATCGGCTGCCAGACGGGGCGCGCACGAACGTTGGCGATGCCGTCGATCGTCTCGTCCAGCATGCGATGGGCAAGCGCGCGAAACTCGTTCCAGTCCTGCGGATCGAGCGAGGTGTTCGTGACGGAGCCTTGCGGCTTGCGAATGATCTCGTTCATGCGGCACTCCCCTCGCCCGCTTCTGCGTGCCGCGACAGCATCGCCGTGAACGCCGCAAAGATCTTGCGCATCTGCGGCGGCTTGTATGGAAACACGCCCGGCGGATCCATGTTGTGCACGACGGCGGTGTTGTCTGCCTCGAACACCAACAGTTCGTGGTTCTGGTTCTCGGCGCAGTCGACGATGAAATAATCGAGGCCAACGCGCCTGCTCATCTCGTCGAGCGCGACCTTGTGGCGCGCAGCGAAGGCATGGTCGAAGTCGAGCATGAAGACCGCCTCTTCCGCGCGCTTCTCCTCACTGAACGCCATGTAGGCGTTGAGATACCAGATGTCCCAGCGGTCGGCGATCGCCATGTGGCAGGCGTAAGGCTTGCCATCGACCATGGCGAGACGATATTTGCGATAGAGGCCGTCGGGACTCGCATAGTCGACGAAACGCGCAACGAAGAAGTCCTGCTCTTGCCGCTCGGCAAGATAGGCGGCGAGCGCCGCCGCATCGTCGAGCTTCGCGAGCCCGACACCGGCATGCGTGCCGCGCGGCCGCGCGATCATCGGAAAATGCAGTTCGCCCTCGATGCTACTGCAAGCTATCTGCCCTTCCGAGAGAGCCGACAATTGTGCACGCGTCGCGTGGGCGGTCACGGGAATGTCGAGACCGGGGATGCCCATCAGCAGCCGATACAGCTTGTCGCGATCGAGGTTGCCGATGAGATCGGGGCGATTGAGCAGCGGCCGCGGCCAGTGCGGCGCAGCCTTCTCGATCAGCGCGAGCGCCTCCCGGCATTCCTCGGAATCGGATGCAATCACGATGGCAACGTCGTGCTCGGGCAAACTTTCCGGCAGATCGACGCTCTTGACTACGTAGAGCGTCAACAGCTCGATGTCGGAGTCTTCGAGCAGGAAATCGATCGGTGTGTTGCCGCCCATGTCGATGTCGGCGGCAAGCGCGAGCACGCGCAGGCTCGGCTTCGGAGCCGCACTCGGCGTGCGGAACAGCTGATGGAAGGTGAGTACCTCCGACTGGATCGCAAGCCCGGCTTGCTTGTCGCCGAGAAGCTGGACGATCAGCGACAGGTCGAGGCCTTCGCCCGCATGCGCCTTTCCCTCCGTGATCCGGACCACGAGCTGATCGCGCAGCGGCTGCAAATCGACGCCTTCGAAGGCCTGGCGCGTCAACTGCGCGAAGCCGATGCGATCGGCATGGTTCGGCGCGGAAACTGGATGCTGCATCTCACACCTCGAACGCGGACTTCAGCGGCACGGTCGCGGCCGCACCACGATCAAGCAACAACTCGATCTTCACGAGGACGTGGGCGATACGATCGAGCATGTGCTGCACATTGCGTTGCGCCTGCGCCGCATCGAGCGACCAGGCCTCCGTCACGAGCCGTGCGCCGACGCAGAGACGCAGCACGGCCTGCTGCGCGCCGTCCTGTCGTTCCAGCCGGACCGGCTGGCCGATCAGGCAGCGCTGCACGGCGATCTGGCGGTCCGCCGCGGTCCCGCTGATCTCCTCGTTCACGTCACGCGCCAGCGCCCGATGGACGGCGCCGGTCTCCGCGATCGAGACAGGCTTGCCGTCACGCAGCAGCGTGAACGAAAAAATCGTGGCATGTGCGAATTCATCGTCGTCCGCGCCGCTCTTCTCGATCGCGGCTGGAACGGCGCGAAGCGAGGGCGACAACGCGATCATGCTCTCGATGCCGGCGGCAAGCTCGGCCAGCACTCTTGTGCGGAACGCCCCGGGCACGGCGTAGTAGCTGCCGATCTCGGCCAGCGCCGCCTCCCAGCGCAGCCATTGGCCGAAATTCGGCCGGCGCTCGAAGCGCGAACGCAGCGGCGTCCAGGCCTTGGGCCAGTCGCTGCGGCCGGCATAGTCGAAGAATCCCGGCGCGATCCCCTCGACCCTGTCGAGCGAGCGCGACAGGCCTTTGGGCACCAGCAGCGCGCCGCTGAAGGCGGGACCGCCGAAGAATTTCGAACCTGTCATCAGCACCATGTAGCCGCGGTCGAGATAGCTGCGCAGCCGGCGGCGGCCGAGCCGGGCCTGGCATGCATCGACGACGATTTGAACCTTGCGCGGCCAGCGCCGCGCGATCTCGTCGAGACAGGCCGCGCTCGGTGCGCGCCAGCCGAGCTTCGAGGAATCCATGATCTGGAGCAGCACGCTCGCGCCTTGCGCGATCGTGGCTTCGATCGCACCCAGCACTGCGGCATCGGCATCCGTGCGCATCACGATGTCCGACCCGGTCTCGAGCAGCGGCAGCGCAATGCTGGCGCCGGCCAGCCCCGCAACTGCGCCGTCCTTGCGAACCGCAAAGCCGCTCGCCGTCATGGAGCTGAAATGGTGCCCGCGCGCAGTATGCGTGGTTCCGCTTCCGGTCTGGTCGGCGCCGACCACGATCGTCACCGGCGGCGCACCGAGCACCGCACGCGCCACGAACAGGGCATGGAGCTGCGAGTCGGTGCCGGACGGCGAGAACACGACCTCGACGCGCGGCGGGAGCTGGAGATGGCCGCGCAGCTCCGCGCGCATGTCCTCGCAGCGCGCATCGAAGGCGACCTCGACCTCGTCGAACAGGCACTTGTGCATCAGCTCTTCGCGCGCCAGCGCGGCGCGGTCGTAGGCTGCTTGCGAGATCGCAGAGGCGGTCGAGGAAGCGAAATTCCAGATCTCGGGCTCGGGCGAGGCCCCGCAACCATAGGCATTGACGCGATCCCTGGGATCGAGCGCCAGCCGCGGATCTCCGCCGGAGACGAGCAGCGTATCCAGCGGCGTGAAGAGATCGCGCAGGCGATAGCGCGAGCCGCCTTCGGACGTGCGCTCCGGTTCTGCCAGACGGGATGCGCCGGCGCTCATCCCGGACGGCTCACGCCGCATCGGCGGCCGCCGCGGGCGCCGGTGCGAATTGCGAGGCGATGTCGCCGTGGAACACCGACGGCCCGACGTGATCGAGCGAGCTCTGGATATCGGCCCAGATCTCGCCGCCGATATCGGTCCAGCGCTTGCAGAAGGCAAAATCCTCGGAGAGATAGGTGCCGGTCACGGGATCGATCATGCATTCGAACAATGCGAACCGGTTCTGGCTCGCCGCAAGCGTGTCGTGCGAATGCTCGCGGAAGAATTGCAAGGCCGCGTAGTCCGGATGGCGGCACATCGCCTCGAGCGCCTGGCGGCGGATCATCAGGAAGCCGGTGCCGGCGTAGCGCACGCGGGTAAAGCCGTTGACCACCACGATGCGGTCGGGTTCCTCGATCTCGAGCACGTAGTCGAGCGAGGCCGCCGGCACGTCGGTGCGGCCGGCCTCGATCGCGCGCTTCGCCTTGTCCCAGTTGACCCGCTTGATCGGATAGCAGCCGGCGACGACATCCGCGCCGCATTCGATCAGCCGGAACACCTGCTCCGGCTTGAATCCGATGTCGGCATCGATGAACAGGAAATGCGTTGCCTTGGGATCGTCCAGGAACATCGCGACCAGATTGGCCCGCGCCCGCGTGATCAGCGCGTCTCCGTCGCGCAGGAGCACCTTGAGCTCGAGATTGGACATGCCGTGCACGGCGCGCTGGAGCGCGAAGATCGAGCTCGCATAGATGCTCGACACCTGCCCGCCGAAGCACGGCGTTGCCACCACCAGTTGCATCCTGTCCGACATCGGCAGCTCCGCCCCGCTCCAATCCTCACCAAGAGGTAAAGAGGCATGGTTAACGGCGCCTTAACGCATCCTTACAGGAACTTGACGAGCGAGAGCTGCGCGAGGTTCGAGGTCACCTGGTAGGACGCCTGGAGCGCGTTCTGGAGCGCCAGAATCTCGCTCGCAACCTGGTCCTGCGGGGCGGATTCCGCCTGGTCGATGATGGTCTGGAGCTGCGCCTTGGCCTGGGTCTGGCGCGTGCTCGCGTCCTTCATCGTGTTCTGGGCCATCGCGATGTCGGTCTGGATGTCCTCGACGCGCTGCTGTCCGGGCTGCTGGGTCAGCGCCTGGGTCGTGCGCAGGCTCAGCGCGGCGACCTGCCCGCCCGAATACTGCCCGGTCGGCGAGGTCGAGAACGTCCCGAACACGGCGATCGCCTGCAGCTGCCGGCGGATCGCGTCCTCGTTGGCCTGGGCGCCGTACTGTACCGTGACGGAATCGTCGACCCGCGCCATCGCGGTGGAGCGCGGCGAGCCGGGGCCGTCATTGCCGGTGTACCACTTCACGGTGGTGGCCGAGCCGTTGGCCAGCGTCGTCGCCGAGCTCGCCGGCGAGGAGCCGACGCGCAGCGGCGGCTGGGTGGCGGTCACGGGCGTCGAGCTGAAACCGAGCGAGCTCAGCGCGCCCGTATTCGAGCTCATGATGTTCAGGCTCGCCGCATCGTCGGTGTTGATCGTGATCGAGCCGCCATGGACCGTCGACGGCTTCGAGGTGCCCGTGATCTGGTCGATCTTGCCGAGCAGGGTCTGGATGCTGTCGGTGACGTTGAGCTGGTTGCCGGTCGCGCCCGAGCTGACGAAGGTGAGCGTGGTGCCGTTGACGGTGATGGTGTCGCCGGCGACGAAGCCCGGCGAAATCGAGTCCGATGGGCTCGTGCCTGACAGCGCCGTCGCGCCGGTGACGGGCGCCGGCGTCGCGGCCTGGTTGTTGACGGGCGTGCCGATCGCGGAACTTGCGGTGTTGAAGAAATTGTCGCCGGCGACGATCGCGGACGCTGCCACGAGCGAGGTGTTGGCGAGCTTCGTGATCGCGGTGTTCAGCGCGGTGTTGAGGTTGTTCGCGGTGTTGGTCGGGTTGACGGGGGTGCTTGCGTCGATCGCGAAGCTGCCGAGCGGCGTCGGTGTCGCCGAGGACGCCGTCAGGTCGATCTGCTCGGTCGTGCCGTCCGGCAGCGTAAACTGGATGCTCAGCTTGTCGCCGTTGTTCGGGTTGACGCCGTTGAGATCCACCGAGAACGACACCGGCGAGCCGCTGGGACCGGTGACGGTTGCGCCTGTCAGCGTCGAGGAGACCGCCGCGATCTTCAGCCCGAACGGTGAGCCTGCGACGTCCTCCGACACCTTCACCGAGCTCGGCGTCGGCTGGGTCTGCACCAGGCGGCCCATGCCGTTGGCCCCCAAGTCGGCGGCCTGACGCTCCGCCATGACGGTCTTGAACCCCGCCTGCGTCGTGGTGCCGTTGATGATGTCGCCGGCATTCGCAACCGACTGCGTGCTGACGGCCGTTCCGGAGAACAGGTAGCGATTGCCCGTTTGCGTGTTGAGCACGCCGACCATCGAGCCGAACTGGGCGGCGGCGGTGTTCTGCGCGATCGTCTGGCCGTTGACGTTGAGATCCTGCGCGGTGTTGGCCGCGCCCGTCTGCACCGTGCTGCGGATCTTGGTCAGCGATTGCAGCGCTGTATTGGCAAGATTGATGCTGACGTTGACGTTCGTGATCGTGTCGGTATAGGCCGCGATGTTGGAGAGCTGCGCCCGCCCGGCGATCGCGAAGCCCTCGTTTGTGCCCATCCCGGAATAGTTCTGCGACAGTTTGCCGGTCGAGAGCTGCGTCGAGAGGTCGGTGAGCTGCTGATTGATGTTGCGGATCTGCGAGCCCAGAACCGACGAAGAGTAGTTGATGCTGCTGATCGACATGTTTCAGAGCCCTGTTACTTGTTACACTTGAGCCTGGAGCAACGTGTTCATCATGCTCTGCACCACCGACATGACGTGGGCGTTGGCGGCATAGGCATTCTGGAGCTGAATCAGGTTCGACATCTCCGAGTCCAGATTGACGCTGGAGGTCGAGTTGAACTTGGCCTGGAGCGTCGAGACCACGACGCTCTGGCCCTGCTGGAGCTGGGTCGCCTGGGTCGCGGCGTTGCCCTGGACGCTGAGGAATTGCTGGAGATAGCTCGAAACGCTGCCGGTGAAGGGCTGGCTCGCCGAGCCGAGGCCGCTCTGCGGCGAATAGGAGAACACCGCCGAGGTGAGCTGCGAGTAGAGATAGTCCGAGCGCGTGGTGTCGCCCGCGGGCGTCACCGGCGAGGTATTGTAGACCGACATCCTGGTCGGATCGCTGACCAGCTGCGTGTTCACGGCGATGCGTCCGGCAAGGCCCGTCATCTGCGAGCCCGATGCCGTGATCGCGCCGGTGTAGAGCGCCTGTCCGCCGTCGGTGAACAGGGGCAGTTGCGGGTTGCCCGAGGTCAGCGACGAGATCGTCTTGCTGATCGAGGCCGAATTGACCTTGGCAAGGCCGCTGTTGTCGTCCGTGATACGCAGCGTGGTGGCGGTCGCCGGCGACGGGGCTGCGGAGAAAGTCAGGTGCGAGCCTGACAGCGCCGTGTTGAGCGCGGAAGCGATCGCGCCCATCCCGCCGGAGAAGTTCACGCCGATCTGCATCGGGTTGGCGTTGGTCGCATTCTGCAGCGGCAGCGCCGCCGGATCGGTGACGTTGACCAGCGTGACCTGACGCTTCGTATTGGTCGCCGTGTCCGTGTAGGTGAAGGTGGCGGTGTTGCCCGGCTGCGCGCCGGCAAGGTCGATGTCGAAACCGGCGGGCGGGCCGGTCACGGTGCTGCCGGCGGTGGTCTTGTCGGACAGCGCGCTCGACATTGTGGCGGCGAGCTGGTCGATCTGGTTCTGCGCCTGCACCAGCGTCTGGTCGCGCAGCTTCAAATCAGCCGCGATCTGGCCGGAGGAAACCACGTTGTTGGCGACGACGTCGAGCTGCGAGCCGTTCGGGAGCTTGATGTTGAGCGCACCGACGCCGGATTTGGCCGGATCGATGTTGTAGAGCGAGGTCGCCGAGAGGGCGCCGGCGGACGCGAAGGTGAATTGCGAGGCGAGCCCGGCGCCGACCAGCTGGATGCCGGTCGTGGTGTAGATGTTGGCCTGGTTCGACCCGTCGGTGGTGACGCGGACGTCGACATATTTCGACAGCGTGTTGATGGCCTGGTCGCGCTGGTCCATCAGCGTCGCGGCCGACGGATCGTTGGCCGACAGGCCCTGAAGCTTGGTGTTGATGTCGGCGACCTTCTGCATCGCCGCGTTGGCCTGCTGCGCCGAGGTGCCGAGATCCTGCTCGACATTGGAGCGCAGCGACTGGATGCCCTTGGTGGTGACGTTGAGTTGCGTCGCGAGCGCTTGCGCCGCGCCCAGGGCAACGGTTTGCGCCGACGAGGACCCCGCGTTGGTCGACAGCGCCTGAAGCGCCGTGGTGAAATTGTTCAGCGCGGTTTCGAGCGTGCCGCTATTGCCGGGCGTGCCATAGACGTTCTGAAGCTGCTTCAGAATGTTGGCCATCTGGTCGGCGTAGCCGCTGCCGCCGATCTCGGTACGCAGCTGGTTCAGCACATAGGTGTCGAGCTCCCGGCTGACGCCGGTCGTCATCGCCGTCGAGCCGAAATCGCCGGTGGTGACCTCGATCTGGTTCGGCGTCTGGACGACGTAACCAGGCGTCTGCGAATTGGCGACGTTCGAGGAGACGATCGAGAGCGCGGCCTGGTTGGCACGCAGACCGCTCATCGCACTGGCGAGGGCTGAACTCAAACCCATGTCACTAGCCGCCTTTGGTTACGTCACGCGCCGATCAGCGCAACACGTTCAGGAGGTCTTGCACCATCGAATTCGCCGTCGTGATCACCTTGGTGTTGGCCGAATAGGCCTGCTGGGTCACGATCAGCTTGGTGAATTCGTCGGCGATGTCGGTGTTCGAGCCTTCCAGCGACGAGCCGCTGATGGTGCCCGAGGCGCCGTCGATCGCAGGCCCCGACTGTTCGGTCGCGGCATAAGCGCCGCCGTCGAGCGCCTTCAGGTAATTGGTGCCGTTGAAGTGCGACAGCGACACCTGCGCGAGATCGAGGTTCTGGCCGTTGGAGAAGGTGCCGACCACGAGGCCGTTGTTGTTGACGGCGACGGAGCGGAGCTGACCGGCGGCGTAGCCGTTCTGGGTGATGGTGTTGATGGTCACCGCGCCGCTGGTGCTGGCATATTGCGTCAGCCCGCCCGAGGAGATGTTGAAGGCGACCGAGCCGAGCGACTGGCCGCTGACGCTGACGTTGTTGATGGTGATGCCCGAGCCGCTCGGCGAGGTCAGCGAGCCGTCGGAGGCAAAGGTGAAGGCCTGCCCGGTATTGACCCAGCCGACCGTCGTGCCGGTCGCATTCGGGTCGGTCTGATAGAACAGGTTCCAGCTGTCGGTATGTCCAGTGCCCAGCGAGGCGCTGTCGGTCTTGGCCCAGCGCAGTTGCAGGTTCACCGGCGTGCCGGCTGCGTTGTAGGCGGTCACCGCACCGCCGCTGATCGATTCCTTGGTGAAGGTCGCGATGTCGTTGCCG
The DNA here is from genome assembly GCF_054185205.1 of Bradyrhizobium sp. 14AA. Classification (NCBI taxonomy): domain Bacteria; kingdom Pseudomonadati; phylum Pseudomonadota; class Alphaproteobacteria; order Hyphomicrobiales; family Nitrobacteraceae; genus Bradyrhizobium; species Bradyrhizobium sp. 14AA. The sequence goes on along the minus strand of NZ_JAVAYM010000040.1, from coordinate 5,413 downwards.
ATCACGCCGCCGGTGCCGGCGGTGCCGCCACCGTCGCGGTTCTTGGTGATGGTCGAGGTGAAGCCGAGCGCGGCGAAGGCCGCACTGTTGGAGCTGGACACCGACAGATTGGAGACGGTGCCGGTGTTCAGCGTGATCACGCCGCCGGTGCTGACGGACGATCCCGACGCGCCGGAGAGCGCGTCGATCTTGCCGAGCAGGGTCGTGATGTTGTCGGTGATGTTGATCTGGTTCGCGCCGGAAGCGCCCGACGCCATGAAGGTCAGCGTCTGGCCGTCGACCGTGATGGTGTCGCCGGCCGCAAAGCCCGACGTGAGCACCTCGGCGCCGCCGGCGGTCGCGCTGCCGCTCAGCACCGTCGCGCCGGTGATTGCGGGCGAGGACAGCACGTTGCCGCCGCGAGTCACGCTGCTGATGCCGAGCGCGGTGGCCGCCGTGCCGCTGCCGACCGCCACGTCGGTGCCAGTACCCGTCGAGATCTGGATATTGCCGCTGGCGGAGAGCGAGGCCGTGACGCCGGCGCCGCCTGCGGTCTGGATCGCGTTCAGGATGCTGGCCACCGTGGCCGTCGTGCCCGCACCGAGGCCGATCGTTGTGTTACTGCCGACCGTCGAGACGGTGGTGCCGCCGTTGAAGGTGACCGTGTTGCCGTTGATCGTCAGGGTCTGGCCGCTCAGCGCGGTGAGGATGCTGGAGGCGAGATGCGTGCCCACGGTGTTGTCGAGGGAGGTGGAGGTCGAGGCCACCGCGGACGAGTTGTTCTGGAGCGCAACCGTGCCCGTCCCCGTCGTCGACGAGTAGGCCGAGCGGATGTTGCCGGTGGCGGCCGCACCGGACACCGTCGCGTTGGTATAGGGTGCGGGCGGTGTGCCGACCGGCAGCGGGTTGGCGGTGAAGTCGGACGGATTGAGGCCGCCAGCCGCCAGTAGCGTGCCGCTCGCCGCGGTCGAGCTCGCCACCGTATTCGGCTGGGTCGGCAGGTTCGCCGCGTACTGGATCGAGGTTGTTGCCTGCGCCGGGATGAAGTTGTTCTGGAATTTCAGGACGGTCGCGACGTTGCCCTGCGGGTTGCCGGTCTTGGGGTCGACCGTGACGCCCATCAGATAGTAGCCGGCGCCGTTGACCAGATTGCCGTTGGCATTGAGCTGGAAGTCGCCGCGCCTCGTGTAATAGGTGACGCCACTGAACTGCGGCGCGTTGTCGACGATGCCGGTCGCCTTCTGGATCGAGAAGAACCCGTCGCCGGTGATCGCCATGTTGGTGGCGACACTGGAGCCCGAAATCGTGCCCTGCGTCGTGATGGTGGCCTTGGCGTTGGCCGTCACGCCACCGGCGACCTGCTTGCTTGGCACCGAGGAGTCGGGGATGAGATCGACGAAGCTGGTGCCGATGCCCTTGTAACCGGTGGTGGATGAGTTCGCGATGTTGCCGGAAATGTTCTGCAGCGCGTAGGACTGCGCCTGCAGGCCACCCACCGAGGTGTTCATTGCATCGAAGATACCCATAACTTTGTCTCCAAATCCGATCTCGGCGGCGCCAACGCATGGCCGCAGTCGGGAGAGACAGTCGCAAGGGCTATGCCAATGCGGATATTCTCATGAAATCAATGACTTAATGAAAAAGCCCCAGTCCGATGACCGGGGCACAATTGCCGGGACCGGCAACAATTGCCGGGACATCCTGTCGTTCCGGAGCGATGCGCAGCATCGAATCCGGAACCTCGAGATTCTCAGGTGCGCAATTGCGCACCATAGTTCGGTCCTGCGGACCGCCCCGGAATGACGAGTAGAAAGGCTTACGTCGCCGACGCCGCCGCGGGGTGGAAGACCAACCCGAAACCGTCGATGCAGTAGCGCAGTCCGGTCGGTTTCGGACCGTCGTCGAAGACGTGGCCGAGATGGCCGCCGCAGCGGCGGCAATGCACCTCGGTGCGGACCATGCCGTAGGCGCGGTCCTCGGTCTTGCCGACATTGCCCTCGATCGGCTGGTAGAAGCTCGGCCAGCCGGTGCCGCTCTCGAATTTGGTGTCGGAGGCAAACAGCGGCAGGTCGCAGCCGGCGCAGGCGAACACGCCCTTGCGGTGCTCCTTCAGCAGCGGGCTGGAGCCGGGCCGCTCGGTGCCGTGATTGCGCAGGATCTCATATTGCTGCGGCGTGAGCTGGGCACGCCATTCGGCCTCCGTCTTCTCGATCTCGAACTTTTCCGCGACCTTCTCACCAGCCTCTGCCGGGGATCCCCTCAACCAGCGAAAGGCCGAGAGACCGAACAGGCCGGCGACAGTCGTCAACAGGATGCGGCGATCAAACATCTCATTCTCCGTGCGGGAGCGTCCACGCCCTGAGATACGGGCTCTAACGGCCGACGTTACACTTCCGGGCGGAATTTTTCTCGGGCCTATCGCGAGACGCCGTCGTCGTGCGAGGCCGGTTCCATGGCCGGCTCTCCCTCTTGGACCGCAGGTTTCGGCGGCGGGGCCGGCCGAGGCCTGACGCCGGGTGGCGGACGGCGCGGACCGGTGCCGGCAGCCCGGTTGGCTTCGGCAAGACGTGCCTCGCGTTCCCGATCCTTGACCCTGGCACGCTCGCGGTAGCGAGCGAGCGATCCTGCGGCGGCGGAACTCGCCCTGCCCCAGATCCCGACCAATTGGCCGGCGACACGCCCCGTGGCGCCGCCCGCCCAGACCAGCTCGAACGGCGAGAACAGCCGCCAGCGCTCGTCGCCCCACAGGATGCTGCGCGCAATCATCTGCCCGGCCATGGCCGAGGTGTTCATGCCCTGGCGGCCGAACCCGCTCGCCACCCACAGGCCTTTGCGCAACTGGCCGATCTGCGGCATGCCGTGGACGGTCTGGCCGGTGGCGCCGCCGAAGGTTTCGGTGATGTCGACATTGCCGAGTTGAGGAAAGATGGATCGGATCCGCCGCCTGACGGCGCCCGCAAAGCGCTGCGGACGCGCCGCCCAGGTGGTCTCCGGGCTCTCCCACATCAGCCGGTCGCCGTCGACGATCCGGAAATGGTCGACGCCGTCGGAATCCATCACCGATCCCTTGAACGCAATGATCTCGTGCACGCGCTCGCCGAGCGGCGCGGTGATGCCGGCATAGCGCCAGACCGGCAGCAGCGTCTCCGACAGCCGCCGCAAGGGCGCGCCGAGATGGATGTTGCCCGCGAGCACGATATGGGTCGCGCGCAGCCGCGCCGAGGGCGTGACGATGCGCTTGCGGATGCCGGAATGATCGATGCTGACGACGGGCGTATCCTCGAAGATGCGGGCGCCGGCCCGCCGCGCCAGCGTCGCCAGGCCGTGCACATATTTGCGCCCGTCGACCTGGAACGCTTTGGGATAATACACGCCGTGGAAATAGCGATCGGTCTTGAGCACCTCGCGGACGCGATCGACCTGCCAGCCCTCGACCTCGGTGTCGAAATCCTCGTTCAACATCTGCAACCGGCTGATCAGCCGGTCACCAGCATCGACGTTGGAGACTTGCAGCACGCCGTCGCTGGGGGCTACTCCCGGCATGTTCTCTTCCGTGGCGTTGGCCCGGACGAACTCGGCCCCCTCCTTCGACAGCGTCCACAATTCGCGCGCGTCCTCGAAGCCGATGCGCTCGATCAGCTCGGTGAGGGGCAGCGCGAAGCCCGGCATCACGGTGCCGAGCTGGTTGCCGGAGGCATTCCAGCCGACGTGGCGCCCCTCGAGCACCGCGACGCTGGCTCCGAGCCGGGCCGCCTCCAGCGCGATGGAGAGCCCGGCAAGCCCCGCCCCGATGACGCAGATGTCGGCGTCGAGATCGAACGACAGCCGCGTGCGGTCGCGAAAGCCGGCTTCTTCCTGGGACACGCTTGTGAAAGTCTCGCTCATGTCGTTTTCTTAGAGCATGATCCGGAAAAGTGTGCAGCGGTTTTCCGGAAAGTTCATGCTCAAAACAACAATTTAAAGCGCGATGACGACTTGTGCTGATCTCATCGCGCTTTAAAGGATCGATCGGGCCCGGTCACCTTGTCCTCAGCCGGCGCCTGTAGATTATTCTGGACGTGGAACGATTCGAGAATGCCATGCGCCGTTTGATGCTGCTGCGTCACGCCAAGACCGAGACTGACGCGCCGAGCGGCCGTGACCAGGACCGACGGCTCGACGACCGCGGCCACAGGGATGCCGCGGAGATCGGCGACTGGATCGCCGCCCATCCGCCCTTCCCCAATGCCGTGCTGGTGTCGCACGCCGTCCGGGCCCGCCAGACCTGGGACATCGCCTGGGCGGCGATGAAGGACCGGGTCGCGGCGCCGCAGGTCGAGATCCTGCCGGAGCTCTACGGCGCCGATCCCGCGCAGATCCTGGAATCCATTCGCACTGCAACCGCCCCGGCCAACCCGAAACATTTGCTGCTGGTCGGCCACAATCCCGGCATGCACGAGGCCGCGCTGATGCTGACGGGCGGTGGCGATCCGGCCGGCGCCAAGGCGCTCGCCCACAATCTGCCCACCGCGGGGCTTGCGATCTTCGACTTTGACGTCAAGGATTGGGGCGACGTGGCCTACCGCCGCGGCAAACTGGTGCTGTTCGTCAGCCCCAAGCTGCTTCGATCGGGTTGAGACAGCGGGCGCCGTCTCGACCGGTCCATCCAGCTTGGTCACTAGGGAGGCGCAGATGTTCAAGTCCATCCTCGTGCCCATCGACCTCGCCGACACTGATCTCGCCAAGCCGGCGATCGCGACCGCGGCAACGCTGTCGCAGACCTGGAGCGGCGCGGTACGCCTGCTCAACGTGCTGCCGATGACGCCGGTGATGCTGGCCGAATACGTGCCGGCCGATTTCGACGAGCAGCAGCGCCAGACCTCGGAGGAAGCCCTCGCCATCGTCGCGCGGGAATCCGGCATCGAGGCGGCACGCATCTCCAGCGTGGTGCGCCAGGGCGGCATCTACCACGAGATCCTGGAGGAGGCCGTGCACATGAAGGCCGACCTGATCGTGATGACCTCGCACCGGCCTGCAATGCGCACCTATTTCCTCGGATCAAATGCCGGGCACGTGGTGCGCTACGCCAAATGCTCGGTGCTGGTGGTCAGGCACTGACGGTTGCAGCGAGCCCGCTCTCGTAGGGTGGGTTAGCCCGCGGCTGCGCAAAGCGCAGTCCGCTGGCGTAACCCACCACTGTCTCTCTCCGCGGAAGCAGAAGAGGTGGATTACGCCTTCGGCTAATCCACCCTACGCATAAGACCTTGCCTTGCCCGACGGGCAAAACACCCAAACGCTCGGTCAACCCGCTCCGCCAAAAATATTCCGCTTTACCGAAATTCGGAATTGGCGGATAGTGCGCGCACTCCGGCCCAAGGAAGAGGGGCGTATCGCGATCGTCACGAACGCGGGCCGGGCGGCGGTGGACGCAGATGGCATCGGCGCGAACGGGTTT
>NZ_JAVAYM010000177.1:0-444 GCF_054185205.1 Bradyrhizobium sp. 14AA | reverse complement strand
AGGCGGTGATCGGGTCGACTCCGCCGAAATGCGACAGCAGCGCGCCGATCCCGGCCGAGATCGCGATCAGCAGCAGGATCGACGCCAGGATGCGGGGCAGGGCGCGGGCGGCCGCGGTCACGATATCCCGGGTGAAGTGAAGCCCGATCCGCCAGCCGACGATGGCGTAGCTCGCCGCGAGCAGCCAGCCCGGCAGGTCGAACCGCACCAGCCCGGCGACGTTGAGCGCCGAGCCGAGCAGCAGCGCGCCGATCATCGGCCCGGCCGGCAGCTTCAGCATGACGCCCAGACAGGCGCCCACCGCCGCGATCGCCAGCGTTTCGGCAAAGGCGACCGGGTCGATCGGCGGAAACCAGTCGGCCGTCGGGCTTTCCATCCCGCCATGCGCGCCGCCGAGCGCGGCGACGACGGACGCCGCCCCCGCGACGCATGCCACGCGGCTAT
>NZ_JAVAYM010000176.1:0-445 GCF_054185205.1 Bradyrhizobium sp. 14AA | reverse complement strand
TGGCGCCGCTCGCCAGATCGAGCCCGTCGCCATTGGCGCGGCCGGGCAGGAAATTCATGACGCCGATGAAATCCGCGACGAACCGGTCGGCCGGCCGCTCGTAAATGGCGTGCGGCGTGTCGCATTGCAGCAGCCGGCCGTTGCGCAGCACCGCCACGCGGTCGGCCATCACCAGCGCTTCTTCCTGGTCGTGAGTGACGACCACGAAGGTGATGCCAACCTCATGCTGCAGGCGCTTCAGTTCCAGCTGCATGGCGCCGCGCAGCTTCTTGTCCAGCGCGCCGAGCGGCTCGTCGAGCAGGAGCAGGCGCGGCCGCTTCACCAGCGCGCGCGCTAGCGCCACACGCTGCTTCTGGCCGCCCGACAATTGGTCCGGCTTGCGGTCGGCTAGCCCTGCGAGCTGCGTCGTCTCCAGCATCGCGTCGACCCGCGAGCGGATTTCGGC
>NZ_JAVAYM010000175.1:0-446 GCF_054185205.1 Bradyrhizobium sp. 14AA | reverse complement strand
AATCCGGCAGATTGCTCTGATGAACGATCTTAACGGCAAGTCTATCGCGGAGATGCTCGCGCTCCATGCCGCAATCAACGAGGAACTACGATCGCGCGACGTCTTGCGGTCTGCCAACAATCCGACGGGAGACCTGGCCGAATATCTCTTTTGCACAGCTTTCGGTTGGGAGCAGGAGGCCAATTCGAAGAAGGGGTTCGACGCGGTGGACTCGGACGGCGTCCGCTATCAGATCAAGGGCCGTCGGCTGCACAGGCGCAACAAGTCGCGTCAGATGTCGGCGATCCGGTCGACGGACGGTTTCGATATATTGGCCGGCGTTCTCTTCAACGACGACTTCTGCGTCATTCGCGCGGCGCTGATCCCTGCAAGCGTGGTGTTCGAGAGAACGAGCTTCGTCGATTATACGAAGAGCCATAAATTTTACCTTCGCGATGATGTGTGGG
>NZ_JAVAYM010000003.1:0-477499 GCF_054185205.1 Bradyrhizobium sp. 14AA | reverse complement strand
CTCTCTTTGCGAGACATCCAGACCGACGTATTGCCTCATGACAGCTCCTCCGAATCGCTTGATTGCGAGAGCTCGACGATAACGGAGCTTTCGTGGCCGCGAGCGCTGACCGCAATTACGTCATCGTCCTCTAATTGCGGTTTGTTGCCAAGCTTTCCTTTTGAGCTTACCAGCGGCACGGCGATAGCGCTCGCGCTGTCGGAGCTGGTTAGGTTTGGGAGACGGTGCGAGCGCGCCTGACCGAGGGTTGATCCCTACGCCTTGGCACAGCTCGATCTGAAGGTTCATCAACTCGGTCGGACCTGCGAGAGGCTACGTCCGGCACTTCGGTCGACTCGTGGGTGATGAAGCCGCGATCGCGACCGCTAAATCAACGCAAATGCGAGCAGGCTGGAGCAGAGCAATGCGATCCCTGCAGCAGTCAGCGCCAACAGGCCACCGGAGACAATCGTACATGGAATCCCCTCGATCGCCTGAGAGAAAGCGGCCGTTACCAGCATCGGCTAAGTGATCCGGAATCATTACTCAAACTGGACGCATTCTTCCTGCTATTGTGGAGAGAGAATGCATTTTTTTCAGCGCGGCGAGGGGATGGTTCGCCGACTTGCGGCGAATAAAGGCGCTATCGAGTTGTCAGCCTGCATCTCGTAGCCTCGCACGCGAGATATTCCTCAGCCATCAGAACGAACTCACCTCGAGTTCGGGATGTGAGCGGTTTCATAATTTCATTGGGTCATTTCAGGTAGTCTTCTGCAATGCGCGGTCTTCTCATCCTCTTCACAGCCTTTGCCATCATGTTGGCGGCACGCAGCCAGCACCAAAATGGTTTCGAGCCGCTTCCGACCGGCCCGATGCCGCCAGTGAACGGTCCGTAGCCCGCTCTATCCGGCAAATGAACTGATGCACTGCATCAATATTGGGGAAGCCTCTTGACGCCTCCTTATACTCCCGATCTGCACGGCAGCCTTCGTAGCAAGCACATGGACGCAATATCGGGGAAGGGTCCACGGCGGTCGGCAAATCAGCCTTGCTGAATTCGGCCTACAACCCGTTCGCGGGCGGCGCGTCGCCGCTGGCGGCGTTCGTTGCGGCGCGATGCACTTTGCTCTGGCAGCCCGAGCATTAGCACTGACGGAGCGGCTGACTTGCAAGGAGCCTCTTCGGCCACAGGCTCTGGACGGCGCGAGCGGCCTTCCATGAACTCCAGAACTACCCGTCCCTTCCCGGTGATGCGCCACCCCCCATTTAGACGCTCCACCAGTTCTTGCGAGAAGATGTCCAGATCCGGCACGTGCGCGGCCAATCGCTTGGTTCGATCGACCCAGTCGCGTCCGCTGGTCGCAAGAATTGCCATGTCGCGTTTGAGGTCCGCCATCACTGCGAAGCCGTCCGGATAGCTTACCAGGACCTTCAGAACTGTGACCTGGAAATTCACGTCCCCATGCCTTTCGCGACTATCGCCACATCGTTGGCGCCTCAGCCAGGGCTTCACGTCCGATCTGCTTGAGGCGCTCGGGCGACGTGTCGCCTCGGGTGGCGGCTTCTAAAATCTTTGACGCGACATGAGCGCGAGCGCCTGTGTCATGACTGGAGATGTGTTCGCAGACCTCATCAAGGACTGCGTGCAGAAGCGCGGTGGTTGCAGGATCAAGCATAGGCCCCCAAGGGAAAACCCATCGTAGCGGAATCGCCATGGCCCAGAATTCAAGACTGTTAAAGCCGCAAATGACGCGGAGAGTCTAAATTCACAGTTTGCACTTGGCAAACGCGGAAAACGCGCGCCACACTGCCGTTCAGCTTCCCTCAAGGCCTGCGCGCTACTGACACGCACGGTTGGGCACGCTACTGAGCCATCTCGCGGTGCGGGAACTCGCCCTGACTGGATCTACGCACCTCCGACTCATATTTCGCTCAGCCGGCCCCTCTGACTGAACCACCAAGAAGTCATGAGGTCCCGCAGATCGGAGCTTGACCATCTACACCTGCCTCTTTCCCAGGAGATTCCGGCGGATCAAACCTGCTTTCCAATCCCTTCACTGCCGGCAACCGATTAATGGACGTCACAAATCCACCGTTTGCCGTGGCGAACGAGGCGGCAGTATCGGCGTCGGTTGCCCCCAAATTCTTGGAACGTTCGTGGCGTGACGTCATGGCCCTTCCCCCTTTTTTTTAACATTGCGGCGGCTTATGCAGTGGCTGAGAACAAACACTCACGAGCAGATCTGTTTGCCCGTAGCCGGATCATGGGTCGCACCCGGCCGCGATCAGTTGTAGCTGCTGTGGGATTGCGATCGCAGCTGCGGCAAACGCTACGGGCTGCTCGCACATGGTTCAGCCTCGGCGCGCTGCGTTGCTCTGTGATCGTTAAGGTGATGCAGACGCCTCCAACCCTATGCTTTTCTCAACGATTGCGGGCAGCCAACCGATGGGTCCATCTCTGACCATAAGTATCGAGCCTCAAAAGTTGAATGTCAGCAATTTGACCCGATACAGAGCAGCAATTTTGCGTCGAACTGCCAAACTCTGAAGTATTAGCTCGTCAAACGCAAACGCCGCCCGCTGCAAAGTGAGAGAACAGCCGGACTCAGTTCGGAATGGAGCGCGCCCGACCGATGAAATGTGGTGCCCATCGGGACTGCCGGCACGGCCGCTGCGGGCAAGACGACCGTATGCGGAGAACCAGAGCGCGCCATCAGATGTGACCGCGGTCTGGTCGAGAGCGCGCGAAAACTCGCAACCTGATTTCGTTTGGATACGCAGCGGGGCGATCTCAACGCGAGACTGTGACTTGCTCCTTGTATGAGAGCGCGACTCTGGTAGGTCAGAATCAGGCAGCCTCGCTGCCTGAGGCTTTGGCGTGTTACTGTGCTGCCCTTTGCGGCGACCATTCACGCTGGGCGATAGATCGCGAGCGAGGTTCTCGCGACATATTAGGCCCGCTCTGCTTGTCATCGATCGGATAGTGCCGGGCTGCGCGATTGTCCCATATTGCTATGTCTCCGACCTTCCAGCTCCACCGAACCGCATTTTCCGGCGCGGTGATATAGGACTGAAGCAGATGAAACAGCTTCTGCCCGGTATCCTTGTGCAATCCGACGAACCGCCCTTCGAATTTGCCGAGGGCAAGAATGCGCTCACCCGTCTCGGGATGGACTCCGACCACCGGATGGTCGACTTCAAGGTTTGCTTGAACGAACCCTTCATCCGGACACTTCGTGATTGCTTCGGTAGTTGCTAATTCCACAGCTTCCGCAGATTCATCACGATAAATTGCCCATAGTTCGTCGGCGAGCTTACGCAGCGGTTGCGGAAGGTCGAGATATGCAGCTCGCATATTCGACCAGGCCGCGTCGCGGCGATCGGCGGCGATCGCCACGGGCCGCAGAACGGAGAGTCCTGGATCGACATGGTAGATGATATTCGTCGACCAATGGTCATCTGAATCAATTTCGACGATCGACGCCGGTGCGGAAGGCGGGCTGAGCGGGGGCTGCGGACCCCGCTTGCCGAGTACAGTCACCAGGCGCTCGTACTCGGCGTCATCGAGATGCTTCTGGTCACGGAAGAAAATAACCTTATGCTCAAGCACCAGTTGATGGATGGCGCAGAGAACGTCCTGGGGGGAGTCGGCAGAAAGTCTGACGTTCACAATCTCAGCACCGAGCCGAGGCCCGCGCCTGATAATGTTTGCCCGCGGAATAGACGTCTCAACAATTCTCGCATTTCGCATCGTTCTATCCTCGTTTCTATGATCCAGTAGACAACACTCCGCCTTCGCCGATCGCGTGAGCGATCGTCGACTTGGCGTTTCCTGGTCCAGAATTCCGAGTTTCTTTTCGAGCAACGCCGCCGGGACTCTACCGCGGCACGATGATCTCGCTCTGACGTTGAACACGTAAGACCGATCTTCGCTCAGTCAATGAAACGAACTCGTTTTTGTTTCTGACGACGTGCAATGTTTCCTTCGCGGACGTCGCCATTACTGCAATATCTGCATTGAACGTGGCACAAACTATACATTTGTGGAGCTCATCGCAAAGTCTCAACCCGAAAACGTTCATTTCTTCTGATCGTCGGCTGACAGAGTCCGGACGCATGATCTCTGCCGGTAGAAGCGATCGTGAACTACTGAGAAACTGATACAGATTCATGACGAGACCACGGGCAGTCTCATCAAATTGAACCGGCGATCAAGCGGTCCGATCCGAGGAAGAGACCCGCTATCGCGGCGCTGAAACATCCGGTGAAGCCGTCATTCCGGTTCGCATGGTTGTTGTCCGACAAGACTCCTCGCCGTCTCGATGGAGATCATGCGGATCCACATTAAAGTCATCGACCAACTCGCAACCGGCGCGTCTGCGGCATCGGAAAGCCAGGTTCATGGAGCAAAGCTGCGAGCAACAGCGCAGTCATCGCCCCCTAACGCTAGTCGCGAACACCAAGAGACGGCCACGAACGGTATGATCGGCGACGTTGGCCACAAATCACGCATCGTGACTCGAATTTGAGCCCGGCCGCCGTTGCAACAACCTTACGGACGAGGCACTTTGCTTTCCATTCCTTGGGATGGGAAGGGCTTGATCGGAACGTTGCGGACGGCTCGCGCGGAGAACCGAGCGGTGGAGGCAAACGAAAAGCTTCTCGCGCCTCGTCAAGATGGCGAGTCGCAGCGGGGGGCGGAAAGAGGGATTAACAGATACGTTGTTCTAATAGGCGAGGCTAGGCGGCTTGAATCCCGCTGAGGAAGCAGTCTAGCTCGTGCTTTAGCCGGGAGCTTTCCCCCGACAACAGCTCAGCAGATTTGAGCACCTGTACCGATGCACCTCCAGTTTCTTTTGCGCGGTCTGTGACTGCGCCGGCGCTCGAAGCCACGTGTACGGTCTTGGCAGCCGCTTCCTGTAAGTTGAGCGCGATACTCTGCCCCGTCGCCTTCTGTTCTTCAATAGAACCGACGGCAGCCATGGCGATCTCCGAGATGCGCGTGATGATGACGCCGATCTCCGTAATCTCCCCGACAGCCTCGCTCGTCGCTGCCTGAATGCCACCAATCTGATCGCTAATCTCGACGGTTGCCTGCGCGGTTTCCGCCGCCAGAGACTTCACTTCTTGGGCGACAATGGCGAAGCCTCGGCCCAGGTCGCCGGCGCGCGCCGCCTCGATCGTCGAATTCAGCGCAAGTAAATTGGTCTGCCGCGCGATCGTGGCAATCAATTGGATCACGCTACCGATTCGCTCCGCCACGGCTGCGAGACTAGCCATACGCTGATCGCTGAGTTCGGCCTTGCGGACAGCTTGGCGTGCCATGCTGGAGACTTCCTCGACCTGTCGGCCGACGTCGGCGATGGTCGCCGCCATTTCGCGCCTGTCGCAACCGCGACGTGTTGAACGTTGACGGACGCTTCTTCCGAAGAGGCCGCCGCCTCGACCGAGAGTTTCTGACTTTGATCCGCCGAACACGTGAGGCTTCGTGCGGACGCTTCAAGCTGCGTCGAAGCGGATGAAACTGTGTCAATCACCTGCCCTATGGCCTCCTCAAATTCACCCGCGAGCCGAGCGATGTCGGCTCTACGCTGATTGGCAACCGCTCGATCCTGTTCGGCACTTGCATCCAGATCAGCTTGCGCCCTCTCGCTCGCTCGCAGCTTGAACATCTCGATCGCTTCAGCCATGTCACCGAGCTCATCTTTGCGCCCGAGGCCCGGCAGCATGACATCAAACCGGCCCTCGCCAAGCTGACGCATGGCCGAGGTCATTGAGGCGATCGTCCTGGCAAGCCGCTGACCAAATAGCAAAGCGAGCAGTCCCACGAGCGCAGTTCCCAGCCCTATTATCCAGAAAGACTTCCGCTGAATGTGATCAGCACGAGTACCCGCCAGATGCGAACGAGCGTCCGCAGCAGCTACAATCCTCATGAGCGTCGGATGAATGCGCTCGTAGATCTGCTCCAAGTCATCCACCTGGTCGTGCAGCGTCTGCCTTGTCACCATGAGCGACAGAAAGTCCGCCTTGTAAGCGCGGATCAGTGACTGGATTGAGGATTTTACCTCAGGCGGACGGTTGGCTTGCGCAAGAACGGTTTCAAATTCCGCCTCACACTCCACGAGTTGATCGCCATCCTTGTCTTCGCCGCGCAACATGAACTCATTCTCGTGGCGGCGCATCTTCAGCATCAATATCGCGAGCTGAGGCTGATTGAGCTCGCTCACCGGGAGCTCAACGGCACGCACCGCTTTTCGCAACTTGCCTTGAAATCCCTCGTTCTCGTTGAAGCCGAGGTTTCGTTGCGCCGAGACCACGTTCTGGAAGCGCGTTGCATAGAGATTAATGACGGATCGCAGAGAGGTTACCTCTTTCATGGGGCTATCGTCGGGCACGTCAGTCACGAATGCCTCGACATGGCTTAAAGCCGCGAGCTGGCGCTCATAATTATCCGCATGCTTTTTGATCGATTCTTCACTGGGCTTGCGCTCGAATTCGGTCGCAATTTGCCCAGACTCCAAAAATGATTGTGACAACGATACGACGTGGTCCTTAAATTCGTTGCTGGCATTCGACTCACGTTGCGCCACGCTCCCGTAGAGCAGGGCGGCAGCGCAGATTGCGCCCGTGACAATGACCCCTGAAATCCCTAGGAGTGCCAGCTGCTCGCGTAGCCCAATGCGGAATCCACGAGGCAGTGATGATATCCAGCGAATCGCGATCGCAAACTTGCTCATTTTGCCCCCTCAAATGACTGTCCTGACACGCCCGATGCTGGCCGGCGCTGTCGCGACACGCAGCTATGCTGCTAAATCGCCGAGCGCTAAATTTGTCTGCCAACTCGTTGACGAGGCGCTGACTAATTTAGATTGATTTCGAAATCCTGAAGCCGACGCTAGAAAGGCACGCACGCGTACACCAAGCGATTTGTTCGATGGCCGCAATGAACAGCAGCCAAGTTTGAACATTCTCGGAAGATTAGCTTCAAGGTAGCAGTTGCTGCGAGCTTGACGGCATTTGCGCATAAAAACTGCAGGATATCATAGCGAACGCCGCCAATCCTCCCGAATAATTGAGTATGCGATGTGGGCTTGCACGATTTGGCGACGTTTCGTGCAAGATTGGAGTTGCCAGCGAGTTCATCTTCTTACTGCGCTCCTATTCAGTGCCCTTCGGGGCGTTTCCTCCCTGACTTGGCCGCGCGGTATCTCGCGCGGCCATTTTTCGCTAAAGACCCGATCGCTCGGATTCGACCGCTCGCTAGGAGCAATGCGATGACCCTGACCGCGAGACGCCGCTCTGGCGCTTGTCGCCTTCGCCAAGAAGGCCGGCGAGCCCAAGGGTGTCTTTAACATCGTCACCGCGGATTCGCGGCCGATCGGCAAAGGTTCTGTGCAAGCATCCCGCCGCTTCGTCGGCTTCACTGGCTCGACCGAGGTCGGCAAGATCCTCTACCGGTACGCCGCTGTCGGCGTGAAGAAGCTCGGCCTCGACGGGGGTCAAATTTGAACACGATGACGTAATTGCGGTCAGCGCTCGAGGCACGAAAGCTCCGTTATCGTCGAGCTCTCGCAATCAAGCGATTCGGAGGAGCTGTCATGAGGCAATACGTCGGCCTGGATGTCTCGCAAAGAGAGACTTCGGTTTGCGTGGTCAACGAGACTGGCCAAACGCTTTTTGAAGGAAAGGCCAAGTCTGATCCCGGCGATCTGTCCAAGCTGCTTCGCAAACATGCGCCATTGGCGGAGCGCATCGGCTTTGAGACGGGCGCGATGGCAAGCTGGCTTTGGCACGAGCTTCGTAGGGTTGAACTCCCCGTCGTTTGCATCGATGCTAGACATGCGCACGCGGCACTGTCGGTCCGCATGAACAAGAGCGATCGAAATGATGCTCGGGGCCTTGCCGAACTGGTGCGGGTTGGGTGGTATCGAGAAGTCACAATCAAAAGCGAGGAGAGCCAAAAGGTTCGAGCGATCCTTGTTGCGCGATTCCGCCTTGTGTCCATACGCCGGGATATCGAGAACCAGGTCCGCAGTCTGATCAAGGAATGTGGGTTACTATTCCCTCGCGCGATTGGCCAACAGTTCCGTAACCAGGTCGGCGAGCTATTGGGCGAAGATCATCAACTCCTCAACGTGATCGGGCCGCTCCTGTCGATTCATGAGCATATCTGCCAGCAGCAGAGTAAATTCGACGACGAGGTCCGCCGATTGGCGAAGTCTGACGAGACGACGCGTCGCCTGATGACGGTCCCTGGTGTCGGCGTGGTGACTGCCTTGACGTTCCGACATACGATCGATGACCCGTCTCGCTTCCGATCGGCCTCGGCAGTCGGCGCCTATCTCGGCCTCACACCTCGGCGCAACCAGTCTGGTGAAACAGACACTAGCGGCAAGATATCCAGATGGGGCGACAGGCTTCTCCGAACTTACCTGTTCGAGGCAGCGACCGTCCTTCTCTATCGGACCAAAAAATGGTCTTCCCTCAAGGCCTGGGGAATGAAGCTCGCGAAGCGGATCGGTATGAAAAAAGGCAAAGGTCGCCATTGCCCGCAAGATCGCAGTGATCCTCCACTGCATTTGGGTCGATGGAACGTCGTTCGACTGGGGCCACGCGCCGGCCTGACCTTATTTTGTAAGCTCCTGGCCCGGTCCGCCGGGCCGGCGATGTCCCGCTGGGACGGTGGTCGTGGTGACCTCGGTCAATCGGCTGGTGGCGGCTCGTCCGCACGCCGTTGCAAACGATGAGGCACCCGATCCGGACATCATCATGAGGCGCTTGCGACCTCGGAAAGGACCATGACCTCAGCGAGGGCAGCGGATTGTTGAAATTTGGGTGAGGGCTAATCGACCAATACTACCGAGCTGGCTATCGAGCTACCAGCCGCGCTCGTCCCGTCTCCGCAACCCCGACCCGCTCCGACGGGCCGAGCGCTACCGTCTTGCCGAATGGCTTCAAAACGAGAGTTGACATCAATCCGCAATTAAAGGGCCGATTGACACTCGGAGGAGCGCGAGAGGGTTTCCCGCTCGCGGAGCAGCCAGGCGGGCATGTCGTCGAGCAGCGGCTTGCTTCTCTCCTGGCGCACGGCACGCCGCTCGTCGGCGCTGCGGCCGTTGATGGCGCGCTCGATCTCGAACAGGGCGTCCAGACGCCTGACGGCTTCCAGCGCGATCGGGGAGACCGGTTTGCCTTTCTGTCCGTCCCGGGCAGTTTTCTCGATTCAGCCAGCTCGAAGAAGCCCCGCCGCGCATGGGCCAGGCAAAATGCCGGCGTGATCGGCATCGCTTTCCTTTTCGGGTCGAACAACGGCTCGAAGCCGCTATAGCAATCCACCTGCAGGATACCGGCGAAGGCGGCCAGATGCTTCTGGGGATGTTCGCCCCGTCGGTCGCTCGAGGCGTAGTAGACCGCCGCCGGCGGCGGCGCAGGCCCACCGTAGGGCCGGTCATCCCGCACATAGGTCCAGATTCGCCCAGTCGTGCACTTGCTCTTGGCCAGGATGCGGATGGTGGTGTCGTCGCCATGAAGGCGCTCGGCCGCGAGCGCATGACGCTCGATCAGCTGGAACAGCGGCATGACGGCGAAGGTTCCGTGGCCGACCTGGTCGGCCAGCGTCGATAGCGGCACCAAGGCACTCACGAGGTCCGATGGAAGGTCGTCCGGCTTCGACGTCATGAAGCCATTGAATCAGATCACGTTGCAGATTCAAACCGTAAAGCGGCTATCCGACCCGCGTTGGTCGCAGCGTTTCTTGAGGGTTGCGCCAATCGATTCCGGACAACAGGTAGTTCATCTGCGCCGGTGAGATCGTCACTGCTTCGCCCGCAACCGATGGCCAGATGAACCTTCCTCTCTCGAGTCTCTTGGTAAACAGGCATGCCCCCTGGCCATCGTGCCAGATCACCTTCACAGATCGCTTCGGCGACCGCGGAAGACGAACAGATGACCGCTGAGCGGGTCCTTGCGCAGCACCTCCTGCACCTGGAGTGCCAACGGCGGAAAGCCACGGCGCATGTCCGTGTAGCCTGTCGCGAGCCACACTCGCGCGCCCGTCGGAACCGGGATCATCGGCGTACCAGAGCATCGAGAACGCGACGTAGCGCGTCTCCATCAACGTCGCCATCGACCCGGATGCGGTGCCCGCTACCAAGATCAATCTCGATGATGCCCTGGCTTCTCCGACGACGCGCCGTCGTCATCGTCACCAGCGCTTCGGCCACTTCCCGCGGCGATACAGACGGCCCAATCGCGACCGGCACGAACGGCGCTATACTCGCTTCGCCGTGCTTGCAAAGCTCTTTGCGCCACCTGAACAGGTGGCTCACATGAAGGCCAGCTACGCGAGCCACCTAGGAAACACTGGCTCCGGGCTCGAGCGATGCTGCAACGAGCCGCTCCTTCTCATCCTGCGACCACCGGCGCCGCCGCTCGACCGATGTGATCACCTCCGCCCTCGAAATCGTCATAGCGCTTCTCCTAGGATTACCCCTAGGACCTGCAGCGATCGCGTTCCTCAAACAAGGCGGCCCTCAATGGAGGGATACCCTTTGCGCATCACGCTTAACATCCGCCGGGTGATGAGCTTCGGCGCTCTCGCTCCTGGACGAGCACCGGACCGATAACAAGGTGGGCCGAAGGTAGCTCGTCTTCAACCACGTCGAGGGTCAAGAACCTGGCACGAACGCGGCCTTCGGAGAGTTCGTCGAGCTCGCGAAGCTGAGCTATCGAGCGGCCGAGGATTGTGACCGCGGCGCCCAAAGCCCCCGCCGCCGTCTGCGGCGCATGCGCACCGCCCCGCTCCCGATCACCACTATATGAGCTGGCTGAACGCTTGGCAGGCCACCGATGAACCAGCCGCCCGCCAGCACATCGCTTCAGGCCCGACCAGTGGCATCGATCGGAGGCCGGCCCACGACCTCCCTCATGCGGACAAGCAGCGGTGGTCGCTTTGGGCATCGGTCACGGCTTCGTAGGCGATTGTGGTGGACCCAGACTTCAAAGCTGCGCCCAATCAGTCGGCTGGGACTCCTTAACTTTTGCCATCGTATCGCTGGATGCAAAGACCTCGCGACCCGACTCCAAAATCATGGCGGCGGCCTTGGGATACTTGTCGTCCATTGCGCCATGCCCGCGCCAGCGGTGATCTCGACCACCACACTGTGACCTCAGATCGTCGCATTTGTTTCACAACCTCACTTGCAAGCCTACGCGGTATGCTAGCTTGGTGACGGCGGCTCGGGATTGTTGAGCGATCTGGCACAAGACGATGATGGTCGTAGGCCACGACTAAGTGCGCTCGCCTGCATGTTGGCGCGTCAAAGCCCGAGGTGAACTTCCATACTCCGGCGTTCCGCCCCCTATCTCCTCGGCACTGATCATGCGACGAAGCTACCCGCGATAATCAAAATCGATAGCCGCGCAGTAGCCCGAGCAGGGATAATCGTTACGAGCGACCGTCGCGATCGCGTCGTACATCCGGCGGATCCGGTCGTGACCGGCCGCATCGAATCAATCCCGCTGCGCATATGGCCTCAATAGCCGCGCCCCAGATCCGCGATGTTCTTCAGCGTCTGTCCCTTCATAAAAAGCTCGATGTTGTCGCCAAAGATTGAGAAGACTCGCTCCACATAGTTTGTTGGATTTCCCGCAGTATGAGGAGTTGCAATCACGTTTGGCATGTCCCACAGCGGACTATCCTGAGGCAGCGGTTCCCGCTCGAAGACGTCAAGCATAGCGCCGGCTATTACGCCTTGCTGAAGCGCCTTGATTAGTTCGGACTCCACAACGACACTCCCTCGAGAAATGTTGATTAGAAAGGCATCGCGCCGCATGCCGGCGAGCTCGGCTGCGCCGATGAGGCCCACGGTCTCGGCCGTCGCCGGCACAGCTAGGACCACGAAATCGCAAAGCGGCAGTAATTCTCTAAGTGCACGTGCCGGAAACAGGTGGTCGATACCCTCTACCGGGACAGAAGTTTCTCGGTCTGAGCCGACCACGGTCATTCCGGCGCTCTTCGCCCGTCGTGCGATCGTCGCTCCGATCGAGCCAAGCCCGACGACGCCGAGCGTCTTCTCGGCCAAAGGCGCCACACAGCACGGGCTCCATTTCCGTTCCGCCTGCTCGCGCAAGAGCCTTCGAAAATTCCAATGCAGCATCGTTACGCCGGCCATCACGAAATCTGTGATGATGTCAGCATGAATGCCGCGCACGTTGGTGACTATGATGTGCCCCGCCCGATCGCGGATCGGCAACATGGAATCGACACCGGCGTTAGTGCATTGGAACCAACGCAGCTTCTTCGCCTGATCAAAGAGTTCTACAGGAAAGCAAGACGCAAGCAGCGCGTCCGCATCTCCTATATACCGCTCCAGCCGTTCGGAATTCGGCGCCATGATGGTGCGAACCTGGGGGAAACGCTCTTCAATAAGCAGCGCGTAGGTTTCGGCAGCAGGGTGATTGATGACAATGGTAAGTACCGAAGTCTCATTGGGCATAATCATCTCCCTGAAGCGACGAGCTTATGTATAGTGTTATCGCCCTGACACGCCGGTCGCATGTGGGGCGAGGTTAGTACTTTCTGATAAGCGTCACGTTAAGGCGTAAGTTGCTGCGTGCAAGCTACTCAGTCAGTATGCTCGCGTCATTTGCGGCCCACGAGGCGACACATGCATCTCCGATGCCTGGCATCGCTTTAGTGGACACGTTCAGAACCTTCGACGTCAGCTGCAAGCCAGACTCACTGCGAAACTCATAGATTGTCGCATCGCCAACGAAAGTCATATCGACGATGCTCCCGTGAATTTCAGCTGACCTCCCGGTGGCGGTTTTCTCGAGGTGCAAATGCTCGGGCCGCACACAAAGCGTAGCATCCAAATCCGCGTCGGATCGCGACCCAGCAGGCAATCTCTCACCTGCAGGACCGTGAACGACGCCGGACCTGAGCTGGACGGGTATGAGATTAACCTCTCCGACGAAACCGGCCACAAACAGATCGGCTGGCCTGCGATAGATCTCTTGTGGCGCAGAGACCTGTCGGATCCGGCCCTCGTGCATCACCGCTACTCGATCGGACATAGCTAGCGCCTCATCCTGATCGTGCGTGACATAGATCATAGTCTTGCCGACCTCTTTGTGCAGGATTTTGATCTCATTCCTGAGATGCTGCCGCAACTTCCTGTCGAGCGCGCCTAAGGGCTCGTCGAGAAGCAACACGGGTGGCTCGAAGACCAGGGCTCGGGCTATCGCCACTCGCTGCTGCTGACCGCCGGACATTTGGTGTGGGTAGCGTGAAGCCAATGCACTCAGGTGTACCTGATCAAGCACGCGACGTACCCGCGCTTCGATCTCTGGTTTCGCCAAGCGCCGCATCCGAAGCGGATAGGCTACGTTCTCCGCAACGGTCATGTGCGGGAAGAGAGCATAGTTCTGAAATATTACACCGAGTTCGCGACGATGAGGCGGTAGGCGCGTGATGTCTCTCTCATCCAACAGCACTTGACCGCTATCCGGCATCTCGAAACCAGCGATCATCATCAGAGTCGTTGTCTTTCCCGACCCGCTCGGACCGAGCAACGAGATGAATTCTCCGGGCGCAACCGAAAGACTGACATCATTAACAGCTGTTGCGCGACCGTATTGCTTATGGAGCTTATGCAACACGATTCCTCCGGTTTGCATATCAGCGCTGCTCAACCCGGCTCTCATCAACATTTCGGCTCCCTAGTAAATATTAACATGTGCTTGCTGTGTCCGAACCGTCAGGCGTCTCTTCTGCGCCGGAGCAAGGCACCGGTAACAATTACGGTTGCCGCCAATAGCACCTGCAGCGTGGCTACCGCCAAAATGGTGGGCTCAATGCCCTGCGTAATGCTCTGCCACATAAGGATGGGCAAGGTCGTGATGACTCCGATGCCAAGGAACAGCACGTACACGACATCGTCGAACGAGTGCAGAAAAGCGAAGAATGCCGCGGCGATCAAGGCCGGCATAAGCAGCGGAACGATGACGGTGCGGAAGGTGGCCGCAGGCCCTGCCCCAAGGCTGCGAGCCGCCCGCTCGGACGCGGGGTTGAGGTCGCGAATATTCGCGACCAAAAGGATCACCACGTACGGGATGGAGTAAACTGCCTCACCAAGTGCCAATCCGAATTCGGTGCCCTGAAGTCCTACCCGCACGAGCAGGAAATAGGTCGCGACCGCCACAACGATACTCGGCAATATGATTGGCGAAAGCACGAGCGCAATCATCGCGCCGCGACCGGGTATACGACCGCGGACGAGACCAAAGGCGAGCGTGGCTCCGACGACGGTTGCCATAACTGTGGCCATCAACGCAATGCGAATGCTCGTAAGTGTAGCGTTCATCCAATCGGGATCAGAGATATATGCGCGGTAATTGCGGAGCGAGTATCCTGGCGCAGGGAACTCGAAGTAGGGCGACGAGCTGAACGACAGATAGACCACAATCACTAAGGGTAACAGAAGAAGCACGCCCAACAGGCTCGCAACAGTTGATACGCCATAGCTCCGCATTGATGGCAGCCGGCGATCGAGCACGTTGGCTGCCGTGCCCACGTACATCAGCCAGTGCCATTTTATTCGGCGGTTGACCACTGCATCCGGAGCACTCTTGTCATCGGACAACCCCAGGAGCTGAGCGATAGGGTAGAAGCGCGAGCCGATCCACAGAATTGCCAGCACCCCTGCCAGGAGCACGATAGATAGCGCAGCTCCATAGCTCCAGTTGAGTTGGTCCACCACCTCCGTGTAGATTTGCATTGTGATGGTGAAATCAGACAAGCTACCAAGCAATGCCGGCGTGACATAGAAACCAAGGCAATTGACAAAGACGAGCAGCACTGCTGCGCTAACACCCGGCAGGCTCAGCGGCATGAAAATCGTCAGGAAGGCCGCAAGCGGGCTCGCGCCGCTCGCCCATGCGGCACGCAACAGTCTCTGATCAATGTTCGACATGACAGTATACATGGGAAGCATCATGAGCGGCACGACGATTTGCGTCATACCGATGATCACGCTAGCGCGGTTATAGAGCATCGAGACTGGTTGCGAGACTACGCCCAGCTTGAGCAGGATGTCATTAACGATGCCTCCGCGCCCGAGGAGAATGATCCACGCAAAGGTCCGAACCAGTACGCTGGTGAAATACGGCAATACAACCGCGCTGAGAAGGAATGTACGCAGGGCCGATCCACTCGTGACCAACGAGTAAGCGATCGGGTAACTAAGCACCAAAGCCAACCCTGTGACTGAAACGCTTATCTCCAAGGTTGTTCGCAGCACGGCCACATAGGCGGGATCCGTGCTGATGCGCAGATAATTCGCCAAAGTCCCCTTTGGCATCCCAAGCGACAGCATCAGGAGTTCTGCGAGCGGCACCACAAAGAGCGCTGATAGAAAGATGCCCCCTGGCAGCAGGAGCCAAGCCCACGGCGTGGGCCCGACCGAAAGTGAAACCGAGCCCTCCGATCTTAGGTCGCGTTTCGGCAAGGTCACTGTACCCGCCATGCCAGCCACCGTTCCCCGATGTGCTCGAGATTCGTCTTGCCATCCGGGCGCTGGGAGGCGAGCCAAGCCGAATCCTCAAGCACCACCTTCGAGGCATTCTCTGGACCATTGCTTAGCAGCGGAACCAGATCAGATGGCAAATATTTGAGCTGATTTGTATTTGGGCCCGGATACCCCGTTCCGATGGTAAAGTTCGCAGCAATTGCGGCTCGATTTACGAAAGCAATCAGCTTTTGCGCGTTTTCGCTGTTTGCTCCCCCCTTCAGCACCGTCCAATACGTGTAGCTCACGTATGCACCATCCCAAGCCATCTGAATGGGTGCACCTTGACGGATTCCGGCGATGGCACGCCCGTCGTAACAGCTTGTCATTACGACCTCCCGGTTGATGAGCAACTGCGTTGGCTCACCCGCCCCCGTCCACCATTTCGTTACGTGTGGTTTAATTTGGTCGAGCTTCTCTAGCGCCCTGTCGATCTTGTGATCTGTCAGGGGCCAGATGTCTGCTTTCGCCACCCCATCGGCTTCCAAGGCCAACACGATATTGTTTTTTGCGTTCGCGGGCAGCTGCGTTAGTGCGCGGGGACCGGGAAAGACTTTGACGTTCCAGAAATCCTCCCAGTTTTTTGGACCATTACCATCGCCAAATACCCGCTTATCGTAGGTGATCAAGTTGGCCGATGCGATAGCCAAGACCCCCTCCTTGAGACGGACCGATTTGGGTGTACCCTCTACGGACTCGGTGTCCCAAAGGTTGTAGTCAATAGGCAGGAACATACCAGCAGCATGCATCGGCGGAAAGATGCACGCTCGTACGAGCGCACTATCCCAATCAACACGTCCGGCCTGATTCATCGCCTTGACCTGAGGCTCGGCAAGATCGCCGATCACATCGATCACCCTAATCCCGGTTGCTTCGGTAAATGGCTCGAAGACGTATTTGCGCACGCTCTGGGTGAACGCGCCTCCCGTCGAAAACACGATTACCTGACCACCCCTACTGGCAAGCTTCCGCTGCGCGAACGCCATCGTGACTCGCGCGACTCCAGGAATAGTCATACCTGCAGCGGCAGCCCGCAAAACATTCCGGCGGCTAAACTCGGATTGCTTATGTCTGTCGTCGACTGATTGGTCCATAGCTTCCTTCGTCTCTTTTCGAGACCGCTCTCGCTGCGAACCGCGTTGGCAGCTAAACGTGAGATGGCAGTACTCGGTCCGAGTGGATCCGAATGGTTGGGAAAGGGTGCGCGTGCATATCCTCGCGATCAAGGTCTCGCGGCCGAACACGGAGCTCGATCAATTCTATTGATCTGCTTGCCTTAGCGCCCGCCCTCGCTCGCACCGAAGCGGAACTGCTCCGACCGCGAGAACGGCTGCGATACATTTCCATGTTGGTCACCGGCTTTTTGGCAAGCAGCTTATCGTCGGTGCACATGCACGTCTGTTCGATACCAGACGCCGCTGCGGGTCTTGTGGAGCGATCGGCAAAGAACTCCGGGGGAGGAGATCACTTCCATCCTCGCGTCGATCACTTTGCAAAGCTGCCCGAAGAGTCATTGTTCACAACACCGCTCATTTCGATTGCCCAATAGAGCCTCCCTCGGCCTTTGTTCGATCCGGGCGCTCTGGAGAGCGGTCTCCGAATAAGCTCCGGAGCGAGCTTCATCACCATCTCCATACTGCGGCTCGCATTGTCTCTTAAGAGGCAGCTCGCTCTCGCCCTAAGCCAAATTAAATCATGGACCACCCCGTTGGGCAGCTACCAAATCAAATAGGCTCAAGCAACCAAGGGCATCGTTGTAGCACGCCCCCCTAACAGCCGCTAAGTGCGTCGACACGGAGTTGAGCTTGCACCCATACTTTTATTTACCTCGTGATTGCATTGCCCGGTTCAGTGGCAAGAATCACGGGAGCCGCCGCGGAACGTCCGGCATAGCGAAGACCGGATAGCTGCGCACGGCAGCGAGATCATGCTAACTGTGGTGAAGTGAAATTACCCCTCTTGATATCGTGGCCGCTGAAGACGATGTCCGCAGGAGGCGGTCGAGGCGCACCTTCGATGATGAGAAGCAGTACCGATCGGGCAACTCAGTCGCAAGAACCAGACTATGGTAGTGTCCATGCGCTTCTCCGCCTCGAAGCCACGATGGGATTCACCTTCCTGTCTGAGATTAATCGTTGCATTCGAGATTGCCTCACCTCGCACGATCAGCCGCATCAGTCCTATCGCAGAGCAACACCTTGCAAAGACGAGCCGACGTGATCCCTGGCGGCTGCGATAGGATCATTATTCCACAGCGAATTCGGTGTAGTAGATAGCAGAACTCTGCGCAGCCTCGTCGCTTGCGCTGGCAAC
This sequence comes from Bradyrhizobium sp. 14AA, assembly GCF_054185205.1. Classification (NCBI taxonomy): domain Bacteria; kingdom Pseudomonadati; phylum Pseudomonadota; class Alphaproteobacteria; order Hyphomicrobiales; family Nitrobacteraceae; genus Bradyrhizobium; species Bradyrhizobium sp. 14AA. Next base: position 459,638 of record NZ_JAVAYM010000003.1, on the reverse strand, counting down.
ACCAACGCCGCACATCCACACGCGAGCCGGGTCCAGCTTGCCTAGCTTGTTGGATGTTCGAAATGGCTAGCTACGCGCTCGCGATACCCCTGCGCTACCGCGGCGGCTGGCCACATTTGATGAATTACACCTTGCAAACTTGTTCGCCAGAAACGATAGAGCGCGGAGATTCGTCAATGACGCTTTCTTTGCGTAGCCCGCAATGCTCTTAGAGCGGCTGCGGCGACCACGCAATTTGACTCACCTGGCAAATCGAAATCATAACAATCCGGTAGATGCAGGCGAAAGCGATATGTGGACACTCGCAACTGTCTAGAGAAGCCATAGGCGTGTAAATCCAGCAAAGAGGACATCAGGATACGGGAATCACGCATCAACGTCACTTCGTATTCTAACTGTGGGGGAAACCAGTTGGCTCCACGATGCGCGAAGCTGGTTTTGTTCCTGGAAAGTCAAACGAACCGATGGACTGACATTTATTTCGGGAGACTCCACTAAGCGCTCGCGCAGATGACGTTCCAGCTGCTTGACCGTGCAGTTGAAGTCCGATGTTGAACAGAAGCTTGGCGCGAGATCCATGGCTTTGCCTCGCTTCAGACTTCGTCTGATGAAATGCTGGCTTCAGCCCAGAGACGTGTTGTGGGTAGACGAATAAGATGATCGATCAGGAAGCTAAGGGAAATGGTGTTATGAGCCATACTGGAGACGGAATATTGTTCGAAAAGGAGGAATTTTCTCATCGCATGGACATGGTCAAAAAGGAAATGGAACGGCGCGAGATGGATACGCTGCTGATCAGCGATCCATCAAATATCTACTATCTTACAGGCTATGAGGCCCATTCCTTTTACGTATTCCAAATGATGGTTGTTCATCGCGATCTTAGTGAATCCATCTGGATAGGCCGCTTCATGGACGCGGTGTCGGTCCGGCGGATGACGTATTTATCAGACAACGCCATTCGTCCCTATACCGACGAATATGTGCAATCTACAGAGCGCGATCCCGTCGATTTCCTCATTGCACAACTTAGAGACCTTTGCCCAACGCTCGAGGCCATCGGCGTCGAGACAGGGTCTTTTTATTATGCGGCACGCACGCACGCGAAACTGGTCTCATCTCTGCCAAATGTGCGCTTTCTTGACGCCGAATTGCTCATCAACTGGATCCGTATCCGCAAGAGCCCAGCCGAAGTCTCGATGATGCGGGAAGCAGGGAAGATCTCAAATGCGGTGATCACGGACGCGATCGAGGCTGCGAGGCCTGGCATGCGCGAATGTGACCTGGTGGCGGTAATTTATCAGCGTATGATAGCTGGCACTCCGGAATACGGCGGTGTGTATCCGTCGAGCGCGCCTTATGTGCTCACGGGTTCGCGATCGGGCGAGCCACATGCACCATGGTCGGACCGCATTATCGGCACGGACGTTCCAGTTAACGTGGAGACGTCTGCCTGCCGTCGTCGCTACCATGCGCCGATAGGCCGGACGATCTTTCTCGGCTCGCCACCGGCGTCTTATATCCGGCTGTCCGACGCGGTTGTCGAAGGAATCGAGGCAGCGCTAGCGAAAGTGAAGCCAGGAGTTAGTTGCGCCGATATCGAGCGTACCTGGCAGGAGGTGATTGCGACGCACGGATTTCACAAGGAAGCCAGGCTTGGATATTCAATAGGCATCGGTTTCCCGCCGACTTGGGGCGAGCGCACCGCTAGTCTTCGCCGCAGTGATCCGACTGTTCTTGAGCCCGGCATGGCGTTTCACATGATGCCCGGACTATGGTCCTACGATATTGGTGTCACAATTACGCAGTCCTTCATCGTGACTGAAACCGGGCGGGAAGACTTGACAACATTCCCCAGGCAACTGGTTTTAAAATGAGGCTGGCCTACTCAGTTGGACCCGCCGCTCAAGAACGGGTCGCGACCAGTCCGTGTACACCACACCCCGGTCGGCGTGATTTTGAGCAGGGGCTCGGATTTCGATCCGAGGCACTGGGTGCCCGTGTCCGGGCCGCTCGACCTGGTCGAAGCGTGCGGCGCACCAACAGCCGAGATGTCGAAATCTGACGATCACAGCAAAAACGCTTGCCTCGTCGAGCAGCTGATGCATATCGACGAAAGGGCCCGATACGCCGTAGCGAGACTGTGAGGGTAGTCCTCACGTGCGAGGTGAGTTAGACTAGTGCATCAGCGGATCCCGATAATTGCGCCGGCGCGCTCCGGATAGGGCAGCTCCGAATGCAGCCGTGCTAGCTCCAGTAAGCGGTCGCGCACGTTGCCCTGCACGGGTCCGCTGCGTCCAGTGCCGACCCTCACGAAAGTCATCATCTCTTCGCTCGTAGCCGCCAAGCTGCCGTCACCTTCGCGCGTGAGCACGTGGAAAAGATGAATGCGTTTTTCGTCGGCACTGAGAACCTGCGTGAGCACCTGGACGCGATCGCCGGTGTACAGGGTCATGAAATGGGACAGGTGCGCCTCGAGGGGGCAGTAACTGCCGATGTTTGAGCGGTACACGTTGTCGATACCAATGTACCGGAACAGAGCTTCGGTAGCGTTGTGAAAGAGCTGGAGGTAGTGGCTCTGGGTGATTTGACCGTTGTGGTCGAGCCAGTCAGACGGGATCTGCAGCATCGGCGTTCGCAGTGGACCGGAATCGCTGGCGATTTGAGGGGGGCGATCTCGTAGCTTCCGTTCCCAGCGCGCGAGTGCCTCGCCCGCCCCAGAGTTCTCCGAGCGCAGCCCTCGCAAAATAGCGACGAGGCCGTCGTCGCGCTTCTGCTCGAGTTCCGTGATGGACGAGTTCTCGGTCCCAGCCTGCGCACGTGCCTGCTCGGCCAGCTTGTCCAGAAACGTGTCCGTAAGTTCGGGCACATTAGTGAACTTCGACCATGGCTTCTTCAGCGAAGCTCCGAACCGCTTCATGGTCTGGCGCATGTCGGTGACGCCGCTGCCGACACGGTATGCCAGGAAGGGCCCCATGATCGGCCGGCGGAGCCCGAAAGAGTAGCGGACAGCGTCGTCGACCTCCTGCACAGTAGCCAGATCGTCGTGCACCAGCCACAGCGCCTCGCGCCACGCCGCCTCCTGTATCCGGTTCGCTATGAACGCATCAACCTCTTTGCGCACAACGAGCGGATACATTCCGACCGATCGGTAGAAGTCCTCCGCTCTCGTTAACGCCTCCGGCGTAGTGCGCTGTCCGGCGGACAGTTCGACGAGGGGCAGCAGGTACACGGGAGCGAACGGGTGCGCCACGAGCATGCATTCGGGGCGATCCATCTGGCCCTGCAGCACCGACGGCCGAAATCCGGAGGTGGAGGAGCAGATCAGGGTGCCCGGTTCGGCGGCCCGGCTGGCTGCCACGAGCAGCTGCTGCTTCAGTTCCAAGCGCTCCGGCACGGACTCCTGCACGAGGTCCACGCCGCGCACCGCGTCCGCGATCGACTCTACGATGGTCAGTGCCCCCTCGGCAGGCAGCGGGACCGACATGAGCCGCCGATACGCACGCCGTGCGTTGGCTAGCATCTTCTGCACCCGCTCGAGCCCACCAGACGACCGGACATACAGCCGCACGTCCACTCCATTGAGGACAAACCGTGCTGCCCACCCCCCGCCGATGACGCCGCCGCCGAGTAGCCCGACCGTGCGGGGCCGCTTCCCGGAGAAGTTCGATCTCTCAGACATGAACTTTGATCCCTCAGGTATGGACATTGAGGGCGAGCTTGTCGCGCACCTCATCCGGGCTCATCACTCGCACGCCTAGCCGATCGACAATTTCTACCGCTCGCTGCACGAGCTCGGCGTTGGCCGCCAGGCGCCCGCGGGAGAGGTACAGGTTGTCCTCCAATCCGACCCGCACATTCGCGCCGACCAGTGGCGCCAATGCCGCATACGCAAGCTGCATTCGCCCGATCGAGAAGGTCGAGTAAACGGCACGCGGCGGGAGCTGGTGCACCAGCGCCATCAGAGTGGTCAAATCGTTCGGCGCGCCGTAACGAATCCCCATGCACAGCTGGATCAGCGGTGGATCGTCGATCAGCCTCTCTTTAATCAAATCGTGCACCAATACCAGATGACCGGTATCGAATACTTCGAGTTCAGGACGCACTCCGAGCTCTTGCACCCGTGCGGCCATCGCGCGCAGCGTCGCGGAGGTATTGACCAGGATGTACTCGCTGCGAGTGCCCCAGTTCATCGTTCCGCAATCCAGAGTGCAGATCTCTGGGCGCAACTCTTCCACATGCGCCAGGCGCTCCAGTGCGCCCGCCAAATCGGTCCCCTCCGGGTCCGGCGGCAGGGGAGCGTCCGCCCCACCCAGCACGAGGTCGCCGCCAGTCCCCGCAGTCAAGTTGATCACCGGATTCACATCCGACTTCCGAATACGCTGCACCACTTCCCGAAACAGTGCGCGATCTCGCGAGCCCCTGCGGGTCTTGGGATCACGAACGTGGATGTGCACGACCGCCGCTCCTGCCCGCGTCGCCTCGATCGCCGAGTCCGCAATCTGCTCCGGGGTCACCGGCACATGAGGGCTATGCTCAACCGAATTCCCGCCTCCTGTGACCGCACAGGTGATGAACACTTCAGAGACCATCATCGTTACCTCTTACTTTCGCTGAACGCAGTTGGCCTGTCTCAAGCCGCACCAGGCAGGCCACACTTTTTTCTAATGTTCGCGGCTTTAGGACTCCGAGGGTACACAGCCTCCACGCATTCTAGGCTCACAGGGAGGCACATCGGGAACTCGCGGCGGCAGGCCGCTGCGAGCTCCTACGGCAGTGCTCATCCCGGCAACGGTGTGCCGCTCACGGAATACCCTGCGCGGCATTCCTGACGCGAAAAACAATCCGGTCCAGCCCCAGAAGGCTATGCGCACCGGAGATTGTAAACGGCCTTCCTGTCGACTGGCGACAGCGGATCGCGAACTGATGTAACAGTCGGTTTCAGCGCCAGCGCTTCTCCTCAGTGTCGTAGGTCCCGGCAAGCGGATCACTTACCGCCATCAGCTCCCGTTTAAACACTTTATTGCTGGTGGTCGCTCTAGGAAGCGCCTGAGTGAAGGCGATGTAGCGCGGCACCTTGAATACTGCAAGGTTCGCACGAGCGTGTTTGAGGATGCGCTCGACGGCCAAATTGTCTGGCGTGACGCCTTCTCTCAATTCGACGCAAATCTTGACCTCCTCGCCGCGCCTTACATCCTGAACGGGCACGGCGGCCACATCCGCAATCTCAGGAATTTCGCGAATAACCGCCTCCACCTCGCGTGCAGCGATGTTCTCACTCGAGCGGCGGATCATATCCTTCGTGCGCCCCACCAGCCAGTGAAAGCCGTATTCATCGCGACGCATCAGATCACCGGTGTTGAACCATCCGCCTTCAAACAAGGAGGCATTTGCTTCCGGCTTGTTCCAATAGCCCTTGAAGATCCCCCGCCCCCTCACCCACAGTTCACCGACGTCGCCGACCGGCGTGGGGCCGCCATCCTCGTTCGTCAGCCGCAGCGCCCGAAACGGTGCGCGAATGCCAACTGAACCTGAATCGGCCAGCTCGTCGAGCTGGTTCGTCATTCGTGTGCCGAAGCCGATTTCCGTCATGCCGTATGCTTCCTCGGTGCGCACCTGAAATCGCTCTCGGAATTGGCGTACAGTATCTGGACTCCAGCCCCAATTCAGAATCTGCTTCAGATATGTCGCGCCATCTTCGTCGGCGGCCTCGGCCTGGCGTGCAATCAGCTCGGTGGGCTGGCACCAATCGATGCGGTGCTGCTTGACCCAACCGAAGAAGCGCGTCGAGCTGAGTTGGGGCGCAAGGTAGAGCGTACCCCCCTGTCGATACGCCTTCAGTAGATGCGCTGGCGGATCGACATAAAAGAAGGGCTGCGCAGACAGATACCTTTGGTAGGGCCGCTCGTCCCAACACGCTCCCTGGTATGAGTACACGCCCCAGTACTCGTGCGTCAGCATGCACCCCTTCGGAAAGCCCGTTGTGCCGGAGGTATATTGAATGTTCAACAGGTCGTCGGCGCTGACATCCTCTTCGACCACACAATCGTCGATGCCCTTGAGCAATCCATCGAGTGTAGTGGCTGCGCCGTGTAGAGGCTTTCCAACGAGAATCACTCGTTCTTTCGCAAGATCGCGCGGCCAAGGCTCTATGGCCGAGAACGCTGACCACGTCGACTCGTCGACCACAGCGAACTTAGCCTGTGTATCGCTGAGAACATATTCGATCTCCCTCGGCGTGTAGCGCAAATTGATCGGCGCCATCACCGCACCGAGTTTCGCAATCGCGAACCAAAGAATCGGGAATTCGATGCGATTAGGCAGCATCACGCCTATTCGATCGCCCTTGCGCACGCCGAACGCACGCAGCGCATGCGCGTATTTGTTAGACGATCTATCCATCTCGAAGTAGCTTGCGCGCTCGTCGCGGTCAAATATGTCGATTGCGGTAATCGACCCTTGCGTTCTCGCCCGCCTCGAAACCAGCTCTCCGACCGTGATGCTCTCATACGCAGATTCCATCTCCTCAATCCTCCGCAAGATACTTGCGACGCGCTCTCGCAGCTGGGTTTCTGTCAACTTTGCAGGAACTATCATTTCGAGCCTCGGGTTCACTGGATAAGTCTCCAACAAGCCTACTCTTCGACTTGGCTGCTCGCTGGGCCGCCGATCGCCAGAACCAGCGCCCGGCATTGCGGATTTTTCAATACGTCCGGCATGCGTACGCGGAGAGAGGATCGTAATCAGGCCGGAACCTCACGGGAGGCTGAGAGGAGGCAAGACGCAACTCCCCAGTCGCATTGATGTCGACCGGCGGAGATGGCGCAGGAGCATGCGGTGAACATCTTGTGACGCGGTCAAACCGCGCGCAATCGGGCGATCTGGTAGATAGGTGGATGACTTTTTGGTGGCGACATTCACTATGTACTTGAATGCCGAGTGAGATTTGAAACCGATTGACTAGGCTTGCCATTGATACGCCCTATGTAATCGTGACGAGTTGCGCCACCGCCGATGGGGCCACGCTGTAATTGATGATACGTCTTCAAAGAGTACGAGCTACTATCAACTCTGGTGGGGAATATTGTCTTGGCTGTCCGAAGTTGTGTTTGCATACATCAGTCTCCAGCGATGTAGGAGCGACAGCGGGTTCGATCGGAACCGCGGCTTGCGATGCATGATGTCGCCGGAAGACGAAGACGCGGAACGCCCTCTCGGGAGTTCAAGCTGAGAGAAGGCGCAACGATCGACGGCCTTGTTCGCCCGCGAGGGGCGCAAGATTGTCGAATATCGTGCCGCTTCGAAATGAAAGAGCGCACGCCGACTACTGGCTATCAGAGTCAACTGGTATTCTCTCTGGCATGACAATGGGGCTTGTCGGTCCCCGCCTATTAGATCAGGAGTACGCGAGCATGTCCGCGCGCGCCGCCTTAAATTCGCTAAGGAGAGAGGAGACACTAAGCCGAAAGGCCCCGGATCAGCGAGTCGCTCCACAATCCGCTACGTGAGTCCCTTAAACATAATCGCCTCGAACCACTGCCCCACTGAGAAGGCCGGCAGAAGCGGCGCCGCGTGAGCCATCGGGCAGCTCGCTCCTCGGATCGGGCTTCAATCCGCGAAACCCAGGAGCGGCGGCAACTTGGACTAGTACCTCTGCACAGAGATTATGACTCTTTGGAAGTGTTAGGGTAGGCACGGCCCAATTTGGCGCGGGCCTTTTCCGTCGTGAACATCCATTTGATGCGTGAGCGTGCAGCATTTTTCTGCCGCTCCCAAGCGGTGATTTCGCGGCGCAGTCGCTTGGGATCGTCGATCCTGCGATCGAGGCACTGTCCCCGCAAGACGCCGATCTCGATCTCAACCATGTTGAGCCAGCTTGCATGCTTGGGGGTGTAGTGGAACTCAATCCGCCGCAAGATCCGCCTGGCTTCCGCGGGCGGGAAGGTCTGATACAGGGCACCGGCGGAGTGGGTTGATAAATTATCCTGGACGATCCGGATGGTCTCGGCATCGGGATAATGGATGTCGACGAGGTCGCGGATGCATCGGGCATAGTCTTCCGCTGTTCGCCGCTCAGTGAGCTTGACCTTGCGCCAGGGCCGATGCACGTCGAGGAGAACGAAGAGATTGACTGTCCCATTGCGACGATACTCGTAGTCGTAACGTTCGAGCCGGCCCGGCTTGGCCGGGATTGGCTGACGGACCTCGCCGATCAACTGCACCGGACTTTCGTCGAGGCACACGACCGGCCGCTTGGGATCGGGCGCCTCAGCATAGAGGTCGAGCACGTCCTCCATGCGGGCGACGTATTCGCCATCGACCTGCGGAATGCACCACATGTCTTTGCGCCAGGGTTTGAGGTCATTTTCCGCCAGACGCCGCCGAACCGTCTCGTGCGACAGGCTGTTGTGGTCCGTGAGCTTGATGATCGCACCTGCCAACAGCTTGAGCGTCCAGCGGGCACGGCCTTTTGGAGGGCTGGCACAGGCGGTCGCCACCAGCAGGGCTTCTTCCTTGCCCGTGAGTTTGCGCTCTGCTCCGGGACGCGGCTCTTCGCTCAACGCCCGCTCCAGATTGCCTTCCACAAAGCGCCGCTTGGTCCGGTACACGGTCGAGCCGCTTACGCCAACGCTCCTGGCAATGTCCTCGTCGCTGGCCCCGGCATCGGCAGCCAGCAAAATCAGTGCGCGCTTGAGCTTGCGGGACGCATGCTTGCCGCCGCTGAGCAGCGTCTTGAGTTCGGTGCGCTCGACTTGGCTGAGTTCTACCCGATAGCGTACATTCATGCCTGCCTCCTTGATCGAGGCACGCACGAACAACTGAATCGGATGGCCGGCGTGAGTCCTTCGGCAAAAACTTTCACGCCCAAGCAAGGGCAGTACCTTGCCTTCATCCACCTCTATACCCGGCTGCACCGCAGACCCCCGGCGGAAACCGACATGCGAGAGTATTTTCGCGTCAGCCCGCCCTCGGTTCACCAAATGGTGCTAACCCTTGAGCGAGCCGGCCTCATCAAACGGCAGCCAAACACACCTCGCAGTATCGAGGTCCTCGTTGATCCCAAAAGCCTGCCGGAGCTGATCTGATCGCTGCCAGGCGCAACCCGTCAAAATCACTGTGCAGAGCCACTAGTTGGTCAGCGCAGTGACATCTTCTTTGTTTTTGCCAGCTGCTGTTCGGAGAGCATCTTTGTACCGATGATCCCATCTCTCGTCAATTGTGCGATCTCGCCGTCGGACAGGCCAAGAAGGCCTGACAGGATCTCTCTGTTGTGCTGCCCGAGCGTCGGCGCCACTGTGCGGATCACATAGGGTCCTACCCTTTCGCGAATTGGCATCGAGGGCTGTGGGTGCAAACCGATGAAAGCACGTTCGACCTCCTGCAAAAATGTGCGCGACCTGAGATGCCGATCTTTGAAGAGATCGATTGGCAGCCGGGCCACGCCGGAAGCAACCTTTACGGCTTGCAACTCGTTCATCGCCTGATCCGCATCGCGAGTGAGCGTCCAGGCTGCGATGTCCGTCTCGATGAGATGTTCAATACCCCGGCGAGCTTCCGCGGATTTGAGGGATGCATCATCCGCCCAGTCAGACCGGCCAATAAGGAGCGCAAGTCTATGCCACATGTCCTCGTTCGTCGCGGCTAACACAATCCAATTGTCGTCACCCGCACATTGGAAGCACCCATGTGGCACGAACTGCGGGTGTCGATTTCCGTATCTTGTCGGAGGCGTACCGTCGATCGAGTGGAGGGTAATCCATGGTGCCGCAAACGGCATCATGCATTCGACCTGTGCAAGGTCAATGAACTGTCCCTGGCCGGTATCGCGGGCGTGAACAAGCCCAACCAGAACTGCAGCGCAGCCGTTCAACCCGCCGACGGCATCCCCAAACGCCACGTGGCTCATCACGGGCGGGCCGTCAGCTTTTCCGATCACGCTCGGCAAGCCCGAGCCCTGCTCGAGGGTCGAGCCGTAGGCCCGGCAATCTCGATACATTCCGTCCGTACCAAACGCTGACATTGACATTACGACGAGCCGAGGGTTGAGCATTCTAAGCACGTCGTAACCAAGCCCGAGTTTCGGTAACACATCGACTGAATAGTTGCTGACGACAACATCGGCTGTCGTCACAAGGTCTTTGGCAAGAGAGACGCCTTGCGGTCGCGTCAGATCGAGTGTGATACCGCGCTTGTTGCGATTCATGATACAGAATCGCGCAGTCTTTTCGTACATCTGATCGTCGATGTAGACAGCCCGCCGGTCAACGCCGCGCCACCAGTCCGGGTATTGGACAGCCTCGACCTTTATGACGTCCGCGCCAAGGTCAGCCAGCGTGCGCGTACACAACGGGCCAGCCCAGCCCATCGAGAAGTCGACAATACGAATTCCATCTAACGGCTGCTGATCGGCGTCGCTGCAGTCGGGGGCTGCCAGCGCAGTGCGGATCAGGCGTCTCGGCTTGCTTACGAACACCTGCTGCTCGCCGGGGTTCGGAACCTTCCCTCCGCGGCGCGGCGGCGTCAATGTCAGCCGCTGAACGGGACCAACCGTGAAGGCCTTTTCTTCGCCAAATAGAATAGGCGCGATCGCGCCGCGTTGTTTCTTCTCTGGATCCTGCAACAGATTGAATATCTCGGGCACTTGTACGATCGGAATTTTGCGCTTTAGCGCTTCCGCGAACCACTCTCGCGCGGTCCGCGTTTTCAACCTGGGGATGACTTGTCGTTCGATCTGTTCCTTGTGCTGTAGACGATATTCTGTGAAGCCAAAAGCGGGATCATCATGCAACTCGGATAGGCCGAGCATGTCGCAGAATGCGCGCCATTGTGCCGGCGTCATCACCGTAACTCCGAGCTGCCCCTTTTTCGTTTCGTAAACGCCGATCGAGCCCGGCCAGAAGCGATTGATTCCAATTCGACGCATGACGTCGCCGCGTTCAAACGCTTCGGACATGAGGTACTCGCTGAGAGCGAGGCTAGATTCGAGAACACTGAGCGACCAGAATCGCCCACTCCCACCCTGCATTAGCCCAATCGCCGACGCAACCGCGGCGATGAAGCCCCAAAGGCCGGCGAGGATCCCAACCTGGAAATCCGGCGCGTGCAAGGGTGGCCCCTGGACTGGCCCAACTAGCTTGATGAGGCCCGCCAGCGCGCGAACTGTCGAATCAGTTGCGGCATATCGTGCATACGGGCCCCTGCGGCCGAACCAGCTCGCTTCAAGGTAGATCAACTCGGGGCACCGCTTACGGATTCCAGCGATATCTATCGAGGGACACTCCGCAGAATCGATGTCGCGCCCATCGACTAGAATGTCGCAATCCTCGATCAGTGCCGACAGCCGTGCGCGAGCATCCGGCTTAGTGGGGTCGATGATGATGCTTGACTTGTTGAAGTTCAGAAATGCGAACCAAGCGCTCTGGCCGCGTCGCGTTAGGGGCGCGCTGCGGCGAATTGGATCGCCTCCTGGCGGCTCTACTTTCTGAACATCGGCGCCGAAATCGGAAAACAATCGCGCGCAATAGCTGGTTGCGGCCGAGCTACCGATCTCGATCACACGCAAATGCGAGAATACTTTCGGCGACTGGTTCGATTTCTCAACCATGCTCATGCTCCGGTGGTGATTTGCCCCGACATGCGAACCCGTGGAGACCGCGCAGGCGACGCCACTGACCAGCCCGGACCTCGCGGTAGTTAACCCATGCGTGTGACGGCGCCGGGAAGTAAGCCAACTTCATCCAAATGTCTGGCCCGCCGTTGCTGTGGAACGCCATCACGCCGTGCCCTGCGTACTTAGGTGCGGACCATGCCAAGATCCGGCCTGCACCTAGTGTTCGCCGGCGAGAGCCGCCGTGCGCTCTGACGACGGTCCTGCCATCAGCATCGCGCCGCAGGCTCACGAACTTGCTCGATGCGACGCGCGGCCTGGAAATCGGCGCGGTCATTTGAAGGAAACGTGATACGTGCGGATTACCCCCGCTTGTCATTGCTGCACTTGCCCTGTCAGACCTGCGTCCCACCATCACGCGTCCCAGCATCAAGGCGAGTTACCAGTTTATCGTACACGACCAAACGGGATCGAGACACTACCAACTCTGGTGAAGGAAAGGAGGGTGAGCGTGTCAGCATTGAGTCTCGGCACAACTCTTAAGCCGTAGCGCGGTCGATAGACAGCGCGGATGGCGTTTGGTGTACGACATCTTGTGACGTTCAAAACCCCGGAACTAGTATCCTGAACCAGAAGTTCGCAACCTCGCGTCGCGTTCTGCCGGGGCATTGTATCGTCAGAAACGTTCGATGGAAGCCAGGATGTCATCTGCGGATTTGGTCCATAGGAACGTTTTGTCGTCGGCGTTGTGTCGTTCGATGAAGGAGGCGATGTCGGCGCGGCTACGCTGCGAGTCGGGGTCAGGTGCACGCGCCAACACGGCCTTTTGGCCAACCATCTCCGGATCATTTGGGTCTTGTGCGCGACGTAAATGTCCATGACGAGATGGACGTGGAGTTGGCGCGGTATCCATCCTCGATCTGGTCTAGGAACTTGCGGAGTTCGGCGGTTTGGTGGCGCCCGTAGCATTTGCCGATGACCCGTTCGGTTGCAGTATCGAGGGCAGCGAACAGCGCTGTGGTGCCATGCCTTTTGTAGTCATGGCTCCTTCGGGCCGCTTGGCCCAGACGCATCCGCAGCATCGGCTGGCTGCGGTCCAGGGCCTGGATTCGGGACTTCTCATCATACACAGAAAGATGGCGTCCTCCGGCGGTGCGACGTAGAGGCCCACCACATCGCGAACTTTGGGCCACGAAATTCGGATCGGTCGAGAGCTTGAACGTCTCCAACCGGTGCGGCTGGAGTCCGAAGGCCCGCCAGATGCGTTATACCGTCGATACGGATGACAGCGCGAAAGCCAGCTCTGGTTCTTCGCGCCGGCATTTGGAACTCACTGATCTAGGGGATCTCGTTTCGTACGGGGGTGTTGCTGAAAGTGTGCTCAATCTTCCGGAATCAGTGGAGCGCGCCCGCGCAATGGCTTTTCTTCCATGCGCATCAAAAACACCAGCGGGAGGACCTGCTCGCTTTCCGCGATCCCCCCTCTCGGCAGCCGCTGCTGCTTCGCTCGTGCACTAAGCGGTCTGTCCGAGCCAGATTCAGTAGTCCAGACTCGAGAACTATTTGGTGCGCTAAGCGCCTCGTCCTGAGGTCGCCACATCGCCGTCGTCAAGTAGACGTTCACATCGTGGCAGAGGGACGCTAGTTATCATCCTAGGCCTCCATCTTGCTGCCATCTGTGTTCGGTTGAAGCTGGCCGCTGTCGGCAATCTGACAAAGATCCACATCCATTCCGGAACCCAAGCTGGCAAATTATGTGATTCACCATCATCAAGCAGCGCGCGATCATACTCCGGAAGCGGCACGCAGATTGCTGGATGATGAGGAGGCGCGACGGCCGAAAGGGTCGTAGCTGCATGTCAGGAGTCACCGATGATGATTGGCCGTATGATCTTGATCAATTCAATTCTGGCGCTGCTTATGCTTGTTAGTACGCAAGCTGCGAACATCACTACGGCCGGCGCCGCGAACCTCTCGATGCGGGGCAACGAGATGCAGCGCGGCTCAGATCGAGGACTCGGCACAACACAATCTCTCGTTTTGGCGCAAGCGGAGTGCAGTTCGGAACAATGGACAAACCGTGTCATTTCAGCTGCTTTTTTTGGCCGACCGCAATTGCCCGAGCAGACTTAGCCACAACCGTCTCGCGTTACCTGAGCGCGGTTTCGTCCATGCGGCAGGCAGGCTCGCGCTGTGGAGATCAAGTGCTGTTGCAAATCGCGCGGAGGTGTTCGAGATGCCATTTTCGCAAACGCTCGGCGTCTGTGAAGACATGCAGCAGAAGCTCATCGAGGGCACCAGTACTATGCAAACCGATCAAACTCACCAAAACCGGCAGAGCCGAGCCAGAGTTCGTCACGCTGCCGAGGCGCACGCATTGCGGGACCGCATGGCGGCGGCTAGTGCCGCAGGAGACTTTTGGTCGCCTCGGCAGCATACCGTGCTGTCCGAGGCTGGCTCAAAGGACAAACGCGCCTTCGTCGATTTCCTAAGGACCGGAATGCCACGCAGGGATCGCGCGGCGTGGCTATGCGTGGCAAGCCTGGAGACGACGCATGGAAAACCATGAGATCTGGGTGTCGGTCAGACTGACAATCGAGCTCGCGGGCGTTACGACCATGATTCTCTTGATAGTTGGTACGCCTCTCGCCTGGTGGCTAGCGCGCTCAAAGACCATTTGGAGTGAGGCTGTGGCGACTATCGTCGTGCTGCCGCCGATACTGCCGCAACCGGTGCTTGGCTTCTATCTGCTGGCCTTTCTCGGCCCGGCCGGACCGGGCGGTCTGCTCGCATCTCTCTGGGGCGAGCACACGCTCGCCTTCACCTTTGCGGGGCTCGTTGTCGGAACGGTTTTGAGCGCACTACCACTCGTCGTCCAGCCGATCCGCAACGCCTTTCTTACAATGGGCGACCGACCGCTCGAAGCCGCGGCCACTCTGCGCGCCTCTCCGTCATATGCCTTCTTTACCGTTGCCCTGCCTTTGGCACGACCGGCTTTTCTTACCGCTGCCGTGCTTGGGTTTGCGCATACGATCGCAGCATTCGGGGTCGTACTGATAATCGGCGGCAACATTCCAGCACGTACCAAAGTACTGTCCGGCGTTCTGTTCGACTATATCAAAGCATCGCGCTGGCACGAGGCAAGCTGGGTTGCTGGGGGCATGTTGGTGTTCGCCCTTGCGGTCATCCTGATCTTGACCTCGATCGATAAATACCTCGGACGGAGGAGCACGTGAGGAAAGCCACACCGGGCCGGATCGACGTCGCGTTCAGCGAGAAGCGCGCTCGTTTCCCGCTGAATGCGCAGTTCAGCATACCGGCCAAAGGCGTGACTGGGATTTTTGGCCCGCCAGGTTGCGGCAAGACTACGGTGGCGCGCTGCATCGCAGGGCTGGAGCGGTTGTCGGCCGGTTCTTGCGTCATCGATGGCGAGGTGTGGCAGAACGAGACGACGTTCCGCGCGCCGCATCTTCGTCCGATCGGCTGTGTCTTTAAAGAGCCATGTCTCTTCTCACATTTGTCGGTCAGGCGTAACTTGCTTTACGCCGCGCCCAAACGTAAGCCGAGATCGATTGCATTTGATGAGGTGGCCGAATTGCTCGGCATAGCGCCACTGCTCGACGCTCGCCAGTTCATCTCTCCGCTGGCGAGCGGCAGCGCGTCGCCATCGGCCGTGCGCTGTTGTCCCAGCCGAGAGTTCTTCTGATGGACGAGCCGCTCGCCACCCTGGATCGCTGGGCCAAGCGTGAGATGTTGCCATGTCTTAAGCGCCTGAATGAACAATTCGCCGTGCCGATGATCTACATCAGCCACGACATGGCTGAGATCGAACATCTCGCCAATCACCTCGTGATGATGGAGCGTGTACGATCACCGCGGCCGGCCCGTTGCATATCTTGCAGAGCGATCCAGCGCTGCTCCTTGCGGGGAGCCACGAAGCCGCAGTCAGCCCTGATGCCGTGGTCGACGGCTATGACGGACGCTATGGGCTACTCATCCTCCGCCTTAAAGGTGCGCGGCTCTTAGTGCCGGCTGCGCCGCTTGCACCCGGCGTGCACCAGCGGCTGCGCATCGCGGCCAACGAGGTCAGTATCACCCGCGAAGCACCGCGCTCAAGCACCATCATCAATGTCTTCCCGGCGCGGATTAAAGCTTGTTGTCCGCTCGACGCGTCCGAGATCACTCTGGTGCTTTCGCTTGGCACCGGCGGCTCAAGTGCGGACATTTTGGCGCGCATCACGCGTTACTCGTTTGATATGCTACGGCTCAAGGACGGAATGGACGTATTCGCCCAGCTCAAGCACGTCTCGCTGGTCTCGGCGTCTCAAGCGCGATCGCAAGTCCCAGAGGCCGCCACGTCAGCAGGAGATTCCGGGCAGGCAAGCGTCGCTGCTTAAAATCAAGATCTTGATGGCGAACCTCACATGGACCGCCCCAATTTCCGTCGAGGAAATCCTCGACCGTCTGGGACATAATCTCGATTGCCTACTCGGGGCTTAGCTCAGACTCTCGCGCTATCAATGGATATCTATGTCTCCCTGATCCGCCCAATCTCCAAGAGGAGGCGCAATGCGATGGGCATTCCCGGTCGTCAAGAGCAAACTCGATCGAGTCTCATCTATAACCCTGAAGCTTTGCCTGCGACCGTCCGTAGACGTCTGTGGTCGCCTTACCTGGGGCGGTCAAGCTAACCTCCTTACGGATTACCGCTCAACGCTGCTCGTTCAAGCTGCATTTCGACTAACGCAATGCAAGCTGGATGCTGCTTCAAGGGCACACCGAAGGGAGTCGCATCACGATCACTTTCCTTGTGCGCGCGACCCCGGCGTACGCCGCATGCCGAAGGCGGTTTCTTGTCGCGTTGGTCAATCGACCAACGCGAATGGCTGCGCGGGCTGATGCTCCGGGAATTTCATATAGGAGGATGGGTCATCGAGCAGCTTCAGATGATCCAAGGGGCCTGACATACACGCCAGTTGAACTGAATGGATCGCAGCCGGGCTCTCCTCCCGATCAGCGGGTCTAACAACGGCAGAGGTCCGGCTTCAGTCAACACGAAGGTTTTCAGCCGACATCTTGCCGGAGCGGCCGGGGACGAGCTCGTAGTTCACGCGCGAGCCCTCAGCCAAAGTTGTATATCCCGCCGTTTGGACCGCCGATATATGAACGAAGACGTCAGCGCTGCCGTCCTCAGGCCTGATGAATCCGTACCCCTTTTCAGGATTGAACCACTTCACAAAGCCTATCGCCACTTTCACAATCTCCAACTGTGCTCAGACTCGAGCTTCCATGCGCGCAGACGGCCGCTCCCTTGACCGGCGGGGGCTTAGCGTCAAGCGCCCTACCAGGTCTCCTGCTTCGTCTCGTCTGTTGCAAGCTTTGAGCCAGACGTGTGACTTCCGCTGGTCGCGCCCCGACAACCAGACCGGAGGACAGGCGGGCCAACCCGTATTCCGTATGGGCAAGGCCGTTCTGCAATGAAGGCACACCCGGATTGAGCATTGTAGCTGCTCCGAGGCGCCCGAACACCGACACGGCAACTATCGAGCACTGAGCCACATCTGGACGCCGTCGCCCGCCCAATACGCATTACGGGCACGGCGCGCTGTCGGATCTCATCGGCTCTGCTGCGCCTGCGAACCGAGAGTCGCGAACATATCAGACTGGTCACGCACGCGCCTCGACCCGGGGATTTCGTCGTCGAACCGGAAATGCGAGGGCTCACAACTCATATAGATTTATGTTGCGCGGAGATCGCTTCAGGTCGCCCGAGGGTTCTAGAAGACACAATGACGAGCGCGGCAATTCATGGGTTCGCAAGATCTGGACCGTTCTCAAGAAAAAGGTCAGCTGGTGGACTCGCGGGATTCCGGCGGCTAGTCACCAGGTCATCCCTCTTAAAGGTACGCCGGTGAGCACGGCGACGAGAACAGCAGCGCCATAGTCGTTGGGGTCATAGCGGTTCTCGCGTCGAACCTCGCTTCCCCAACAGTGCTCCAGAATCGCCGGCGCGAGCGCCGGTATCCATCGAGCGTTGTCAGCCGCCCCGCAGCGGCAGGTTCAACTCCATTGCGGCCAAGTCCTTGTGCGACTCCGAACATGGCGAGTAGCGGGTCGGCCACATCGTTGATAGCCGAACGATAGCCAATGTGATTTCAGCTTCGATCGGCTGCACTGCGCGTCCGCTGCCGTTCGTTCGCGGTGGAACTCGCGAACTATCGCGTGGCGACAAGGGGGACCCACATCAACCGGGCTGTCGTCGATCGCTTCTCCCCTGAAGAACTTGTCGCGTCTCAAAAGGAACCGCGTCCACGGGAGGTAAATACGTCGTTCACTGTCGTTCTCTGGCAGTGTGCATCGCACGGGCAAACAACCTGCCGGCAGATCAAGCGCCTGTTGCCCATAGCGTCAATCGCCAGCGCCGGGGGGCGCCGGAGCGTGCCTGTGTAGCCGCGGCTGCTCACTAGCGTTCCATGAGGAGCGCATGGGCGCGAGCCTTAGAAGGCGGCAATGATTGGGGCGGCTTCGGCGCTCCTTTAGGTTCCGACATGGCTGTCATCACCGACAGTGACCCTCATGTGATCGATGGCGCTTTGGATGTCGTCGCTAGCTTCGCGCCGGGAATGCGCTGCATCGTTCTCCTGCCAGTCCCGGTCTCGGTCAAGGAGGGCGACCTGCCTTCGAGCGTACTCTCTTCTTTGCCGAGAGTCTGACTTCGCACCTGGACCGATTCGAGTGACCGAATTAGTTCGCGGACCCTTTCCTTCCTGGCCTTGATCATCTGGTTCTCCTGATTCCTATAGCGCTCACTGCGCGACATCGGGTTTGCGCTCGGATATGGGCAGGTTCATTTCGGATCCTGCCCAAGGGCATCGCGCAGCGAGAATGATGCATGAGGTACAATGCGCCGTCGTCCCAGTACACTCGATGTGTATCGCTTATCGTCAACAGCAAAAGGTATGCCTATTGGTCTCGCTTAGTCGGTAGCACTCAATGTTCCCACAGGGGCTGGTCATTCCCTCCGGTATTCTCAGGTTTCCGCCCAGAAACTCTGGAGGAAAGGCCCATCGCAATTCGATTGGTGGTCATTGGCCTGCCAAGCAGACGAGGATGGCAGCGCTTCATTCAACTGCGCAACTCGAGGGCGGGATTGCAGCCCAAACAGCAGGTGCCCAGCGTCGAGAGGCCTCGATCGCGCCGAGGACTATTTGCGGGCACAACTCCCTGCCATGGGCTGCAACTCCAGCCGTAGTGCCTGCTGTGGACAAGCTCAGGACCTTGCCTCCAGCCTCATTCTGCTTCTCGCCGTAGACATCGTCGCGGGCCTGCTCACGGATCGGGGCCGGGCGCCTGTCCTGGTGGTCGCGTGCTGCCGACGGAGCTTGCGATAGATCTTCGTTCTCCGGAGCTCTTGGTCCAAGACAGTTTGAATTCAGGAGCTACAGGCTTGGTGTCATAGTATGGCTCGGACCCGTCATAACCACGAAGGGAATGTTGTAGTAGCGACAGTTAAGCCGAACGATCTCATGGCACATCGCTTGCTTCACTGATCCAGTTCACTGGGTTCGCCCTAAGCGCTCGAGTGGGGATAAAATGCTTGGAATTGGAAGTAAATTGCCGTCGTTCCAAATCACTGGGGTAAAGCCCGGCTTTCACTTGCACGAAGAGAAGGGACAGAGCGCCTTCGAGACGCTGACCGAAAGGAGCTTTCCTGGGAAATGGAAGATCATCTTCTTTTACCCTAAGGATTTCACCTTTGTCTGCCCGACCGAGATCGCCGAGTTCGCCCGCCTGTCCAAGGATTTCGCCGACCGCGATGCGGTCGTGCTGGGCGGCTCGACTGACAACGAGTTCTGCAAGCTTGCCTGGCGGCGCGAGCACAAGGACCTGCACCATCTGCCGATTTGGCAATTTGCCGACACGGACGGCGCGCTGGTCGATGGCTTGGGCGGCCGCTCGGCCGATGGCGTTGCCCATCGCACGACCTTCATTGTCGATCCTGAGAATACTATCCAGCATGTCTATGCCACGAATCCCAATGTCGGCCGCAGCCCGAAGGACACGCTGCGCGTCCTGGACGCCCTGCAAACTGACGAGCTCTGCCCGTGCAACCGCGAGATCGGCGGGGAGACACTGAAAGTTGCTTGAGGGGATATGTCGATCGATCAGTTGAAAGACCGGATTCCGGATTTCGCCAAGGACGTCAGGCTCAATTTGGCGTCGATGATGGCGGACGAAACACTGTCCCCACAAAGCAAATACGGGCTGTTGCTGGCGAGCGCGATCGCGACCCGCAATCCGATCGTGACGGCCGCAATGGAATCCGCAGCAAGCGCTGTGATGACGCCAGCGGCGGTCGAGGCAGCGAAATCCGCAGCATCCGTCATGGCGATGAACAACGTCTACTACCGCTTCGTTCATCTCGCCTCCAATCCCGAATACAAGACAATGCCCGCTCGGCTTCGCATGAACTGGCTTGGCAGTCCCCGTGTGGACAGAGCCGATTTCGAGTTGTGGGCGCTGGCAGTAAGCGCAATCAATGGGTGCGGTGCCAGCATGGACGCCCATGAGAAGGCGCTGCGGCAATCCGGCGTCAGCTCGGACACAATTCAAACGGCCGTGCGCTTTGCCGCGATCGTGCAGTCAGTTGCGGTTGCGAACGAGGCAGCAGGGCGTGGCACGCTACAAGCGGCGGAGTAATCCACCCTCCTCGCACCCTTCGCCTCGCCCCTCCCGGGGCGGGCTCGGGGTGGACGCCCATTATTCACGAGCTGAGTTCGCCGAGCGTGCCCTTGCATCCGAATATTTGAGCGTCAGTCGACTTTCGGCCTCTGGCGCGCACGCAAGGTACGGCGAAATGACTCCGCCGTGAGATATTCTCCGCCTTACCGATAACGCGGAGGCAACCGTTGTCCCCTCACCCGAATTTGAATAACACCCCATATCCGCCACGCGGATAGCCCCATTCGATGTCGCCGGTGGGCTCACCGATGACGCGGCAGGTGCCGCACTCCATGCAGCCGTCGACGGTGACCTCGACCTGGCCCTTGTCATTGAGGTCATAGCAGCGCGCGGGGCAGGCTTTCAAAAGCGCAAGGAGCTGCGGCGAGGGCTTGGTGTGTGCGCGCACCTTGATGTGGGGCCGTCCGGCGTCCACAAGATAGCGGTTGCAAAACAACTTGTCTTCGACACGCATTGATCTCTCGACCTTCATAGTCAGCCTCATTGGTTTCGGGTTCGCGTTTCGAACAATTAGCGCCAGGCGCGGGCGAAGCGGAATGCATCGCCGAACAGCCCTATCCAGGACCGCGCATTGACAAAGGATTTCAGCGTCGACTTCTGTTTCTCAGACTTTGGCGTACCGTCAACCCGAAGGTAGGTCTGCATCGCCTTGGAGATGAGCTGGGGGTAGGTCAGAAAAAAGTTTTGCGAGTTGGTATGCATTAGCCTCGGCATATCCTTGTACTTCTTCATGTCCTTCAAGACGAAGGAGCGATCCAGCATCCTCTTGTAGAGTGCGAGATTTTCCGCAGTCATGCCAAGCCGGCGTGACTTCATCTGGAAGATCGCTTCGGCCGCGATCCGTCCGGACGTCATTGCAAGATTGGACCCCTCGCGATGAATGGCGTTGTTGAGCTGCGCCGCGTCACCGACAACGACCCAGCCGTCTCCGTAGAGCTGCGGGATGGCCTTGTAGCCGCCCTCGGGGATGAGGTGCGCGGAATATTCCTTGACCTCGGACCCCTCGATCAGGGGCGCGACCGACGGGTGGCGCTTGAAGTGGTCGAGCAGCTCGTAGGGTGTCCGACCGGTGCGCTGGAAGTCTGCGACAAGACACCCGATCCCGAGCGAAATGCACTCCTTATTGGCGTAGATGAAGCCCATTCCCGTCATGCCGCCGGAAATCGTGCCCGCAGCTTCGATGACAACGCCTTCGTCGCCGCTCAGATTGAAACGCGCTTCGATGGTCTCGCGCGGCAAAAAGTGCATTTCCTTCACCGCGAGAGCCACCTTGTTAGGCTTCGGGCGCTCGCGCAGGCGCGCACGCGTGCCAAGCAGCCCGTTCACGCCCTCGGCCAGCACCACGACATCTGCATGGATCTCGCCATCCTGGCGATCCGTACGAACACCGATGACTCTGCCATAAGCATCCTGCGCAAGATCGGTGACGGTGGTCTCGCACAGCACGGTCGCGCCTGCCTCGCGCACTTTTGAGGAGAACCATCGATCGAACTGGGCCCGGATAATCGTGTACCGGTTAGCCCGCTCTTCATTGAAATCCTCAGAGCGGTAATGTAGCCCGACATGGGAGCGATCATCCATGATCCAGAACCGTTGTTCGACCAGATGTCGCTCAAGCGGTGCGTCCTCCCGGAACTCCGGGATCAGCTTTTCCAGCATTTCCGCATAAAGTATTGCCCCCTGAACGTTCTTCGATCCGGCATATTCGCCGCGCTCGAGCTGCAGCACTTTCATACCTTTCCTGGCCATGGTCAGCGCCGCCGCGTTGCCCGCCATACCGGCGCCGACAACGATTGCATCGAACCTTTCCTCGATCATGATAGCCTCCTTTAGCTCGCAATCCGGTCGCGCGAATGTGGCGAGAGCCGCGCACGAAACGCGTCCGTCAGCGCCGGCAACAGATGCATGGCGTCGCTGACGATGGCGATGTGGGCAAAGTCGAAGATCGGCGCGTTCTTGTCGGTATTGATGGCGACGATCAGATCGGCGCCTTCGACGCCTACCCGATGCTGGATCGCGCCGGAAACGCCCGCGGCGATATAGAGCTTAGGCCGGATCGTCTTACCCGTCTGGCCGATCTGTCGGTCGTAGGTGACCCATCCCTTTTGTACGAGGGGCCTGGAACAGCCATATTCGGCACCGAGCACGCCGGCGAGCTGGCGTACAAGCTGAAAGTTTTCCTGAGAACCGAGCCCAAGCCCACCGGCGACGACGACGTCGGCGTACGCAAGATTGGATTTGGCCGAATCGCGGTCGGGGATGAACGACAGCACCTTGGTCACGATATCGTCTTCGACCAAGCCGAGCGGATGGAGGATGATGCGGCCGGGATCGCGTGCGACACGCTCCGGCATCGGCATCACGCGCGGACGGACGGTTGCCATCTGTGGCCGGTAATTCAGCGTGTAGATGGTGCAGAGCAGCGAGCCGCCAAAGGTCGGACGGGTAGCTGCAAGCGATCCATCCAGGTCAACGTCGAGGTCGGTGCAGTCGGCGGTGAGCCCTGTCAGGACAGTAGTGGCGACGGAGCCCGCGAGGTCGCGGCCGAGCGTTGTTGCCCCTAACAGCAGGATCTCGGGCTTGTAGATCTCAACGAGATCTGACAGCGCCTTGGTGTAGGACTCGTTACGATAATCCGAGAGCACATTGTCGGCCACGAGATAAGTCAAATCGGCGCCGTAACAGAAAGCTTCGAGCGCGGCGTTGCGCGTGGCCTCGCCCTCAGGGCCGACGACAACAGCCGCAAGCTTAACCTTCAGCCTGTCGGCAAGCTTGCGGCCCGCCCCCATAAGCTCCCATGAGACGGGATGGATCTGCCCGCGCTCCTGCTCGACGAACACCCAGACATGTTTGTAGGCTTTGAACCGGTCCGGCAACTGCTTCTTCGTTGCTGCGCGGCCCGCTGCGGCTGATGTGGGAGCCTTGATGACGTTGCTCATGGTTTTGCATTCTCCTTCCGATCCACGCGCCTGCGCGACACGATCGGGCTCTGGCTTCGACTGTCGGTTAAACGTGGCCCTGATGAGCGCGTTCGCCGGTTGCTCGCGGTTCACACCCAGGGCCTTCTTTGCGGAGGACGGTACCGTCGGCGTTCCACATCAGAAGCTGCGGACGCGGAGATCGAGACCGACGGTTCTGGCGAGGTGATTGAGCTGCAATAAACAGGACTATGTTGCGATCCAGGGGCCGACCTGCGCCATGCCGCCGTCAATGGCCGACTTGCCAATAAGCACGACAGCGGTCCCACCAGATAGCTCCTTGGTCTTCGAGATCGCGGTCGCACTGGCGTACGTCGTGGGTAGCGTCGATTCATCGACAAAGGAGCATTCGGTAAACAGCACCGCAACTTCGGCACCCAAGGTGCGCACCTTCCGCAGTCAAGGCTCAGGTGAATACGGTCCCATAGCGTGCACGGTGATCTCGCCGACGGGCTAGCCACTGAACTGGGGGGCGCCTCCGCGGCTACGGCTTCGCGACGGCTTGTCGGCATACCCTGCTGCACAATCGTGTTTAACAGGAACCGCGCGCAGATTTGCGCTGGGTCGGGGACCTGTTTAATGCAGATGACGCTATGCATGCGGTTCTCCAGAACAAGGTCAATCTGTTGTCGGGCGGACTTGGTGCAGAGCAGCAAGTGTCATACCAACTGAGAACACCGCGAGGTCATGCACCAAAGAATGAATTGGGCGCGGTTGCTAACGTGGTTCTTGGCATCGGGAACAACATGGCCGCGACATAGGTCGGAAACGCGACAGGGCCGTCTCCCGGGCGCTCCACAGACTCGACCGAACGAAGAGGCGCACGCCTAGGCGCCGCACCTATTTGCTCTGACGCAGACGGCAATAAGAGAAAGACTATTTCAACGTACCCAGCGGTACGAAGGCGGCCGGCTTCTTGGGCTCCGCGACCGCATCCTTCAAGACCTTGAAGACCCGTTGGTCGATTGGCGAAGAGGCCACAAAATCGGCATAGGCCTGCTCCAGCATCGCCTTGCAGCGCGCAGCGACCTCCGCTTCCGCGGCACCGGCGAATTGCTCCTTGGCGAGATGTTGCCCCATGCGCTTTAGGATATGCAGGCGCGCGACATTGACGATCCTGGGATCGTAGTCGACGCCAAGCAGCGCAAAGATCTCCTCAGCCGAGCAGGCCTTGTTGAGGCGGTAGAGGATGCCGGCCGCTTGGGGTGCATTGCTCATCGAAATTCTCCCTGAATTGGTCCACCCATCTCGGTCGAGATCCGGCAGCGCCTGCTTGGTTCGCGGAAAAAGCTGTTTCGTGTGGGCCCTGCTGGAAATGGCCACACAGCCCATGTCCTCGGACTTCAACGCGATCTGCAAGCGCTTCGGCCGCTCTCCGAGTGATTTGGTGGCGGGCCAAGTGAAACCCGAGAGTTCATTCACGTGCGATCGGAACAGCATTCGCAAACATCGCGCCAGATCGCCGCCACCATCTCGCGCGCGACCAGCCGCTTGTGCTCGATGGCGTATTTTCGCACTCGGGACAGGATGTGTCTGCTCTGCTCGGTGGTGGCGGCGAGTTGCAATTCGCCGAGCAGCGTGGTGATGGCCGAAAGCCCGGAATGCTTGCCGATCACGATCCGGTTGGAGCGGCCAAGCAAATGCGGATCGAGCGCTTGATAGGTGCGTTCGTCCTTCAACAGCCCATCGACATGAATGCCGGATTCGTGCGTGAACACATGCTCCCCGACGATTGCCTTGTTGAGAGGAATCGCACGTGTGGCCGCGGCCGCGACCAGCGCGGCGACGTCTGTGAGCTCCGGCAGCACGATGCCGGTGTCACGCCCGTAGAGCTGTTTGAGTGCGACCGCAACTTCCTCGAGTGGCGCATTGCCGGCCCGTTCGCCTAACCCGATGACAGTGACGGAAGCGTGGCTCGCGCCGCCCCTGATCGCAGCGAGCGTGTTGGCGGTCGCGAGCCCGAGATCGTCATGGCCGTGAAATTCGAGCTCGATATCCGTGGTAGCGCGCAGGCGCGCGATCAGCGCATAGGCCGAATCCGGATCGAGCACACTGAGGGTGTCGGCAATCCGAAACCGCCGCGCACCTGTGGCTTCCGCAGTCGCGACGAGACTGATGAGAAAATCGACATCGGCGCGGGAGGAGTCCTCGCCTCCGACGGCGACATCAAGCCCTCGCTCGCGGGCGTAACCCACTACCCGCTTCACCTGCTGCAAGGCCTGGTCGCGATTCCCGCCCAGCTTGGTCGCGATCTGTACGTCTGAAGCCGGGATCGAAACATTGACCATCGACACCTTGGCCTCGATCGCCGAGTCGACATCGGCCTCACGCATGCGGCACCACGCAATAGGAGTGAGCGGCAGCCCCTCCTTGACAATGGCGCGGATGGCCGCGATCTCATCATCGCCCATGGCGGGGGTCCCCGCCTCGATCTCCGTGATGCCGGCCCGCGCCAGCGCATGCGCGATGGCCACCTTTTCAGCTGTGGTGAACGCAACACCAGGCGCCTGCTCGCCATCGCGCAGCGTGGTGTCATTGAGCACGGTCCGCTGGTTCCACAGCGAATCGGACCATGCCGGCTTGGCAGCGATGGCTTTGGCGTCAATCAACGAAGCCTCCTGATTGTGCTTGGCAAGGACTGCTTTGGCAAACCGCATGCCACGCCCGCAGCGTCCCACACTATTGAAGATCCATCATTTTTCGCCCGCGCTCGGATGTCGCCAGAACGACGGTGTCGCAAAACAGACGCGCCAGTTGAGCTCTCGCCATTCTGCGCCCTGGATCAGTTCGGGTTACGGCGCGGATCGACTGTCAGACCGACGCGTCAGGGTTCATCGGTTCGCTAAACCAGGCACATCGCGTCAGGAGATTGGCTTCGGTCATAGTGACAGGGACGTCGCCGCCGTAAACAACGTGTCGGATGCTGGGTGGTATCGGTGTCGAAAACGGTTGTGAGACATCAGGCTTCATTCAAACGCAGCAGGACCGCTTGCACGACCGATCCACAATCTTATGGACGGAGGCCTGCCGGCGCCGGGACGCCGGAGTTGAGCAGCCTCGCCCGAACAGATCGCCGCAGCCGCATTCTCTGTCCGCGCCGGCCAAAGCACTGAGCCCATCAGACCGCTACAGCTTGGGCGCAAGCTGGCCTTGAGCAGAAGAGCGTCCCGCTGGTTCGCCCGTAATCCGCTGCACCAGATTTGGCCGCGTCACCTGCACCTCGTCGGCCAGCTGCGCGACCGTCGGGCGGCAGTTGCGCCAAAGAACTATCTATCGGGAGGCGGGAATACGGGTCAGTTGCCGCCCGCGACCGGAGCGGCCTGCGCCAACAGAACGTCACGCCGGCGCTCGGCCATGCGGCTCTCACCGCTTTCATCGCCAAAGCAGTGGTTGAAGTCCTTGCACTCTGTGCACACCGGCGTCGTGCACAAGATGAGCCCCTCGTCCTCGCATAGCCTGCGATAAAAGAAACGCTTCCAGCGCATGTTGTTGACGTTACGCCTGGCGAGCGGCCCGAAATGGCGGTTGAGGAGACGCAACAGTTCACCACGATTGCGCAATCCGAGATCTGCCCACAGATGATTCGGCTCCATGACGCGGCGCGCGATCATCGCGGCCAGCCAACGGCTGGTGTCCCCTTCCGTCGATCGTTGCGCGAGCAAGAGATCACGCACCATGGTGACCTCGTCGTTGCCGACGTGCTCGACATCCCGCGGCGGCGACTCCTCTTTGATCCGAACCGATGGAAAGCGTTGCTTGAGCAACGCCGCCAGCTCATCACTGGACAGGCCGACCTTCTCGGCCAAAAGTCCACCTTCCATCGCACCGGCAGCCAGAATGGACGCCAGCACGTGACGGTCGAAACTGATGTCATTGCTTGTGTCGGCATCTGCGGGGAGCATCCCGGTCAGAAGGCGATAGCTGGCAATTGCGCCACGTCCCTGGACGCTCCCATCATTCGTCTCGACAACCATAACAGGATAGAACTGCTCTTCGAACATGGGCGTCCGCTACCCTTTCCACATTGGTCAAGTTTGCATCACCGCGTCGGCCCTTGGGAGCCGCCCTTTCGCCCGACTGCCGGCCCTCCGTTTTGGATTGGGAGGGCCGGTGCTGTCGCGCTGCGTCCTTTTACGATGCTGCAAGTTCGGCAGCGCTTTTCCCGACGATGGACTCATCAACGGCCTTCATGATGCCGTGCTCCATCAGCATGTCCTCGAGCTCGTCCATGGTGATCGGAGTCGGGATGATGCCTTTGCCGCCATTGTTGTGGATCCTGCCCGCGAGGTTGCGATAGTGATCCGCCTGCTTGGAGTCCGGCGCGTATTCCAACACGGTCATGCGCCGCAGCTCCGCATGCTGCACGATGTTGTCGCGCGGCACGAAATAAATCAGCTCAGTGCCGAGCTTTTTGGCGAGCGCTTCCGCGAGCTCCAGCTCCTTGTCGGTCTGCCGCTCGTTGCAGATGAGGCCACCGAGCCGCACGCCGCCGGAGCTCGCATATTTCAGAATGCCCTTGGAGATGTTGTTGGCGGCATACATGGCCATCATCTCGCCGGACATCACGATGTAGATTTCCTGCGCCTTGTTCTCGCGGATCGGCATCGCAAAGCCGCCGCAGACGACGTCGCCGAGGACGTCATAGGAAACGTAGTCGCGGTCCTCATAGGCGCCGTTCTCCTCCAGGAAGTTGATCGAGGTGATGACGCCGCGGCCTGCGCAGCCGACCCCGGGCTCCGGCCCACCCGACTCGACGCAGCGGATGTCCTTGTAGCCGATCTTCATCACGTCTTCGAGTTCGAGGTCCTCGACGCTGCCGGCATCGGCAGCCAGACTCAGGATCGTATCCTGCGCCTTGGCGTGCAGAATAAGGCGAGTCGAGTCCGCTTTGGGATCGCAGCCCACGATCAGGATCTTGTGACCCATCTCCGCCAGCGCCGCCAGCGTGTTCTGGGACGTGGTCGACTTTCCGATACCACCCTTGCCGTAGAACGCGATTTGTCTCAGTGAAGCCATGTTGCTCTCTCCATCAACCGATTTGCCAAAGATTGCGTGCTGTTTTGCACGCGAGCTTGTTTCTCTTTCAGAAACGGGGCACACGGGTCCAAGGGTAGGAGAGCATCGCTCGTCTTGCGCGTCGGCGTGCACTCAGCCCTTACTCAGTGTTGCTGCATCGCAGTAGCAACTGCCGTGCCAACGCCGGCGGCCTGTTTAAGCTTCTGATGATGCTCTACAACTTCGCGAGATTTCTCATCGCGCTGGATGTTTCGAACCTGACAGCAGCTGTGCGGCTGTGTGTAATCTGACAGCGCTCACAATTTTGACGAAACATAGATTGATTGCGGCGCATTCGTGCGCCAGACGGAACTGCGGATGGTTTGAAATGCAACTGCGGTCGAGCCTCTCGGTACGCTTTTCAGAAATGATGCTCCGATCAGCGTCGAAACTTGAGCGCCACAGACCAAAGACAGGTGTTCGCGCTTGATGAAGATGTGATGACCGGTTGGTCTTCCCGTTCGCGCTGCAGCACGACATCGAAACCGAGACCGATGTCCGCGCGCAGGGATGTCGATTGGCCCGAATTCCACCTCGTGCTGACTGCGGTCCCCACGAGAGCGACGCATGAGCGGGCACTGATCGATCATCGAGAGCCTGGCTCGGGGCGTTCGCATGCGGCTTCTTCACGACAACCGATGCGAAGATCGCGATCGAGACATTAGTAGCTGACCCACATGGCCGCTCCCGACGGATGCCCCGATCTGGTTCCAGGGGCTCCTCATAGAGAGCTGCGCGTATGCCCCTGTTGATGACGCGCCAGTCATCGTTTCCACGAATTCGATCCTCGTCGGTGCGAAAGCGGCAACGCACCCAGCCATCGGCGGTCTTTTCCACCTCCCGGAACTCGTCACGGCGGCAACGGTGATCAGCTATGACCGCACCGCGAATGGGCCGTGAACGTCTGCGAATGCAACCCCAGTCACCGCGAAGGGCTCCTTGCCGCCAGGATAATGCCAATCGCCCGCGCCGGATCGGCTGTGATCTGGACGCAGTGATCGGACCGGTCGATCAAGTGCAGGTCATAATGCGGAAAGCTGCGAAAGGGCGGCTCGGTGACATCAGACGCATCGCATCGCACCAGGGCGAGATGGGGAAAGCGGCGCCGCAGCTCGGTCAAGGGGCTCGCGCGGCCTTCTGCCGCCGTGATCAGTTGTTCAAGTTCGATCAGTTCGTTTTCGTCCAGTGCCATGACCGACTTTATCGTTTGTGTGCGTAAACAGTAGCGTTACCGCCAGAACACCCGGTCGAGATCGGCATTTAGCTCATCTGTCGCTGCGCTCAGCCGCTGATGGACGCTGTGGAATTGCCAAATTCTTCGCGCATGGTCTTTCCAAAACATCTTCCACAGTCCGCACACGGCGTCATGATGGATCAACGCGACATCGATCACGCCGCCATCCTTGTCGATGTCGCGTGAGCAGCAGGGGCTCTCGATGAGATATCCCCCCTTAACCGGCTTCACACTGGGTGAGACATAACGATAGCGTCTGCGGGAGCCCAATGCGCATTCGATCCGCTTGCGATCGACCTCGTTCGGGTGAGCTTTGAGGCCAACGACTGCCCTTTTCATGACCGCAGCATTCATTGTGAAAGCCCCCTTAAAACCGCGTTCGTTGCGCTTCAGGACAGCCGACCGGCCGCCCGGCAAAACTATGGAAATTAGGTCCCTATGTTCGCTTGCGTGCTCGCTCTCAAGCGCACGATCTCCCCGATGCCGCCAGTGCCTACAAGAGCCGTCAAGGGCGCGCAGGCGTGAAACAAGCCGCCGTTGATGGGTCGCCGGCGGATTTGAGCCGCGGGCGCCATTCGGATGTCGAATGAAGGGGCGCGATCATGATGGGGGCACTTCCCGCAATGGCCGCCTGTCGAGCTCAGAGCCCGCGTCCACCGGATCAAGTTCCTTGCATTTCATTCCGACGCGGTTGCCGGTTTGAAGAAACTCGACACCGTAGACGTAGAATTGCTGCAGGAACGTCCCGATGGAAACGACGTAACCGACCTCGCCTTTCTTGGCCAGGATGTCCCCGATCTCCTTGCCGGCGTAGGTCCCGTCATTGCGGACGGTGCGATTGGCCTTCACCTTTTCACCAAGGTTGAAGACCGGCGGTCCATCCAGCTCTATGACGTTACTGTCGCGGACGATGTTGCTCATGCATCACTCCGTCGTGAACTTGATCGGGCCGCATTCTGCGAGCTCGCCGGCCGCCGTGGCCGCGATTGCCGGGATGAAGCCGGCGATTCTCTGCAGCTACTGTCAACGTGAACTCCATGACGCTTACGCTCGTTCAGGCCGGCGGCTGGTATCGCGGCAATGAGGTGTCGATGACGCAGGTCTTGTCGACCGGACAGACCGCAACACATTGCGGCTCCTCGAAGTGACCGATGCATTCGGTACATTTTTTCGGGTCAATCACGAACGTTCCGCCCTTCTCGAAGATTGCCACGTTGGGACATTCGGTCTCACAAGCGGAGCAGCCTGTGCATTGCGAAGAAATGATCTTGAACGGCATCCGATGTCCTCTTCACGCCACCGACATCATCGGGTCCTGCCGGATCGCTCCGTCACCCCGGTCGACATGCTGGATCTCGCCGCTCTTCACTTTCTTGAGATAAGAGCTGAACCATGCGATCGCGGACGTCTCGATGAACTCGTGCGCGTATTGATCGACCGGCTCGATGCCAGCCTTGTGGAGTTCGCTCGTCGGCCGACCACCGATCCTGGCGACGAACACGGCATGGCAGTCATTGATAGAGCGGATGATGGCCGCAAGGTCGCCTTGCGCGCCATACCCGCCCTGGCAGTAGTGATCGACGCGGCGGTGATCGACGAATTTTGCGCCGGATTGCGATACTTCATACACCTGGAACTCGTTGGCATGCCCAAAATGCTCATTGATGAGCCCAGCGCCCTTGGTTGCGACTGCGATCAGCACTTTGATATCGCTTGTCCCGCCTGCGAGCTCCTGCACTTCCTCCTGCCATGGCATTATCCTGTCGCGGCGTTCCTCCTCGATTCCAGCCTGGATGGCTTTGCGCGCCTCAGGGTCATAGTTGACGGTCATGGTCACAATCTTCTCCTTCGTAAACTCCGCGCTTCGATCCTCGCCGAGCAGCCCGACCGCGTCGGCGCGGCATTGGCGGCAATGGCGCATCATGTTCATCTCGCCTTCGCATGCGTCCTGCAGTGCCTTCAATTCGCTTGTCTTCGGCACGCGCTGGCCCTTGAGACCGAACATGGTGCCGTGCTCGGGGGCTGCGATCAACGGCATGATGTTGTGCAGGAAAGCGCCACGCGACTTCACGGCTTTGTTGACCTCAACCAGATGCCGCTCGTTGATGCCCGGGATCATGACTGAATTGACCTTGCAGAGAATGCCTCGCGCGGAGAGCATTTCGAGACCACTGAGCTGACGCCTGGTCAGGATTTTCGCCGCCTCGAGCCCGCTGTATCGCTTGTGGTTATAGAAGATCCACGGATAGATCTGAGCGCCGATCTCGGGATCGATCATATTGATTGTGATGGTGACGTGCTCGATGTTCAGCCGGGCGATGGTATCGACGTGATCGGGCAAGGCGAGCCCGTTGGTCGATAGACACAGTTTGATGTCGGGTGCGGCTTTGGCCACGAGCTCGAAGGTCCTGAACGTCTTGTCCGGATTGGCCAGGGGATCGCCGGGACCGGCAATGCCAAGCACGGTCATCTGCGGAATGCGGGAGGCGACCGCGAGCACCTTTTTGGCTGCCTGCTCGGGGGTGAGCTTCTCGC
Source organism: Bradyrhizobium sp. 14AA (assembly GCF_054185205.1). NCBI lineage: Bacteria > Pseudomonadati > Pseudomonadota > Alphaproteobacteria > Hyphomicrobiales > Nitrobacteraceae > Bradyrhizobium > Bradyrhizobium sp. 14AA. The sequence continues at coordinate 427,486 of NZ_JAVAYM010000003.1, read as the reverse complement.
TGGTCACGCCCGGACGCGATTCATTGGCGCAGTCATATTTGCGATTGCAGTAGTTGCACTGCATGTTGCAAGCTGGCGCGACCGCAACATGCATGCGCGCGTAGTGGTGATGCGCCTCGACGCTGTAGCAGGGGTGCGTCTTCACCTTGTCCCAGATCGCCGGCGGCAGATCGTCTTGGCCCCCGTGTGCCCCGCAGTTCGCTTTACCGCGGCGAACCGAGATGCCGCAGCTCTTAGGCTCGGCGGCCAGCATGGTCCCGCCGCCTTCTCGTGCACTTTTAGCGCTGCTGCCGCGCTCCACTGCGTCCATGTCGAGTTCTTTCTCCAAGCCAAACAGGCTTCCCGGAGCCACTCCTGAGCGAGCCCCTGAACTTGGGTTAGCAACTCGCATGCCACCGCGGCAGGCGACAGATTTTCTCATTTGTACCAATCTGTTAGCGAGAGCGATCTGCCCTGTTGCGCAGCCGACAGCAAGCATGCGGCGTGTTGGAAATCCGACAGACGTTGGGATGCAGGGAGCGATTGCCGCGCCTGTCAACCAACGCGCTCCCGCTCAGCGGCACCGGCGCCTTTCACTGTGATCGGACGACTACCACGGCTGGACCGAGGTGGGCGGGCTTCGCTTTGCCAGCGCCTCTAATTGGCCAGCAAGATCTCCACGGCGCGCGGGAGCGCCACCGCAAGTGGGGTCAAGCCCTGGTCGAGCAGGAATCTCAGCTCATTGCGCGAGAGCGCATCGGGTTCGACAAGTGCGTAGTGAACGTCTGCCGAGCGCTTCGTGATCTGCCGCGCATAAATGCGTAGCAGCTGATCGTCGAACCGACAGCCGATGAAAAGAAAGCTCCGTCCAAGCCGCCGCTGCTTGACAATCTCCGGAATGGGCGTCTGGATATCGATCTCGGTCAGGACCTCGACATAATCGGCGTCGGAGATCAGGAAGTTTCTTGCCGGCAGCACGCCACCATGCGGCTTGTAGAGGACCGTGGTCCAGGCGCCGGCAGCCAGGGAATCGACCTCTTTGCCGTCAGCATCATAGAAACGATACCAGCGAAGCTCGCCGATGCCGGCACGGGTGATGCCCTGGACTTCGCCCCATCCGTGACGCTTGCCAAGTGCTGCGCGCATCGCGCCATCATACCAGGTATCGACGATCATCGGTAAGCGTAACGCCGCAAGATGACGATGCAAGGCTGTCGGCTCGACCGGTGCGGTAAACGCCAGAGCCATCAACCCTGTCACGGTGGACCGATGCTTGTTGCTCTCGATATGCTGTGCTGCAGCCCAAGGATTGCCGCGAGCTCGGCGCGGCAGCGCGACCTTGGTGCCGAAGAAGATCGCTAGCGCATCAGGTGTCACTGGCACGTCAGGCTTGGACAACTCGGCGAGCCCGGGCCCGAGATAGGGAACAATGCTGCCGGCATGCAGTCTGGCCGCAACATTGGCGAGTAGCGCCTCTGCATCCGTCCCTTTGAGACAGTTGATTTGCGGCATTGCGCTCATCGTTCATCGCCGTCCCCGCCAATCCTTTTGGCATTGACGGTGATCGGCAGCGGCGTATTGCTCGCCATCTCGGGCAGGTCGAGCACCCATCCATTCGCTAATCTGATCCAACCGCCCCACAGTGTCTCGTGCTCGGATTCGACGATCCGCTCTTCAAGATCCTTCTTGGGCACATAAATCGACAGGCCCGCCTCGGGAGAGCGGCGGATCATGACTTTCATGAGATCAACTCCAGGAATTACGGATTGCTAGCGGGGCGAGCTCTCGGGACATGCAACGCAGACGGACCAGGATGTCGGACAGCGTACGCACGACCTGGTCGATTTCTTCAGCGGTGGTTTCATGGGACAGCGAAAAGCGGACCGCGCCGGGCAGGCTGCTCGCCGGCACATGCATGGCGCGCAGCACATGCGATGGCTCCATCGCGCCTGAGCTACAAGCCGACCCGAGCGACGCGGCAATGCCGGCGCGATTGAGGTGATGGACGATCGCTTCCCCTTCGAGGCCCTCGAAGGCGATATTGGTTGTGTTCGGCAGCCGGTTACAGTGGTCGCCAAGGACTGCGCAGTGGCCATTCTGCAGGATCGACTGCTCCAGACGATCGCGCAGCGCAGCAACACGAACGCGCGCCCGGTCGAGCCGCTCTGCAGCAAGCTCTGCCGCTTTTCCGAGACCGACGATGCCGGGGATGTTCTCGGTTCCGCCGCGGCGCCGGCGTTCTTGTCCTCCGCCCCGGATCAGCGGCCTGAATGTCGTGCCTTTGCGTAAGTAAAGCGCGCCGATCCCCTTGGGTCCATGCAGCTTGTGCCCGGACAGCGACAGCATGTCGATAACGCTGGCCTTTAGGTCAATGGGCACCCTGCCGACCGCCTGCACGGCATCGGTATGAAACAGCGCGCCGGAGGCGCGCGCCCATCCGGCCAGACGTTCCACCGGGAAGATGGTGCCGGTCTCGTTGTTGGCCCACATCACCGATGCAATCGCCGTACGTGGTCCAAGCGCCGACCGAAAAGCCTCAAGGTCGAGCCGGCCGCGCGAATCCACTGCGATCAGATGAACCTTGGCCCCGCTTTGGGCCACCTGTTCGACCAGCGCCAGGATCGCCTGATGCTCGACCGAGGTGGTGACGATCTCGTCCCGGCCCTCCTGCGTCGCCAGCGCTGAGAGAATGGCGGCATTGTTGGATTCCGTCCCGCCGGAAGTAAAGACGATCTCGTCATCATGGGCAGCCCCTACTAGCGCCTGCACGCTGCGGCGTGCCTGCCGCATGGCGCCCGCGACCTGCCTGCCAAAGGCATGGGCTGAGGAGGCATTGCCGAACCGCTCGGCGAAAAACGGCAACATGGCCTGCACGACCGACGGATCCGTTCGGGTCGTCGCATTGTTGTCGAGATAAATAGCCACTGAAACCCTGCTCAATATGGCGCCGTAGGCGCACCGGCAACCGGGATCAGGCGAACGAATTCGCCGAGCTTTTCGATCAGCCGCGCCTGAATGCCCTCCAGCGTCGCAGCTGACAGCTTGCAGAGCACGCAGGCCCCGGTCAGCTTGACGATGATCTTGGTCCCGTCGATCGCAACCAGCTGACAGTCACCACCGTCGCGTTTCAGATTGGGGCGGATCTCCTCGATCACAGCGCGAATCACTTGCTCCCGGTCCATCTCGGCGGCCGGCAGTTGTTTCAGATGCTTGGATTCGGCCAGCATGCTTGCGACCTCTTTCGTCAGCCGAAGGATTTGCCGCACGAGCAGCCCGCGTTGGCGTTCGGGTTGTCGAAGGTGAATCCGGAGCCCTCCTGCGCCAGCACGAAATCGATGGTGGTGCCGGCGAGATATTTGTGGCTGTCGTTGTCGACGAACAACTTGACCCCGTCGCGCTCGATCACGGTATCGTCCGACGTCGTCTCATTGGCCAAGCCCATGATGTATTTGAACCCGGCACAGCCGCCGGACTCAACCGTGATGCGCAAGCCGCTTGCTCCCGATGTTGAAATCACCCCCCTGACCGCATTCAGTGCGTTATCTGTCAATTTGATCATGCTCACTCTTTCACCTCGCGTGGCTCGGCTGACTGCAAGTTGGCAATTCGCATGCCAGCGCACACGCGCCTGATAAGGCTTCCGTTTTTCAACTCTCGCCTGTTGGCTTTGCGACTCGTGTCGGCTTCCCGACGCGGCTATTTCGGATTTAAGCGCGCTTGCGCGTTTCTTCAGGCGTTTACACAGATGAAATGCGGTGCATGGGTCGGCAAGCAATTTGCATTTCCGTGCTGCGCCGGTCGAGGGCCGGTGATGAGCTTAGATCGAGGACGATTTTCATGACTGCAATCGAGAACACCGCGTTCGGCCGGCTGGACAAGGAGGGGCGACTTCACAATGCCGTTCTCAAGGGCGAGACGACCAGGGCGGGCCGATTCGGTTTTCGTGGCGATATCGCGTTGAAGTTCCAGACCCAGCTCGCGGACGAGAAGCGGCCGCCGGATTATTCAATCGAGCAGGTCTTGACGGTCGCGCAGGAGGGCGAAAGCACAATCCCGGTGCTGGCCGGCTATCTGCATTCATTGGCCTATCTGACCGACGTCAGCAGCGTTCTGGACGGCGCGCTGAAGCCCGACGGGCGCTACTTCATGTTCTGCAACAATATAGATCTGTTGGCGAAATACCGGACCAAGGTCGGCGACATCACCTTCCACATCCTCCCGTGCGATGAATCGACCGTCTGGAAAGAGATGATGGACCTGGCCGGGCTCGATAAGAACGACTTCAAGAAATTCGATGCAGGCGGCAAGCTGGACTACCTGCTCGACGCAGCCACGGCTCTCGATGCCTCCTATGAGGAGATCCCTTACGAAGACGGGCTGAAGCGGATGGGGCCCGTGAAAAACCGCAACCAGAACCGCCCGGTTTGAGCGCTGACTTTGGATCTCGTCGAAGCGGCCTCCTCGACAGGTCGCGCCGTCAGCAGATGTCGCGGTCCATTTCCATCGGAGTGATGAGCGCGAGCCGCTTGCGTTACGACGCGATCAACGCGGCGGCCGCGCGAAGCCGATCCGCGGCGACTCGATCGGACAGATGCCGGTGCGGCCAGGAACTTCTTGCGTTGGAACTCAAATTGACGGCTATCCCACCCTTGCGGTGCAACGAACAGAGTCCCACAGCACCCTACAAGGGCAACCAATGGCCCGCGGCTGTCGTCCTCGTCAACGATCGCGAGATGAAACCCACGGGGCTAGCGCACTGAACGCTTTCGGACCAAGAACCGACGTGGATGCTTCCGGCTTTCTGCGCGATGTGGGTTTCCAAACAGGTTCGCGACTCTGCAACAAGCCGTTCGTTGCTTTGGGACAGAACTCATGCTGAACGGTCCTGCAATCGTTCGCGGCAAGAGAGCCAAGGCATCTGTCAATTGGCGCGGCTCTTGCTCAGGGTTCGACGCAATCATCCAGCGCAACTGCTTTGTCGGCACCGTTTGCAGAAGCGAGGACACTTCGATTTGAGGTCTGAATGTCTTTAGAAACTGATCATCAGGATCGACTGTTCGCGATCATCCTCGGCACCAATGAGATTGCGTCTGCGATCGCCGTCCATCTTGCGCGCGGCGGAACTTGCGTGGTGCTGTCGCATGATCCCGATCCGCCTGTGATCCGGCGCAGGATGGCGTTCCATGACGCGTTGTTCGCCGGGACGGCACAGGTCGAAGATATTGTGGGTGAACGCCTCGACGACGCCATGCAGGTGCTCAGGGCGATCCGCGGGGACGCTAGCCGACGAAGACGGGTCATCGTCTCCCGTCTCGGTCTTGTCGACCTCCTTCCGATCCGCCGCATTGATGTGCTGATCGACGCGCGTCTGCAGAAGCGCCAGATCAGGCCCGACCTGCGGCGGCTCGCGGGACTGACCATAGGTCTGGGCCCAGGCTTCTCCAAGAGCTCGAATTGCGATGTCGCGATCGAAACCCGGCCCGGCAGGATCGGCCTGGTCCAGCGAGACGGCTGGACGCATGCGGCTGACGGAATTGCGAGCCGGCTCGGTGATCTCGGCGCCGAACGTTTCGTTTATTCCAGCCTTGTTGGCACCTGGCGAACGTCAGTCGCAATTGGAACGCATGTCGACAAGGATCTCGTGCTCGGCCATCTTTCCGGCGCGCCCGTCATGGCGCCGCGCGATGGCGTCTTGCGCGGCATCATCCGTGACGGGACTGAGGTTCCTTCCGGCGTCAAGCTGCTCGAGATCGACCCGCGCGGCGTACTGGCGCAATGGACCGGTATCGACGACCGCGGCCGGGCAATCGCCAACGCGGCGCTAAGTGCGGTCCTTCGAGGTGCGGCGCAGCGGTTCGGCCTGGTCGTTCAACCGGAGATGTCGGGACACGCGTGACGCGCCGCCGCACCAGCCGCCTGGAGCGCGTCACTTTGCCTTTTGGACAGTGTCGACAAACCCGCCCCGCAGCGGGCGGGCCGAGCTAGCATGGGACAGTAACGTTGCAGAGATCAATCCTCAAAAGGCATTACGATGCCCGCCTGCCTTGGTACACCATCTATCCAACAGTACCGGAGTTCTCGGCAGCGGTCGGTCCCAAGGATTGTGAGGAATGGCTGAGGCGCCTGCCGACCGATGAGGCCGTGTCGCTCTATATCCACGTTCCGTTTTGCCGGTCGATCTGCTGGTATTGCGGCTTTCCGAGGACTAGCACTGGCCGGGATGCGCCGATCCTCGACTATCTCACGGTCCTGCATGAGGAAACCCGTCTGATCGCGGCGCAAGCGCCGGATGCGCTGCCCGTAAGCGATGTGCATTTCGGCGGCGGAACCCCGACCCTCATCCCGCCAGCCGAGTTCTTGGCCCTGATGGACGTCCTGCGCCGCCGCTTCAGCTTCAGGGAAGGGGCTGCGGTCGCCGTCGAGATCGACCCGCGCACGTTCACGGTCGAAATGGCCGAAACCCTCGGAGCCGCCGGCGTCAACCGCGCAAGCCTGGGAGTGCAGAGCTTCGATCCGGTCGTTCAAAAAGCCATCAACCGGGTCCAGAGTGAAGCGGAGACGGCGGGTGCCATCGAAAATCTTCGCGGGAATGGAATAACCCGCATCAACTTCGACCTCATCTATGGTCTGCCAAATCAGACGGTGCAGTCCTGCGTCCGAACCGCGGAGATTGTGGTGGCAATGCGCCCCGACCGCCTTGCTGTGTCCGGTTACGCGCATGTTCCCTCCTACAAGAAAAATCAACGCCTGATCGATGAGGCCGCGCTGCCGGACACGATTGCCCGTGCCGAACAGGCTGCCGCGGTGGCCGACACGCTGGTTGCTGCCGGCTACCGCCAAATCGGACTCGACCATTTCGCCTTGCCGGACGACGAACTCGCGCTGGCGCAGAAGACCGGTCGCTTGCGACGTAACTCGTTGGGGTACTCGGCTGATACGTGTCAAACCGTTATCGGCCTCGGTGCCTCGGCCATCGGCCGTGTCGGCCATGGCTATGTCCTGAACGAGGTTGCAACGGGTTCCTACACGCGGCACATCCGCGCTGGCCGTCTGGCGACGTCAAAGGGCTATCCTCTCTGCAACGAAGACCGCGTCCGGGCCGCGATCATCGAGCGGCTGATGTGCGACCTGGAGGCTGATGTTCCGGCAATCTGTGCGGCCTTTGATTTTGATCCGGTTACCCTGCTCGATTCGGCTGAACGCTTGCCGATGCTTGCCGAGGACGGGGTCGTGGACATCGAAAGCGGCGTGATCCGCGTGAGGCAGGAACACCGCTTCTTGCTCCGCACTGTCGCTGCCGCATTCGACACTTATCTGGACCGCTCACCCTATTAATCCATTGCGGATGACGTTTGTGGAAGGCAGCCACAACCGGCAAGCGCCGACCGTGATGGGTTGCCTGATGCAAGTGGGCTGCCTTGAAATTCGCCTGTGTCATCAATCCGGCGAGACCAGCGATCACCGCCCCGAGCTCTGGCGGCTGGACTTCGCCTTGCTCCCGCTCGCGCGTTCGCCAGTGACTTACACGCGCCGCGCTGACGCCAAAACGCTCCGTCATCTCCCGACCTGAAACACCGCTCCAAATATAGACAAGCACCCGTTCGCGAAGATCCCTCGACAGCAGTTTCGCCATCCCCGCAGGTTTCCATCCCGGCGACGAGCTTTCATCATCAAACCGCCGATCTGGACACCAGATGGACTAACGCTCACAACCAGCGCGAAAGCTGTCCCTCTGGCGAGATGCGCGAGCTGCACGAAGCTCAATTGGAACAGACAATCCCCACAGCATCGCGGCGTTTGAGGTTCCGCTGAGCAAACCAGCGACCTCGTCTCAAACGATCGAGATTCAAATGCAATGATGCCGGCGGCTAGCCTGCCGCCGAAATATGGCCGAAGTCGGTGACCTGCCTCTCGAACAGCCCGCGATAGATGCCACCGGGCCGCTTGGTCAGGGCAACATGTGTGCCCTGCTCGACGATACCGCCACGATCAAACACCAGGATGCGATCGAGGCTGCGCACCGTCGACAGGCGGTGTGCGATCACGATCGAGGTGCGACCCTTCATCAGCCGCTCCATCGCCTGCTGGATCAGCGCCTCCGATTCCGAATCCAGGCTCGAGGTTGCCTCGTCCAGGATCAGCACCGGTGCGTCCGCCAGGAAGGCGCGCGCCAGCGCCACGCGCTGCCGTTCGCCGCCCGAGAGCTTGACGCCGCGCTCGCCAACCAGCGTGCCGTAGCCCCTCGGCAGCCGCAGGATGAAGTCGTGCGCGTTTGCGAACCGCGCTGCCTGCTCGATCGCCTCCCGGCTGGCCCCCGGCCGGCCATAGGCGATGTTCTCGGTAAGCGAGCGGTGGAGCAGGATCGGATCCTGCTGCACGATCGCGATCTGGCTGCGCAGCGATTGCTGTGTGGCCAGCGCGATGTCCTGGCCGTCGATCAGAACGCGACCATCGGAGACGTCGTAGAGCCGCTGCACTAACTTAGCGAAGGTTGTCTTGCCAGCGCCGGAGCGGCCGACGAGACCGACCCGCTCGCCGGCGCGGATCGTCACCGACAGCCCGTCGTAGAGCGGCGCGATATGGCCGCCATAGTGGAACGTGACGTCGTCGAACACGATCTCGCCGCGCTCGATCGCGATCGGCCGCGCGCCAGCAGCATCGGCGATGCCAATCGGCTCGTCATGAATCGCCACCAGCTCGTCCATGTCGTTGACCGAGCGCTGGAGGTTGTTGATATGTATGCCGACATCACGCAAATAGGCGTGGATGACGTAGTAGCTGGTCAGCACATAGGTGACGTCGCCTGGCGTGGCGTTCCCCGCCATCCACAGCAGCACCGAGCCGCCGATCACCGAGCCGCGCAGGCACAACAGCAGCAACAGCTGCGACAGGGCGGCGCAATTGTGGCGCAGCCAGGTCCGCTGCACCCGCACGCTCCAGCGGTTGATGACGCGGGCGAGCCGCGTATCCTCGCGCGCTTCGGCGCCGAAGGATTTCACCACGGCGTTGCAGGTCAGCGCGTCCGCCAGCGTGCCGCCTACCTTGGTGTCCCAGGCGTTGGAGACGCGCGCGGCCGGCGCGATGAAGCGCGTCGAGAACAGCACCGTCATCGTGACATAGGCGAGCGCACCGAGCGCGACCACGAGGCCGAGCGAAGCCCAATGCACGCCGAGCAGGATTGTCGATCCGATCAGCACCAGCACTGAAGGCGCCAGCGCCGTCAGGATGGTATGGTTCAACAGGTCGAGCGCCCACATGCCGCGGGTGATCTTGCGCACCGTGGAGCCCGCAAAGGAGTTGGCGTGCCAATCGGTCGAGAAGCGCTGCACGCGGGTGAACGCATCCTGCGCCACGTCAGACATGGTCTTCAGCGTGAACGGCACGATCACCTGCAGGCCGATCAGTCGCAGCACCATCGACGCTGCGCCCAGCGCAACGATGGCGCCGAATGCGACCAATGTCGCATGGCGCGCGTCGGGATCGGACGGGCCGCGCGTCAGCCCATCGATCAGGTGCCCCGAGAACACCGGCATGAAAAGATCGGCGAGGGTCGCACCTAGTAGGCCGCCGGCCACGACAAGGGTACGTCCCGGCTGCTTCAGCCAATGCCGGAACACGAAGGGCAACACGACCCGCATCGCGGTAGGAGGTTTATCAGCTGGAGCGGTCATAGCGCAATCTGGCCATTCTCACCGCGCAAGCCGGCTCTATCTGAATTACCCGCAGCGTCGCAAAGGCGCGACGGATCACCGCTGGTCGGCCCGCCCCCCTCGGCCGAGCGAGACGCTCGATGCCAACAGCCCAAGTTGGTCGGACCTGGAAGCCTGGCATTCCGAGACGACCGGGAACGCCCCGCCTCTTCCACCATACGTCTTCGGCCTTTTCTCCTCCATAGCACCCCGCTCGCGAGAAGACTTCTCCTTTGAGGGATCGCAGTCGTCGGAAAGCGGGGCGTCGCGCGCCTGCTCGGCGATCGCGACCAACCGTCCGTCATGGCCTTCCGTGATAAAGAAGTGATCGCGCTTGGAGTAGACCTTGAAGTTGCAGACGACCACTCAACATGTCCATCGAGTTCGTTCGCGCGCACAGATCTCAATTGCATTCCGATTCCCTGGACGCGTGACATGCGCAGCGTCATGCCCCACGATTGCCATGTGTGCGCCAAAACAATCAATTGCTAAGGTTAGTAGTTGACTGGCGCGCAAGGCGTTCCTGCGAGTGCACCTAACGCGGTTGTTACAAGCTCTGAGTGAGCACGTCTTGGCGTCTAGACGGCCCTTAGGCACCCTGATTGGCGCCGCCTTGTCGGCGGCAAATTGCGGACGGTCATGTCCTCGATCCTGCGTCGGAGGACAGGGCTGACCTGAGCCATCGGAACGCATCTTGTCTGAGGGTTAGAGTCTGAAAGTCATAACCCCTCTCAGACAAGAGGCGGCCGTGCAAATTCTCCTCGCATGTCGCAATGCGTACGCTTCTCAATCTCGCCTCGGTTACCGCAGGGTACGCTGCAGAGTTGCTGACGGAGGGCTTGTGAGGCGTTGCGACACCTGCCCACCCTTTTTGGATTCGCCGTTCAAGCACCACATTGCCTTCGGCAAGCGATTTGCATTGCGTATCGCGCAACCGAAGTGACAGGCGCGTGTCTAGCTTGAGGGAGTATTCACATGACGACGGTCAAGCACATCGCGGCGACACCGTTAGAGCACGGAGCGCTCGGCCAAACGCCCCATCCGAACGCGGAACCACAAGGCCAAGCGCTTCGAGGCACACGGCAGGTGACGATCGACTGTAGGTCCCGAACGAGACGCCTCCGCCGAAGTGCTCGGTCACGCAAACACCGACCATCGAGACGGAGGCCCCGTTTGCGATGCTGGGGCGCTCTCTTCTCACTTATCCGCTCGATCTGCGCCTGTCACGGGAGCCCATTCATCTCCTTCATCCCATACGACTCATAACCTAGACATGCATTGTCAGGCGGCCGGCTAAATCGCCGCCCGTCCTCAGCTACTCTCTCGGTTTCAAGCACATAAAACCGTTGAACTCCCAAGCCGCTTGCAACTTCCAGCTTTGCGAGCCTTACATGGTAGCGAGCTTGGATCGGTCTAGACTGGCGGATGTAACCAGATTGACCGATTCCAGGAAGGCCCGCACGGGGGCTCCGCCGTGCGGGCCTTTTATGCTCAGGTGTGGCCGGCGTCATTCGCGAGCGGCGGTATGGGCCACGTCGCCCAATAGAAATCACATCGCAATTCGATTTCGCTCACACAAGCGGCCGGTTGCGGCGGTCCACGACCGGTTTGTCGCAAGTCGCGCCCGTGACGTTCCAAACCGCCGTAACTTTGGCTGATGTTGAACATCATCCAACGCAGGGGCCAGAAGAACATTCGGACCGTCAAGAGCTGGATCTGCCGTTCTTTTGCGGCGTCTCCATGATCCGGCTCACCGCCGCATGGATTTGACCTTCTCGCCCACGAATAGCACGCGATCGGGAAACAACCCGGCGTCGGCAATGCTTGCGCGGGGCACCCGCGCCACACGCGCGCAATGAAGTGATAGTCGCTACGAATGGCGCGCTGTATCGCCGCTTGCGCCAATGGCACATCGTCAAACACCTGCGGCCATGCAATACAACGAGATCATCAGCTCTTCTACTGCCCCGCCTGCTGAGTCGTGGCCATGGGATACAAAGAACCTGACGGCAGCATTGCCTCGTCGATCCCGCATGAACGTGGATAGGCTTGGGTCTCAGTCAACTACCAATCTTCGCAATTGTTCGAGGTGACCGGGCATGTCAAACGACCGGAAAATGAGTGTCGTGCAGGCCAACCGTGATCTCGTTGTTATCGCGTTAAACGCGCAGCAACGGGTCCATTCGCAGCGGCACTTGATAACGCTGCATGGGCCGTCCGATTCTGCGACTTACTCATTCGCGTCCCACCCCGAAAGGTTGGTTTTGCGAACAGATGCGCTTTCAGGAGAATGACAGCATGACCAAGATATCCTCGATCGACAGTATCATTCCGCAAGCCGATATCGCAAAGCGCGCGGCGCGGATCGGTGCTGAAATCAGGAACATCAAGCTGTCGGGCGATTTGCCGGCGGAGACGATTACCGCGATCAACAGCCTGCTGCTCGAGCACAAGGTTCTATTCTTTCGCGATCAGGGCCATCTCGACAACGCAGAGCAGGAGCGCGTTGCCCTTCGCTTCGGAATGCTTATGGCGTATCCGATACTCGCTGTCATCGAGGGAACGGTATCGATGATCGAGATTGATTCCGCGCGCCCCCCTCGCCGAGCGGACCTCTGGCACAGCGACGGGACCTTCTTCGAGGCTTATCCTAAAATCGCGGTCCTGCGAGGCGTCGTGATCCCACAATTTGGTGGCGATACGATCTGGTCAAACACCGCGACCGCCTATCTGGACCTCTCCGCGCCGCTGCAACGGCTTGCCGACGAACTCTGGGCGGTTCACAGCAATGCGTTCGACTACTCCGTCATGGCCAACAGCGAGGCCGACAAAAAGCATCTCGACGAGGTGTTCGCCAGAACGGTCTATGAGACCGAGCATCCAGTCGTGCGTGTCCATCCCGAAACCGGAGAACGCGCGCTGGTGCTCGGCGACGTGGTGCAACGCTTGGTTGGCATCCCGAAATATGACGGCCAGAGGCTATTCACCCTATTCCAGTCCCATATCACCGCGCCCGAAAACACCGTGCGGTGGAGTTGGAAGGTGGGCGATGTGGCGATCTGGGACAACCGCGCCACGCAACATTATGCAGTCAGGGATTACGTCGACCAGCGTCGTGTCGTTCGCCGTGCCACCGTCGCTGGCGAGGTGCCCGTCAGCACCGATGGTCGATTGAGCTCGATGCGCATAAAGGCCGCCAAGGAGCCGCCCGCGTAGGTCGCTTAGGGTTCTCCCAGAGACGTCAAAGATCCCGCCGACGCAATCTCTTCCGCTCGTTTGCGCTTACAGCATCCACGAGCGTGGTCCGCTGTCGGCATTGAACAATGTCCATCCCCGGCGCCTTGAGCGATGACATCTCCTCCGACCACAATCTCACCTTGCTCATGGACATCCATGACGCGCTTACTGACGCAGCAGCTTCCGGACGTTGCGAGTAAGCTCCGGGCCGATCTGGTCGGCGCACAATCTATCAAGGCTAGCAACAAGGAGGGGAAACTCACGTCGCATGCGGGCGTGGCGATGTCGGTTCGAACTCGCTCGACTGCGGCTCCGGTCTTCAGCGCTCGATCTACTCTGACGCAAGCCGGGCTTGCCATCGCCGTATCCTTTGCGGCGAGTCTCTGCAGTTCGGCGTTGGCAGGAGTTGAGAATGCATCAGACACCAGGAGCGAGATGCCGGATGAGGCTCCTGGAAAACACTTTCAAAAGCAGAGGGGCACGGCCACCCGAAGCCGTCAGCTCAAGCGAACAAGGCATCTCGACGGCAGCCCGGCACCGGCGCAACCGACCAATATCCCTGACTCAAGGCACGATCGTCCAGACAAAGTTGCTGAGGCCAGGCCCCCAAAGAAGATCGACCCGTTCGCGAAGTTCGATAACCTGCGTGAAAAAGGCATTTGGCTCAACATACCCGGGCCTGCGGATACGATCGATCAGGACAAGGGCGGGGTTAGATCTGCGCTGGCGGATCTCGGGATCGGCTATGTGGGCTGGACGCAAAACAGCTTGATCGACAACCGACTGCCGCATGCATCCAAAAGCACCATCTTCAATCAGCGGTATGTTGGCGAGAGTCCGACATTCGGTACTGTCAGTTTCATGATCGTGACCTACGATCTCGGCCGATTTGGAATTCCCGATGGTCAGATAACCGTGGGAGCTGAGCAACAATATTGGACCTGGAAGCCTGCCGGGCCCGATAGGGTGGGGATCAATACAATTGCCTATTACCAGACGTTTTTCGACAGGAAGTTCGAAATCAAGATGGGTTACCTCAGAAATCATGACGAGTTCTTGGGAATGAATCCATTTGGACCGACGCCAGTGATCTTGTCCCAAGCCGGAATGAGCAACGATTCCGCGCCGACGCCGGCTCTCAACGTGAAGTACAATTTTGACGACCGCCTCTACACCAAGTTTTCGATCCAGCGCTCGACCAGGTCGGATGGCCAGTTGGCCCACATAACCGAAAATCCCACCGGTTTGGACTGGCGCACGGCCGACGCCGGCATTTTATTGCTTGATGAAACTGGATTTAAGAACAAGGCGGCTCCAGGATTGCCCGAGACCTGGTTGCGGGCTGGAATCGGTTTCAATGACAGCCGCTATCCGCACTTGGCGTATCCGCTCCAACCGAGAGCCAACGCGAACAGCGCCTACTACGTGGCCGCGGACCGGCAGTTTTGGCAATCTGATGCCCAAGGTTCGCCAGCTCGGGGTATCTATGGTGGGTTCTCCGCCATGTACGCTCCGTCTGACGTCAACAAGGTCAGCCGCTATCTCGAGCTTCGTCTTTATGCGAAAGGACTATTCAGCAGCCGGCCACGTGACCAGATTGCCATTGCTGCCACCAATATCGCTTGGAGCCACTTTGCAGTCGATGCGGCCCTGGCTAAAGGCGATCTCGTCCATCGCGATAGTACGGCGATCTGGGGAAGATACACTGCGCGGCTGGCGCCAGGGGTTTATGCAACCCTTGGCCTGCTATACATCAATCATCCGACAACCATTACATACACACGCCAAACCGGACATGCCCTGAACGTCTTGATGTCGACGTCAGTATTCTTCTAAGTCCGTTGGTGGATTGTGCCGCGAGTACCACGCCGGAAGGAGCCGCCGAGTTCTAAGCGCGAGCCGCGCAAGAACTCTGCCGTCGCCCGGCCACCGCGAGGTTCAGTCCGACCAGCGGGGGATCCGCTGCTCTATGAGGCGAGACGGGGACCACGGCGACAATGCCGTTCACGCCGCGCGCCGAGACAATCTCCATTGTGCCATTCGCTTAGTAAGCCCTTCGTTGAGGTAAGTCCTCGCCGGTCCTTTTCGCTCGCACATTGATCGCTCCAGCCTGGAGTGAGCGTACCTTTACGGACCAGACATCATCAGGTCCCCGTCAGGGGAGACGGGCATGTTCGTGTGTTCGGATGCTCATCGACGCGGCCCAGCTATTGTCCGCGGCCGGCGCCAAGTTGCGCCACTGAACACGCAGCGCGAAGTTGCGACCGCCGGACTTCTCTCAACCGCACCTTCGCGCCAAGTCTCCTTCACAGACGACGGAGGCGCCCACAAGCTCATTCTGCCGCGGCGGGAACGTGGGTTTGGCAGTTGGCCGGGCAGACCCGGGCGCAGGCGCCGCAACCGATACAGGCGCCATCATCATTCATCACCATGACCTTCTTTTCGATCTCATCGTCCTCGTCGCTGTCAAGGTCGACAAGATCGCCCTCCTCGTTGATCCCCTTTAATGTCATGACATGGCGACCACAGACCTTGAAGCAGCGGCCGCATCCGATGCATTTGCCGGGATCGATCGATACGAGATAATCGGGCATCCAGCCGCGGCCGTCGCGCGTTGCAAATGACATTTTGTATACCCTTACGCCGTTTCCTGTGCCTTGAGATCCTCGCGCTTTTTCTCGAGTTCGGCAAACGCATCATGCGTTCTTTGCGCCACCGCCATGATCGAGCGCCAGTTGAGCGGCAGCTCCTCTGACAAGTCATGCAGATCCATCTTGGCTTGCGTCGCCTTGGCCGACAGCTTCTTGATGTCTGCCTTCAGTGTTTCAAGTTCGCTCATGTCCCGCCCTCAATAATTCGCCGCGTCTGGAAATTTTCGGATCATCCCGATCCCGTCTGCGACAAATTTGTCACCCTCCGCGGCGAGCTTCGCAAGATTTTCGAACCCGAAGCGATGCACATCGCGCAGCTGCTTATTGACGACGATCAGGCGGCCAGCGATCAGCACCATGCGGCCAAAGCCTTCATGATGCATCTTCAGCATCGGCTGGATCATCACGCCGGTCGCCTTCTCGATCGAAAGCGCGACCGCATTGAAGAACAGCTCCAGGCGCCACACCGTGTCTGGGTCTGGATCGCCTACGATCGGCAGCGCGTGCCGCTTCTCCTTGTCCAAGACATAGGGTTCGAGCAAGTCGAGATCGCTTTTGCTCTCCCAAGCTCCATGGCTGTCCTCAGCGCGCCAGATCTTGATCAGGTGCTTGACGAACGGGGCATCAAGAGCAGTATCGGGTTGCCCCGCCTCAGCCGCCTCAGTCATGTGATCCTCATTCCTCGAAATCAAGCGTGCGCTCCTTGGCCTTGGCCAGGGCCTTGCGGATCCAGGGGGGCGGCGTGCCCTGCAGCATCCGTTGGAGCTTTTCGAGCAGCGCCAGGATGCTCTCGGGCTTGTCCACCTTGATAGGGTGTATTTTGTTCGCCACCACCCGCGCCGCGCCGGAGCCGCCGATGGCAACGACATAGAGGATGGCGCAATCCTTGATCGCTTCGATCTTGGGCGCGAGCTTATCCTCATCGCCGTCTTCCCTGAGATCGCCGTCAAACTGCACCGCCTTCAGAAAGACGTGCCCGCCCGGCCCGACGTCATAGATGACAATGTTCTTGGCCCAGCCGAAATGCGCATCGACGCGGCTCAAATCCTGGGTAGCGAATGCGACTTTCATGCAATCGAACTCTCTGTTGCGTCGACGAGGCTGCGGCCGGAAGACCCGAGAGGCGACATCGAGGTCCGCCAGCTATCGGGCTGAGGCTGATGATTTTCCTCGCGGTCGGCGATGAGGAGATTGGCGATATGGAGGATCAGATCGCGCGTGCCGCGATAGCCAACGGAGAGCTGGTGGCCTGCGCCAATTCGGTCGAACATCGGAAATCCCGCGCGATGAAACGGGATCTTCAGCCGTGCCGCGGCTTGGCGGCCGTGCGAATGCGTGATCAGCAGATCGCAATTCCCTCTCCGAGCTCGCTCTTCCAGATCCTCGAGATCGCCGATCAGGACCTCCTTGGTCCTGACCCGCTCCAGCACGGGCGAGGGCGTGGTCGTCACGGCCGCCGTGACCTGCGCGCCCATGTCGTGCAGCATGCTGGACAGGTCGAACAGGAGATCAGGCTCTGCACCGATCGCGAGCTTACGGCCGCCGATCTGGAAATGGGCGTCCAGCATCGCATCAGCGAGCTGCCCGCGCTGGCGCCGGTACTTCGGCGGTACAGGGCGGCCGCTGATCTCACTTAAGAACGCGATGAATTCATCGTTGGGGATGAGGCCACACAGTCGCTCAAACAGGCGAAACGGCACCCCGGTCCTGGTCTGCATGCCTTCTGCCGCCCGCCGCATCTGCGCACCGATGGCAATGGTCCAGCCGGACTGGCCCATGCTGGCGATTTCCTCAATGCCGATTCCGCCGATGGTCGTTGACGTAAACTCCTCAGGGATATGCCCGTCCAGCGATCCCGCAAGGTCAGGCAGGAAGCTTGGCTTTAGCCCGAAATCCTCCAGAATCGTCCTGACCTCATCGAGGTCGGCGGGCGTCAGGTGACATCCAGGCAGGACATTCACCCGCACGGGATCGCGCTCTGCCTCGATCGTTGGCGCCCTTACGAGCACCTCGACCATGCGCGCCACTGTCTTTTCCCAGCCGTCCTGAAACGCATCCTTGAAATCAGGCGTCGAGACATGGACCAAAGGAAATGTGGCGAGTTGCGGATGCTTCTTGCGGATCAGCTTGATGTGGCCGTCGATGTCGTCGCCGTTCGTTTCCGTTACCCCGGTCGAGCAGATCCCGATGATTTCCGGCTTGGTTCGATTGTGGATGTTGAGGATGGCTTGCTCGATATTTTCATACCCGCCGAGCACGGTTGTCACCTCGCTCATCGCGGTGGTCTGCAGCGGGACCGCCTCCTTGAAATGCCGCACGAACAGCGTAAGCCCAAAGGATGTGCAGCCTTGCGAGCCGTGGAGAACCGGCATCGCTCCGCGCAGGCCCATGAACGCGAAGGCGCCGCCGATGGGCTGGCTCATCTTCAGCGGGTTGACCGTGCAGGCCTTGCATGTCGTGCTGACGATAGCCATGGCGCCGTCCTATTCCGCGGCCTGCCGCATGGCAGGCGGCTGGGAGACCGACATCGCCCTCAGGATGTCCTGGATGCGGCGCCTGCAGCATCCCCCGTATGCGTCGGTGTGCTCTCTGACGGCCTCGACGCTGGTCAGACCGTGCAAGCGGATTGCATCCTCGATCGTACCGCGATCGACTGTGTTGCAGAGACAGACCCTTTTTGCGCGGCGGCTTGGCTCCAAAAGCGCAGGGGTCTCGGCGGCCTGCCCGTCCGCCTGCGCAAGGGCCGTGGGGATGGGGTGGCCATCCCTGGCGGTATCGTCCCATGGGGCTGGCCGGCGCAGCTGCTCCCACATCGGGTTGTACAGCGCCTTGTCGATCTCCTCGACCAGCTTCACGATCCCCAAATAGCCCATATAGGCATGAGACCGCTCCTGGTTGATGTCGAGCCAGGGCATCGCCGCCTTCAGCGCGACGAATTGCGACTTGCCGCCGGAAAGCATGATGTCCGCTTTTGCGCCCTTCAGCATCTTATACATGTCGCGTGGGGCCATGTCGTCGATCATATGGGCGTCCTGCCCGATCCGCTGCTTGATGCGCTCCTTGTCTTCGTCCGTGGATTTTTTGACGCTGGTGCCGACCAGCTCAAGGCCGGCCTCCTGCAACGCGGCCAGCACGGACCAGGATTTCACGCCCCCTGTGATGAGGAGGGCCCTCTTTCCGGTCAGGCGGGGCCTGTAGGATCCGATTTTCGCCCACGCGCGCGCCTCCTCCCGCGCTATCACCGCCTCGGTACGGCCGATCAGATCTTCCGGGGCCCCGCGCGCGACCAAAACGCGCGCAATGTTGCGCAGCGCATTGCTGGAATCCTGGATGCCGTAGAATGAGCCTTCGAAGAACGGGATGCCGTAGCGCTCTTGCATTTTGCGCGCGACATTGACCATCGACTTCGAACACACCAGCATGGCGGCGCGCGCCCGATGCGATGAGGCCACTTCACGATATTTCCCATCCCCGGAAATGCAGGACAGGATGCGGATGCCGAGCTCGTCGAACAGCGGCTTGACCTGCCACAATTCGCCCGACAGGTTGTATTCGCCGATCAGGTTGATGTCGCAGGGCGTGGTGCGGTCCGGCTCTTCGGTGCCGATGACATGATCAAGCAACGCTTGCCCGGCCAGCTTGTTGCCGAGGTTTTTCGAACCTACGAAGCCGGGCGAATTGACGGGAATCACGGGCTTGCCGAACTTCCGCGACGCCGCCTTGCAGACGGCATTGATGTCGTCGCCGATCATGGCCGGAATGCAGGTCTGATAGACAAAGATCGCCGCCGGATCGTATTTCGCCAAGATCTCCCTGATCGCCTTGTAAAGCCGCTTCTCGCCGCCGAACACGATGTCGGTTTCGTTCATGTCAGTGGTGAAACCGGTCCGCCAGATGCTGGCACCGGACGAAGCTGCACCGCGGTTGTCCCAGGAATTGCCCTCACAAGCGATCGGGCCGTGCACCAGGTGGGCCACATCGGTGAAGGGCTGCAGCGCGATCTTGGCGCCGTCGAAGGCGCACCCGCCCGCCGCACTGCCCGGCTTAGGTTGCTTGGTGCAGCCCTTTTTGCGGTCAGCCTCCGATTTGTCGGCATTCTTGGCGCAGCCCGGCTCGTTGAAGACATCCAGGATTCTGGCCGAAAGCGAACTCATCTGTTTCTCCTCTCAATCGCGATTAATGAGATCAGCCATCGCGCGCTAAGCCACCGCCGATGTTTGCCGGCGATGACTTGAGCGTCTTTCGTCATCAACGAATGATGTCAAAGCTATAGTCGGTGCCTGCCACGCTGGTCTTCCTGTCGATCTCGTCGAAAATCTTGTCGAGGATCTTCACCAAAACGTTCATGCCGCCTTGATAGCCCCACACCGGAGAGCGGTGATGGTGATGCCGATCAAAAATGGGGAAACCGATGCGGATCAGCGGGGTGCCGGTATCGCGCTCCAGATATTTGCCATGCGTATTGCCGATCAGGAAGTCGACCGGCTCCGTGAAGAGCAGCGAGCGCATGTGCCAGAGGTCTCGCCCTGGATAGGCATGGCAGTTCCGAGCGAACGGCGAGCTCGCAAACAAGGCCTGCATTTTATCGTGCCAAGCCTTGTTCCCATTCGTGGACAGCACATGGACCGGTTCGGCGCCCAATTCGAGCAGGAAGTCAGTCAGCCCATAACATAGGTCTGGGTCGCCGTAGATCGCAAATTTCTTGCCATGGATATGCGCGCTGGAGTCGGCCATCGCGTCGACCAGGCGGCCGCGCTCTCGCGCCAGTGCCTCGGGGATTTCCTTGCCGCTGATACGCGATAACGCCATGAGCAGCTCGTCGGTCGCGGAGACGCCAACCGGATGGTTGAAAGCCAGGACCTCCTGGCCATGGCCGGCGATGAACGCAAGCGTCTTTTCCGTGCACCATTGCTGCGCAGATATCGTCGCCCTGGCGTGAACCGCGTTTGCGGCCTCTTCCAGCGTGGTACCGCCGTCATACATCCTGAACTCGCCGTCGGTCGGCGTATCGAACACATCGGAATTGTCGGCGAGGATAGTGTACTGGACGTCCATCAAGTCGAAGATGCGCTTGATTTCACGGGTATTGCCAACAGTGTAGCCGTCAAAGCCGCCGATAAAGTTGATCTTCTCGTTGGGGGTGCGCTCGAGCTTCGGTGCTGCCCCGGCTTTTCCGTCCCAGAAATGCTCGAGGATACCCTTCAGTGCATTGTCATAGCCCGTGATGTGGCTGCCGACGAAGGCTGGCGTGTGCGCGAACGGCACATCGAAATGCTCTGGGACAGACCCTCTCTCCTTGGAGGTCTTGATAAAGGCGTTGAGGTCATCCCCGATCACCTCCGCCATACAGGTCGTGGAGACCGCGATCATCTTGGGCTTGTACATGTTATAGCTGTTGGCGAGCCCATCGGCCATGTTGTTCAGGCCGCCGAAGACTGCAGCATCTTCCGTCATCGACGAGGAGACGCAGGAACTCGGCTCCTTGAAGTGCCGCGACAGATGGCTGCGGTAATAAGCGACGCAGCCCTGGGAACCGTGAACGAAGGGCAGTGTGCCCTCGAATCCAACGGAGGCGAAGACCGCACCGAGCGGCTGGCAAGCCTTGGCCGGGTTTATCGTCAGCGCTTCCCGCGCAAAGTTCTTTTCGCGGTATTCGGGCGTCTTCGACCATTCCCTGATGCGTTCGACCTCCGCGGGATCTCGAGCATTCTCGAACATCTTCTTCTTGTTCGCCAGCATCTGCTGGTATTCCGGACCGCGGAACAGCTCGACATGATCGAGCACGTGTTCTGCATTCTGCGCCATTTCGTGGGAATCCTCTTGAAAATCGTGGTCAATGTCGGCTCGACGCCTCGGACGAGAGGCGAAGAGGCCGCTTATTCCGCAGCCAGAAGCCTCGGTTCTGCGACAGCCTTCCAGGGCGCTTTGGTCTTCCCCCAGATTGGCGAGTTGATAGCCATGTCCATGTCGCGCGCGAAGATCGGAAAGCCGTCATAGCCGTGGTACGGACCGGAATAGTCCCAGGAGTGCATTTGCCGGAACGGCACACCCATCTTCTGGAACACATATTTTTCCTTGATGCCCGAGCCGACCAGGTCAGGCTGCATCTTCTCAACGAAGCGCTCGAACTCATAGCCGTTGACATCATCGTAGATGAGCGTGCCGTCCTTGACGTAATGCTGGGCGGTTCGCTGATAATCATCGTTGTGGCCGAACTCATAGCCGGTGCCGATGACTTCCATGCCGAGGTCCTCGTAGGCTCCGATCACATGGCGTGGACGCAATCCGCCGACGAACAGCATCACGGACTTGCCTTCCAGGCGGGGGCGGTATTTTGCGACCACCGCATCAACAAGCGGCTGATACTTTGCGATCACCCGCTCGGCTCCTTCCTTGATCCTGTCGTCGAAATAGCCCGCTATCTTGCGCAGTGACTCCGCGATTTTTGAGGGACCGAAGAAATTGTATTCGCACCACGGAATCCCGAACTTCTCCTCCATGTGACGGGAGATGTAGTTCATCGAGCGGTAGCAATGCAGGATGTTGAGCTTCGCCTTCGGTGTAGCCTCGAGTTCGGCCAGCGACCCGTCTCCCGACCACTGGGCGATCACGCGCAGCCCCATTTCTTCCAGCAGGATTCGAGACGACCAGGCATCCCCGCCGATGTTATAGTCCCCGATGATCGCAACATCGTAGGGCGTTGACTCGAAGCGGGACTTCTCGGGCGTGAGCTTGTCGAAGACCCAATCGCGCACGGCATCGTTAGCAATATGGTGCCCGAGCGACTGCGAGACGCCGCGGAAGCCCTCGCAGCGAACCGGCACGATCGTCTTGCCGCCATATTCCTTCGACTTGGCTTTAGATACCGCCTCGATGTCGTCGCCGATCAGACCGATCGGGCATTCCGACTGGATGGTGATGCCGTTGTTGAGCGGGAACAGCTCCTGCAGCTCATCAATGAGTTTGACGAGTTTCTTGTCGCCGCCGAACACGATATCCTTTTCCTGGAAGTCGGACGTGAACTGCAAGGTCACGAACGTATCGATACCGGTCGTACCGGCGTAATAGTTGCGCCGCGACCCCCAGGAGTACTGGCCACACCCGACCGGACCATGGCTGATATGGATCATGTCCTTGATCGGTCCCCAGACCACGCCCTTGGAGCCCGCATAGGCGCAGCCGCGGATCGTCATCACGCCGGGAATGGATTTGAGATTGGACTTAACTCCGCAATCCGCCTTCCCGGCCTCATGAACGTTCAGGTGCTTGGCGCGCCGTTTCGCGGTCTTGTCGGGATAGACCGTCAACACTTCCTGGATGAGTTCCTTATTGCGGGCCTTGATCTCCTCAATGCTTTCGGTCGTAGCGAAGCTCATGCTGATATCCTTTGAGAGTTAGCGAGACGGCGCTCAGCGAAGAGTTTAGCAACGACCGTGCCAGCCACGTGCAAATGCAAAAACGAGCGGAGTTGGAAGAACATAGCGTTGTCGGCGAGCCCGGCCGGACTGTGTTGCAAAGCCGACATCGGGACTTCTCCATGGACAGACTCGCTTGCGCCTGTTCGATAGAAAACAACGAGCAGCGGGCGTGGCATTGCACCGCTGATATTCGGCTGCAAAACGGTAGCCTTGGGGTGGGCTTGGCGCGCCCGCTGGCGACTGCGTCATAGCCCGGCGGCCAACCGCTCAAACCGGGTCGCACCAGCTGATGCGCTGAAGTGCGCCAGAGAAGCGCACATGGATGTATCCGCCATGCCGATGCGTTCTATCAAAACAATGAATTATTCCAATTGGCCGATGAGCAATATGAACGGGCCAGGTGGCATGGCGGGGCTGTCTAACAAGGAGTATTCGCGATGGACAAACCAATTCTTGGCGGTCCGGGCAGCAATAGTCTCTTTGGCGGCGACGGTGACGATATAATCACCGACCCCAAGGGCGATGACTGGATCGACGGTCGTGCCGGAAACGACTTCATCTCGGCCGGCGAGGGCAATGACCGAGTCTTCGGTGGCGCGGGCAATGACAACGTCTTCGGCGAGGAGGGTAACGACTTCCTCTATGGCGACAACGGCCCCGACAAACCGCGAATCGTCAATGAGGGCAATGATAAACTCTACGGCGGTCCCGGCGACGACGTCCTCTTCGCCGGTGACGGCAGAGATTCCCTGACGGGAGGCACCGGCAACGACACCTTTGCGTTCCAGTTCCACAACCCGATCCCCGGATTCGACCCACGGTATGGGTCGGACCCCGACCACACCACTATCGTGGATTTCGACCCGGCACAGGACACCTTCGCATTCGACGCGGTCGGCTTTGGCAGCGACGGTCTTAACGCGAACTTCATCAATCACGTCAGCATGCGGTCTGGCAATCAGGTGGACACCTTCTACAGTGGCCCAGCCTCTGGTGCTCATGGGGAACATGTCGTGGTGATCACCGATCGGGGTTTCTCCAACGGCTCTGACGCAGCCAGTGCCATTTCCGCGGCCCCCGGCGACATGATCGTCTACTTTGGATACAAGAGCATGACTGCGAATCTGGCCTACGTCACCTCCGCGAACCATGTTGACGAGTTCGCCCACCTGAGCAATGTGCACAGCGTGGACGGCTTGGCCAGCTTGGGCCTGACCGCAGGAAACTTCACGTTCCACTGACTCCAAAACCCGTGCTGAACCCTGCGCCCGCCCCCACCGGCGGGCGCTTTCCCTTTCCGCTGCTTGCCAGGGCAGTGGCAGGCACAGCGTGTTCAGCTTGATGAAGCTGTGCCTCGCGCGCTGGCCGCAGACCCGATCCTCCTGAAGCGCGTCGGGAAAACACCCCAATTCCAATCAATGAGTTTGCTGTGGTCAGTTGGCCTTTTCGCCTCTGTCCGAGATCAGGATGATTTCACCGAAGCCGCAGTACGCTTCACGTCGAAGGGCATGAAAGCGCAGTCCGGGATTCCGGTTCGGTCGGTTGTGGTGGCAAAATAGCGGCCACCTCTTCACCCCGACAGCAGCAAGGCCGAAAGCCTGGATCCCGCGCATCGTATAGTCCTTCAAGGTGTGGCAATCCGGATCAGTGAAGAGGGAATAGTTCTCTGCCTCGTGGTTCACGACCGCCGTCTGCAGCACCGCGATGACCTTCTTGCCCTTCCCGGTTCTCAATCATCCATTCCACCCTCCTGAAAAACAGTTTTATACGGTAAAATCAAATCGTTATGGCACCAACTAAGGGGACTCAAAATCTCCCTTGCCGCGCCAAGACCCACCATGTCGCTAGCCAGCGCGCATGACCGCGAGCACGGCCTGCGGATTGAAACGTGACTTGACAGGGATGCTTGTGAACCTGAACCTCTACCGCCGGATTTCGATTTCGTTCGCATCAGCCAATGCCGCGCCATGGTCCACCAGCACGCATGCCCTCGTTTCTGGTCGCGCCAAAGAACCGCCTCACCCGCGCCGGCAGAGGCCACACGCTCATGAGGATTTCACGTATTGGTGCGGCGATGCGACGGAGCCATCCGTTATCGCCTGGGGCGCGGTCGCCTGTTCATGCGAGCAATTCATCGGCCGCAATAACGGCCTGAGCGAGTGCATCAACGTCTGCATACGTGTTGTAGAGCGCCAATGACGCACGGCACGTTGCTGGCACACCGAACCGCTTGATCAACGGCATCGCGCAATGCGTGCCGGCGCGCACTGCAACGCCCTGCCGATCGATGATCGTCGCGACATCGTGGGGATGGACGCCCTTCAGCTCGAAGGAGATCAGCGGCCCCTTGTCCTTCGCCATGCCGATCAGCCGCAGCGACTTGATTTCACCCAAGCGCTCGTGCGCGTACTCGGCAAGATCCTGCTCATGCGCGGCGATGCGCGCCTTACCGATCGAGTTGACATAGTCGATGGCGGCCCCCAGTCCGATCGCCTGGACCATCGGCGGCGTGCCGGCCTCGAACTTGTGCGGAGGATCACCATACGTGACCCGGTCCTGCGCCACATCACGTATCATCTCGCCCCCGCCATTGAAGGGCCGCATCGCAGCAAGCAGCTCATGCCTGCCGTAGAGCATACCGATCCCGGTCGGCCCGTAGAGCTTGTGACCGGTGAAGACGTAGAAATCGCAACCGATGTCCTGCACGTCCGCCGGCAGGTGCACGGCGCCCTGCGCGCCGTCGACCAGCACTTTGATGCCGCGAACGTGCGCCAGCTTGACCACATCCTTAACCGGCACGATGGTCCCAAGCGCGTTCGACATGTGCGTGATTGCGACCAGCTTGGTGCGGGGGGTGAGGAGCTTTTCGAACTCCTCGATCAGAAAATTGCCATCGTCGTCAACCGGGGCCCATTTGATCACCGCGCCGTGACGTTCCCGCAGAAAATGCCAGGGCACGATGTTGGAGTGGTGCTCCATGATCGAGAGCACGATCTCGTCTCCGTTGCCGATATTCGGCTGCCCATAGGAAGAGGCCACGAGGTTGATCGCCTCGGTGGCATTGCGGGTGAAGATAATCTCTTCTGAACGGCGGGCGTTGACGAACTGCGCCACCTTGGTCCGCACCCCCTCATAGGCTTCGGTCGCGACATTGGCGAGGTAATGCAGGCCGCGATGCACATTGGCATATTCACTTGTACAGGCCCGCATGAGGCGGCCGAGCACCGCCCTGGGTTTCTGGGCCGAGGCAGCATTGTCGAGATAGACGAGCGGCTTGCCATACACCCGAATGGCAAGCGCCGGAAACTCCTCACGAACGCGCATCACGTCATAAGCGGAACCGCGAACGGCCGGATGCGTGCTCATCGCCGCGTCTCCAGCCAGCGCGCGACCCGCGCGCTCACGAACTCGCGCAGACCAGCGTCTGCGATCTCCTCGATCGCCTCGCCGAGAAACGCCTGGATCAAAAGCGCCTGCGCCTCCTTCTCGGGCAGGCCGCGCGCGCGCAGATAGAACAAGAGGCTGTCGTCGAGCGCGCCTGATGTCGCGGCATGGCCGCAGGTGACATCATCCGCGAAGATTTGCAGGTCCGGCTTGTTATCGGCCTTGGCCTCGTCAGACAGGAGCAGCGCCCGCGTCATCATCGTGCCCTGCGATTTCTGCGCGTTGAGGATGATGCGTCCCTGGAACACGGAATGGCCGCGATCGTCCACCACGCAGCGGAAATTCTCTTCGCTCGTGCAACGAGGTGCGGCGTGATCAATCACCAGCGTGGTGTCCCCGTGCTGGGTATCGTTGAGCAGGTTGACGCAGTTGATGGAGAGCTCGGAACGCGCACCCGCCAATGTGATGAAGCCCTGGTAGCGAGTGACAGCTCCGCCATAGGTCATATTGAAGGAACTGACCGTCGCTTTCTCGTGGACGGTCATCATCTTTGACGAGATGTTCGTGGCGTCAGCTGCGTCAGCCACCACGCGCAAATGCGAAAGATTCGCTCCTTCCCCAATCTGGGCGATCACCGCGTCGTGAACCTGATAGGCGCTCGCGCCATCGGCAGCAACAAAGCTTTCGACCAGGGTCGCCTGTGCGCTCTTGCCAAGTTTCAGATGCGAGCGTGTGAACGCAGACGATAAAGCCTGAGTCGCGACGTGAATGATCTGGATCGGAGGGCTCAGCGCGACACCATCGCCAAGCGTGACCACGACACCGTCAGTCACCATCGCGGCATTCAGTGAGATCATCGGATCCGTCGCGAAGGTTATCAGCAGATCGGCCCCGGCTGGATACTCCAGAAACTCAGGCACCGTCTTGACATCGACGCCCTCGCCGAACGCCGCCAGGTCCGACAGGTCAGGCGCGAACACTCCGTCGACCAGCACCAGCTTAGCCGCGCCTTCGAGTGCCGTCTGCGCAACTGCCGCTTTTGCGCGCACCAGCGCGGCAACGTCCGGTACCGGCGCCAGCGGCAGGACCGCGCGCATCAGCACGCGAAGGTCAGTGTATGCCCACTCCTCAAGGCGCTGGTGCGGCAGGCCAGCGCGCTCGAATGCGTCGAAAGCGCGGGCGCGAGCATCGGCAACAGCTCCCGCGCCAGGTAACCGTCCGCGCGCGGCGTTAAAAACGTCTCTCGCCGGGCATTCGGGATTGGTATTCGCCAGAGCCAGGGTCATCGGAATATCCGCAACACGGCCAAGCCGCGTCCTCGGAAATTGGCATAGCCGGACGCTTCCAGCTCTAGCGCCAGTTCCTTGCCGCCGCTCTTCACGACACGGCCCCTCGACATCACGTGCACGACGTCCGGCACGATGTAATTGAGGAGCCGCTGATAGTGGGTGATGACGACCATGGCGCGCCCCGGCGAACGCAGCGCGTTGACGCAGTCGGCCGCAATGCGCAGCGCGTCGATATCGAGGCCGGAATCCATCTCGTCGAGGATGCACAGGCTCGGCTCGAACAGCGCCATCTGGAGCACCTCGTTGCGCTTCTTCTCGCCGCCGGAGAAGCCGACATTGACGCTGCGCTTGAGCATGTCCTGCGGGATGTTCAGCGACTTGGAGACCTCGCGAACCTTCTTCAGAAAGTCCGGAGGCGAAAATTCGCTCTCGGCGCGCGCTTTGCGCTGCGCGTTCAGCGCGGTGCGCAGGAAGGTCATGATGGCAACGCCGGGGATCTCGACCGGATACTGGAAAGCCAGGAACACCCCCTTCGCGACGCGCTCTTCCGGATCCATCTTCAGGAGGTCCTCGCCCTTGAACACGATCTGGCCGTCGGTGACCTCATAACCGGGCTTGCCGGCGATCACATGGGAGAGCGTCGATTTGCCGGAGCCGTTCGGCCCCATGATCGCGTGAATCTCGCCCTCGTTCACGGTCAGGGTCAGCCCGTGGAGGATCTCACGCTCCTTGACACGAACCTTCAGGCCTTTCACTTCAAGCAATGCCATTGTGTCGTTCCGTCTATCTCCTCCTGAGGGGCACCGAAGGCGCGTCTCGAAGGATGAGGCCAACAATCAATCCGGTATCCATCCTTCGAGACGGCCGCTTGCGCGGCCTCCTCAGGATGGGGTCAGAGCTAGCCGACCGCCCCTTCCAGCAGGATCGAGATCAGCTTCTGCGCCTCCACTGCGAATTCCATCGCCAGCTGCTGGAGCCGTCCTTGACCAAGCCGTTGACGACGGGGCCGACCGCCTCCTCCTGGGTGAGGCCGCGCTGGAGCGCGCCCAGGTCGGCGCGATCATGGTCAGCCGGCGGCGACAGGCTTCGAGCCGCCACAGGAGCATCCAGGCCGGTTCGTTCTGTCTTCTGCGAGATGAATTTGGCGGTATCTTCCGACAACCTCTTTGGAGCCTTTCGGAGTCGATCAAGGTCTCAAACCCATAACGATACTGGGTCGACGTCGATGCACTTCACGCACTCGATCGTCTCTTGTACGGCTACCATTGGCGCCTCCGCACGCGCAGAGACCATTCCGGCCACGTCCGGCAACGGTTATGGCGTCCCCCCTCGACCGTATAGGCCAGCGACTCAATCAGGCCTAACGCGGAACGGACCGTCACTCTAACCAGGTCACCAACAAGGAAGGCCGCAGGGCTCAATTGTGTCTCGACCGTTCTGCTGGTGCCGACCATGCGCATCGCCGCTCCGCTAAGCCGGGACACACGTGTTGGGAACCGGGCAGACAGCAGCGCATTGCGGCGCGCCGAAATGCCCCTCGCATTCGGTGCACGTCTTCGGATCGATCACATATACGTCGCGCTTGAGGTTGACTGCCCCGTTGGGGCACTCAAACTCACATGCGCCACAGGCGGTGCACTGGGACGCGGCTATCTTGTACGCAATAATGGTGATTTCCTGAAAATGCGATGCCGGACGCCTTCTCCCCTTCAAGGCTCGTGCCAATGCCAACGCGCCATGGTTGGCGTATCTTTGGGTCTAGCGAGGTATATGCGGCCGAGCAGTGTGTCCCAACCCCGACACTCGAGGCATGGGCTTGATCTCGAATGGCAGCACGCTCGACGCTTTCGGAAGGCCCGCCCCTAACGAGGCATCTTGACTGTCTTTTTGATTTGCTCCTGCTGAAGCGCAGCCTCGAAGCCCGTTATCCTGATAACCGACGGAGAGGCGATATCCGGGCACTCCAAGCCAATTCTGCCGACGCTCGACGCCTTGCGCCGGTCAATATCTTGCTCTCGCTGCTTAAGCGGGCCTGCGAATGTCAGGAAATTTCTGACCCGGGCCCGCGGATGGACTTGAATCGTACGTAGCGTCAGATTGTAGGTTTTCCGACACGGGCCTGCCGAGACTCTCTCGGCAGCGCCAAACCATCCTGACAGCGAGCAAGAATTGCGAATGTCTGAAGCTCTTAAGGTTGCGCTGCAAACTCATCACGCGTCTTGCGGTGGCACGTTGTTGAAATGGCCGATGCGCCAGGCGGGAGAACCATCGCCGCCGGCCTTGCGCCGGGCGCAAGTCGGTCACTTGGAGAGCAGGGATGGCCGTCTTCGCCTCGCCCAAGCCGGATGGGAGAACGATCAGAATTCAGGTTCCACATCCGAGGCTACGCCAGTATCCGTTATGCGAGGTGAATGCAGGCCACGCTGGCTCGCACCACATGCGTGACTGGTGCCAATGCCGGGATGCACCGGCCAATGTTCACGGTCTCTCGATAGGCTGCAGCGTCGGGAGCGCACGTGACTCGGTTTTGGGGATCGCCAGGGTTCGGCATGTGTTTTCGAAAGACGTATATTGTCTCGTTGGGAGCGTTGGCGGGCAAATGCGCGAGGGTATCGTCACGGCCCTCGATCCCTTCAATGATTCGGACCCTACCTGCTGACGCCAAGATCACCACGAGCGTCCGCAGCGGACGGCCGAAGGTACCAATAGGCCGATGGACGGATCGGATAGATTGGTCGTTGACGACCGTTGTTCTGCGTCAGTTCCGGCTTCCGGCGTTTGCTCCAAAGGGAGAGCTTTACAAGAATCGCGTGGCCTCACGGTCGACGATGAGCCGCTCAATCATCCCGTCGTAGATTGGCGAAAGACTATGAATGCGAACGCTACTGGTTGATCATCAAACCGCCTTCGCGCGGGCTGTCCAAGGAGCACTCGTGGAGTGTGGGTTCGCCGTCGATGTGACACGCACTCTGGACGAAGCGGCGGCAGCTCTTGATTGCGCATGCTATGACATTCTTCTTCTCGAACTGGCTCTACCGGATGGAGACGGCTTGGACTGGCTGAAGCAATTGAGGCGGAACGGAAAATCGATGCCCGCGATGGTGATAAGCGGGCTCAACGATCTCGATCTCCGAATTGCAAGCTTCAACGGTGGGGCGGACGATTTCCTGCCAAAGCCGCTGTCTACTGTTGAGCTCATCGCCCGGATGCGAGCCATTCTGCGGCGATCGAAGCAAATGACGGCCCCGCTCATCATATTTGGGAATGTCGAATTCGATCCGATTGCCCGGCAAGCCTGGGTGGATGGACGGCCGCTCCGCATCGCGCATCGTGAACTGTGCGTTCTTGAGTATCTGCTCAGCCATGCTGGGCGCACGGTGCCGCGCGCCTCACTGGAGGATAGCATCTATTCATTCGACCATGAGGTCTCGACCAATGCGCTTGAGGCGGCAATCTATCGCTTACGCGGACATTTGAGGCGATCCGCAGCGACGCTACGGATCAGGTCCGCGCGCAGCATCGGCTACTCTCTTGAATTAAATGGCGCGCATCCACCGCGCCATGGGTAGAACTTGAAAGCAAGACTTCCATCGTTTGTGACAATGATTCCCACGAAGATCGATGGTTAATTATCCTTGGCGCTCCTGGTGTTCCCCCTGCCCAATCCTTCTTCCCCTTTACGGCCCTTCTGCAAGGTTCACTTACTGCCGCAGCCCGGATCAAGCGGGACGCTCGACTGGCGTAGCCGACCGGCAGCGTGTGCCATCAAGACCTAGATGGACTGCTCTTCCGGAAATCTCCCTTCATCGTCTGTCTCCTCTGGCGAACTGGGCCCAAACTTAAACCTGGCTCCGTTTCAGCAGTAGCAGGTTACCTAATTTGTCCGAACGGCGGTGGCCATGCGGGAGGCGATTCATGTCGAGGCGATGCGTTTTCTACATCCGACTTCGCACCCGTCTCGGTGGATGAGGAACGCACTGAATTCGCGAGGGCGTTGGAAGCGGATCACTAGGGAGCTCGGATCACGAGT
The DNA here is from genome assembly GCF_054185205.1 of Bradyrhizobium sp. 14AA. NCBI lineage: Bacteria > Pseudomonadati > Pseudomonadota > Alphaproteobacteria > Hyphomicrobiales > Nitrobacteraceae > Bradyrhizobium > Bradyrhizobium sp. 14AA. The sequence goes on along the minus strand of NZ_JAVAYM010000003.1, from coordinate 395,809 downwards.
GATATCCGCATGAACGATTGGCACTACCGCAAGCCGACGTACTGGCGTGGATGCGGACGGCCGCATGATGTCGCGCCATCCGTTCATCGCAAACTGCAAGCAAGGTCGCCAACCGGTCACCCCTCAGAGCTAGACAATCAAACTCTGTACCACTCGCTGAGTGCCAGCTGACCGTCGAAACAGAGGTTTACAACAGCATCGCTCGATCGCAACTCTATCGAACCAGCATCCGAACTGGCCTACGAACCGCGCCCGGATGAACCGACAACGGTTATCGATCCGATTATAGAGTTCCGTCTGGCCGACCAACGTCCCACTCAGCAGACGTCGTGGGCGACTTGGTTGCTTGACCTGCACCTGAACTGAGCACGCCACGTTACGCCGAGATCTTGATCAAGAAGTCGCTGACCTGCCCCTGCAATGAAACGATATTGCTGCTCAAATTCTTCATCTTCCCAACGGCCTGCCCCGCCGATGAGCCAGAGGCACGCGAGGCATCGTTGAGTTGGTCAATATCTCGGGACGCTTCGCGCATATCGGAACTGATGTTGGTAATGCTTCGCGAGATGTCGTTCGTCACGATCGACTGCTCCTCTATCGCCGCCGATATGCTGTTGGATATCTCCTGCAACTTGTCGATGATGCCAGCGATGTCACTCATCGACGCAGTCGCCAGTTCCGTCCTTTGTTGAATGGCAAGAATTTGAGCATCAACCTCGCTCGTCGCTTTTGCAGCCTGCGCGGCAAGATTCTTCACTTCCCCAGCCACCACTGCAAAGCCTCGCCCCGCTTCGCCGGCTCGCGCTGCCTCGATGGTTGCGTTGAGCGCCAGCAAATTGGTTTGCGAGGCTATGCCCTCGATCATTTGGACGACGCTGCTGATCTTCGTCACCGAAGCAACAAGCTCACCTAACGTTGCTTCAGCGTGTCCGGTCTTGTCGCGCGCAGTTTGCGAAATGTTAGCGGCCGTCGAAACCTGTCGGCTGATTTCCGAAATCGAAGCCGAGAACTCCTGAGCGGCCGAAGCAACGGCGGTCGAGTTTCCTTCGGTCTTTTTCACCATCTCGGTCATGGCTTCAGTGCGAAGACAGACATCGCCCGTTGAAGCTGTAATTTCCGATGCGACCGCTTGCATGTCCTGCATTGAACTCGCCACAACGTCGACGACCCGCGACACATCGCCATCAAATCTCTTCGCAAGACTCAGCCTCTCTTCCCGCATCCGGACCAGGTCGGTTATATCCTGCCATACACACACGACTACCGGACGGCCGGTGAATTCCGAAACAACAAGACTTATTCTGACCGGAATGGAGGATTGATCTTTGCGCTGAAGCCACCATTCGATCGCCACGTGTCCCGACCGCGTCACAACCTCATTGGTCTGCTCGAACATCTGCGCAACAGTCTTGCCGTTCGGTTGAGGATCCAGCGAAAGCGAGGCGATACTCAACCCTTTCAACTCTTCTCCACTGGAAAACCCGAGCATGTTGGCTGAAGCGTCGTTGGCGAGCACGCACTTGTCCGCATCATAGACCGTGATACCGTCCTTGATCGTTTCGAAAGCCTTGATCGCCATCGCTTCGTCCAAGGTCACTGCGGACGGCTCACCTCTCCTCGACGTCACGACGGAAAGGACCAACATAAATCCGCCAAGAACGAGCCCGCCCCAGAAGTGAAGTGATAGGAAGTCTGCATTAGCCGCAACCGTCGCTGCCGGGACAGACAATGCCAGAGCGAGACTTGATATCCGAGTGTGCCACATATTTCTAATTCCCCAATTGAATCCGGCGTAAGTGGTCGTATCGAACCTCAATTAAGACTTCTCTTACGTGACTGTCCTGTCGGCAACGCCGTGTGCATTTCTACATTACATATATCACCTTCTAAACAACGAAACCGACCACGATCCAACGCACATGGGAAGAGGCAAGACTTGATCAAACGGCAGAAGCAACGGCGACTACAAACCTGATGAGTAAGCCCAGCTCGAACTCAGCTATGGCTGCACGTCCCAGAATGAGCGCTGCGATCTGCCTTCGGTTAGCAGGCGTTCGCATTTCTTCCGGTAGTGCGGCAACTGCATCATCAAAGATTCGTGCCAAAACCGATAGCTGTTCTGGTTCGCATACGCTGCGGTAGTCCTGTATGACTCGCCCAGCTCCACTACTTATGACCGCGCCGCCGGCTCGCTCGTCGCGGTTTACCCATAGACCGAGTGCTTCGGTTATGAGCTCGATTGTGAGCTCATTCAGCAGTTGGGTCGCCTCTTGCCCGTTTTTGCCGTCATTTATTAGCCTTGCCAGCTCTTCGATTTGGAGCTCGATGCTCCGCTTAAGGTCCTGGACACGCGAGTTGCAACGAGGACTATGCACGATGCGTTCTACAGCGCGCGGCTCGACTGGACTTGTCCTCACCGGGACGACGAAAAACCTTTGACGCGTCTGCGCAGGTGAAACGAGAGAAGTCGAAGGGGTAGCGCACAAAGCACCGTCGCTCGATACGCTCGTTTCATGCGCTCGACTGGATGCTTCGGTAGACCCGTCCCCACTCATACTCATGACTGCCTCATGCACCCTTCTGGCACGCGAATTAAAAGATTGAGACCTGCCGGCCAGCCGATTGCGTAGGGCTGCCCGACTGCCTCATCAATCGACAATCGACCTTGACGACCTGCGGCGTCTCAGTTCGAAATTCACCGGCGCGATGAGTATCCAGCGTTTAGGTCGATCGGTAAAATCGATTGTTATGATCGAATGTATCCACGGCATCGATACAAAGGCGGATCGCTATACGGTTCCAGCCATAGATAGTCTGGTCTTGGCTTGAATGGACAGATGCGTCCCAAGGGCACGCCGAAAGGCGTTGAGCTCGCTTGCGAGCCCTGCCCCACTGAGGGCTATATGGATCCGGCCGCACTAAAAAGGGCCCGACCCTTTTGGGGCCGGGCGAAGTTCAGTCTGGGAGGAGCGATGCTACAAGACATCGCACCAGCTTCCGTCGGCAGAGGGAGGACTACCGGCGGTTCATTTACGGCGAGGGCATTCGCCGTTAACCTTGGCCACGAGCAGGCTGATATCCATGACGAGCACAACGTGCTGTCGCGGCTGACTGCTCTATGGAAAATGCGCTTCAAGCAATTCGGCCCAACACTTGCGCGTAGGCAAGTCGACAGCGGCGTCAATATTTCTTCACGAAGCCTTTTGCAAAACGCCAAATGAATGCCGTTCGCCGGATGACGTTCGTCGAACAGCTGCGCGATGACAGGCGCGTCAAGAACCGACGACCGCTATCTGAGACGGCGCTCACAGAATACGAGGCAAACCGGCCTGATGGTCTATTTCTCTAACTGAGCGTTTGTTATCCGCCATTTCGTACGACTGGTAAAATCGATTGTGTCGATGGAGCACATCCAGAATTTGAATAGAGACAACCGCTTCAGGTGTTGATCTTGATCTCCTCATCTCATAACCAATGGCTTCGAGCACTCAGGTCAGATGCTTCGTTCCTGGTGCCACCTATTCTACTTTTCCGTTCTCGATCGTTCGGCGTGGCACGGAAACGAAAGCTACACGTAAGCAAGACACTTGATCCGGATGAGTTTCGAAAGCTCGCGCGGATAATCGGCGTGATTGCTGTTCAACGTTACGGACCCTGAGAGCGGCCCCATGAGCTATGGCAAGTTAGATTATCGAAATGGCGACTTGCCGCGCGGGGAACCGCAGATGTTCAGAATGAACGCACAAAATATCACTAAACCACAGACGCGCACGCTGCCGCGGCATCTGCGGCGGCTGGAGGCCGAGTCCATCGAGATCATGCGCGAAGTCGTTGCCGAATTTGGTAAGCCCGTAATGCTCTATTCGATCGGCAAGGATTCGAGCGTCATGCTGCACCTGGCGCAGAAGGCGTTCTATCCGGCGAAGGTCCCGTTTCCGCTCTTGCATGTCGACACGACCTGGAAGTTTCGCGAGATGATCAGCTTTCGCGACGAGACGGCCCAGCGTCTCGGCATCAACCTGATCGTTCATGTGAACCAGGACGGGATCGAGCGCGGCATTAACCCGATAGATTCCGGATCGACGCTGCACACGCAGGTGATGAAGACAGACGCGCTCAAGCAGGCGCTCGACCTTTACGGCTTTGACGCGGCGTTCGGGGGCGCCCGGCGCGATGAGGAAAAAAGCCGGGCGAAGGAGCGCATCTTCTCCTTCCGTTCGCAGGGACATGTCTGGGACCCGCGCAACCAGAGGCCGGAGCTGTGGAATCTCTTCAACACTCGCAGCCGGAAAGGCGAGACAATGCGCGTGTTCGCCATTTCGAATTGGACGGAACTCGACGTTTGGGAATACGTCATGCTGGAGAACATTCCGGTCGTTCCGCTTTATTTCGCGAAACAGCGGTGGGTGGTCCATCGCAATGGCACGCTGATCATGGTGGATGATGAGCGCCTGCCCTTGGCTCCTGACGAGACGCCCGAGCTCAAGATGATGCGTTTCCGCACGCTTGGTTGCTATCCGCTGAGCGGCGCCATCGAGTCTGACGCCGCCACCATCAAGGACATCGTCGCGGAAATGCAGGTTGCGACGCTCTCCGAGCGTCAGGGACGGCTGATTGATACCGATGAGGTGGCATCGATGGAGAAAAAAAAGCGGGAAGGCTACTTCTGAATGGATACTGATGCGCTGCGAGAGCTCACCTTCACCGACAGCAAGGATCAGCTTCGCTTTATCACCTGCGGCTCGGTGGACGATGGAAAGTCGACGCTAATCGGCCGGTTTCTGCACGACAGCAAGGCGATCTATGAAGATCAGATGCAGGCGCTTGCGCGCGACAGCGTCAAGCACGGCACAACCGGAGATGATATCGACTTTGCCCTGCTGGTCGATGGACTCGAGGCCGAACGCGAACAGGGCATCACCATCGATGTCGCCTATCGCTTCTTCACCACGCCGCGCCGATCGTTCATGGTGGCCGATACGCCTGGTCACGAACAGTATACGCGTAACATGGCGACCGGCGCCTCCAATGCCCAGCTCGCGGTCATCCTGATCGATGCGCGCAAAGGCGTCCTGGTGCAGACCAAGCGCCACTCCTACATTTGCTCGCTCCTGGGCATCCGGCACGTGGTCGTGGCCCTGAACAAGATGGATCTGGTCGATTACCGCAAGGAAGTGTTTGATCGCATCGTGGACGACTATGTCGATTTCGCTTCGAACCTCGGCTTCACGTCGATCGCGGCTATCCCGATCTCCGCACGATACGGCGACAACATCATCCGCCTGTCCCGCAATACCGACTGGTTTCACGGCCCTTGCCTGTTGGACTATCTCGAGAATATCGACATCCAGTCCGAGACGGCAGGCTTGCCCTTCCGTTTCCCGGTCCAATGGGTGAACCGGCCGAATTTGGATTTCCGCGGCTACGCTGGAACGGTGGTCTCCGGCAGCATTACGGTCGGCGACGAAATCGTTATTCCGGCATCGGGACGCAATTCGCGCGTCAAGCAGATCGTGACGTACGATGGCGACCTTGTGCGCGCCGAAGCCGGCGATGCGGTGACCATTACGCTGACCGACGAGATCGACATCGGCCGCGGAGATATCATCGCTAAGCCGACGGAACGACCGGAGGTCGCTGATCAGTTTGCCGCCCACCTGATCTGGATGGACCAGGAGCCCATGGTCCCGGGCCGGTCCTATGCCTTCCGGATCGGCACGCAATCGATTGCGTCCGGCAGCATCACGGTGATGAAATACCGGATCGACGTCAACACCGGCGCGCACGTGTCAGCCCGCACTTTGAGCCTCAATGAAATCGGCTTCTGCAATATTGCAACCGTACTGCCGGCAGCCTTCGATGCCTATGAAGCGAATCGGCGCACCGGTTCCTTCATCGTGATCGACCGCGACACCAACCGGACAGTCGGCGCTGGCATGATTGCTTTCCCCTTGCGGCGTGCCGCCAACATAGCCTGGCAGCCGCTCTCGCTCGGCAAGAAGGAGCGCGCCGCTCTCAAGCACCAAAGACCCTGCATGATCTGGTTTACCGGGTTTTCGGGCGCCGGCAAATCGACCATAGCCAACCTCGTCGACCAGAAGCTATTTGCGATGTCGTATCACACCATGCTCTTGGACGGCGACAATCTCAGGCACGGTCTCAATCGAGATCTCGGCTTCACCGAATCCGATCGGGTTGAAAACATCCGCCGCGTCGGCGAGGTGGCCAAACTGATGGTCGATAGCGGCTTGCTCGTGATCTGCTCGTTCATCTCACCCTACAAGGCCGAGCGAGACATGGTTCGCGATCTCGTGGACGACGGCGAATTCATCGAGGTCTTTGTGGACACGCCGATCGGCGAATGCGTGCGGCGCGATCCGAAGGGTCTCTACGCCAAGGCGAAATCAGGCACGATCAAGAATTTTACCGGCATCGATGCGCCGTACGAGGCGCCGAGCGCGCCGGAGATCCATTTGACAACACTGAACCAGCAACCGGAGCGCTTGGCCGATACGGTGCTAAACTGCCTGGCCAAACGAGAGATCATCGTGCTGGCCAACCGGACGGAGAACTAACCGGCTCGGCTGTCAGAGCTGTTTGCCCAGGGACTGACATTTCTCACCTCCAACCTGATCTGGCTGATCGGACCAAATACCATGCCGCCACATGATGCCAAACTCCTGCACCATCCGGCGACGTCCCGTTTTGCGGGCCTTACATCGCAGCGAGCTTGGATCGGTCTAGACTGGCCCGACGTTCTCAATCATGAAAGGCTCGGTCGAACGCGGCGCGCCTGGTTTGGCTTCTGTGGATAATATCATGCGTTCCTGCGCCGGTCCGGGGCACCGACGAACAGCTGACTACGTTCACTCTTGTGAAGGACGCCTTTGTGGTGTGGTAGAGCTCGTCTCCGGCGTTAGCTTTACCCACAAGGTTCGTATCTCCAGTTCAGACGGCGTTGTCGATCAAACGCGCGGCCTGCCAGCCCGGCTCGCCGCATCGCGCCACGTGGGATAGGTACGCCCTGGCCTTTGCTGCGCCAGTGCGACAAGGTTCTGAGCAGTTCTTGGGGAACGGCTCTGCTGCCGAATAAGCGTCCGCGTGATGTCGCCCCTACCCAAACGAGCTGCTTGCATTCGACGTTACTCGGCCGGTTCGGATAATTTATGCAGAAAAATGTCGCCGCGGGGAGATTCATTGATCACGTCGACCACGTGCTCTTGAACGGTGCTGCAGGCGGCACGATCTGCTGGGATTCGGTCGGTCGTTACCCAACTCCCTCTCGGCTTCGTTCTGGAAAAAGCAAACCCAACAAAGAAATCGCATTTCAAGCTTCAGTGTCACCCCCGCTAAACATGTTTCTTGTATGTGTCGGGTGTGACGGCAACCAAGCCGACTGCACCAATCACTAGACGGCACAGACTATCGAACGGTGGGCTTCGACGGATCTTCTCAGGAACACTGGCCGAGATCCGAAGCCAAGGCGCACAGATATTATCCGTCGGATTAGCCCCATGACAGCTGCAAATTCAGATGCTCACCTGCGTGCCGTGTTGAGACGCGTCCTGGACGACGCTGTCCAAATGGTGCCGGAATCGGCGCGGACGTCTTCCTTAAAAGCATGCCTTGCCGAAAAGATTTTGAATCTTGCCGCGGGCGGCGAATCGAATCCAAAAGCTCTAACGCGGCTTGCCGTTCGGCTGATTCATGACTCATGTCCGAGCTGTTCGGGATGTGAGGGTTTGCGACCGGCCGTCACGGCGACCGAGCGAACCGATCACCCCACATAGCTGTGCCGCACATCCATTCCCTTCAGACTAGATAGCGCAATCCGGGGCCCCCACCCGCGAAAAATTCGAAATAGCTGGGCACCTCAGATGGCCCTCCCTACAAAGGCGACCATCTTCGATCGCGGTCTGGCAAGACGCCAGACCAACGCGCACGGCTTTGGTCCGATAGCTTCGGATGTCTCCATCCTCTACCCTAGGCACTTCGATCGGCCTCCGCTTTCCGAACTCCGCCGGCAATTCTGGCTGGGAAGCGGTGATGTCCTCCCCGACAGTCGGCCGGAACTGCGCGACCTCGGTCGGCATCGTTCGTAGGCGGGACGCCGATCCACGTTGATCAATCTCGCGGCTTCCGGCGGGTTCAATCTATCTGAGTCTTGCCCACAAAAGCGGCTGAATCGTCGCACGGGTTGAGTTCTGGCGGCAAGCACAATCGGATCGACTTTAGTCGATCAAAAGCCAAACTACTCACATTGGTTATCGTTACGTAGCGGCCCAGTTTCCGCAGGCAAGCTCATCGAGGCGATGGGACCGCGCGCCGATCGCCGTCGCGTCGCCTTGTTCACCAGTCGACATGCGAAACTGTAGGCGCCGCCTGTCGCCAAGGCGGCCTGAAAGGCCGGCTTGGCCTGAAAGCGCTGAACCCGCTTGATGTCCAGCTGGTTGTCATCGCCGCGGCCCCGCTTGGTGGTAGGTTCTCGTGCCCAAAAAGGGTCCGATCGCAGAAAGGTCGATCGCAAGCGAACGTGCCTCTTCGGCGCTCGCACCGATTCTCGTGAGCATCTCGACGAATTGCTCCGGAGCAGGCTGACCTAGACCAAGCCGGTAGTACAGGAGGTCCTTCAGCATGGCCCTCGTCTTGACGGTCCTGACGCTGAATTTCCAGTCCATGGTAATGCTGACGGGCTTCCCCCGGTCTGGCAGCCACCACGTCTCCAGCCCGGTTGCCGTACTTGACTGACCCTGTGCCCGAAACAACATCTCGCCGAAGGGGCTTTTTCCTTCTGCCGCAGACAGCGCTGCATCGCCGAATTTTCGGGCCAGCGACCGCCTTACACTCAGGCTGGCGTAGCGTGCGATGCGGCCTTCCCGCTGCTCGAAATCGACGGGATCTGTGGGAAGGTCCCAATGCACGATCCGGTCGCACCAGACGTGAAAGTCCAGTCCTTCCTGCCCGACCGAGGTTGTCGATAGGACGTGCGGCCAGAACGGAGAATTAAACGCGCGACGCAGAGTATCTGTGCGCAGCTTGCCGCTTCCCCGCGCGCTTCGCTGTTCGCCGCCAGCGAATGGAACGGCCGCTTGCACGCGCTCCGATTTGTCCCGCGTGCCGCGCCTAAGGCGAACCAGACCGGGGCGGTCCAGGATTGCGCTGCTCAACCCTGCGAGCAGATTGGTTCCGTTCTTGTCGCCGATCATCCGCAGCACGCTCATCTGCTCGTCGAGCACGGCCTCCAGACCGCCCTTCAGGCACGCTTCGGCAAGCGCCTCCGGATACCGTCCGTGCCTGGAGTTGGCCAAGATGAGGCGGGCGAAAGCCCGGTTTCCAAGATAACCTCGCATCCTCGACCAGGTGAAATCGAAGAGTTCCTGCCGCTGGACCGATGTCGCTTGCGGCACATCGTGGCGACGCGCGCACCGCGCAAGAATTGCGCCGGGTGCTGACAGGACGTACGCCGCCAGCGAAGACAGCTCCGATGGCGAAACGATCTCCAGTGGTTCAGGCTTGTCCCACCGCGGACGTTTATTTCCCGTGTGAGCGGAGTTCAGGACATTGAGCAGCGCATTGTAGCTGGCTTTGGTACGGCTTTCTAACGACATGGCCAGCAACCACGGTGCGCGCTTCGACTTGCCCTCGATTCGGACTCCCCTGGCGACAAGCCAGGAACGAAGGTCGTGGATCGCAGCTTTCTTCACCGCTGACAGCGTCGACGTCGAGGACTTTAATGGTTCGATTGCGTGGGAGAGAGTCGGCCAAGGCGCGAACAAGCCGATCAGCGCGCCGCTTGAGCTTCCGCCTGGGCGAAGCAGGGGCGCATCGGCTTTCTTTTTTCCGGCCGCCCCCCGCTTGCTCCGCCGAATCCTTGCCGGGATCACCGTCAAGCTCAGCAGCGCCGAAACGGACGTTGGGGCGGCGCGCCATCGACTGAAGAGCAATGTCTTCCCACTCGGCTCTTCCACGCCGTCGGCCCAAGGGCCCTCGAGCTTCCACCAAGCGAGTGTAGGCCTTTGCCATGGCAATGCGAGCTGGTCCCTTTTACCGACCAACTCTTCGAGCTTGCGCATCTGCGGATGAGCCGAGGGCTTGCGGCCGCTTCCGATCGTTATCGGAGGCGGATCTTTTGCCTTCAAGATCGTCTTCCACAACGCATAGCCATGAAGCGTTTGGGCAGGATAAGGCACCGACGTCCACAAAGCGGGAGCCCACCCCCGCAGGTGCGGGCGCGCCCCGCTGACCGCCCGGGCGAAATGCCGGAACAGGGCGAGATCAGACGGTTCAACGGTTACCCTGTGCGGTTCGCGTCTAAAGAGGTCCTGGTCACTGGCGATCGCGCGCTCTGTCCGCGCCATCAATGGCCGCAGGGTCAACTCCAATGCCCGCTTGCACTTCTGGACGTTCTTGAAGACGTCTGCCCGTTCGCCGGGACCTGTCAGGGCGTCCTGATACGATCGCATCTTTTTCAACATTACAGCGCGTTGATCCGCATCATCGGACAGGAAGCCCACGAGGTCGGCCAAAGATTGATATCGGTCGGCAGGATGCAGCTCTTCGCCGTTGAGCTTCCGAAGCCGGTATGGTGTCGCCGAGAGGAGAAGTAGCGCCGGGCGCTGGGGCCCTGACACCAGCGCATCGACAAGCAACCGGTGCACCTCCGCGCGCTCCACCATTTGAGCCTGCGCCTGCTGCGACAGCTTGCGCGCCGGATTAGATGACTTCTGCGGCAGCAGAAGATCGGCATAACGGTGAAACTCGTCGAGAATGATGAGGTCCGGTCGGCTCGACGGCGAGCGCAGGGCGGCCAGCGCCATCGCCGCGCGAGCCCGCGAGATGAATTCGCCGACATCATTGCCCTTGTCAGGGTCGAGCCAGTTGAGGATGAAGCGTTCGAGCGGCCTTCCGTCGCAGCCGAACACCGACCTCAGCGCGGATTCGAACTGGATGGAAGTCATCGTCACGTTCGGTGCGGACTCATCCAGCAACCTCCTGCCCTTTCTGGCCTTGTCTAGGGCGAACAGTTCGCTCCGCAGCGTCGGGAGTTCCCTGAGCAGTGTGCAGAGGACGGCGCGCTCCTCCTTTCGGCCTGTCCTGACGCCAGGCTTCCATCCCGGCAGGCTCGTGTCGGGGGTGAAAGTGCAGATCCGGAAGCCTGCGCCCTGACGGGCCGGAAATTCTACCGACATGGTCATCCGGTCCGCGGCGCCTTTGAGGTCGTCTGCGCCGAGCCCCGTAAGCGATTGAAGCTTGTCCCGGTTTTGGCCGGCGATCTGGAGGCTCGGGCAAAGATAGAGAAGATTGAGGCTCTTGCGCAGCTCGCGAAGCCTGACCGCAATCTCGCGCGCGATGACGGTCTTGCCGAGCCCGACCTCGTCGGCCACGAGAAAACGCCGGGGGCCGTCGCCGGAAAGCCTTTTCACCGCCGCTTCGACCGTCTTGAGCTGGAAACGTTCGAGCGTCATCGAACCTCTTCCGCCAGACTGGCAACCAGCGACGCCAGGAACGGCTCTACCTCTCCGAGGTCGGCGAGGGCTTGCGTCCGTTCATTGCCGTCTGGCAGCGCCTCGAAGGCCGCGCGGAACGAAGCCAGGAGCAGCGACATTTTTGCGATGGCCGCCTCGAACTGGGCTGGGTTCCTGGTCCAGCGCGCCAACATTGCCTCCAGGCTGAACATGTCGTTGAGAGCGGCCTGCGGCCCGTCCGGTGGTCGAGTAGACGGCGGATCGCTCCACCGGCCGCCGCTGTCACCGACGATGCCTTCAAGTACCGAGCGCAGCCACATCCTGAAGCGTGCCCCGCCGACGTAGGCCGCAAGAGCCGCTCGGTCCCTGACTTCGACGTCAAGGGTCTTCAACGAAAGCTTCTGGGTCCACTTTCGGGCGACCTTCGGTTGGCCTCGGCTTGCGAGGTGCATAATCACGAACGCCGTCTGATCCTTCAATGCCGGCGCGCGTTCACTCAGACGGACCGATGTATCGCCGGGCAGCCATTCGACCTTGTGCGAAGGAGAAGCGAATGCCTCGATCTCGAATACGGTGTCTTTCAGCAGGCGGTCGATCAGCTCGTCCGCCGCGACATGAAGCCCGTTGTCGCGCGTCTCTATCCGGAATTGGACCTGCAGGAATTGCGACGCTACCAAGTCAAGCGCGTGACGCGCCGCCTCCAGCTTCTGCTCGTCTTCTTCGAGATCGAATTCGACGAAATCGAGGTGCTTCGATATGAAGGTCTTGAGGCTCTCTGTCAGTACATTATCTTCGACGTCCAGGATCGCTACAGCTTCTGCATTCGGTCCGATAAGGCCGCGACGAGTGAAGTTGGCGCTCCCTATCATGAGTTCGGCTTTCCGTCCGATGCATCGAAGAAGCATCTTGGCGTGGACCCCGTTTGATGCGGGCTCGATAAAATCCGGCTCGTCCTCTGTCGGGGTATGATCTTCCGACACCGCCACGTGCGGCTGCGGCGGATTCCGTACCAGCAGCGTCATGCCCGGAAGCGGAGCGACTTTCCGGGCGTCGAACCGGGACGTCAGCAGGACCGTGGAGGCGACCGTACCCCCGAAGGCTTCGTTGATGCCGTCCTGGTCCAGGAACGGCGACATTCCGAAGATGGCATCGGCCGAGCGCTTGCCGCTCACCACAAAACGGTCGTTGCCGCCCGGTCGGCGCCAGCGCAACTCCTTCAGGCGGATGCCGGCTGGAGATTCCCACCTCGCTTGCCGAAGTTCGGCGAGCTCTTCGTCAGTCCAATTCGCGTCGGTCAACAGGCCTTCCGCGAGTCGCGCGACATCCTCGAATTGGCGATGGTTACCGCTCGGTCTGCCGACGATCAGAAGGCCGGCGTCGAGATCTGTCGAGCCAGTGAGGTTTCGGCTTCCGATCCAGAACCGCCATTCATGCGCGCCGCTTTCGTCGAGATAGCGAACAAGCGCGACCTTGGGATGCCATGAACAGCTTCGCGCCGTCGTTATGCCCTGCAGCATGCAGTCCAGCAAGAGCAAAACACCGCGGTGGCGCTGCGGCGCCACGACTTGGCCGGCTTGATGCAGGATCAACAGCCGCCCCCGCATTGCCTCGAAGGCATCGACAAGTTCAAGGGGCGTCGAGTTGTATTCCGCCTCTCCATGTCCCCCGAGCGAGAGGATGAGGCCGAGTGCTGCGACCAGATCAAGTGAGTAAGTGGCCACCACCGCACGCGCAACGCTTTGCCGGTCGAGGGGCCGAAGCGCGTCGAAGATCGACCGGTTTGAGGATTCGGCGAAGCTCATGATGCCTTCGAGAGGTCGCCAAGAAGCCGGTCAACGATTGGCCATCGGTATTCGAGCGGCTGCGCCGGTTTCTTTTCCCAGCCTTCACGGCGCTCCGGTGACACCAAGTAAGCCAGGTCGCCTTTGAGTTCGTATTCGCGATTCCGGATCCGCTCGAAAAGAGGATGTATCGGGCCGCCGGTGGCGGCCCAGAGCTGGATGTTTTCGAGCAGGCTGAACAGTGCGGGATCCATTTTCACGTCACTGCGCAGGAGCTCAAGGTCGAGCTCGATAACGCGGTTGCGGTGCGCCGTCCTGATCGATTCAAGGATGTCATTGTGGAGATTCTCATTCGCCTTCAGGTCCTTGTTGCGCTCGCGCTCGACCAGGGCTGCGTGGATGGCCCGGCCGATGCAAACAAGGGAGGCCGCGAGGCGGGCCCGCTCGAACGCAGATCGTTCATTCGCCTCGGTAAGACGCAGGACCTGCGGATCCCACATGGAGACGCCATGCACGCCTGCGTCCGCCAACCTGCTCAACAACGGCGGTCGCGATTCCCCGACAAGCCGGATGGCCCGCCAATTGCGCCTAACATAGACGCGTTCTTCGCGGGTCAGGGTGAAGTCGAGCTTCGCCGAGGCCTTGGTCCAGCTTTCCGCTTCTTTGGGGATCGCTTCATCGAATACAGCGATTTTCGCCGGCTTCCTGTCGTCGCCGGCGTCGTCGTACGCCAAGAGAGCGGGCCAAAGGCGATGAAGTTCGGATTGGGTCGGCGGCCTGTTTGCAGGTCCAATAGGCAGCAACAGACCCCATGTCTTCAGCGCGTTCCAGTATATCTGGCTCGCGAGGACGACGGGATCCCTGCTGGCTGAATAACGGTGCCATCCGGCGATCCCCGAATTCTGCAGGGGGACGACGGAGCTGATCAATTTTCTGGCCGTCCTCCTCTCGATATCCTCAAGCGCGCTTTGCAAGAAGCTTCGGCCCCCACTCGCGCCAATCAGCTCGCGGTACGTCCACGCCAGAAAGAAGATGTATCGCAGTCGACCATGCTGCACCGACGTCCCGGGGAAGAAACGGTCAGAGTAGGCGAAGTGGATGACCCCGAAACCCAGTTCATCCCGAGTGCCGTCCACCTCCGACTGTTCGAGCAGCCTGGCCGACACTGCCCGATCGGCTTCAGACAACATGAACCATCCGATCGCGCTACGCCCGCCCATCGTTTTTCCCATGCGACCAATTTTGGTTCAAATCGCGCGACGCGAGATAGCGATCAAAGATCATTCAACTCCACCCCGTGACTGCGGCAAAATGTAAGGATTGCCTGAACGTCACCGCTACGCAGTTGGGTTTGAGACCACAGATCGTTCTTTGAAAATTGGCTGAAATCATCAATTTGCTTTACGCCCATCCTCCGGAGTACCGCCACAATATGCCTTGGAAAACTCGCCGAGAGATCGATTTCATCTGAGATTCCGGCGGATTCCCGGCTCTCCAGCCTGCGAGCACGATCCTTGAGCGCTGCGATTACGGTCTTGGTCAGATGCTTCTCGAGAGACGCGTCGCTGGCAAGCAGGAACTCTTGCAGGGTTTTGATGTGCATAGAATGCAAGATCATCATCTGCCGCGTCGTGAGGCCAAGATCTTCCAGACCGTCGCTCGATGCGCCGTCTCGGCCGGAGAGGTGCTTCTCGAAAGGTTCGTTCGACGTTTTTATTTGAGGTGCAAATGAAGATTTTCTGCGCGCAGGTTTGGAACGGATGCTGGGTCTCAGCCCCAAAGCCGCCTCCGTCAATCGATCCTGGATAACGCTCCGGGCGACCGGTCCCCAGATCACTCCCGCGGCGCCGGATTGAAGGTCGTCGCGCAGATTGCCAATATTCCTCCACTTAAGCCTGCGCTGCGTGCCGGCTTGGATCAAGCCTCTGCCGTCGACCAGCTCCTCGAGTTTTTCCAGAAGATCGACTTCGAACCCACGCGCGTACGGAGTAAAGACGAACTCGCTTCCGGTCAGTGCGCTTAGGTCCAGATTTTCGGCGTCAGGAAATTCCTGGAGAAAGCCCGGAACGCCGAGCTGTGGCAGATTGTCGGTGTCGACAACGTCAGACCATCGAGAGACTTCCATTGAAAGCGTCGCGAGCCACTTGCAGACGGTTCCAGAAAAAGAAAGGATTAATTGGTTCTTTGCACGCGTCATGGCGACGTAGAATTCGCTCGCGTTGCGAAAGACCTCCTGCTCCGGAGCTCCACTAGGCGGGAGCTGCCCGCGCGCGCAGTTGACGATTACCATCGTATCGAATTCGTAGCCCTTTGTCTGTTCCAGGTCTGAAAGAAACCGGGAACCGTGAAGAAACTTCGAGGCTCCGTCGAGAACTGGAATGCCGATTTCGCTTCCATATTGTTGCACCTCGAAACCGGAGTAGCCTACGATGGCTATACAACCTGAGTGGCTGGCCCCACGGCGCTGCGCAATTTCATCGTTTGCATCCAGCAGCTTTATTGCTGCAGCAATTTCCATGCTGAGATTTTCGGCTTCAAGCAATAAGGGTTCAGAGGCCGACCTGTAGGAAAGTTCGGGGTCCGAAATCTCCAGCTCCCCCTGTTCAAAATGCGATTCTGATAAGTTCTGGGTGAGAACCTGATGAGCGAGCTTCAGTATTTCTCGGCTGTTGCGGTAGTTCCGGACGATCCGAGATGATCTCCCTTTGACGTCGATGCCGGCTGCCTCAAATGATTGATGTTTAGGTAGGATGTGCTGCGCTGCATCCCCGCAGAAAAAGAGATCGTTCTTGTCCGGAGCGACGAGCTTTCGAATAATCGAAAGCTCGACGCTGCCGAAATCTTGCGCTTCATCGACGATAATGGACCTGTATCGCGGAGCGATTTCATCGATGTGTCTCGCGACCGCAGTGACGACGCCCATGTAGTCAATGACGCCGACTGCCGCCATCTTTCGCTCCCAGCCGGCCAGCCCCTGGAGTATCGCGGGCCGGTGATTTTCCGAGATTTTGTAACCACGACCTTGCCGTAAAATCGTTGTGTACTCACTTCGGTTCTCGCGCGGGAGTGCGCTTCTGATCCAATCGAACTCTTCGGATATATACTTTTCCGCGTCGATTGATTGCGAGGTAAGCAACCGGTGCATCGGAAGCAGCACCTCTGCGTCCCTCACGTTGCTCAGGCAGCGATAGAACTCCCGATAGACCTCGTCCTTGTGCTCCTCCAGGCCCCAAGTCACATCGCTATAGATCCTCGAATTCTGTGGCTCGAACTCCCGCAGCAGGGTCTGGCAGACGGAGAACAGCGAATTGACTTCTATCCGCCCCCTTAAAGCTGCATCCAATCCGCAGGCATGATCTACGATTTCTGAGATAAACTCACATAAAGCCCGATTCAAGCTAAGGACGAGGATTCTGTCGGCGGAATATTCGCGTGCAAGACGGACGGCTCTCTTGACCGCGATACTGGTCTTTCCCGACCCGGTCACCCCGGACAGCTTGGCAGGACCGGTATAATCGGCGGCGACGTGTCGCTCCTGCTCTGGATGCATGAACAGGAACCAGTCGAACGGATGGCTGGCCTCCATGAAGCGCGATACCCACTGGCTGTATTCCGCCGAACCGAGCTGGACCTTTCTCGTCCCGTCCCCCAAGTCCAGTTCGAGCACTTCCTCGGCGGACAGCTCGGCGATGGGCTTGAAAGCCCCAAGATGGAGTAGAGCGCGGTTCTCCGCCTCTTCGATCGCGCCCCCATTCAGAAGCACAAGTACGTCAAAAAGAGTCCCGCGAAGATTTTCGTCTGTAATGTGCTCCACAGCGCGCCGTATAAGATCGTCTGGACTGCCCGCTCGGACCTGTCTTATTGGCTTGATCTCGCGGAACGGACAGTCGCCAAATAGTCGTTCGGACAGGTCCTCCGGCAATCTATCGATTAACTCGCCAGACCAGTTGTCGGGCTGGTTGTTGATGATCACGCCGCTGTCAGTGTCGGAAATCTTGGTCCTGCCGAGCGATTGCCCCGAAACGGCGCCGATGGTAAGACCGCGGTGCTTGTCGAGCCAGTCGTCAGCCTCGTCGTGATCGCCAACAAACAGGAGAAATACGCAACCGTTGCCCGTGACGGTGATCAGCCTGCAGAAATCGGACAGATCGTATTTCACACATCCGCTAATGCGGCTCTCGCCGTGTTTGGTCTTGCGAAGACTTTGGAACGGATCATCAAACAATCCCACGCTACTGCGCATTGCCAGCACCTGGTCGGCCGCCTTGCTCTTGCGGCCGCCGGCGATCTTCATTGATCGCAACGCCTTCAAGAATTCCTTCGTTTCGAAAATCTCAATATCCATTCCACTCCCACCCAAGACAGTGACCGTTGGAAATGGCCTGCGCTTGCGCTTCGCGCCTAGCTAATCGCCACGCTGTTTCCCGTCGTTAGAAACAGCTTCCCCGGTTAAGCAGATTTCCCGATCGCACCCACCGCTAATCATTGGCCTATTCTAAACGATGCTCGCTTTGGTAGAAATAGGCCATCAAGTACATCTTGTTGACAGGGGCCGGTTTTGCCGGAATTGAGGCGGCTGGCTTGCCGACGAGGCGTTCAGCACAGACAACCCGGCGATTTGCAGGCGATACTGACAACCAGGGACGTCACGTTGCTGATCCCAGGAAGCAGAGCTTGATAAAGGCGTACACTTGCCGCCTGCAGGCCAAGCGGATCAAGGCCGCTCTTTTGACGCACCTGCGTCCATTCGGGCAACGGCCATAAGGTCGTCCATCGCGGCACCTCACCCTACATGTCGGAGGTTAATCGGCGGAAGGAAAAGTCCCGCGTGGGAGAATCAGAACCAAGCTCAGCTGCGATGGTTGAGTATGCTTTCCACAGCCACAAGGACCAAATTTGAGTGGGGCACGATAATGCTCAAGACTCAATGAAGCGTGCTGCTGGCCCGCAGGGACTAAGCAGCCTGGAATAGTGAAGCGGGCCCCCCTAATCGGGTCCCTCAAGCAGCGGAATGTCCAAGCTAGGGATCTCAGGCAACGCCGTGAACGGCGCCAAAGGGCTCCATCCTCCGAGAACAGCAACCGTCGACCAAATCAATGCGCTCAACCTGCCTCCGGCGGGCCACGTAGCCATGTTCTCAATTGTTCGGCGCGACAGCGTCTGGGCCGCACGAAGCATAACTGTTTGCGTCGGGCCTCTAACACCGTGACCGTTCGCCAACCACTCATTGAAAAGATCATCGCCGTCGCGAATGAATGGACGGTCGGGACCACAGTCTCCTTCGACTGGGGCGCCGAGCCCTATCGGACCTGCGTACGGCGGCGATCTGCATTAATATCGCGGCGCCGGCCGACGAGAATAGCGCATGCTTCACCTCCCTTATCGGCAATCAATCAGCAGCGTCGTCGCTCAATGGTTACGAGCCATATTCGATGACGCTGCAGTTTCCGGATAGCAGCAAGTTCTTTGATCAAACGGTCATGCGCTCGGCTTTGAACACGATACGACGCCGCATGTGCAAGACACGAAACCAAAGCCGGCCCACTGGCTTTAGATCAAGACCAAGGCAAGCAGGCTCGAGCAGAGCAACGCAACGCCGGCCGCGGTCAGTGCCAGGAGGCTACCCGAGACGAAGTCGTGATTGGGCATACATCGCTTTCCGTTGCGGCGAAGACCATGAGCCCCACGGCCGCCCTCGCGGTTTGACTGACGAACGCATCAATGATTATTCGAATCCTGTGCACTATTCCTGCTGTTGTCAGGAAGACATGCTTTTTTCCAGCGCGCTGAGGCGACCGCGCGCAGTCTTGCAACAAGAGGGCGTTTGAGAATCCAGAAGGACGCACCTAAGCCGGTCTGTCTCTGCGGCCCGATATGCTCGTCTGATTTAGAGGTCACGGGGTTTGCACGCCGATCAAGCACCCCGGAGTGCGAGGTGTTTCATAAATCTGATACTGCTACCGGGCTACGATTTTTCCATGCGTGGATTCCTCATTCTCTTTGTGACCTTTGCAATTGTGCTCGCGGTACATGGCCGACACCAGGATGGTTTCGTGCCGGGACCGACCGCGCCCATGCCACTCGTCAACGTACCCTAGCCTGCAAACATGGCGCGGACACAGATTGCTCTGCCGGCATGCTTGAGATCTGCGACTGCTGTCTGTCCGAGTCCGCGCATGAGTGCCGCTGGGCCAACTCAGCGAGTGCGGTATGAGTGAGTGTAGATTGGTTAAGTGACGATGACAGAGCGGGAATTGTCGCGATTGGAGAAGCAAGCTGCGGATGCTCTTCGTCGCGCACGACGACTGCCCGTGGGTACGAGCCGAAACGATCTTCGTCAGCTCGCAAGGGCGCTTCTTTGGCTGCATCGAAACGGTATGGAAGCTCTGGAGCAGGAGCGATCGAACATGGAACATGGTCGGCGATGAGAGGAGTTACGGGTTAACTCCTGTGCAGGCCGTTGTTCGAAGGACAGGACGTGCGAGGCCTTTGGTCGCGCACGTGAAGACGCTTTCGCCCGCTCCCTTGCCTTAAGCAAACTGGCGCAATCTTCGAAAACGCCTCGATGTTCCGGCTCCGGCCGCTCGTGACGTTGAGGTGCCAGCTTAAGCCGCCTGGACCCTCCCGAGGAAACTGCCGAGCTCGCGCCTCAGCCGCGCGCTTTCCCCAGACAACAGCTCGGCAGACATCAGCACCTGCATCGACGCCCCTCCTGTCTCCTTTGCGCCGTTGGTCACTTGAATGGCGCTCGCCGCCACCTGGCTGGTTCCGGCTGCAGCTTCCTGCAAATTGGACGCGATGTTCTTGCTCGTTGCCCCCTGCTCTGCGATGGAGTTGACCACGGTCATGGCGATCTCCGAGATGCGGCCGATAATGACGCCGATGTCGGCAATTGCGCTGACCGAGTCAGTCGTTGCCGTTTGAATGCCGTGAATGTGCTCGCTGATCTCGACGGTCGCGTGCGCCGTTTGCGTTGCGAGAGACTTCACTTCATCAGCGACAACCGCGAAACCTCTGCCGAAATCGCCGGCGCGCGCCGCTTCAATCGTCGCGTTCAGCGCGAGCAAATTGGTCTGCCGCGCAATCGTGGCGATCAGCTGGATCACGCTGCCGATCCGCTCCGCCGCAGCAGCCAGACCGACCATGCGCCGGTCGCTGAGTTCGGCCCTGCGAACCGCCTCGCGTGCGATATCGGCGGCCTCTTCGACCTGCCGGCCGATGTTGGCGATCGTTGCCGCCATTTCGTCCGTCGCTGTCGCGACAAGCTGAACATTGCCAGATGCTTGCTCCGACGAGCTGGCGACTTCGACCGAGAGTTGCCGGCTGTGATCAGCCGTGCAGGTAAGGCTGCGGGCGGAGGCTTCAAGGTTTGAGGAGGCAGAGGAGACCGTATCGATAACCTTGCCCACAGCGGTTTCGAATTCGGCGGCGAGCCGAGCGATATCGGCCTTCCGCTGCTCGGCGGCGGTACGATCCTGTTCAGCCTTTGCATCGATTTCGGCTTGCGCCCTCTCGCGCGCTTTCAGCTTGAACAGTTCGACCGCTTCGGCCATCTCGCCAAGTTCATCCTTACGGCCAAGGCCTGGCAGAACGACTTCGAACCGGCCGTCGCCGAGCTGGCGCATGGCCGCTGTCATCGAAGCGACTGTCTTCGCGACGCGCCGGCCGAACAGCAACGCGAGCAGGCCAACGAGCAGCGTTGCAAGCCCAATCAGCCAAATCAGCTTCCGCTGGATTTGTTCTGCTTGCATTTCCGCAGCCCGCGAGTGCATGTCAGCGGCGGCCATGATCTTTGCGAGCGCCGGGCTGATGCGGTCGTAGATTTGTCCGAGATCGTCGGCCTGATCGCTCCGCGCCTGCTGCGTTACCATGAACGACATAAAGCTCGACTTATATGCGCGGATCAGTTCGAGGAGCTGGGATTTTATTTCCGCGGGTAGGCTCGCCTGCGCAAGCGCGGTCTCGAATTCCGCCTCCCGGTCGGCCAGTTGATCGCCATCTTTGTCTTCGCCACGGAGAATGAAGTCTTTCTCGTGCCGGCGCATCGTCAGCATCAAGATCGTGAGGCGCGGCTGGTTCAGGTCGGCTAGACGTTGCTCGACGGCGTCCACGGCCTTGCGCAGCTTGCCCTGGAACCCATCATCTTCGTTGAAGCCGAGATTGCGCTGCGCTGAGACGACGTTTTGAAAGCGGGTCGCGTAGAGACTGATCACAGATCGCAACGCGGTCGCTTCCTTCCGTGGGTCGTCGTCGGGCAGAGCCGACACAAATGCTTCGACCCGGCTCAGGTCTGCGAGCTGCTCCTCATGGCTCTTCGCATACTTCGTGATCGACATTTCGCCGGGTTTGCGCAGGAAGTCGCTCGTAATTTGTCGTGACTCCAGGAAGCTTTGTGACAACGATGCGACATGAGCTTTGAACTTACTGCTGTCATTCGCCTCGCTCTGGACCAGGCTCGCGTAGTTCAGGGCGGCAGCGCAGAGTGCACCGGTGACAACAACTCCCGAAATCCCGAGCAGTGCCATTTGGCCGCGCAACCCAATGCGGAAGCCCCGCCAACTCCTCAACCGCCCGATAAGTCTGCTCGCTACGCCGGTCATTGTACCCCGTGATGAGTTTTATGCGCCCCGTAGGGTGCTGGTTGTCGCGGATCTGACGAGCGATTATTCAGTATCGAGCAGAACTGGAGCTGCCCTGCTCTACTCGTCGATGAGTGGCTTGCTAATTTAGATTGATTTCGGAATTCTGAATTCGCGTTTATAGGCACACTTTTCTTCCAGCAGCACGGGCACGACACAGCCGGTCGCGTTACAACTCTCTGCATGATCGGCTTGTGTCGGAGAGCATGAAGACGTTGGGGTTTGGCCCAGTGGACAGCTCACCAGGATGTTCAGAGAACGACATCTTGCTGTCGTTCACGCCTGCCGCCACATGGTCGGCGCTTCGGGAAACGCTTCGCGGCCGATTTGTTTGAGGTCGTCGAGGGTCGTCTCACCTCTACGGGCGATTTTGGCCGCGCCCTGTTCATGCCGAACTGGCTGCTCCGTCGCGATAGACCAGCGCTCGGATCGCACGACTTCACCCCCGAGTCGCATCAAGTTGTACTGCAGCCAAATCATTTGCTGCTTCTCGCGCTTGCTGCGCTGAAACAATGTCTCGGCATACGCGCCCATGCGGAACCGGTAAAAATGCTTGCCATGTCCTGCTCCTATGCCGCGTCACCGGAATTGAGAGGGATTTGACCACGTCACTATTGTCGGCCCGCCAAACGTCGGCTCGTAAACGGGGCTGCGCCTAACCCCGCATGGTAAGGACAATCTGGATGCTGATTAATGCAATTTATCTCGACCCGGCGCTTAAATTCCGCGCTCGCGCGAAATTACCGACGGATTTCACCGCACCTAATCCGCTCTGCTGGCGGCAGGAAGTCGGTCACGCCAGTATCACATTGTCGATCAGCCGCGTCGAGCCTACGTAGGCTGCGGCGCATAGTGCCGCCGGGCGGCGTAGCGGACTTTCGGCGGCCTTGAGCGTGTCATGGTCGACAAGCTCAAGGTATTGTAGCCGATCGATCTCATTCAAATGCCCTTTGGCGATTGCAAGCAGCTTTTCGACGTCGCGTTCTCCTGAGCGAAACTTGTCCGCTGCGGCGAACAGTCCACGGCTGATGGCACGAGCCCGCCGACGTTCTTCCTCGCGGAGGTAGCGGTTGCGACTGCTCATCGCGAGCCCATCCGCTTCCCGGACCGTCGGCACGGTAACGATCGCGATCGGAAGATCGAGATCAAGTGCCATGTGACGGACGACCGCGCATTGCTGAAAATCCTTCTGCCCGAAAAACGCGACATCCGGCTGCACCATGTTGAACAGTTTGCAGACGACCGTCGCGACACCGCGAAAGTGCCCCGGCCTGAACGCTCCGCAGAGTGGTTTTGCCAGGTCGCCCGGCTCGACAAGGGTCTCAAATTGAGCCGGATAGACTTCGCTGGCATCCGGCGCAAAGACGATGGCAACATCGGCATCGCGGCACAGCCTCTCATCGCGCGTGAAATCACGCGGATAGGTGCTGAGATCCTCGTTCGGTCCGAATTGAGTGGGATTCACGAAGATGCTGAGAACGGTGACGTCAGATTGCGTCCGGCTTGCCTCGACCAGCGCCAGATGGCCGTCGTGCAGATAGCCCATGGTCGGAACGAATCCGACGCGTTTACCGGCCCTGCGGGCGTTTGAAAGAGCGCGACGAAGTTCGGCGACTGTCGTGATTGTCTGCATTGCTTTGCTGCACATCAGGTTAGGTGGGAGCCCAGTTTGCGATCGTTTCGCCAAGACCTTGGGGTAGCCCGTAGGATTCCTGCGGTCCTGGGAACGCACCGCTGCGGACATCTGCGGCCCAGCGCGACAGCGCCTCCTGCAACAGCTGAAAACCCTCTGCATAGGCGCGAACGAATTTAGGCCGATGACCTTCAGTCAATCCCAGGACATCATGGAATACGAGCACCTGGCCCGAGCAGCTGGGACCCGCGCCAATTCCAATGGTCGGTATCGTCAGGAATTCCGTCGCGCGCGCGGCGAGCTCCGCCGGGACGCCCTCCAGGACCAGAGCGAAGCATCCGGCCTCTTGCAGACGGTGGGCGTCGTCGAGCAGGCGCAGAGCGTCGTCGGCCTTCCGGCCCTGCACCTTGAAACCACCCATGACATTGACGCTCTGCGGAGTGAGGCCCAGATGCCCCATCACAGGAATTTCGCAATCGACCAGGGCATGGACCATTTCGATGCGCTTCGCTCCGCCTTCGAGCTTAACCGCTGCCGCGCCTCGCTGCAGAAAGCCCCCGGCGTTGCGTATCGTCTCCTCAATGCTGAGGTGAAAACTGAGAAAGGGCATATCGGCAACGAGCAAGGCACGCGCTCTCGTGCGCGCAACAGCATCCAGGTGATGGTTCATCATGGCCATACTGACCGGCAGCGTGTTGTCAAATCCGAGGCAGACGTTGCCAACACTGTCCCCGATGAGGATGACATCGACGATGGGATCGGCGATGCGCGCCGTAACCGCGTCGTAAGCGGTGGTCATGACGATACGGCGCCCCTCCTCCTTGCATCGCTGCAGAACTGGAATCGTGACATGTTCAACAGGCAGCTCTGAAATGTGGCTCATCCAAGATCCCGATCGCTCCACTGCCCGCATCCCCGGACTCGGGGCTACCTACGGAAGCTGAGGGAAGACTGTCAATGGTGGAAGCGAAACGGAGAGGCACATTTCCAAAGGCAGCGGCGGGCAGATAGAAACGTCTCATGATTACGCAATCATCAGAAGCGGAAGCTGTCCAGTCACCACATTTCGGCGGAGCAACTTTGCATCGCGCCGGCCGCCACCGCGACAGCGCGGTACCGCTCTTCCCACGTCTGGCGAGTTTGCGCCGGGCCCGGCATCGGGCATATCTGCGACAGTGGCTCGGATGCTTTGCCAAAGCTACCGGCGGGTTCAGTTCGGCCAGCATATTCATCTTACGGCAGCAGCTGGGTTCCGTTAGCTCGGGCTCGAGCCGCACTTTCAAGCCAGCGCATCGGCAGCATCCCTGATAGCGGCGTAGATCTGATCAAGATCTACCGCCGTGACGCAATAAGGTGGCATCACGTAGATCGTGTTGCCGAGTGGTCGCAGCAGGAGATTTCGGCCCTCGAAGAAGGCCTGAAGCTTCGGACCGATGTTTGCCAGATACCCCGGATCGCTCGTTTTCAGATCGAGCGCTGTGATGGTGCCGGTCCGACGGACGTTTGCAAAGCGCGGGTCGGCGCGGAATGGCTCGATTGCATGCGCTTGCATTGTGGCGACAGACGCGACGCGCCGGCGAGATTCCGGATCCTGCCACAGATCCAGATTCGCTTTTGCGGCGGCGCAGGCCACCGGATTCGCTGTATATGAACTCGAATGAAAGAACGTACGCGTGCGATCTTTTGAGTAATGCGCATCGAATATATCCGCGCGGCAGAGCGTCACTGCCAGTGGGAGCGCCCCTCCGGTGAGGCCTTTCGAATAGCAGGCGATATCTGGCGTGATATTGGCCTGCTCGCAGGCGAATAGCGTTCCGGTACGGCCCCAGCCCGTCATGACCTCGTCGGCAATGAACAGGACGTCAGAGGCCTCGCAGATCCGCTTCATTTGTCTTAGCACCCAAGCGGGGTACATCAGCATCCCACCCGCCCCCAAGACCAAAGGCTCCACAATAAAGGCTGCGGGACTTTCGTTTCGGCATGCGGAGGCGAGCGCATCGAGGGTTGCCTGCTCACGGCCTTCCGCAGGGAACGGAATTGCGGTAACGTCGAACAGCAAGGGCCCGTATGCGTCATTGAACACGCCCCGGGCCCCCACCGACATCGCCCCAATTGTATCGCCGTGATAGGAATGTTGCATCACGACAATGCGTGTCCGCGGCTCGCCGATATTATTCCAATAGCCGATCGCCATTTTCAAGGCGACTTCCACGCTGGTGGAGCCGCTGTCGGAGAAGAAGACATGGTCGAGCCCACGGGGGGAGAGCTTCAAGAGTAGCGCCGCAACCTCCTCAGCCGGATCGTGGGTATAGCCGGCAAAGATGATCTGGTTGAGCTTGCCCGCCTGTTTCTGAATCGCACTGACAATGTGCGGTTGGCAATGACCGTGGGTCACGACCCACCAGGATGAGATTGCATCGATGATACGGCGGCCATCCGCGGTGTAGAGATAAGCACCGTCGCCACGCAGAACCTTTGTCATCTCGCCCTGAAGCGCGTGTTGCGTGAACGGATGCCAGATCGCCGACCTCTTCTTTGGCGTCATGGCTTGAAATCATCAGCACGGAATGAGGCCTTGGACGCGGGCCTTGGTGTGTTTGCAATGAGAGGAAACAGCCCGGGCGCTCGCGCTCGCCAACGCACACTCGATCGCTCTCGCAAACCGTGCTCATTCATCGCTTCCACCATCAAGGCGTTGATCTGGTCGTCGTAGAAGCGGCGCATTGTTGCTCCTCTACTTGCTTCCTACATATGCCTTGCGAAGCTAGCGCTGATAATCGACATTCATCTTGCTGCCCCGAACCCATGCTCTCTTGCACTGTCGGAAAACCGGCCTTGCCGCTGAAGTGAAGACCAAAAAGAACTCATCCAGCGTTGGCGGAATATTCGCAAGGAGAGCGCCATGCTCGCCCGTGTTCAGAACGAGGCAGTTGCCCGCGAAGCAGCCGTCAACCGACATGTATCTTGCTTCGAGCGGCGGATTGAAGGGGACGCGACGAGCTTCAACATTTGCAGGGTCTATGACCATGAGCCGAGGCTCAAACCAGCTTTTTTTGGAGCCAAGCTGTCATCCGGGACTGCGTGAACCGATGCCAGATCGGCGACTTCTTAGGTTGAGGTCATGTTGATTGGCATCATGGCTTGAAATCGTCGGCACGGAACGAGCTCTTGAACGCGTCCTGCAGCGTCTCTGGTGTGAGAGGCGAAAGCCAGGGCAATCGCCCCAACCAACGCACCCGACCCATCTCGCGAATTGCACTCTGCGTTTCTGCATTTCTTTCGCCAATGAATGCTATCCCAAGAATATGAATCTGGCGCTTTCGCAGAGCCTCGATCGAGAGCAGCGAGTGATTGATCGTGCCTAGTCGCGTGCTGGCGCAAAGCAGGACGGGGAGCCGCCAACGCTCGAAGATGTCAATATAAAGTGTGCTGCCGTTCAGTGGTACCATTAGCCCGCCGGCACCCTCGATCACGAGCGGTCGCTCGCCGGTCTGCGGCACATGCAGCGAATCCGCGTCGATGCGAACTCCGTCGATTTCGGCGGAATAGTGCGGAGAAGCCGGCGTCCGAAGGCGGTAAACCTCCGGCACGATGCGATCGGCTGAGATGCTGCCCAGCCGCGTAACGACCTCAGTATCGGTCTCTCCCTCGAGGCCGGCCTGAATCGGCTTCCAATAGTTCGCGCCGAGGAGATTCGCGAGGCCCGCGGAAAAGACCGTCTTTCCGATCCCGGTATCAGTGCCTGTCACGACGATCTGCTGGCTCATCGGGCTTCACCTCTCGTCTCCTCGAACAGCGCATCGAGCATTGCACGCACGTCATCCTCCCCGACGTTGAGTGTCAGCGAAATTCGCAAACGGGCCGTGCCCGCGGGAACGGTTGGCGGCCGGATTCCGCGGATATCGAAACCGCGAGCCTGCAATCGCGATGCGAGCCGCATCGCCCGCGCGTTGTCGCCAACGATATAGGGCACGATCTGCGAGGCCGAAGGAATTTGCCCGCCGCGCACGCCGATCTCCCGATGCGTGAAGGCGACAAGCTTGGCCAGACGTCGCTGCCGCTCGGGTTCCTGCTGCAGGATGAACAGGGCCTCCCGCACGGCAACGGCCATCAATGGTGAAGGCGCAGTGGCAAAGATAAACGGGCGGCAGCGATTGACCATGAAGTCGCGCATGGCCGTTGAGGCCGTGACGAGCGCGCCTGCAGCGCCCAGCGCCTTGCCGCAGGTATGAACGACGAACAGATTTCCTCGCCCCTCATAGGAGGCGGCGAGTCCTCGTCCCAGCTCCCCGTAGACGCCTGTGGCATGGGCTTCATCGACCATCAGGAACCCGTCGTGCCGGTCCGCGATAGCGACGAGGTCTTCGAGCGGCGCGAAGTCGCCATCCATGCTGTAGAGACTTTCAACCACGATCCAGACCCGGCCCATTCCGCCCTGGGCGCGCCAGTCGCGGATTGTGTTTTCGACCGACTGAGGCTCGTTATGGGCGCTTATGCGAAAGTCGGCCCGGCCGGCCCGCGCGCCTTCGTGGATGCTCGCGTGCACGAGAGCATCCAAAATGAGTAGATCGCCGCGCTGCGGCAACGTTGTCAAAACAGCAAAATTTGCGACATACCCGCCGCTGAAGAAGAGCGCCGTCTCGGCTCCAAAGAACTGTGCCGCTTCCGCTTCGAGACGTTCGTGCTCCTCGCAATTGCCGCGCAGAAGCCGCGACCCCCCCGCTCCGATCGGTGTGTCAGCCTCGAGCGCCGCCAACACTGCCTTTTTCATACGCGGCGCGCTCGCAAGCGCGAGATAGTCGTTCGATACGAAATCGACACCTGCGCGCGGCTTGAGGCTGCGCAGCCGATCGTCTTCTTTCAGCGCATGCAAGGCCGCGGCATAGTCGACAACTTTAGGCATATGGATTGAGTTCATTCTTCGCTGTTAGGATCGTCGCACGGAACTTCCATTGGCCGCCAAGGACAATGGCGCCAAGACCGATCTTTTGGTTTTCAACCTGACCGGATGCGGTTTTCTCGGTCGACCAGCACGACGCGCGGCCTGAACGATTTCGCTTCCGCCTCCTCAAGGGTCGCATACGCAACAATGATGACCTTATCTCCAGGCATCGCAAGTCGCGCGGCCGCACCATTCAGCCCTATTATGCCGGACCCCCGGGGCGCCTCGATCACATAGGTGGCAAAGCGCGCTCCGGTGTCGATGTTGTAGATTTCGACGCGTTCGTTGATCAAAAACCCCGCAGCGTCCAACAACGCGTGGTCAATCGAAATCGAGCCTTCATAATGCAGATCGGCTTCAGTCACGGAGGCGCTGTGGATTTTGCCCTTCATCACCGTAATCTGCATTGGTCACCTTCGATGGAATTGGCGCGCAGCATGCGCGCTGCTGTGTTCAGTAAGTCGGGACGTGATGCCGAGCCGGGCCAGCAAATTCGTGTCGCGGTCGGCTTTCGGGTTTTTGGTGGTCAACAGCACGTCGCCGATGAAGATCGAATTTGCGCCCGCCAGGAAGCACAGCGCCTGCAGTTCGTCGCTCATATATTGACGTCCAGCGGACAACCGCACCACGCTCTTGGGCATCATGATGCGGGTCGTGGCGACCAGACGCGCCAGCGCGATGGGATCGGGGCGCTCTGCGGTGTCATTCACCGGCACGCCCTTGACCTCGTTCCACAGGTTGATCGGAACGCTTTCCGGATGACGGGGTAGGTTGGCAAGCAGGACGAGCATGGCGAGGCGATCCTCGACGAGCTCGCCCATGCCGATAATGCCGCCGCAGCAGACCTTGATGCCCGCCTCGCGCACATATGCAAGTGTGGCGATCCGATCCTGTAAGGTGCGCGTGGTGACGATCTTGCCGTAGAACTGCGCCGAGGTATCGACGTTGTGGTTGTAGAAGTCGAGACCGGCCTCTGAGAGCCGCGCAGCCTGCTTCAGCGTCAGCATACCGAGCGTGACGCAGGTCTCCATGCCGAGACCCTTGACCGCACTGACCATGTCGCAGACCTGATCAAGATCGCGGTCTTTTGGACTGCGCCAGGCCGCGGCCATGCAGAAGCGGGTCGCTCCGGCGTTCCTGGCTCGTTGCGCGGTCGCGACCACATCGGCGCGATTCATCAGGCGGGTGGCTTTCAGCCCGGTATCGTAATGCGCGCTCTGCGAGCAGTAGCCGCAGTCCTCCGGACAGCCGCCGGTCTTGATGCTGAGCAGGCTTGCGGTTTCGACGTGGTTTGGATTGAAGTTGGCCCGATGAACGCTCTGCGCCTGAAACATCAACTCGGCAAACGGCAGGCTATAGAGTACTTCAACCTCGGCGCGCGTCCAGTCTCCGCGGAGCTGCGGGCTGTTGGCTCCGTCGCTTCGCTTCACATCCACAGCAGCAACCATAAGAGCCACGTCCCCATTCACCATCAGTCATAGATAAAGCGAGCGATTATCTATGATAACTACCCTCGACCAATGCTAGAGGATGTCCTAAGTGAGCGCATTCGTTTTTCTGGTAGATAATCTATGGTGATGGACGAGAACACGACGGTTGCCGGCCGCATCGCTGGCTCGATCGGTGCGCGCATTATCAGCGGCGCGCTGCAGCCAGACGCTCCACTCCGGCAGGATCATGTCGCGCGGCAGTTCCATTCCAGTCACGTTCCGGTCCGCGAGGCCTTTCGGCAGTTGGAAGCCCAACACCTTGTCGTAGCTCGGCCCCGTCGCGGTGTGCGGGTTGCTCCTCTCGACACCAAGTCGATGAAGGAGATCGCCGAGATGCGCGCCGCGCTCGAAGTGGTCGCATTGCGCAATGCGGCTCCAAAGCTTACATCGGCTCACTTGGCACGGATCGAGCTCGCCCTCATTGAAGGAGATAATGCCGAGACAATTGAGGATTTTGAAACGGCCAACCGCGCCTTTCACCACGCGCTGGTGGCCCCCTGCGCAATGCCGCGCCTGCTCGCCAGTCTCGATGGACTGCAGCTTGCAAATTCGCGGCTGGTGTTTGCAATGGCGCGAAGTGCCGGCTGGCGACCGCGGTCCAATCAGGATCACCGGCTGATTCTGCAGGCACTGCGAGCCCGCAACGTCGATCAAGCCTGCACCCTGCTCGCGCGTCACATTCAAACCATTGAGCGCCTCGCCCTTCCCGCCTCCTGACTGGAAGAGGCTTCCGGTCCGTTTACGAAGTTGTCTACGTTGACGCCGATCACCATCATCACCCTGAAGACGCGATCGCGTCCGGCGTAAGCATCGCGCACACCCCATCGTCGACCCCACGAGAGGGAGAGACCCGCTGGCGCCGCTCATCTCAGTTTGTCATCTTCGGGAGATGAATTTTCCGGCCAAGTGCCTGCTCGACGAGATCAAAGGTGTCGACGAGCACGCGCATGCTGATGAGGCCGCCGGCCTTGAACTGAGCGAACTGCGCCGCGCGCAGCGAGATGGACTTGTCGGATTTGCGCGCCGCCAGGGAACAGCGCAGCATGGAGGCTGCGGAATCGACGCCGAGCATAGTCCTCTCGCGGTCGAAACGGCGAATCTGGACATTGTCAGAGATCTCCCGGATGACGTCGAGCACGGCGTGCTTGCCATGCCGAGCGCCGAGAAATGGAAACATGTCGATCGGACCATAGAGCGCCCAGTCGACCTCCTCGTCGAGGAGGGCCTCGATGTCCTCAAAATGCCGGTCATTGATCGCGCGATGCAACGTTCGCGAGAAGCGCCAGAAGCTATGCTCCGCCATTTTGGGTATTCCTGAAACCAGCTTGCAATAACGGAGCTGCTTCTTGGTATCTGTATCGACGCATCAAGCTCAGCGGACCTCATTGCGGTGGGCTGGGGCCACCTCCGTAGCCGCGCCACGGGGGTGAACCAAACGTCCATGTTCCCTCACGCACAGTGTTGGACACCTCTACGGCCATGAGCTCCCCCACCCGCAAGGCTGCAAGTGAGATCGAATACCAGTAGGATGCTGCGGCAAACGACGTCATGAGTTCGAGCGGCGAGGCGTGACGCTTCGAGGCATCCGCTTCGGCACATGACATTTTCAGCCAGGGCATCAGCAGGCTCCTGGCTTCGTAGCGAAGGTAGCAATCGTAACCACAGTACGGCCTCTGCGTCGACACGTCCCGCAGGTATCCGGTACCGAGAACTTCCGCGCACGCGGTGCAGACCGCCCTGTTGAGCGGGGCCCTGTGATTGACCAATACAAACTTCATGATGGAGATCCACGCCTTCCCTGCGGTCGGTGCGCAGCTCGCGAGATTGTCGCGCGCTGTTCGACGTCAACGTTTTCGGCGCCGCAGTAAACGTGCGGCACTCCGGACCGCAGTAGGAGGCGTCGTCCGGATCGGGCGCCGTCTCAGCCGCCGATGACCGCTCAGGCGGCAGGTAATCGCCGTAACCAATTGCTGTCCGCTTCGCAACGGGACTTGAAATGCTCAACGCACCTCTTTGAGCACAGGGCGGTTCGCGAAGAGTAGTAACGAATAAGGCCAAACTTTCCGGCGCAAATGGCACACCGTTTGAGGGTGTTGCGCTGAAGCTTTTGATGGTCTTTGGACATGTCCGTCTCCAATTCCTGCATCTCCCATTGCTCGTTGGAGGGCTCAGGCTTGCGACGCGTGGCGGGGCGCGACGTCGCTCAATCCGCGTCGCGCTTCGGCATCCATTTCCCGCCTGCACTCGTTGCTTTGAACTTGACCTGCGCACCTTTCGATTGGGCACCGTCGATAAGCGCAAAGTTTATCTCTTTGTTCTAGAAGAAATTCACCAATCTCCTTCCTGCCAGCGCGTACATCACGCGAGGTTTCCCTATTTGGCGCAGAAAATCATCGCAGAAATCGACTATTGGTCCGGCATAGCGGCCTTACCGCAGAGGGACGATCGGCTGACATCCGACCAGCTCAGCCCGATCGTAAATCGGTCGCCCAAAAGGTGCTTCTGCACCCCCTAGAGAGGCTGCGCGTGACGGGCCTATTGAGGACGACGCCTTGAGCGTGTCCCTAGGTCGTGGCCGGCCCGATCGCGACGCCGTCTCGACAAAGCTGGAGCGCTCACATGCCGCGACCATCAACCGCCTCAAAACGCCGAAGTGAGTTGCACCACATGCCTCCCGGGAGAGCCGATTGTGCTGTTGACTACCGCTACGCGCATGGACGAACGACGAATTCACGGGGCACCTTCGTCTACGGAGATCCCAACAAGAAAAGCTGCAAGACCGATGACGTGTGGCTGGGTTTGAGGGCGGTTTCACCCTGACACCGAGGCAACGATGACCGCCCGAGTGCCGGCGGCTCACGTCGCAGGATCTGGCTTGCGCTGGGCCTGGACCGCAGCCACGTTCCGCAAATGGCGCCCCGCTTGACCGCGGGCAGAAGCTCCAGCAGCAAGGCCGTTGCGGCGATTGCGACCCGCTGCGGTAATGTTGCAGCGCGCTCAAGGCCAAGATAGTTATGCGCCTACTTCCCTATCACCCCAGGTCCATCATGATTCGTCACATCGTTTTGTTTACCGCCAAGGATAAGGCCCAGATCGACGAAATGATCGAAGGCCTGTCAGTTCTCACCACAATCCCACATGCACGCCTGCTCGAGGTTGGTCGCAATCGCAAGACCGACCAGTTCGGCAACGATATCGACGTAGTGGTCTACGGTGAGTTCGACAATGAGAGGGAACTCACAGCCTACAGGGCTCACGACCTATACCAGGAATCGATTAGCCGGGTGCGACCGCTCCGCGAGCTGCGGTTTGCGGCCGATTACACCGTGTCAACGGATGCGCGCTTGGCCTCAACGGCTGCAACAGGTCAAGTTGCTCGGCGCCTCGAGCCGACTGGCGGGGGCTAACCTGACAATCGGCCTCAAGGGTCCCCGGGTCCCAGACCAGCGCTCTCGGTCGGCTCGGGATCACAATCTGAACACATCTCACAGCAAGTCATCGGTGATTGACAGCCCAGTGCAGGTCCGCGAGCTGCCGTGGATCGAGCCCGTCATGGCGATGCGATGTCTGGCTCATCGACCGCAGCTTACGTTTCTCGATAGCGCGGCCAAGCATGAATTGCTCGGCCGCTATTCATATCTGAGCTGCGATCCGTTCAGTACCTTTATGGTCGCGGACGGACAGGCGCGTTGGAACGGAGAGCCTCTTGAAGGCGACCCGTGGGAAGCTCTTCGCGCCCTTCTCGCCAACTATTCGCAAGAGCATCGCTCCGATCTTCCCCCGTTCCAGGGAGGCGCAGCCGGCTTCCTTGCTTACGATTTAAACAGGACGTTAGAGCACTTGCCGACGCCCGCAATTCCCGGGCAGGGATTGCCCCAATCGCTCCTGCATTTCTATGACGTAGTCGTGAGCTACGATCACCGGCACAACAAATGCCGGATCATTTCCACCGGTTGGCCGGAGCAGGATCCTGTACGTCGCGCAGAGCGTGCACGCCGTCGAGCCGACGAATTTGCAGCACTGCTTGCCAACCCAGAGACGCCGCGGGATGCATCCTCCTGCAGCGTGGGGGCCTGGCATTCGAACTTCAGCCGCGAGGATTATGTTGCGGCGGTCAAGCGCGTCGTCGACTTGATTCTGGCCGGAGACGTCTTCCAAGCCAACATTGCGCAACGCTTCAGCGCCAGGGTGCCAACTTCCTTCGACCCCCTCACCTTCTACAGCCAGCTACGATCATCGAACCCCGCACCCTTTGGGGCGCTCCTGCGCTATGGCAAGCTGACCGTCGCATCGAGCTCGCCGGAGCGTTTCCTGAAGCTTGGTGGAGGTCGGGTCGAAACACGCCCCATCAAGGGCACGATCGCGCGTTCCGCTGATTGGAAGGAAGACCAACGCCGAGGTGAAATCCTCGTTGCGTCTGAAAAGGACCGCGCCGAGAACGTCATGATCGTCGACCTCCTACGCAACGATCTGTCACGTGTCTGCACTGCGCGTTCGATCGAAGTTCCAGCGCTGTGCGGCCTCGAATCCTATGCCTCGGTGCACCACCTCGTGTCGGTCGTTACGGGTGAACTTGCAGAAGACCAGGACGCCGTTACCTTACTTCGCGCTTGCTTTCCCGGCGGCTCCATTACCGGAGCGCCAAAGGTGCGCTCGATGGAAATCATAGCGGAAATCGAGCGTGTGGCACGCGAGCTCTATTGCGGGGCGATCGGCTTCATCGGCTTTAACGGGCACATGGACACGAACATTGCGATTCGCACTGTAACGATCGACGGCGATGTGGCTGTCTTTCATGCAGGCAGCGGGATCACGGCGATGTCGGACCCAGAGGCCGAATACGAGGAGACGCTCGCCAAGGCGAAGCGCATCTTCGATGCGTTTCGTGCTGAACGATCCGGTGCAGTTTGATTATCATCATCGACAACTACGATTCCTTCGTCTTCAACATTGCCCGCTATTTCCGCAACCTTGGTGAGGCAACGGAGGTGGTCCGGAACGACGAGATCAGCGTCAGGGACCTTGTTGGCTTGAAGCCGCGCGCAGTGGTCATCTCACCGGGTCCCTGCACTCCACTTGAGGCCGGAATATCCACGGCCGTGGTTCACGAGCTTTCAGGTCGCGTACCGCTTCTCGGCATTTGCCTCGGACACCAATGTATCGGGAGCGTTTTCGGCGGAGGCGTGGCGCGTGCACGTCGCCCTATGCACGGTCGGTCCTCGTATGTCACGCATGATGGTCGAGGGCTGTTCAAGGAGCTCCCATCCCCACTTCGCGTTGGGCGCTACCATTCTCTTGTTGTTGAGCTCGATGAGGCTCGCGCCCCGCATCTTACGGTGACAGCGCGTTCGGACGAAGGCGAGGTCATGGCGCTCGCACATCGTTTCCAACCAACATTTGGCGTGCAGTTTCATCCGGAATCGATACTCACGGAACAAGGCCACGTGCTGCTTATGAACTTCCTACGCATGACGGAGGCTTCCTGGGCGAGCATCGAGCCGGCTGCCGAATCGCTATGAGCGTCTCGGTCGCGAGTCGATCTCGCCGCAACCGATGACGCTCGGGCGCGAAGTAGTACACATCTTCAGGCCTGATGCCGACGCACGGTGCTCGCATCAGCGATGAAGCGTGTGGAACAGCGCCTGAGGTCCTCCTCCTCCTGAATTTCGGACTAGGTTGATTGCCGTGCCGGGCGGAACGGCCAACACATGGCTCCGACCAAAGGGCAAAAAACGGGCGCGGCGAAGATTCGTGCGGGATGCTACTCAGGGCTGTGACCATCCTGGCACAAAGCGAGTTAGTGCGCTATCCATGAACCATCAGGCCGGCTCGGCAAAAGTCTCATTTACCTGTGTCTGTACCGGCATGCATCAAGGCGATGGTGATCTTGCACAATCGTGAGAGCCGATGAAGGCGTACTCCGACGGGAGTGACGGTCTCCTGTCGGTCGGCCGTGTCAAGTTGGCTCAGATAGCGCGCGACGCTCTCCTCCTCCCGGTATTCACGACCTTGAACTTGCTCCCATCGATGGCGACGCTCGCCATCGTGAAAAGGCCCATCCCGCGGCAGAGCTCGACAAAGCGCGCACAGACCTTGCGCAGGCCCAGGCTGTTGTCTTCGCGGAAGTCCGCGATCGTCTTGTGATCGGGAGCAAGCCGGCCCAGCAGCCACATCACGTCGATGTTGCGTCCGGCCTCCCGTTCCAGCCGCCGGCTTGACTGCACCCGGGTTCAGATTGCCGTAGATGTAAAGCTTCAGGAGAACCGAGGGTGATACGACGGCCGGCCAGTTGCCGCCGACGCAACTCCACCGAAGCACATCTCGGCCAGATCAAGCGCATCGACAAACTCGTCGATCGCGCGAATAGGGTTGTTCTCGTCAATGAAATCATCGAGGCATTCAGGCAGCAGCGCCCGTTGCCCACGATCCGTCCCCGCAACGAAGCGCCTCATCAATTCCCCCTCAGAATCAGGGGAGAATCATAACAGCGGCACTCTGTTTTCACACAGCCAGGGTCACAAGCGGTCATTTTTCCTTTTTTTCATTGTCCGGGTGGTCGGATGCGAGGGATGCAGCGGTAGTTTCACCTGTGATGGGAGATCCGGCCGCATCGTACAAGATGCCGTTCACTTGCTTCTTGCGGCGTCCAGAATCCACCAGTTGTGTAATCGCTCGTTGAACCCTATAGCCGGACACCTCCAGCTTAGCGGCCAATTCAAGGTGAATATTCTTCGACCACGGCTGGGTAGGCACTAAAGTGTCTACTTGATCGACAAATTCATCCGATAGCCGGGAAGTGTCATTCCGCTGTGCTTCTCTGAAGCCCCAGCTCGACTCATCGTGTTTTAGAGCCTCGATGCCCGGCAGCGAATGCAGAGCTCCGAACTCTTTGCAAACATCCTTGCAGAACGCTGCGCTCGGCTCCTGACGAAGCGAGCTTAATCGTCGTTGCTCGACAAAGCGGAAGCATACGTCCATCAGGCCATGATCGATTTTGTCCAGGTCGATCTTTTTGCAGAACTCAGATGCAGAGAAACTGAACCGACCAATTATCTTGGAGACGTACAACAAGGCGATGAGCCCGCGCCAACTTCTCAGCGCGCGTTCGCCCCAGCCTTCTCGCGCCCCGAGCATCTCACGCTCGGCAGCCTTCAAAAGTAGCACGAGACGAGGCCACATTTCGATTGGCGCGCTCTCCGAAAACACCTGTTCGTAGCGTTCTTGATTTCGCATGAAGCGTGATTTAAGCCGTGCCGCTCGTGCAGGCTGCTTCATGATGATCGCCACGTATCCTGCGGCAACGTACATTGGAGTTACAAATCTCTCCGGCGGCTTTCCGATGTTCCTGTAGTCGTTTTTGCGACGCTCATAGTAGAAGTCGTGTCGTTCGAGAATTTGTTCAATGTCTCTTTGAATCTTGTCCGTCGCGTGCAGGGCGGCCTGTTCGATGGCGCTTTGATTATTCGTCGCGCGGATGATTTGATCGCGTAACTGCTCCTCGCCGGAGACGATTATCTTTATAGACACGCTCCTGTCAGCTGATCGGCTCGAGCCAGAGCGAAAGTGTCGATATATAGACTCGGTCGTCTGCAGACCGTTAACAACCTGGATGTCTTGCATCATCATGTTCTTGCCCCCGCGTATGACCGCATTGGTGGCTAAGATGGTCACCCCATTGTTCAGCCAGAGAAAGTCAGGTCCATTCTCGTCGTCGAGCGAGGCCGCGATGTCGAGGTTGACCTTGTTCTCTCCCAAATAGTCGCGGACATTGGAATCGAACAAATACCGCCTGAGATTACCCTGCGCATCACAGATGAAATTGTAGTAATCGATAAGCTTGGCAATCAAGATATAACCACCGGCCGGCCCCGCCAGATGATCTTGAAACGGCAGCTCTAATGTGAATTGTTTGACTTGTCGGTATCGCTCTATCAGTTCAGTCGAACCCATGAACGTGAAGGTTGCGACGGTGTCGCTGAAGAAGCTGGCCGCGAGGTGACGTATTTGCTCCGCGCGAGCGCTGACACTTTCGCCGATAGTGCCGGTGTCACCTCGCGAACCATATACAAAATTGAGAATGATTTTGGGATTCGTTATTGCGAGCTTCTCATAGGTGCGAGCCAACAAGCTGCGCGCCTTCAATAGCTCGGCCGAATATTTACCCTTGAAGTTTGTTGCACCAATCGAAAGATCGAACAGCTCCTGGATGGTCGCCAGCATGTTGTTCAAGGTCTGCTCTTTGAATGTATCGTGATGCTTGCAGCTAATCACGACGACATCGACTTGCGCATTGGACCGGGGCCACGCTGCGGTCGTATCGGAGACCAGATGGCCATTGACGAAAATGAAGAAGCCGTCGATGCCGCCATCATACTGGCCGTCCACCCAGCCCGCTTCCAGCTCTTCGTCTGATAAGTCGTATTGCTTCAGGATTTGCTCAAAGCAGAAATACTCAAAAACCTCGCCTACATCGTTGGAGGGCTTCTTGTCTGCCAATCTCTGGGCGATGATGCCGTCAATGAGGATGCTATCGTTCTTTGCCATGGGTTCCGCAGTATGGTGGTGTTGTAGCAATCAACCGCGACTCGTGGTTGAAGGCAATAGCCAAAGTCCGCATGGGGTCACAACCTGCCCTATTGACGGCGGTCCACCTATGTCCGCTATCTGCATAAGCGGGGCGCGTTCGTGGCGCTGCTACCGAATAAGACTAGTGCGGCCAATCCGGCCGCAGTGTGGTGGCCGGGAGGGCGGTGAGGAATAGGACGTTAGGAGAGCCTTATGACGGACAAGGAAGCCTTTGCCTACCTCTTCGCATACCTGTGAACACAGATCCTGGAATGCTTTCCAGCCGATGCTGTGCAGCGCCAAGTCGCTCCACGGTCCTTCGGCTCGCGCGGGTTCAGCCGCGGATTCGAGGGTGGGATTTTCTTGCGCTATGAGGGCCGTCTTCATTTGCATGAGCAAAAATCACGTCAGGATTTGTTGGCATCCCGATGCATCGATCTTGATGCGCTCGAAGCTGCTAGATCGGAAAGAAGCCGTAGCGGCCGTTGGTCGCCTGCTTCGTGAAAAAATGTGTCGTCATATTCGCTAGAAGATCGGCGGTGGGATCCTCGTTCTCGACAATTATTATTTGAAAATTCGCGGAACGCGTCGTCAAGTCTTTGTAAAATGCCTGCTTCACATGGATCTTCTGATCTGGGGCGAGGTCATCTTCATGGTCTGCCTCGCGAAAGGTCACGAGCGGTGAGTCGAGCACGACAAAACCGGTTGGCTTTCGCTTCATTGTCTTGATTGCGAGCTGCAAGCCGATCGTGAACGCAGCATGTGTAAGTGCGCGCAGGCCCTTGCCTTGCTCACCACGGCGTCGACTACCGAGTACCAGATCGTAGTTCTTCTCTTCATAGTAGACCGGTTTCTCGTACGGGAAGTGCCACGCCTCGAGCAGCATTTCGACCGCAACACTCAGCGCTTGGACAGACGCCGCTGGCAGGCCAGGGCTCTCTTCGTTTGTCTTCCCAGCGGTGCTTAGAGCTGCCTCCGCATCCGACTTTCTCAGTCGAAGTGCATTGAGCCGATCAGCAAGGCCGATTGCGTGGCGAACTCGGGCTCGCGTGGTTAGCAGTTCGTCGTAATGCTGCCGTGCCACAGATAATGCCGGCGTTAATGTGTCCCGTACGATTTCTTCCGCTGCGAGGAATGACGCTCGCGCCGTATGCGCGTCTGCGCGCAGGGTCTCCCGTTCTCGTCTTATGTCGGAAGTTGCCTCGCCTAGTTCGAGTCTGAGCTGATTGATCTTTGTGATCTCGCTCGCGCAAGCTATTCGCAGGCGCTCGATGTCGCCATCGTGCGGCACTCCCTCGTGACGGTGGTCTCCGGCAGGAGCGCCGCACAGTGGGCATGTTCCTGCGGCCAAGGCGACGAAGTGCTGACCGGCTTCTGCAATCGCATTGAGACGGTTGAGATCGGACGAGTAGCTTTGATCGAGTAGAGCGAAGCGCTCATCGAGGCCATCGATTTCGCTTTCTCGGATTTCAATTCGTTCTCGCGTTGCCCAGGCCTCGCGGCGCGCACGTTCTTGCTCCTGAAATGCAGATCGTTCGGTCGCGAGTGCTCTTTCGCTGGCCAAGATTGCGGCTTCGAGGCGCTGGTCCTGAGCTGCGAGGCCGCTCGGATCGTCAGTATGGTCGTTCAGTTCTGCTTCGAAGTCGGCGATTAATTGATCGAGGACGGCGATTTGTCCCTCAATCTCCGCCTTTACGATAGCCCGCTTCTTTGTGGCGACCAGCGCACTGTCATCTAGGCCAGTGAGAAGCAACTTCAATACACTGGCCTGTGCCGTTCGCTGCGTGGACTCTCCGGTGAAAACGGGTGAGCTCTTCTTGATAATACTCTCTTCGTCAACAATGACCAGGGGAGCCAGATTTCGGAAGCTTAGGTTCTGAAGTTCGTTGTTGACGTTCTTCCGCAGGCGCTTCCCATCGAGTTCAACAAACCCGACGAGGAACGTGCTGATGTTGTTCGGATCCGTGGCGGAGTGTCGCGCAGCGAGTGTTACGTGCTCGACGCCCGGAGTCGACGGCTGGCTAAGCACGAAATCGCCGCCCTGCAATGCACGTGTGAGGACGTATGACTTCCCATCGTTGCTTTCGATTGCCAGGTGGGCTTGATCATATCCGCCGCTCTCTGGAATCTGGCGAGGTGGTGTGGCGCCACCCAACATAAAGTCGATTGCTTCGACAAGATAGGACTTGCCAGTGTCGGATGGGCCGGAAACGACGTTGAGGCCTGCACCAAAAGTGATTTCGGCGTCTCGCTTACCCGGGCCCGTCACGCGAAGCGCGCGCAACTGAAAGCCATTCATAGCAATCGCTCCGGGGGAAGTTTCATAGCTTGGAATTCTCGCGTCCAGCGCTCGAAGCGAGCATCGAAATAGCTCTTTAGCTCGTCATCGTCTAGCGGACCGAAATGATCTACCGCCCATACCGCGCGTTCCCGAAGGGACTGGCTATAGCTCGACTGAAGGCAATCGAGAAATGGCGCGGCGTCGTCGGTGGCACAATAGGCGAAGCCCTCAGCATCGGCGCGCCTTTCGACCAAGCTGCGTCCGACAAGAAGAAGAAGACCTCGTTCAATGATGCCGCGACGCACCAGGAGTTCTCCGTTTCGAAGCGGCGTGTTGGGATGAAGGCTTGCAGGGCCGTCTGCATCCTGTGAGTGAACAACCAGATAGTCGAAATACAGAAGGCGTTGAAGGTCGTATGCGGATGGATAAGCCTCGACAAGAATGGCAATTGCGCGGACTCCTGTTTCCAGCGCGCAGTTGAAGGGAGAAGAACCATGTGCGGCATCGATCATTTTGGCACCCATGTCAGTCGATCGGCGTTTGCCAGCTGATGGCAAATGCCACGCCTGTCCTTCGGCTCAACGCGCCCAAGCAATGCCGAACTCGTTATATCGAGTTTCGTGGCGTGCTCGACGGTTGCGTTAAGGCGCGTGAGGCCACAAGCATGGATGCCCGCCTCCGCAGTGTCGATTACGCCGTCGTGGATTTGGTCTTGGAGATTCTCAAATGCGCCCGGCGGCAGCGTGTCACGCGAGAAGCTGCGCAGCGCCTCACCGCAATAGAAGCTCTCGCGCGCCCTCTGAAAATGCCGTCCCTCAGCGGAAGGCAATGCGCCGAGCGACGTGAAGATCGTGGACTTATTGTCGCCGTAGGCCTCAAGCAGCTGCGCGACATACCGGCTTTCGGAGGCAGCAATCTGCGCCGGTGGCAGAGGCGCCGGAGCCCTTTCTGGCAATCCTAGTCCAAAGCGGACGGCGAAATACGGCGTGCCGCGATGTTGCTCGATGAGCTTGAGAGGAGGCACATGAGCAACCCGACCGAAGTCAAAATTCTGAACATAGACCAGAAGCGCAGCTGCAAGCGGAACGGTGGTAGTCTTCGTAATCTGCGTAGTGCACTTCTCACACCAATTGGCGATCAATCCAGCGCGCAGCTCTTCGGGCTTCTTTAGCAGGCGCATGAGTTTTGTGCCGACACCTCGCGGTGCAACAAAATAGTAGCGACGCGGTACGGCGTAGGCATTTATGAAGGTGTAGTAGAAGAGCAGCCCAGCTCGAGCCATATATCGCTTGGAGTTAGCGCATGGTCATAGTGCTTGCACTGATAATTGTCCCAAGGGCTATTCTTATCGGACGGATCGACCGTGGCGATGACGTCGCATCCCATGTCGCCGGCGCCGCCCGCGCGCTCGACAAGTTTGTAGCCTGGCATACTCGATGCCCACTCATCGACGCACTCTTCCCATTGCGTGGCGGAGAAGATTTTAACTCGTTCGATTGGCGGGATGGCCGGGCCGGAACGAATTTCAAGCGGATCAGCAGCACTAATAACTGCCTTCACATTAATGGCTCGCGTCGCAGGCTTCATAAACGTCCCCTGAAACGGGACGCCGCTTTTTTACAGAGCACTAGCCCCACGGTCGTTAACCCTAGTCTTGCCTTCGGACGACATGTCACACTGCCTTGCGTAGACTTGTGCCATTCCTCCCTCAAAAAAGGGCCACTCCGAAGGAGTGGCCCAAGTGAGGGAGGAAAACGCCCCCTAAGGAGCCTCTGGGGATCAGGCCGCGGCCTGTTCGATCGGTGAGAAGGGTAGGCCAAGACTCTCGGCCACGGCCTTATAAGTTAGCCGGCCCCGATAGACATTGAGGCCTGCGCGCAGATGCGGATTCTCGAGCACGGCTGCAAATCCCTTGTTGGCGAGAGCCAAACCAAAGGGCAGCGTGGCATTGTTTAATGCCTGGCTTGAGGTGAGCGGGACAGCTCCGGGCATATTGGCGACGCAGTAATGAATGACGCCGTCCACCTCGAAGGTTGGATCCGCATGCGTCGTCGGGCGCGAGGTCTCGAAGCATCCGCCCTGATCGATAGCTACGTCCACGATGACGGAGCCCTTGCGCATCGAGCTCAACATGCCGCGACTGACCAGCTTCGGCGCGCTGGCGCCGGGAACCAGCACCGCCCCAATGACAACGTCCGCTGCAAAGACTTCCTCCTCGACGGCTTCTATGGTCGAGAACCTGGTGCGAACGCGCCCCTCGAATAGTTCGTCCAGTTCGCGAAGCCGGGGAATCGAACGATCGAGGATCGTGACCTCGGCACCCAGTCCCGCCGCCATCCGTGCGGCATGTGCACCAACAACCCCGCCTCCGATCACAACGATACGGGCCGGCTGCACACCGGGCACGCCGCCGATCAACAGCCCCCGCCCGCCTGCGTACCGCCTCAGCGCCGCACCCGCGGCCTCGATCGCAAGCCTGCCCGCAACTTCGCTCATCGGCGCAAGCAGCGGAAGCCCGCCAGCCGGACCAGTCACGGTCTCGTAGGCAATGGCGGTACATCCGGACTTTATGAGGCCCTTAGCCTGCTCCGGGTCCGGCGCCAGATGCAGATATGTGAAGAGGATCTGGTTCTCTCGCAGCTGGGTCCATTCCGAAGGCTGGGGCTCCTTGACCTTTATGATCATCTCGCTCGATGCGAATACATCGTGAGCGGACCCGAGAATCGTCGCGCCAGCCTTGCGGTACTGGTCGTCTGTTGCGCCGATGCCAGCGCCAGCCGTGGTCTCGATCAACACGCTGTGGCCTGCGGCCACATATTCGCGGACAGCCCCAGGAGTCAGGCCGACGCGGTATTCGTGCGTCTTGATCTCCTTGGGAACACCGACCTTCATTTGGAATCTCCTCTTGGACGGCCTCCCTTCTAGTGGGAATCGCGGTGCAAACTTGCGAAAGTGGGGCTTACTCGCGCTGAAATTCCGCGATTCTTTGTGCAATCACGCAGGATTTCAAAGAAGCGAACGAGACCGACATGGCAATCGTCGATGAGCCGCCGTAAGTGGCGAATGACCGGACCGAATTCTCGTGTCGAGCGGAAACTGTTTGCCACTGCGATCGCGCGGCTATGGGCCGCCGCATCAAAACAATCACAAGATATCAAGCACGACTTGACCTTGTATGACTTGATCTCATCATTGGAGGCAAGCGCTCAGATTTCACCGCAATCGCGCGTTATCCGGGTTGCATCCAGGCGTTGTCCGTGCGGCATGAAGCGATAAGGCGTAAGAGCCCTATGTCTGAGCTTACCGATTGAGGCGAAAGTCAAACGTGTGATTTTTCGAGTGCCTGCAGCGAGAAGGACAATGCGTTACGTTTTCCAAGCTTTCATCGATCAACTCATCGAAAGTACTGACGTCGACGACCTTAGGCTGGGGATGGCCGAAACTGCTGCCGCGCTCGATCTGTGTTGTTTCGCCTACCTCGCTTTACCTTCCAGACCAGACGCGCAGCCGCTTCTGATTTCGACCTATCCATCAAGTTGGACTTCGCATTACGTCCAGCAGCAGTATCATCGGTTCGACCCCGTGATTATCCAATCCCTTCGCCGGGACAAGGCCTTTGAGTGGGGCCTTGGTCTCGGACCAGAAGTACATTCGGAG
Source organism: Bradyrhizobium sp. 14AA (assembly GCF_054185205.1). NCBI lineage: Bacteria > Pseudomonadati > Pseudomonadota > Alphaproteobacteria > Hyphomicrobiales > Nitrobacteraceae > Bradyrhizobium > Bradyrhizobium sp. 14AA. Next base: position 351,356 of record NZ_JAVAYM010000003.1, on the reverse strand, counting down.
CCTGCCCGCCAGGTTTTCGAGGAGGCCGCCCGATTTGGCATTCGCTGCGGCTTCACCGTTCCGATTCACGAGAGCGGCGTCGCTGTTGCCACGGTCACATTTGCCGCCAACGAACGAGCTGCGTCCTTCGGACATTCCCTACGGCGGCATGCTCGTATACTTCCTTTTATGGCAACGGTTTTCCATGCACATGCACAACGTAAGCTGCGTGCCTGCGATCAGATTGATGGTGTCTCGCTTTCTCGGCGGGAGATCGAATGCCTAAATTGGGCCGCCCAGGGAAAATCTTCCTGGGAGATTGGCCGCATCATGGGCATTTCTCACCATACGGTCGCATTTCACCTGGACAACGCGAGGGCCAAGCTGGGCGTTCGATCAACGATCCAGGCAGTCGCGCGTTTTGTTGCCGCTGGCCGAAAGACCTAGGTGCGGGCGGCCGGCGCGCCGCAGCCATCTACACCGTCATCGCGTCCGCCAAGCTCAACGACATCGATCCCCAAGCCTGGCTCGCAAACATCTGGCCCGTCTGCCCGGTCATCGCGCCAAGCGCATCTAGGCACTTCTGCCGTGGAATTGGCGCCCTCAGAGCGTCGCCCATGCGGCTTGAGCCCATCAGCTCGCCGACCAAGATGAGCTAACGAGGATAAACGATGTTCCGGCATCACCCCCGAGATGCCAAACCGCGATTAATTCCCGGCGATTTGATCTTGGGCGGCAGCCAAACGTTCGGCTTCTTTTAATGCCGCAGCCTTTGTCCTGAATGGTCCGATGTCGTTCTCTACAGTGTCAGGCAACCAGGCAGGGAGGAACCACCAGCCTCCTGGTCGTCCGTAGCTGGCCGTGCTTCGGACTGATCCGATGCCCTCAGCGATGAACCAGCCAGGATCGACCCCGTCCTGTCGCCATGAGATTTCTGACATAGTGTGTGTCATTCCTAGAACGTATCCTCAGACTCTAGGTCTCGTTCCCGAGTTCTAGCCACTCCATATAGGCCGACAGCAAAAACTCGTCGACAGTGCTGTGAGAATGTTCGGCGACGCTACGGGCGAAGGCTGATCAAATATGCTCGCGCGGCTCGGTCCCGCCAATCCGGGTCGTTGCCGGACGTGCGTCGGATCTCGATATCACACCCTCCTTAACTGAGGAGGCTGCACATCCCCGGCAATTCCCCTTCAATACCCGCCCTGCGGCTTTGGAGGCACAATCAATGATGCAGATCATCACACAGGAGTTCTATGGAGCCTTTGCTGAAGACCTTTGTGAGATGCACCGACTTAGATACAGGGTTTTCAAGGAACGACTCGCATGGGACGTTCAGACCAGCGGGGACATGGAAATCGATGAATTCGATGCACTCGGTCCCGTCTACCTGATTCAGCGATCGAGCAATTATAGCGTTCAGGGCTGCGTGCGACTGCTTCCATCTACCGGACCGACGATGTTGCGCGATACCTTCCCTGTGCTGCTCGATGGACAGCCCTTTAAAGCGAATCCTTCGGTATGGGAAAGCAGCCGTTTTGCGCTGGACGTTGACGCTGGAGAGCGCGGAACGATGCGCGGGCTGACCAGCGCGACCTACGAGCTCTTCGCTGGCATGATCGAATTCGGCCTTTCGAGGCGGCTCACAGAAATTATAACTGTGACCGACGCCCGGATGGAGCGTATCTTGCGACGCGCAGGGTGGCCCCTGCGACGGGCAGGCCAGGCAAGGACATTGGGAAACACCCAAGCAGTCGCTGGTTATCTTGAGATTTCCGCGGCCGCACTATCCCGGGTCCGCGACACCGGAACACTTCGCTCACCTGTGCTCTGGGAACCGGCGCTGAAAGCTGCGTAGAGATCTCGCATGTTCAACCCCTCAACCTCCCCAAAATTGCCGGCCGCGATCTCAAGAGACATGTCTCGCCCTGTGCAATCAACCAATATCAGTCTTCATCATTTGCGATCGGCGGTCGCCGCGGCGGACTGCGGAAGCTTTCGACAGGCGGCCGAATGCCTGGCCGTGCAGCATTCGGTGCTCAGTCGCTCGATCAGTCAGTTTGAGCACCTGGTCGGAGTGGCTCTATTTGACCGTTCGACCGGCGGGGTCGTACCAACGCGGGCCGGGCGAACGATCCTGCAAATGTCGCGAATGATCCTTGAGCAGGTCGACACACTGGTCGCAACGGGCCGCTCCAGCGGCCGCGGCGAGGCGGGCCACCTTTCCGTGGGTTTCTGCACCTCAATATCTGCAGGCAATCTACGTGCCACCCTCGCGGAGTTCAGGAAGCGAACTCCCATGGTCGCACTCACCACAGCCGAACAGTCGCGCACGCGTCTGATGGATTCTGTTCGCAGTGGCACGACCGATGTCGCCGTCGTGCCTGGAGGACGTACGCTACCCGGTCAGAAGAGTCTGCCGGTTTGGAGCGAACGCATTCTCATTGTGCTTCCAAAGGATCATCCTCTGCTCTCCCGCAACGTTATCCACTGGACCGACCTTCACGACGAGACAGTTCTTCTAAGCCAACGTGATCCTGGAAGCGATTTAAAAGAGCTGCTGGTTTCAAAGCTGGTTGCCAATGAGAGGCGGCCAAAGATCGAGCGGCATGATGTAAGCCGAGGCATCATCAAGAGCCTCGTTAGCTTGGGGCTTGGAATAAGTCTGGTCCTTGAAGCTGACGTGGGAGCCAACTTCACCGGCGTGGTCTATCGGGAAATCCAGGACGGTTCTGGACCAAGCCGTATGGGCTTTAACGCGTACTGGCGTAAGGACAATGAGAACCCGGCGCTTACGCGCTTCCTTGATCTCTTGGCCGAACGCTATCCTTCACCGCCTTCAACAGCAGAGGGATGACTTGAACGCCTAAGCTTTCTGAAACCGCGATCGGTGGCCATAAACCGTGCCAGCATCGGCGCAATCAGCTTGGCGGGCTCTACAGATTGGCTCGATTCACGCGAAAGGGTTTCGGCATAGGCAACTAGATCTCGATGCACGGGCGCCGGCAGATCAAGACTGATCTTGACGGGTTTTTCATCTGGGATCGCTCCGATTTTGAGTTTTGGCATGTGCATCACCCTTTATATGGCTCCAGAACGAGATCGCGGTTGATGTTGACGCGAATCGGAAACCCGGGCCGAACAGTGAGTGTGGGCTGGATGTTGAGACTGCGCCGAACCACTTGCTGTCCGGTTTGGTTGAGCGAATCCGATGCGCCATGTCGCAACGCCTGAATGATCGCACTATCGTTGCTGTTTGTATCGGAGCCAGCTCCCAGTTCTGTGCCGACGGCCAGGAAGGTTGAGAGGGCTGCTGCCTTGACGAGTTCACCCCAGTGGTTGTCGATCTCGTCTTCAAGCCCTGCATACCCTGACGGATCCGCACCGGGTTGCCGCTCGAGGACAATGGAGCGCCCGTTGGGCATGATCAGCCGCGTCCAGACAAGCAACACGCGTGACTGGCCGAAGCTGATCTGGCTGTCATAGACCCCTATGAGACGCGTACCCTGCGGAATTAGCAGGAAGCGCCCCGTCGGCGAGTCATACACGTGCTCGGTGACTTGAGCCGTGATCTGTCCCGGCAGGTCGGAGCGGATGCCCGTGATCAGAGCTCCGGGAATGACCGTTCCTGCCTGCACCACATAAGGTGAAGCAGCTTTCGTGATCCGATCCGGACTCGTGGTACGCCTGTCCACGGCAGCATTCACAAAAGCAAGCTTCCGGTCCTGCGCATTCTGCGCAGATCCCTCCTCGTTGTTGAGCGTCGGTGCAGCCACGTTCGCGCGATCAACTGCTTGCCCGACGCCTATCGGATTTGAGGCCTCTCGGGTATTCGTGGAGGCAAACAGACGGCTGATGCGCGCCGCCTCTGCCTCCTGGTTCTCCCGCTGCCGCTCCTGATCAGCCGAACCTGCCGCGGTACCAGCCGGCTGCCCCTGAGCAGCGAGGATCGGGCGGCCAAGATCGCCTGGAAGCGGCGGGCCCAACTGCGGCACCTGGCGTGGCACCATGGTGTAATCCTGCGGAAGCGCAGTGATACTCTCCGCAACGTTGTGATGATCAGTGCTGTAGAGCTCTTCTGGCCTGGGACCGCGTGCCTGATTTTTCTGCAGCGCCCAGAAGGTCGCACCAGCAACAAGGAATACTGCTAGCGAGCTTCCGGTCAACAGGACCTTGCGCGAAAGGCGAGTCACGCGCGGGTATTCTGGCCGGAGCCGAAACGGCTCTGTCTGCTCCTGAGGCGGCTGCTGCGTGCCGGCCGGTTGTTCTTCATCCTGACGGTCGGTCATGTCGAGCTCCCGTCGGTCCGGACAATTCTGACCTTCTGCTGGTGTTCTCCGCCCAGGCGGAGTTCGGCGGCTGCGAACAGCCGATCGACAATCAGCAGATTGCCATAGGCCCGATAGTTGACGATCTCGGTCTTGCCGTCAGGACCGAGGGCAAACATGGGCGGCATTTCGCCCTGTACGATGCCTTGCGGGAATTCGATGTAGACCTTGCGACCATCATCGTAGGCCGCAATAGGTCGCCAGGGAGCGTTGTCACCTTCGATTCGGTAACGGAACCGGCGCTGCGTGATGTCCGGCAAAGCAGGTGTCAAAGGTGCCGATTGTCTTTTCCCCTGCCGATCTTGCGGGTAGTACCACGCAACCAATGGCATGTAGGGCTTTTCGCGCGAGCGAAGCTCAATCAGATAGGTGCGCCGATCCGTGTTGATGACGAGGTTCGTCTCGATCGACGCGCGCGTCGGCTTCACCAGGACATGGACGCGGCGGGTGTCCCCGTTTCCGTTCTCGGTATCCCCGACGACCCAACGCACCGTGTCACCGGCCGCGATCGGGCCGGACCCGACCAGCTGTTCGCCCTCCTCCAGCGCGATGTCCGTGATTTGACCCGGCGCTGCGTAGACCTGGTACAGGGCACCGGAACTGAAGCTGTAGATCTGCGCGGCATTGAAATACCCGCGTTTGCGTGGCTGGACGCGAGCTGCGCTATTGGCCGCGTCGACCCTGTCGACCGGCTCGGCTTCCTCCTTTGCCCCCGATTTGCCGCCGAGCGCCGGCTTCCAGGCGGGCGGGACGTGAAGTGGACGGCTCCGATCATCGACATCGGCCGGTAGCGGCGGCAGTGGCGGCACTTCGGAGTCATAGGTGATTTGGGGCGGAATATAGGTCGAGCAGGCGCCAAGCATGCACGCCAGAACCGCGAGCACTGAAACGGCCGCCCTGCCCGATAACCCTGGAGAGATGTCGGTCACGCGTTGAGAGGATTGCGGCTTCATTGCCCGAGCTCCTTCGACCAGCTGATTGCATTGACGTAGATGCCGAGAGGATTCTTGCGCAGCCGATCGGCATCGCGAGGGGCCTGGATGACGATCGTCAGAATGGCGGTCCAGCGCTCCGTTGAACCAAGCGATCCGTTCTCGTAGCCGCGCTCAACCCAGGCGACGCGGAAGCTTTCCGTTGAGGCGCGGATCACGCTCGAGACTTCGACTGAGACTTGCGTCTTTCCGAGCCTTGAGAATGGATCATTGCTCCTGGCGTATTCGTTCAGGGCGGCGGCCCCGCGGTCGGTGGTGAAGTCGTACGCCCTGAGCCAGTTCTGGCGCAGGACAATGCCGTCTGCCGGCAGACCGCGGACGTCCTCGATAAAGCGAGCCAAGTGATAGGCAATCTGAGCATCGCTGGGTTCGAAATCGGAGGTCGCGGGCGCTATTCTTTGCGCCTGGCCGAGACGATCGAGCTCGACGACCCACGGCGTGATTGTTCCTTGCGTTGATTGCCAGACCAGCCCTCCTGCGAGGCCGCACGAGAGCGTCAGACAGCTGAATGCCATCAGCCGCCAATTTCTGGCCTGCACACGTGCCGAGCCGATGCGCTCGTCCCACGCTTGCGCCGCCTTCTGGTAGGGCGTCACCGGCGCGGGCGCTCGCCCGTAGTGAACCGAAGACCTCTTGAACATCAGTCATTTCCCCAAGAAACGGAATTGAGATTTACATTTTGCTCGATCGCCAGGCGGCCAGTGCGGAGGGTCGCAATCACGTCGCTTGCTCGACGCGCACGAGGTGTCTGAACACGCAAAGGCAGCGCGAGACACGGCAGGCCCTGCATTGCCGTCTGCGAACGCTTGAGCTCAAACCCCGGAGGTCAGGCAGCAAATGCACGAGAGGCAGCGTAAGGAAAGCGTCCGGTCGATCTTGCATCGCCGACATCTCGAACACTTGTTGCGTCTCGTGCAGTGACGCTCTCACGGACGCCGTCTGGTCATGCATGGCCTGCCAGAGAAGCCCAGGCGTAAGGCTCAACGAGAGTGCTTGAGAAACCAGCACCAGAGCTTGCCAAGCCGTACTATGCCAGGTTCGCCGACCAGGGCGCGCGCTTGAACTTGGCTGGTCAGTCCTGTGGGCGTATTCGCGCGGCTTCTCAGCGAACGGGCACTTTGACATCTAGCGCCCTCCGTCAGACAGATCGATCGAACTGCCACTTCCACCATGATCTCCCGACCGGACGGCATGAGTTGCCGCCGAAACTCCATGGCTGATTGTCTGCGCGCGCTTCATGCGCTGCGCCCAATCCGGCGGACCTTCGCCCGAGCTGGCAGAGGTCGTGCTGGTGGACCGGCTGCCGCTGTGGATCGCCGCGGAGGCTCTGCGGAGCGGACTGACAGAAGCTGAAGCAGCTGCCTCGGCAACACCACCTATGCCGCCGCTCCGGTACGCGGCCGCCGCGCCGCTTGCGATCGCGCTGCCGCCCCGCGCCGCACCTGCGATCGCTCCGCCGGCGAGGCCGACACCGCCGGCAGCCAGACCGGCTCCTGCTGCCGCCATCCCGCCGGCCGCAAGTCCCGTACCGACCGCGCTACCCGCTCCGAGTTGCGGACCACCGGATACCAGACCGTTCGCGATTCCGGGTCCAAAGATTCCAAGACCCAGAAGCGACAATGCGGCCAAGACCAGAGTCATGGCATCTTCGATCGTCGGCTGACCGCCATTGAAGCCGGCGGTGAACTGGGAAAACAAGGTCGAGCCGATACCGACGATCACGGCCAGCACCAGCACCTTGATGCCGGACGACACGACATTGCCAAGGACGCGTTCGGCCGCAAACGCCGTCTTGCCGAACAGGCCGAACGGAAGCAGCACGAACCCCGCCAGCGTCGTTAGCTTGAACTCGATCAGTGTGACGAAGAGCTGGATCGCCAGAATGAAGAAGGCGAGCAGGACGACGGCCCAGGCGAACAGCAGGACCACGATCTGGACAAAGTTCTCAAAAAAGCTGATGTAGCCCATCAGGTTTGAGATCGAATCCAGGATCGGCCGGCCGGCATCGAGCCCGACTTGAGCAATTTTTCCAGGGTGAACGAAATCGCCTGCCGAAAGGCCCGTACCTGAGGCCTTCAATCCGAGACCGGCGAAGCTTTCGAAGACGATGCGGGCGAGATTATTCCAATTGCCGATCAGGTAGGCGAAGACACCGACGAACAGGGTTTTCTTGACGAGCCGCGCGACAATGTCCTCATCCGTGCCCCAGCTCCAGAACAGGGCGGCCAGGGTGATATCGATCGCAGCCAGCGTTGTCGCAAGATAACCGACCTCGCCGCCAAGAAGCCCAAAGCCATTGTCGATGTAGCGGGTGAAGGTCTCGAGGAACTGATCGATAATTCCTGTGCCCGTCATTGATCACCTCCCGCGGGTGACGCGACGGAGGGATCGCCTTGAGGCATTCGGCTCTGATCTTTCGGCGCTGACAGCAACGGCGAGCTGGCTCGATCGTTGACAGCGGGACCGGTCGAGCTCACCCCTTGGCCGAAGAATCGGCGCCGGTTCTCGGCCCAGATCCTTTGGCAATCCTGATATGCCGCAGAATGCTCTGACGTCACGGTGCGGCAGCGGGTGAGGTCGGATTCCATTGTGCCGCTGGCTGTTGTGCTCGATGGCTTCGGACCCGTGACTCTGTCCGGACCGCGTAGCTGGATCGTGCATGCGACGATGAGTGCCGCTCCGCCAATCACCGTGATGGCGAGCGACAATGCTTGGAATGCCTTTTGATCGCTCATCAATGAAACATCTGCACGTTGGAGGATTGATAACCCTGACCGCTCGTCAGAAAGCGCCGAAGCTGCTCGCGACCTTGGTCCTGAGCAGCGGCGCGTCGTGCAGATTCGAGCGATTGAGCCCTGCCTTGGGCCGCCACGGCAGCCGTCAAGTCGGCGAGCTGCTGCGCCTGGAGTGCGAGGATCTGGTTCCCGGCTTGCGTGGCCTGCAGGGCGCCGCTTGCACCCTGGCTTGAGCTCACCAGTGCTGAGGTCTGAATGCGGTTTGTGTCGAGATTTCCGACAACGCCGGCTTGCACACGAAGTGCGTCCTGAAATCCCACGACCGAGTCCTGCCAGCGCGATTGCGCACCTGCGATCAACGCTGAATCGGATTGGCTGCTGGTTGCTGGTCCGTAGCTGGTGGCGAAGGCCCGATCGATCTGCTGCACGTCATAGCCGATGCGCTGGGCCTGGCTGAGAAGCTGCTGGGTGCGTTGAATCGAGCTCTGGAGCTGCTGCAGCGAGGAATATGGCAGGCTTGCCAGGTTCTTCGCCTGGTTGATCAACATTTGCGCCTCGTTCTGCAACGAGGTGATCTGATTGTTGATCTGCTGCAGCTCTCGTGCTGCGGTCAGGACATTCTGGACGTAGTTGTTGGGATCAAAGACGATCCATTGCGCCCTGCTAGGCACGGCTGCCAGAAGCGAGGCAGCAACGATGCTGATCGCCAGACCGAGACGACGACGGCTCATTGCGACTTCTCCAGATTGCCAAGATTGGGAATGAGGTCCACGGCCCAACCGGCTCCGCGGTGCTGGAGCCAAGCAGGTACAAAGGCCTCGCGGCCGTGCTCTGTAACCAGTCGGTCGATTGCGGCCTGGTCTGTCTTGGATGATGCAGCCGCAAAGGCGAGTGCGACTTCACCGAGCCCGAGCTCGAACATGCGGTTGCCGCGACGGGATTGGCAGTAGTAGTCCCGTTTCGGCGTCGCGCGGCTCAAGAGCTCGATCTGGCGATCGTTGAGCCCAAAACGGCGATAGATCGCGGTGATCTGAGGCTCGATCGCACGCTCGTTCGGCAGAAGCAATCGAGTCGGACAGCTCTCGATGATGGCAGGAGCGATGTCGGATCCATCGATGTCCGACAAAGACTGTGTGGCGAAAACCACAGACGCGTTCTTCTTGCGCAGCGTCTTCAACCATTCGCGGAGCTGGCCGGCAAAATCCGCGTCATCAAGCGCAAGCCAGCCTTCGTCGACGATCATGAGCGTCGGCCTGCCATCGAGGCGGTCGCCAATGCGGTGGAACAGATAGGCCAGCACCGCGGGCGCCGCGTCCGTTCCAATCAGTCCTTCGGTCTCGAACGCCTGGACCGACCCCTCGCCAATTCGTTCGAATTCTGCATCGAGCAGCCGCCCATAGGGCCCACCGAGGCAATAGGGTTGCAAAGCGCGTTTCAGGGTCGTCGACTGGAGCAGAACGGACAGCCCTGTCAGGGTCCGCTCCGGGAGGCGCGCTGACGCAAGGGAGGTCAGCGCGGACCATAAATGATCCTTCGCCTCCGGCGTGATCTCGATCTTCTCGCGGGCAAGGATCGAGGCAACCCAGTCCGTGGCCCAGGCCCGTTCCGCCGTGTCGTCGATCCAGGCCAATGGCTGCAACGCGACCGGCTCGGACGCATCTTGCGACAGCGCGCCGCCGAGATCGTGCCAATCGCCGCCCATAGCGAGGGCTGCCGCCCGGATTGAGCCTCCAAAATCAAAGGCGAAGACCTGAGACTGGGGATAGCGGCGGAACTGGAGCGCCATCAGCGCCAGCAGGACCGACTTGCCGGCACCGGTCGGGCCAACCACAAGCGTGTGTCCGACGTCGCCGACGTGAAGCGCGAAACGGAACGGAGTTGATCCTTCTGTCTTGCCAAAAAGCAGGGGTGGAGCCTTGAAATGCTGATCCCGCGCCTCTCCGGACCATACGGCCGACAGCGGAATCATGTGAGCAAGGTTGAGGGTCGAGAGGGGCGGCTGCCGGACGTTGGCATATACCTGTCCAGGCAGGCTGCCGAGCCACGCTTCGATGGCGTTCACCGTCTCGATCATGCAAGTGAAGTCGCGCCCCTGAATGACCTTCTCGACGAGTCGCAATCTCTCGTCGGCCGAGCGCGCATCCCGGCCCCAAACGGTAACGCTCGCCGTCACGAAGGCCTCTCCGATCTGGTCCGAACCAAGCTCCTGAAGGGCCGCGTCCGCATCCATCGCCTTGTTGTGAGCGTCGGTATCGAGAAGCGTGGATGCCTCGTTGGTCATCACCTCCTTCAGGATCGCGGCGATTGACTTCCGCTTGGCGAACCACTGGCGCCGGATTTTCGTCAGGAGCTTTGTGGCATCCGTTTTGTCGAGCATGATCGCCCGGGTCGACCAGCGGTACGGGAAAGCGAGACGATTGAGGTCGTCGAGAATTCCGGGCGTGGTCGCTGTCGGAAATCCGACGACGGTCAGAACGCGCAGGTACGCTGTGCCCAACATCGGCTCGAGACCGCCGGTCAACGGCTGGTCAGCGAGCAGCGCGTCGAGATACATGGGGATCTCGGGCACACGAACCCGATGCCGTTTGGTCGAGATCGTCGAATGCAGGTAAGTCAGCGTCTCCTCGTCGTCGAGCCAGGCGCATTCAGGCATAAAGCCCTCGACAAGCTGCAGCACGCGGTCGGTTCGGTCGACAAAGCCGCTGAGCACCTCGCGCGCGTCGGCACTTGGCGTGCGACTGCTGCCTTCATAAAGAAGCCGCTCCGCCCTGGCCGCATCCTCGGCCGGCGGCAGGTAAGCGAAAGTCAGATAATAGCTCGAGTCGTAATGGGCGCCCTCTTCCTCGAACTGCGCCCGGCGCTCGGCATCAACCAGCGCGGATGCGACGTCCGGAAAAGCGTTGGGCGGATACGCTCCTGCGGAATGGCGCTGCGCCTCCACGAAGACGGCCCAGCCGGATCCCAGGCGGCGCAGAGCGTTGTTGAGACGACCGGCCACGGCCACGAGCTCGGCCGGAACGGCACTGTCGAGGTCTGGTCCGCGGAATCTGGCCGTTCGCTGGAATGAGCCGTCCTTGTTCAGGACGATGCCCGCGTCGACCAGGGCCACCCAAGGCAGGAAATCGGCAAGCCGCGTGCTCGATCGGCGGTATTCCGCGAGATTCATCATGGAAAGAGCTCTAGATGTTGAGATGGGCTGGGACGCGCAGGTGACGGCGCACCACTTCGACGAATGCCGGGTCTCGCTTGGCAGCCCATACAGCCGCCGCGTGCCCAATGGCCCAGAGCAGGAGACCGGCGATCCACAAGCGCAATCCCAGCCCAAGGGCTGCGGCGAGCGTCCCGTTAACGATGGCGACCGACCGGGGTGCTCCGCCCATCAGGATCGGCTCAGTCAGAGCCCGATGCACCGGCGCGATAAATCCTGCGACGGGCTCGTCCATCACACCACCACGCCGCCGCCGAACGAAAAGAACGACAGGAAGAAGCTCGAAGCTGCGAACGCGATCGAAAGCCCGAACACGATCTGGATCAGCCTGCGAAAGCCGCCCGAGGAATCGCCAAAGGCAAGCGTCAGGCCCGTGACGACGATGATGATGACGGCGATGATTTTGGCGACCGGTCCTTCAACCGACTGCAGGATCTGATTGAGCGGCTGCTCCCATGGCATGTTGGAGCCGGCGGCCCAGGCGGGCGGACTTATGAGCAGGACCGCACCCAGCGCGGCGATGGAAACGCTCCAATGCGGAACTCGGTTTCGATTGCTCATGTTTCGATTGCTCATGTGAGGTCTCCTGCTGGTGAAAGGCTGTAATCCCCGGCCGCTCCGAGGCCGTTGACGCGCGCGAGTTCGGCAAGCCGGCGCTCGGAACCGCGCCCGGACAGGACCGCAACGACGTTGATGGTGTCGGCAATCAGGGCGCGCGGCACGGTCATCACGGCTTCCTGGATGAGCTGCTCCAGCCGGCGTAAAGCGCCGAGCGCAGTGCCCGCATGGATGGTGCCGATACCGCCGGGGTGACCGGTTCCCCAGGCCTTGAGCAGATCAAGCGCCTCAGCGCCCCGCACCTCGCCAATGGGAATGCGGTCTGGACGCAGTCGAAGTGAGGAGCGCACGAGATCCGAGAGCGAGACCACGCCATCCTTGGTGCGCAGCGCGACCAGATTCGGTGCTTTGCATTGCAACTCGCGGGTGTCCTCGATCAGCACGACCCGGTCACTGGTCTTCGCGACCTCGGCAAGCAATGCGTTTGTGAGCGTGGTCTTGCCCGTTGATGTGCCGCCAGCGACCAGGATGTTTTTGCGCGAGGCGACGGCCTGGCGCAGTGCCATGGCGTGATCGGCCGTCATGATGCCCGCCTTGGCATAGTCGTCGAGCGTGAAGACGGCGACGGCGGGCTTGCGAATGGCGAACGCTGGTGCCGCGACGACAGGAGGCAATAGGCCTTCGAAGCGCTCTCCGGTCTCGGGTAATTCAGCAGAAATACGGGGCGCGGCGGCGTGGACCTCGGCCCCCACATGATGTGCCACCAGGCGAATGATGCGCTCGCCATCGGCGGCGGAGAGTTGTTCACCTGTATCAGTCAGTCCGCTGGAGAGCCGGTCGATCCACAACCGGCCGTCAGGGTTCAGCATGACCTCGACGATCGCATCGTCTTCGAGGTAGCGCGCGATGGCGAGCCCCAGCGCGCTGCGGAGCATCCGCGCGCCACGCGAGATCGCCTCCGACTGAAGAGAATGGATTGCCACTGCCTGCCCCCCACCGATCGAGGGCTAAAGCAGCGCCCTCGGATGGGGATGATTAGAAAAACCACCAACGACCTTCCTGCAACCAGGCGATCATCTCCGTCGTAGTCTGGCGTAGAAAGAGAAAGGCCGGAGCAACCAGCAAGGCCGGCGCAATCATTTGGTGGAATCCTCGGGCGCTCCATGAACGACATCGTCCGGAATCTCCCGCAAGAAGCTTTGGCCCTTTTGCAGGCGGCGGCCCAATGTCTCGACGAAGCCTTCAAAGCGCTCACGTCCCTTGATCTGAGCGGCGGCCTGGGCTTCGTTCGGCAAGGGAGGCGTGATCGTCAGCCAAAACCGAACAAACAGGGCCAGGGTCTCGGCTGTCAGCCCGACATCCCGCTCAAGTCTCTGCACTTGCCGGGACAACCGGTCCAGCCGGCGGGCGAACGCCGCCTCTCTGCGATCGACTCCATCCGGTGACAGAAACGAGATGACGGCCGCCTCGACGATGGCCGATCGCGAGAGCTTTTTGCGATCGGCAAGGTCGGAAATCTGCTTCAGAAGCTCCGGGGGGAAATACACGTTCATGCGGTTGCGCATGGGACCTCAGAGATCAATGCCATCGTTCGGGTCAAGCGCCGCCTGGCGGGCCACGCCCCGCATCTGCTGGCGAAGAAGCCGGGCTTGACGCACGGCCTCATCGTCGTCGTCCAGGACGGCAAACTCTTCTGTCGGCGTCACATCGGTTGTCTCTTTGACGATGGCGACGTGGTCAGGAAGTTCGGGTTCCCGGCGCAGACCGCTGTTGGCGGCATCGGTTTCGGAGTCTTCGGTCTGGACGGTTGCGCCATTCCGCGCGGGGAGCTTGAGGCTGGACCAACTATCTTCCCGGGAAGACCGCCCCAGCCTGGCCGGCTCTGGCGGTGAGAGAATGCGCTCGGTAAGCCGTCTGTCTTCGTAGTAGCGCACCTTCCTGGCTCGGATCGGCGCCGTCCCGGCCACCATCACGATTTCGTCGGTGGGAGGAAGCTGCATCACCTCGCCGGGCGTGAGCAAGGCGCGTGCGGTCTCCTGCCGCGAGACCATCAGATGGCCAAGCCACGGGTTCAGCCGATGGCCGGCATAGTTCTTCATGGCTCGCATCTCGGTCGCAGTCCCAAGCGCGTCCGAAACGCGTCTTGCGGTCCGCTCGTCGTTTGTTGCGAAGCTCACGCGGACATGGCAATTGTCCAAAATCGCATTGTTGGGGCCGTAGGCCTTCTCGATCTGGTTCAACGACTGTGCAATCAGGAAGGCCTTGATCCCGTATCCGGCCATGAACGCGAGCGCCGACTCGAAAAAATCGAGACGTCCCAGTGCCGGGAACTCGTCCAGCATCATCAGGACGCGGTGGCGGCGGTTGTTGGCTTGCAGATCTTCGGTGATGCGACGGCCAATTTGATTGAGCACGAGACGTATGAGCGGCTTCGTCCGGGAGATGTCGGACGGAGGCACGACAAGGTAGAGCGTCGTCGGACGAGCATCGGCAATCAGGTCCGCGATCCGCCAATCGCATCGGCTCGTGACCTGCGCCACCACCGGGTCCCGATAGAGTCCAAGAAACGACATCGCGGTCGAGAGCACGCCAGAGCGTTCGTTCTCAGACTTATTCAGCAGTTCTCGCGCGGTTGAGGCGACAACGGGATGTGGACCCTGCTCACCAAGGTGCGAGCTTGTCATCATTGCCTTCAGCGTGACTTCGATTGGGCGCTTCGGGTCCGACAAAAAGGCCGCGACCCCGGCGAGCGTCTTGTCAAGTTCTGCATAGAGGACGTGCAGGATGGCACCGACAAGCAGCGAATGGCTGGTCTTCTCCCAGTGGTTCCGCTTGTCGAGCGACCCTTCCGGATCGACCAGCACGTCCGCAACATTCTGGACGTCCCGAACCTCCCATTCGCCGCGGCGTACTTCGAGAAGTGGGTTGTAGGCAGACGATTTTGGATTGGTCGGATCGAACAGCAACACCCGGCCATGTCGGGACCGAAACCCGGCCGTGAGCTGCCAGTTCTCGCCCTTGATGTCGTGCACGATTGCCGAGTCTGGCCACGTGAGGAGGGAAGGAACAACAAGGCCAACGCCCTTGCCGGACCGGGTCGGCGCAAAGCAGAGCACATGCTCCGGTCCGTTGTGGCGGAGGTAATCCTCCGCCAGCCTGCCAAGCACGACCCCGTCCCCACCCAAAAGTCCGGCCGCCTGCACCTCCCGCGGATCGGCCCACCGCGCCGAGCCGTAGGTCTGGACATTCTTGGCCTCGCGCGCCCGCCAGACCGACATGCCGATCGCGACCGCGATCGAAACAAAGGTCCCCGAGGCCACGATGAATGCACCTTCGACAAAGACCTGAGGGGCATAGGCGTCGTAGACGAACCACCACCAGAAGAAGACGGGCGGGTAATAGATCTTGAAGCCCGACAACTCGAACCACGGCTGCCCAAGCTCCGGCTGATAGGCGAGGCGCCAGGCCGTCCACTCGGTCGCACCCCATATGGCGAGCAAGACGATCAGGCCGACGACAATCACCTGTCCCCATAGGATTTTGGTTCCGGACATCCCGAACACCTTTCGAGCAATTGACAAGATAGCTACAGGCTGAGGTCGCGCTTCCGGCCGAAGCTCCATTCGATCCCGCCGCCCTCCTTCGTGGTGCCGGCAACGTGCTGGCCCAACCTTTTCTCAAGCTCGCGCGACCAGGGCACCAGCTGAAATCCGAGCCCGTCGTCGATCATGGCGAAACGCCCCGAGGCGAGCGTCAACCGCTGACGATACGTGCCCGCTACGTGCTCGCCCGAGGCGCCCTTCACGTGAGGCAGGCCGGTCTGCGCCGAGATTCTTGCCGCCACCTCGTCCAGCTCGCGTCGGCGCAACGTGTTCAGGAGATCACGCTGGAATGTGATGCGCTGGCCCTGCCGTCGCGCCAGACCTTCCCGAACCAGATGCTCTGTGCGAGCTTCGAGAGCGTCGCGCGTCTGGCGACCGAAGCCGCCCATGGCGAGCGGCATGGGGTTGGATTCAACCAGCCGGTGGTCGAGCCAGGTGGCGCCTTTCGCGGCGACCTGCTCGCCAAGATCGAGATCAGAACGGGCCGCAAGGACCAATGTCGGGCGCGGATCATCGGCCGGACCGAAGCGCCGGACCTCGACCATACCGCCGACGGATGGCGCATGTTCGAAAGCTTCGATTCCTCGGAACCGGACGTGGTGCGCGCGCCCGTCTGTTCCGTCGATCAGGGCGTAGGCCTCGCCGGTGAGCTCGTCATGCAATCCATGATCGACCAGTCGTCCGATAATCTGGGAGCTTGGCTGTCCACCTTCGATGACGTAGTCGGACACGCCACGCGCTTCCCCACGCTCGCTGAAGGCGCGATGCATGGTCTTGATGATGTCGCCGCGCATGCCGAGGTCGCGGAGATTACGTTCAGCCTCGAGCCCGACCATCCACTCCCCTGGCGCAGCTGACGCAGCAAGGCCCATCTTCTCCAGGTGCTGAAGGCGGCCGACCATCAGGCGCCGGATTTCGGGATCGGAGCTGCCGGGATTGTCGGGGCGAAGATCGATATAGCCGGTTTCGTCGGCGACCTGCCAGATCTCCCGGTCGAGCCGCGTCCATCGCTCTGCCGTGACTTCTCTCTCCAGCGCATTGCGGATTTCATGCTCAGGTCTTGGACCCAGTTCGATGCCGACCAACTCCTCGGCGCGTGAGCGCAGGCCGCGGCTGACGTAGTCGCGGGAGATCACGAGGTCTGCGCCTGTCTCATCGACTCCCCGAACGAGAAGATGGATGTGAGGGTTGTCCGTATTCCAGTGATCGACGGCCACCCATTCGAGCTGCGTTCCGAGATCGATCTCCATCTGCTTGGCCAGATCACGGGTGAAGGCCTTGAGGTCAGTCATGTCGGCGGCATCCTCGGGCGAGACAATGAATCGAAAATGATGGCGGTCGCCCTCGCAGCGTTCTGCGAAGGCCGCACCGTCAGCTCGATCGCTGCCAGCATCAAACATCTCGGCCCGCTCGCCGTTCCGGGTTACTCCGTCGCGCTTGAGGTATGAAAGATGAGCCGTCAGCGGCGCCGAGCGGAACGAACGTCCCTTGTGACGCACGATGCGCGCCTTCACCACAACGCGCCGCGTCGGACTGAACAACCGGCTGCGACCAAAGGACAGCCGGCCGCGGCCAAACGTCGAGCGCCCATAGGCCGCAGAACGCCTGCCAAACCTGCCCTGACCCGACGTGTGTCCGGCTTTCTTCGCGGCACGTAGCACCTGGTTGATGAAGCTCTTCGGCTTGGGCGCGCGGGTGCTGCGGATGCGCCCGGGCCGAATGCGCAGATCGCTGTCACGCAGGGTCATTGCCGGACCGCGAAAGGCGCCAAGGCCGCTACAGTGCCGAAAATCTGCTTGATTGCGCTGTTCAAAATGTACGGCGCGGCACGCGCCCCGACCGACCGGCACGCCAGAACCCAAGCCATGTCAATGGCTTGCGGTTCGACCGGCGAGCCCCTTTTATCTCGCCGTCCTGCCGTCATGCTCATGTTCTCCCGGTCCCTGGTTCCCAGGGCCCAACTTCCAAGCCAACAGGCTGTCGGTGCTCGCGGCGGTTTGCGACAAAATGCAGTTCGGGTCGTTGCGGTGGATCCTCTAATAGCGCCTGCCCGAACACCTCGGCTGGTGGCCGATTCATTGCGAAAGAGCCGCCGCGACTTCGCAGTTGACTTGCGAAGCCCCCACTGTTTGCGAGCGTTTGCGATAGCGATCGTTACCCGAAGGGCCGAGACACCCGTAGGGTGGCTCGGTGAGGAGCGAAGCGACGAGTAGAGCGCGGGCCGAAGGCATCGCCCGTATGCCATCAGCACGTTATTATCGCACTCCTCAGCGAACTCTTGCCGCGTGAGCGAGGGTCCTTCAGTAGCAAACCCGAACGTCTTAGCGTCATGATCGTGTTGCGGCGTTTCGAATGTAAACCGAATGTCCGTCACGGGGCGCCCGCGACGTGGAAACTGACGACTGATATCACGAGCTGCCCGATGTGCAGCCGCCGAACGCTTACTCGTGTCTTCCGACCGTCCCCTCCTTTCCGCCCATTTCTCTCTACGGAACGCTAATGCATGCGCGCTTATGCATTCGCTCATCGCCGACCTCCCGCAACAAAGCTCGCGGAAAAAAGCCCGGTTGCTTGGGGTACGATGGCTGAAATGTCGTGTGCAACGCCCGCGATCGGAGTGTGATCCAGCATGAGGCCGCGCTGCGCCGACGTGGTGCTCTTGAGGCTTTCGGACCGCACAGCGAATAGCGTCGTTCCCGACGGCTGCAACCTGGCGACCGCCCCAGGAACGGAAATATCGCTGCCGATCGTTGGTGCAAGCTTCTGCAAATAAGCTCGGGTTTCAGCTGGCAATGCTCGACCAGCGAGATGTTCTTCGTAGCGACCAGGTCCCGCATTGTAGGCTGCGAGGAAGCCCGGCGAACCGTATCGGTCCTGCAGTTCCCGGAGATAGGCCGCACCAGCAAGGATGTTGTCGTGGGGATCGTAGGGATCGTTGCCAAGCTGGTATCGCAGGCGAAGCTCGGCCCAAGTCTGCGGCATGATCTGCATCAGCCCCATGGCACCTTTCGGGGATTTGGCGCACACGTCTCCAGCGCTCTCGACTTCCAAGACGGCGCGTATCCAGTACACTGGTAAGCCGAAGCGGCGCGAGGCCTCGTCAATGATCGGTGCAAACGCTTCGCTGGTTTGAGAGTTCGCTGTATGCTCTGCCGATCGTGTCTCGGCGAAAGCCGCAGCATCACTGATCGTCAGCGCAAGGAACAACGGCACGACGGAGCGAAGGCTTGTTTCGACTGAACGCCAGCATGCCCTTGTGTTCGTGCTCCTCCGGGCTAAGGTCGCCTGGCGCCGGCCCATCGGCCGCCCACGGACGAAGTCCGGGGCGGGCGCTGGACCGGCCCTGCGCGCGAGGGCTCCGCGATCGTTGGCCGGGACGGAGGAATGGGGCGACATTCGGTCGAACAGCGGAATAGCAGATCGGAATCCCAACACCCGCATCAGTCCTCCCAGGTCCACACGGGGAGCGCACGCCCAAGGACGGCGGATGCCGGCAGAAAGCCGAAGTATCTTCCGTCCAGCGAGTCGGCGGATTGCCAGTTCATGACAAAGAGTTCGCCCTCGCCGACGACGCGGCAACCCTGCCATTTCGGGAGGGGACGGCCGCGGCCATCGCGATCCCTTGCCTCGCCCATTTCGATCGCGTCGACGGTAACTGCGAGCCCGGTTCTACAGACGGTCTGCCCCGGAAGCGCCAGCACGCGCTTGAGCATTGGTATCCCGGCCGGCAGATAGCCGCTCGCGTCAAGGAAGGTTGCAAGCGGCTCCGGCGGCTGAACGGCGAGCAACTCGGTCACGAACAGCTTTTCCGCAGGTTGCAAGCGATACAGGCCGATTGGCACGCTGTCAGATGCATTCCAGACGTAGAGTGGTGTCAGGTCGAGAACTATCGGTACGAGAAGAGCAGCAGCGCCGCCGAACATCGTGACCAAGGTCTTCCACGGACCTGTCATCGCATGGTCCTCTGCCGTTGAAGCCACGCCTGGTGTCTCGCTTTCGTGTAGGGGCGGGGGTTTTCATTGACCGACATGCGGTTATGAACATGATGCCAGTAATCGGGCGCAGCGTCCGCGGGATCGATGTCGAGTGCCTCGACAGCGTCGATCAACTGAAGCACCCGTTCGACCTTGGGCCAGCCGGATAGGCGCAGGAGAATGTCCCCGCCGGGCTTCACATAGGGCACCGTGGAGCATCGTTGTCCCGGTACCACCGCGCGCAGAATATCGATCCGTGAGATTGCCGTTCCGAAGTCGTTTGATGTCCAGCGTACGAACGCGAAGATGCTGCCGGGCGCAAAGGACAGCACGCGTCGGCGGCGATCGAGGATTCTCTCCTCGACGGAGTGGCCGAACCGGATGCGGTTCTCAATGCGCTTCTCGAGCCAAAGGAGTTCGACTTCAGTGAAATTGTTCATGGTGCGCTCCGAGTACAGAAAGGTTCTGGTTGCCTGGCGGGAGCGGAATTGCGACAGCGCGTCCTCGCCCTCGCCGTCACTGTGGCGAGGCAGAACAGGCGGACCGTGGTGGTTATCCTCATCAGGCCCGAAGGCGCGGTCCGTTAGAAGAAATCCGAAGGATTTCTGGTTAGAAGAGTTACGGCGGCTGGAAAGCGCTAAAGGACAAGGACTTCGATCCGATTCCTGTCCCCGATAGCACGAGGGTCGGGTCCTTGATGGCACGAGGGTTGCGGTCCTCGATAGCACGAGCTGATTCACAGGTTGCCTCCCGATTTCGGATGGAGACCGCGCTTGCGAAGCCTCTCGGTGAATGGATTGATGGGCGCGGGCGCGAACCTCAACCGCTCGGCGCCGTCGCGATCGCGCGTGAGCACGAGTTGGTAGCCAGGCAATGCCTGGCGCTGGACAATCTGGCGCACGTCGTATGCAAAATGCTTGAGTGGCGAGAGACTGCCGGACTTGGCATGGAGATGCACAAGATCGAAACTCCAGCCGCCCTGCTGCCGGCCGCCATGCTTGCGCACGAGGCGGTAAAGCCAGCGCTCAAGTCCGCCCGTCAGATCGAAATACGCGCGATCAATCGTGAGCACGAGCGCGTCATCGATCACGCCGGAATAGAACCAATCGGGCAAGATCAGTTCGAGCCCGAACGGGCGTCCGTTTGCGTCAGCGGTCTCCTTCCATTCGTTGATCCACGAGAAACGATGCCGCCGTCGTTCCGCAATCTGGCGAATTGACGTCAACACGGTCGTCGATTGCAACCTGTCGAGCCCCGCCTTCAGGCGGTCGTAGTCGCGCGAGCTGGTGCCACGGCCGGCGAACGTCAGAATCTCGTAAGGCGTTGCAGCCATCAGGCGCGACGTCTTCAAGCCGGCGTCACGGGCTTCGACGATCTGGGAAGCGGCCCAGATCAAAACATCCGCATCCCAAATGGTCGCCATGCCGTGTTCCGGCACCGCTTCGACCCGAATTGCGATCGCACCAGTACGAAAATCGATCGGCACAATGCGCTTTGTTTTCGCGAGCGAGAAGAATGGATAAGCCATCAGATCCTGCGCGTCGCGGGGCGCGAGATCACCGGGCAGTGCGCGGAAGAGCTCAAGCTGGTTGCGCTCGGAATGGTGTTTGCGTCGCATGACCATCGCTCTCAAACAGGGATCAGCGACGTTCCTGGCCCGCATAGGGGCGCAGCGTCGGGTGCTTCTTTGCGGGCAGCACAGTCCCTTTGCCGGGATCGGAGGTCGAGGTTTTGGCGCCGAGATCAGCCCATGCTTTCAGGTCATCTACGGCGTAGACCACACGCCCGCCAATCTTCCGATACGTCGGCCCGGTGCCGTACGTGCGGTGCTTCTCCAGCGTGCGACCGGAAAGGCCAAGATAACGCGCGGCCTCCGATGTACGCAGGAAGCGCGGGGGCAGACCGGCCATCGGATCGGGCATTTGAGAACTCCAAGAGGACAGCGAACTGCGGATGGCGGCATCGGCGTGTCTGCGGCCATCATGGAGAAGCAAGTTCTCGGAGGAGGATGCCGAATATCTGGGGGCGGATTTTCGGCACCCCTGGAGGCAGCGCTACTCGTCCCTGCGCCCGGGCCGCAGAAGTTTGCGATAGCCTCCGCGCACAAGCGCAAGGCCGCTTTGTACGAGGCGGATTGTTCGGCTGCGCAAATCGTGCGTTTTCCAGGCACGATCGGGGATGCGCTTTTCGCCGAACAGAGCCTCTGCGATGCTGCGATAGGTCGCGCCCGCGAGATACGCGGCGACTGCGCGAAGGGCTGCGCATAATCGTTCGCGCCGCTGTTTTGACAAGCGACGGAAGGCAGGTCCTGGCGCGCGTCCATTCATCGCGCGCCATAGCCGCGTGGCAGCGTGCGCGCGCGCTTCGAAGTCGCGGTCAAGCGGCAACTCAGCCGCATAGTAAGTGCCTGCAGTCAGCGGCTGTTTTGACCAGATCCGATGCTCCGCCGACCCGATGTGCAGCACCAGGTGCCACCCGTCGGCGGCGCGGCACACCTGTCCGGCACTGAAGTCGAGCAGTGGCGGAGGCGCTGACTTGCGAGAAACCGCCGGCGCACTTGTCACCGGGACGACGGACGCCAGAACCTCAGGTGTCCAAAAGATCGCCTGCTCTTTGGAGGACTTTTGCGGATCATGGGCGAAAGCAGATGCCCCATCTCCTCCTGAATTCCTCGGTCACTTCGCCATCGGGGCTGCTCGCAACCATTGCTTGGTAGTCGCGTTGGTAGTCCACGTTCATACGCAGGCCTTCCCAGGCGATGTGAGTGATCTCAGCGTTCTCCAGGCTCTTAAACGAATCCGGCGATCGCCAGTCGAATTCAGGCATTGCTTCCGTCCCATTGCATGCAGCCAACAAAGATTGCGGCGCAATAGTTATGAACGAAGCGGTTGTAGGAAGCCTCTAGTTTGGCACCACGTGGTGCATGAGAATGACCACCGGTTAGCGGGAGAAAATTGTTTTGGCCACAAAAGTTAGCTGGCGATTTTCTTCTATTTTGAGCCGGCGCCGCGTAAGAGACGCCCCTGCTCGGTCAGCCATTTTGCGCGCGCAAGATGACTCTGATATGCAGTCCGCGCACGGTCCGGCTCTCGCTCCGGGTCGATGTGCAAGACGATTCGAGCAACCTCCCGCCAGTCCGCTCCCTGACCTTCCGCCTGCAAAAGGCGAATGTACGTGACAACATGCTGTTCGTCATAGGCGGTCAGCGTTGCCTCGTTCGGCGCTACATCCGCGACGTCAGGATCTAGCTGCGGTTTTGTCATGACCACCCCAACAAACAGCGAATGATTCTAATCTCCCTAGAAGGCCGAGATTGTCCCGACGTCTCATTTTAGCCTCATTGGGACCTAGCCGACCAGCGAGCCGCTCGAAATACATACTATAGGAGATAAACCTCATAGTATGTAAAGACGCAACTTGCGCCGATGGACATGCGCAAGCTGGTCGGCCGGAATTTCGCAAGACTGCGGAAGCAGAAGCGCTTCACGCAGGAGAAATTCGCCGAAATGTCCGGCTTCACTCAGCAATATATCAGTGACCTGGAGCGCGGCCGCCGTAACCCAACTGTCGTAACCCTTTTTGAGCTCGCCAGCACGTTAGGTGTCAGTCACGTTGAATTGGTAGTTCCTGACGAAGACGCGCGAAGCGACCGATCAAAGCCGGCTAAACGGAAATGATCGGGTCGGCAAAATCATTTTAAGTCATCGTAACCCATGACTCTCGCGACAGCCGGGCTGGAGGCCCGACGAGCGCGCCGGACGTGGATACGCGTCGCCGCCGCCGATCCGGCTTGCCGATTGGCGGCGATGCATTGGGCCTTGGAAGCGAGGCCGCGCGAACGTTCCCGACTGCGCGGCTCATGTCATCAAATGGCCCGCTTCATCAAGCGCTTTGCTTTGCCCTCCAGTTCGAGGCGCGCATCCTGATGAGGCCTGCCGCGGGCAAGTGGGTAATGACTTGCACGAAATCAAAGATGCTTTCCGGTTTGCGATGTTCTTCGCCCAAAACGGTTTCGATGATGTTCAAGGGTCAGATCGCCATCGCGATAGATCTGCATCAGTTTCGGAGAGACCGCGCCGAGCCGCAGGACAACATGCGACGTCATGCCGAAGCGGGCGGCAATTCTTCCGCACCAAAACCGCGCTCTTCCGCCAGCTTCTTGAAGGCCTCGAACTGATCGGCGGGATGCACATTTTCCCGCGTGACGTTCTCGTCTAGGCTGATCGAGCGGATCGTTCGCGGTATCGATGATGCTGCGGTTCGGCTCGGTCTTGTTGATCTCCTTCTTCATTCTCAGAAGCCGGGCAGGCCGTCTGAAAACCCGGTGGCCCCCCTTCTCTGTCCAACTCCGGTTCGACCACCAGATTCTGCAAGATAACTTGGCGGCGACGCTCGCAGCTTCGATCGCCGCCTCACTGTGCGGGGTCTTGCGCGCATTCTTCGGGGACTCGGGTTAATGCTTAGCCGTCCCCCTTACTGAGGTACCGACCCTAATGGGCTAGAAAAATATGTAATCTTCGTGCTACATATTCGTCAAATATGTAGTATGAAGGCTACAAATGCCTACCCCCCACAATCCCCCTGCCGCTGTTCGGCGGGCCCTGCGCAAGCTCGGCGCGGACATCCACGATGCCCGTCGGCGTCGGCGGCTGCCGATGGCCGTCGTCGCCGAGCGCGCCTTCACGTCCCGCTCGACGCTGCAGAGAGTCGAAGCCGGCGACACCAATGTCAGCATCGGCATCTATGCCGGCGTTCTCCAGGCGCTCGGCCTGCTCGACGGCCTGATCAAGCTCGCCGACATCAGCAACGACAGCGTCGGCCAAGCGCTCGCCAGCGCCGAGCTGCCCAAACATATCCACCTCAAACGCAAGACCGGGGCCTCACGTGATGGCTGACTTCGAGGTGCATATCGATCTCGGCGGCCGCACGCGCCGCATCGGACTGGCGAGGAGCAACCGTGCTCGAGGCTCGGAGACCATCCTCTTCGAGTATGATGGCGCATGGCTTAATGACTCGGACCGGTTCTCGCTGGAACCCGCCCTCGCCCTGACGCGCGGCGCCTTTGCTCCTCCTGCCGGACTGGCGACTTTCGGCTCCATTGGCGACTCCGCGCCTGACACCTGGGGCCGCCGCCTCATGCAGCGCGCCGAACGCCGCCTCGCCGACCGCGAAGGCCGCGCTGTTCGCACGCTTGCAGAAAGCGACTATTTGCTGGGCGTTGCCGATGAAACGCGACTTGGCGCACTTCGCTTCCGCTGGGTCGGCGAAGAAACTTTCCAGACGCCGACCCGCGCTGGTGTACCGGCCCTCATCGAACTCGGGCGGCTGCTCCAGATCACCGAGCGCATTCTCCGCGACGAGGAAACGGACGAAGATCTTCAGCTCATCTTCGCGCCCGGCTCCTCCCTCGGTGGCGGGCGGCCGAAGGCCTCGGTCATCGATCAACACGGCAATCTCTCGATCGCCAAGTTTCCAAAGGAGACCGACGACTACAGCATGGAGACCTGGGAGGAGATTGCGCTGCGGCTCGCCAGCAAGGCCGGCATCGCCACCCCGCAACACGAACTGATCGAGGTGGCCGGCAAGGCCGTCATGCTGTCGCGCCGCTTCGATCGCAATGACGCCGTCCGCATCCCGTTCCTGTCCGCCATGGCGATGATGGGCGCCAAAGACGGCGAGCGCGGCAGCTACCCGGA
The DNA here is from genome assembly GCF_054185205.1 of Bradyrhizobium sp. 14AA. Classification (NCBI taxonomy): domain Bacteria; kingdom Pseudomonadati; phylum Pseudomonadota; class Alphaproteobacteria; order Hyphomicrobiales; family Nitrobacteraceae; genus Bradyrhizobium; species Bradyrhizobium sp. 14AA. The sequence goes on along the minus strand of NZ_JAVAYM010000003.1, from coordinate 326,284 downwards.
GATTGTCGACGCTCTCTCGCAACATGGTGCGCAAGGAAAGACGGACGCCCATGCCCTCTACAGGCGCGTCGTCTTCAATGTGCTGATCTCCAATGTCGATGATCATCTGCGCAACCACGGTTTCCTGTGGTTGGGAAAGGCGGGATGGTCGCTCTCTCCGGCTTACGATCTCAATCCCGTGCCTACCGATGTGAAGGCGCGGGTGCTGACGACGAACATCGACCTCGACGAAGGCACCTGCTCGCTCGACCTGCTTGAGGCCGCGTCGGAGTATTTTGGGCGCACGTTGCCGCAGGCCCGCACGATCATTAAGGAAGTCGCGACAGCGACCGCGACCTGGCGCGACACGGCCAAAGCAGTCGGCGCCCGCGCGGCCGAGATCAATCGCATGGCCAGCGCTTTCGAGCACGACGATCTCAAACGAGCGCTGGCGCTTTGACAGGGACATTCCTTCATAGCTTCGATCCTGCGGCGGCGAGCCCCATCGCCGGCCCTACCGTCGACCTTGAAGTCTCCGAGATCGAGGATGCCGGCATTCGGGAGGTGCTGCAGACACCCGGCGCCGCCTATGGCGCGTGGTCTATTCTCGACGCGCTGCTGGCGCCGACCGGCGCGGGAACGCCTTTCATCTTCAGGGAGCCGCTTGGGCAGGCGCGCGAAGTCAAAGTCGCGCTCTCAGGCCTGTTTGGACGCTTCGTCGCCCGCGCCTATCTCGAGCGACACTTCAATCTTTCGATCTTTGCGCATCTCGGTAGCCGAACCATCGACCTGGACCGCCGCAGGCAGCTCAAGGTCAAGCGCCTTTTTCGCGGCGACCTGCCCGATTGGATCGCCTGCGCCTCTGACCTATCCTCCCTGACGGTCGCCGAGGCGAAAGGCTGCCATGATGTGGGAGGACCCGCGAAGGCCCTGGATCGCGCGTGGACGCAAGCTGCACGGATCGATGTCACCGCCCAAGGCCGCAAAGTCACGTTGAAGCGCATCGCGATCGCAACGCGCTGGGGAATGGCTGTAGCTGGTCCAGCCGATGTCCATCTCTCGGTCCGCGATCCCGTCGATGAAGGCGAGCCCATCGCTTCCGAAGAGAAAAACGCGCTCTTCATCGGCCTTCTTCGGCTGCATGTCGCCAACTTGATCAAGCCGCTCGGACATGCCGAATTGGCGGGCGTTCTCCATCGTCTCACGCATCAACCTTTTGCCCGAAGGCTCCAGGACGATCTCGCACGCGCGCGAGCGCTGCTCGACGCCGCCGCGGTAAGGGAAGTGGAAAAGACAGGCGCCATCGGAGGGCTTGTCGGCGGCATCGTTACCCGCGCGGGACCAGTCACCGACGCCGATGTCACCGCCGTCGACCAGGAAGCGCTCGCTCGCCTCAACCTCCGGCCGGTCTTTGTCGGGATCGAGCGCGATCTCATTCGCGCAGCCATCGACGAAGACCCAAACGCCGTGCGCAATCGCCTGGCTGCGGTACATCCTGATGAATTTGCCCGTACGACCGCGCAGGCGGCTGGATCGTGCCGCTCGGCTTGGAACGACGCATCACTGGCGAAACATGAAACCCAGCCGCGGAAAGAAGGTACGCGAAAATGGTCCGCAATAGCCTTTTGATCAGATCACGACTCGTTGCGGAACACCTGCTTTGAAAAGTCAGTCCGCATGGATACGCGACCTGTTTCTTCGCCGGAGCTGTTAACGACTTGTTAACCAACGCAGCCTACCTTGCGGTTACTTTTCGGTTAACAGCCGATTGCCTCCCGGTTCGTTCTAGGAGAACAGTCGATGCCCATTGAGGCCCAGACATATGTCGCACTTGGTGCCCGGCCGAAAATCTCACCTGAGGCCGCCCGATCGGTTGCCAAGCGACTCAGATTGCCGCGCTCGCTTTCGGATAATAGCAAAGCGCTAGTGAGCGTTGATCTCGCTGAAGTCAGGCATACTCCCTGCCCACGAGGTGGTCGTCGCGCGGGCGACATTGTCCCATTAGTGGAAAACATTGAGGCGTCGCAGACGGAAATTGTGCAGCTCGACGCAAGGGCGGCCGGTTACGGCGCGGATTTCGAGCGCAAACGCGAGCGCGCCGAACGCCTGATGGTTGAAGTGCTGCAGGCGACCGCAAAGACCATGCCGCTAGAGAGGCGACAGCGCGGCTTGAGGACGAGGCAGCGGCTCTACGGACCGGTGACCGAGTTGGCGCCTCGATCGACAGCCACGGACAGGCCGCACGTCGACTAGGCTATCTAGCTGCGCTCCTGGTAGAGACAGACCACAAGGTTCGTCGGTAGCAATCCGGGTCCGCTATCCCAACGTGCCGAAGAAATCGTGAGGTAAAAGTGACCGACATCAGCGACATTCGCGAGATGAAAGCGCGTATTATTGTGTTTGGAGTCGGTGGCGCCGGAGGCAATGCCGTCAACAACATGATCGCGGCCGGGCTGGAAGGCGTCGACTTCGTCGTCGCCAATACCGACGCACAAGCACTCAGCATGTCCAAGGCCAAGCGCCTCATCCAGTTAGGCACAAAGGTGACCGAAGGCCTTGGCGCCGGCTCGAACTCCAAAGTAGGGTGCGCCGCGGCCGAAGAGGCAGTTCATGCGATCCAGGATCATTTGACCGGCGCAAACATGGTGTTCGTTACCGCTGGCATGGGCGGCGGTACGGGAACTGGGGCGGCGCCTGTTATAGCCAGGATCGCGCGTGAACTTGGCATTCTCACCATCGGCGTCGTCAGCAAGCCCTTCGACTTCGAGGGCCAGCGCCGTATGCGCGTTGCTGAAGCGGGCATTGCGGAACTGCTGAACGCGGTTGACACCCTGCTGATCATCCCAAACCAGAATCTGCTCCGAGTGGCCAATGAGAAGACCACATTTAACGATGCCTTCGCCATCGCCGATCAAGTTCTCTATTCGGGTGTGGCCTGCATCAGCGACCTTATAGTCAAAGAAGGTTTGATCAATCTCGATTTTGCCGACGTTCTCTCCGTCATGCGCGAGAAGGGCAAAGCCATGATGGGCGGGGGTGAGGCTTCTGGCGAGAAGCGCGTGCTCACCGCCGCTATGGCCGCGATCTCCAATCCATTGATCGAGGCCCCCTCGATCAAGCGCGCCAGTGGCCTCATAATCTCGATCACCGGCGGCAAGGACCTGACGCTATTCGAGGTCGACGAAGCTGCTAGCCGCATTCGCGAAGGAGCCGACCCGGACGCTAACGTCATCGTCGGCGCCACTTTCGATGAACGGCTGCAGGGTCTCGTCCGTGTCTCGGTAGTGGCGACTGGCATCGATAATCTGGACTCGGCGAATAAGCCCATTGCTGGGACAAGCATCTCCCAACTACCAAATGATTCGAAGTCGCACTTCGATGCAGCAATGTTGAATCCAACGAGGATGCGGCAAGCGGTTCAGGCTTGAATGATTCTGACCGCGTTGTACTGCGTGAGTTTCTGCTCACCTCTACAACCGACTGCAGGAGAATTTCGGAATCAAGTTTCGATCCCATGCGGAATGGAATCGCAGGGATCCCCAGATGGACGTTGTATCGACAGCCGGCGTTGACGCTAAGCCAGAACGAAAATCGGAAACGTCCAGCTTTCCTCATGCACCTCAAATCGACAGACAACGAGTGCCGATCGCAGGGTCTTGTCCATAGCAACGTAGGCGCGCGTTCATGCGGGGTCCTTCTTCAAGATCGACCGTGACCAGAACATAGGGGGAGGTCTGGATTGAAAACTGGCAGGAAGGCAGGATGCGTTCGCGTCCAGCTATGGACGTTTCCCCGGATGCTTCGATCCAGTCGAATTGCGTTGAAAGGCAGACATCGCACACTGGGCGTGGCTACCCCTCCGGGCGCTGAATAGATTCCCGCTGGAGCCAACCGCGACGATAGCTAAAATCCCGACGACGTATGCCGGACGACGTTCACGGAAATGACCGCGAAAGGCGACCAGTGAGAGGCGCCGAAGCGCAGTGGCCTCAACAATGCTTTGATGCGCACCTGAGAGAAGCCCCGCCCGGCAGACCGGACGGGGCTTTTTGGCGACCTCAGTCGCCGTTCTTACGGGGCCGGGACCAGATCAGGCTGAAGCCGTCGCCGTCCTCGTCGTTGAACAGGTTCGCGTAGATCGGTGCGTTGAACGAGGGGTCGTCGAGCTTGAGCGAGAGATAGTCGCGGCCCTCCTCGGAGCGCTTCGACCAGGCGGCCCCGATCTCGGCCCGGCCGACGAAGACGCGGTGGCTCGGGGCGTTCTCGTTGGTGCGGTTGGCCTCGGGCACGATGCGGACGCCCTTGGTCTGGAGGCTGAGGGTGACGATCTCGCCCTGGAAGTCGCTGCCGATCTTCTTGAAAGAACCGATGGTAGCCATGTTACTTCTCCTTGCTGTTTCGAGCCGCGACCACCGCGGCCTCGATGGCGATCTACAGGCCGAAGACGATCGACGACGCACCCGCCCGCGGGCCGTAGCGCAGCGGAGGACGCCAGCGGGGCGACTTTCTTGCCGCGCGAGGAATGGGCGTAGCCCAGGGGAAGAAAGTCGAGCCGCTGGCGTTGCGTTCAGGCGATCGAGGCGCAGCCGCTCTTCGGCCAGATCGAGCCATCAAGAGGCCAGGTGGTCCGTGCGCTGAACAGCAACCCCAGAGAAGTTGTGGCGCCGCTCGGTTGGGCTGCACAAGAGGTCGCTGCGCTCAGGCGTAGAGTTGGAAGCAAAAGCGAAGAAAAGGGCCAACGCGACTGCCGTGAACCAGCCGCGATGAGACGCCCCCTGGCTGGCCTGCCTTCCGCCGGGAGGTCAGGTGCCGGGTGCCAAGCCTTCGAGAACGCCGCGACTATCTCTCGCTCAAGCTCATCGACCCAACCAACGCTTGGACCTGAGCGGCCTCAGCGTCGAGACCCAAGGATCATTCCTTTCGCGTCTCGGCCGAGAGGGGCTACTGATGTTCCTCCAGCAAAGCCTCGCCCAATGCCGGAGGCTCGGCAAAGCTGGTTATCCGTCTCCACGCCATGCCGGCGATGGCAAAGGCGCCGGTCCAGCTGAAGATATCCTGCCAAAGTGAGGATGGCATCGCGATTTGCGACAGGCCATGGGCGAGGTGATAGCCCGCGACAGCCGCCGGGACGGTGAACGCTGCGGCAATCACCGCGCGCACGAAGCTGGATCGAGCCCAGATCAAGGCGGTTTGACCGATGAGAACGACCACGGCGCCGGCAAGAATTGCGACCAGAGCTGCCGAGGCAATGCTTGCCCCAGCGTGAACAGCCGCAAATCCTGCGGAAAACGCAACGAAATATGGCCGCTTCAACCCATTCAATGTCGTCGAACGGCAACATCTTTCCGTGTCGTCGTTCGCCGACATTTCATATTGTCGCCGAACGCTGACATATGGTAATGTAGGCGAACGTCGACATTCTAGGCGCACCATGCTTGTACGCACATCCACCGATCTCGGGGCCATCATTCGAGACAGGCGCAAACGACTCAAGCTCGACCAGTCGAGCTTCGCCAAGCGTATTGGTGTCAGCCGTCAGTGGGTCATCGAAGTCGAACATGGCCACGCACGCGCCGAACTCGGCCTGGTGCTCCGCGCTCTTGACGCTCTCGGTATCAGCCTGGACGCAAACAGTGAACAATCCAACAGCCGCAGTTCAGAAAAGTCCGGCGTCGATATCAACGCAATCGTGGCCAAAGCCAAGAAGAGGAGGGCATGACAAACGAACTCGTGGCCCTCTTGGACGGGAAGGAAGTCGGCCGCGTGCATAACGACACGCGCAGCCGCCTTACCTTTGTCTATGACACCAATTGGCGCGAAGCGAGGGGCGCGTATCCGATTTCGCTCTCCATGCCACTCGCGGCCGAGGAGCACGGTCCCGCCGCTGTGCAAGCCTTTCTATGGGGACTTCTGCCGGACAACGAGCGCGTCCTCGATCGTTGGGCCAAGAAATTTCAGGTCTCGGCCCGCAACGTGTTTGCTCTGATTTCCCATGTCGGCGAGGATTGCGCCGGCGCCATTCAGTTCGTCACCCCCGATCGTTTGAAGGTATTACAAAGCGGTGCGGACGACAAAGTTGAATGGCTTGACGAAGCCGCGATTGCCAAACGTTTGCAAGCGTTGAGAGAGGATCACGCCGCATGGCGGTTGCCGCGCGATACGGGGCAATTCAGCCTCGCCGGGACTCAACCGAAAACTGCGCTGCTCCTGCAAAAAGACCGATGGGGAATTCCCTCTGGACGAATCCCGACAACTCATATCTTGAAACCCCCGACCGGCCATTTCGACGGCCATGCCGAGAACGAACATATCTGCCTCAATCTTGCACGCAATCTCGGCTTACCCGTCGCCGAAACTAAGGTCATGCGATTTGAGAAAGAAATCGCCATTGTCGTCGAACGCTATGACCGGCAATTCAGCGGCAATGACGTCGTTCGTGTCCATCAAGAGGACATCTGCCAAGCACGCGGCATCATGCCAACTAAGAAATACCAAAGCGAGGGCGGACCAGCCCCCGCCGACATTATCGAACTCCTACGCACCTACTCCACCAATAGCGTGGATGACCTAGATACTTTCATCGATGCCCTCGGCTTCAACTGGCTCATCGGCGGTACCGATGCACACGCCAAGAATTACTCGCTGCTCCTCGCCAGCGGCCCTACAGTGCGACTTGCGCCGCTCTACGATATCGCCAGCATCCTTCCCTATAACGATGTCGAGTTTCAGAAAATGAAGCTCGCGATGAAGATCGGCGGCGAATACAAGCTTAGCCAGATTGGTGCGCGCGAATGGCAGAAGTTCGCCCGCGAAACCCGCCTCGACGCCGACAAAATGATTGCCGGATTGAATTCTCTGGCTGAGTTGCTTCCCGACAATGTAACCGATGTCTGCGCTACCGCGGAAGCGGAGGGGCTCGACAATACCATAATCAAGCGCTTGGCCACGAAGTTGATCGATCGAGCCAAGGAATGCCAACGCGTTCTGAGTGGCTCCTAGTAGAAGGCGTTCCTCATCCCTAATGCCAGCCACAAACCGTTCGGCGTTCTGCGCCCACGCGTCGCCGCCGGAAGCCGCCTCTAGCTGAAGGCGGCTATTTGTTCTTGTGCTTGGGGCGCAGCAATTCGCGATAGCCGCCTCGCATCAATGCGAGGCCGCTCTGCACGAGGCGAATTGTACGATTGCGCAGATCGTGCGTTTTCCAGGCACGATCGGAGATGCGCTTCTTGCCGAATAGAGCTTCGGCAATGATCCGATACGTGCCACCGGCGTCATGGGCATCGAGCGCCTGAATGGCGGCGCGCAGCCGTTCGCATCTCTGTTTTGACAATCCGTGAGAGGCGGGACCGACAGCGCGTTCATTCATCGCGCGCCACAGCCGCTGCGCTGCAAGGGCGCGCGCGTCGAAATCGCGGTCGAATTCCAATTGAACTGCGTAATTGGCGCTGGCGGCTGGCAGATCCTTCAGCCAGACTCGATGCTCTACGACGCCTATCCGTAGCACAGCGTGCCAGCCATCGGAGGCACGCCGCGCCCGGCCAGCAGCAAGATCGAGCAGTAGCTGAAGAGAGCTGTCCCCACTGACCGTCGACGCGATCGCCGCGATTGGAACGACCGTCGGCAGAACCTCAGGCGCCCAAATGACGACCTGTTCCTCGAAGGATATCTGCGGGTCATGGGCGAAAGCAGATGCCCCACCTCCTCCTGAACTCCGGAGATACTTCGCCGTCCGGGCTGTTCCTCACAGTCTCTTCGTAGTCGCGTTCGTAGTCTTTGTTTCGGCGAAGAAATTCCCAGGCGATGTCGGTTCTTTCAGCGTCCTGTAGGCTCTTGTACGAATCCGGCGACCGCCAGTCGAATGTCGGCATTGCTTACGCCCCTTTGTCCAGTCGGATAACAAGGATTGCGCCGCAATAATTCTGATCGATTGGGTTGTAGGAAGTCCTTACTTTGGCACCACGCGATGCTCTAAAGTGACCACCAACGAGGAGAAGAAGATCGTGTTCTTGAGAAACACTTCACCGGTGAGATTTTCCTAATTTGACCCGGCACCGCGCAAGAAACGTCCCTGTTCGGTAGCCCACTTAGCGCGCTTAAGATGAGACAGGTATGCATTTCGCGCACGATCAGGTTCGCGCTCCGGATCGATATGCAACACTATTCGCGCGACCTCCCGCCAGTCGGCCCCTTCGCTTTCGGCTTGCAAAAGGCGCGTGTACGTCACGACGTGCTCCTCGTCATAAACCGTCAGAGCTTGATCGGTGGGGGCAGCGTCGGCGACGTCGGGATCGAGCGGCGGCTTCCTCATGAAACTCCACGCCTCAGATTTGACAAATTCTAACACGCCGGAAGGAGCAGAAGCGTAAAAATTTGGTGGTAGGCTTCCGCGCGAACGTTTTGTCGAGAATACTCCGTGGTGAAATACTCTTCAAGGACGTGCCGTCTCGCGTATGGATATACGCGGGATACTTGCAATCAATTTGCGCAAGCTGCGACAAGCTCGCGGCTTGTCGCAGGAGGAATTGGCACATCGAGCAGAAATTGACCGCACCTATATCAGCGCACTCGAACGGAGCGTCTATGCGGCCGGCATCGACGTTGTCGACCGGCTGGCGCGCAGTTTGGGAGTCGAAGCAGCAGACCTGTTGACACGGCCGCCAGGCGCAGGCGCCAAGAAAAAGACGCGCGGACAGACTGAATAGCCCAATACCGGCCGAGCGGCTGGAATCAGTATTGACAGGTCCGCACGGCCGGAGGGGCGCTTAATTGAAAAGCCCCGCCCGGCAGACCGGACGGGGCTTTTTGGCGACCTCAGTCGCCGTTCTTACGGGGCCGGGACCAGATCAGGCTGAAGCCGTCGCCGTCCTCGTCGTTGAACAGGTTCGCGTAGATCGGTGCGTTGAACGAGGGGTCGTCGAGCTTGAGCGAGAGATAGTCGCGGCCCTCCTCGGAGCGCTTCGACCAGGCGGCCCCGATCTCGGCCCGGCCGACGAAGACGCGGTGGCTCGGGGCGTTCTCGTTGGTGCGGTTGGCCTCGGGCACGATGCGGACGCCCTTGGTCTGGAGGCTGAGGGTGACGATCTCGCCCTGGAAGTCGCTGCCGATCTTCTTGAAAGAACCGATGGTAGCCATGTTACTTCTCCTTGCTGTTTCGAGCCGCGACCACCGCGGCCTCGATGGCGATCTACAGGCCGAAGACGATCGACGACGCACCCGCCCGCGGGCCGTAGCGCAGCGGAGGACGCCAGCGGGGCGACTTTCTTGCCGCGCGAGGAATGGGCGTAGCCCAGGGGAAGAAAGTCGAGCCGCTGGCGTTGCGTTCAGGCGATCGAGGCGCAGCCGCTCTTCGGCCAGATCGAGCCATCAAGAGGCCAGGTGGTCCGTGCGCTGAACAGCAACCCCAGAGAAGTTGTGGCGCCGCTCGGTTGGGCTGCACAAGAGGTCGCTGCGCTCAGGCGTAGAGTTGGAAGCAAAAGCGAAGAAAAGGGCCAACGCGACTGCCGTGAACCAGCCGCGATGAGACGCCCCCTGGCTGGCCTGCCTTCCGCCGGGAGGTCAGGTGCCGGGTGCCAAGCCTTCGAGAACGCCGCGACTATCTCTCGCTCAAGCTCATCGACCCAACCAACGCTTGGACCTGAGCGGCCTCAGCGTCGAGACCCAAGGATCATTCCTTTCGCGTCTCGGCCGAGAGGGGCTACTGATGTTCCTCCAGCAAAGCCTCGCCCAATGCCGGAGGCTCGGCAAAGCTGGTTATCCGTCTCCACGCCATGCCGGCGATGGCAAAGGCGCCGGTCCAGCTGAAGATATCCTGCCAAAGTGAGGATGGCATCGCGATTTGCGACAGGCCATGGGCGAGGTGATAGCCCGCGACAGCCGCCGGGACGGTGAACGCTGCCGGCAATCACCGCGCGCACGAAGCTGGATCGAGCCCAGATCAAGGCGTTTGACCGATGAGAACGACCACGGCGCCGGCAAGAATTGCGACCAGAGCTGCCGAGGCAATGCTTGCCCCAGCGTGAACAGCCGCAAATCCTGCGGAAAGCGCAACGAAATATGGCAGCGCGTAGACAGCAAGGATGAGACCCAGCCAGCAGAACAGGCCGATGCCAAGCATATTGAGGGCGAGTGCGATGATAAGCATGGTGGTGGCTCCGCGACAAAAGACATGACGCATCGCGCCTTCCACCACCACCACGGCGCGACAAGAATAATAGCGCAGAATGCAGCGCTGTGCGAGTGCGTGACCTCGTTCGTCGAATCGGACAAGAACCGAAGCTTTCTGCTCGAGCGCTATACGGTCGCATCAGAGAATTTGCACTGATCTGCGCTGGCGAACTTGGTCCTCGACGAAGATGCGCCGATGGGCGACGGCGCTTACGCGCCGCCGAACTTCCAGACGGGAATGCCGAGCTTCCTGGCCTTGTCGGCAAGGTTGTCCTGTATCCCGGTGCCCGGAAAGTGCATGAGACCGATCGGCAGCACTGCAAGCATGGCGTCGTTGCGCTTGAACGGAGCTGCCTTACCGTGCTTGGTCCAGTCCGGCTTGAAGGCGACCTGGGGAACCTTGCGGTTGGTGGCCCATTTTGCGGCGATCCGCTCGGCGCCCTTCGGCGAGCCACCGTGGAGCAGCACCATGTCCCGGTGCTTGGCATGGGCCTTGTCGAGGCGGTCCCAGATCAGGGCGACGTCGTTAAAATCGAGTCCACCGGTGAGCCCGATCTTGGGTCCCGACGGCAGCAACGCCTCGGTGTCCGCGCGACGTTTGGCAGCCAGGAAATCGCGGCTATCAATCATCGCAGAGGTGAGCGTGCGATGATTGACGAGTGACCCGGAACGGGGGCGCCAGGGCGAGCCGGTATGAAGCTCGAATTGCTCAGTCGCCAGATCGCGGAACAGCTCCATGGCGTTGCGGCGTTCGATCAATGTGACGCCTTCGGCCGTGAGCCTTTCCAGTTCGACCGATCGCACCTCCGATCCATTCTGCTCGCGCTGGCTCTTTTGCTGGGCTTTTTCGTTGTCATCGAGTTCGCGCTCGATGCGGCCCGTGGCGCGATGGAAGAGATTGACGGTCGACCAGAGGAGATCTTCGAGGTCGGGTTCAAGCCGTGTGTCGCTCAGGGTCGCCACGAGCGCATCAAAGATGTCGGCGATCGCGCCTGTGATGGCCTTGGCTTCCGGGAGCGGCCTTGGGTCAGGCTCGTCGTGAAAGGGACGATGGCCATAGAGCTGAAGCTCGTTGAGGATATGATCGGTCGGTGATGAGCCGTGCGGCGGTTCGAACTGGCTATCGTCGTGTTCGGTCATCATGGCTTAGGGTCCTTTGCCGTTCGGCCGCGCCCATCGCGGCCTTCGTGGCGATCACCAGACGGCGGGCGGAACGGACCAGAACCCGGAGGCGTCAGCCGACGGGCCGGAGCGAAGCGGAGGATGGCAGAGGTGCGGCTATTTTGTTTCGCGATGCAAAGGCGCGTGAGCGCCGGCGGAAAATAGCCGCACCTCTGCCATTGCCGGGCCGGGCCGCTTGCCGTCCGATCGCCCGCTAGAAGGCCCTGGGCGCGGCGGTACCCGGCAAAGGCAGCCCACGCAATGACCGGTCATGACGATAGCAAATTCAAATTGCTTGGGCGCTAATCCCGTAGCGACCCTCGGAGGCGGCAGACAGCGGGCGATATCCTCGGGCACGAGTTGTGCGCGCAAGGCTGAGTTGGATTTCGACACCAGGAGATTGACTTTGACGCAGCCGAATGTCGCAAGTCGCGCTTTTGCACGAGCAATGAGCGCCTGCCCTCTAGCTTTTCCGGTGAGACTTCAGCACGGCGATCAGAAAGATCCAGCCTCGATGTCGATCGTATCCAGCCATGACGGAGCCAACGACCGGATTTCCTTGCTGTGATTCATTTCTCATAAAGGTTGGACGCATTCCAGCGCCGCTTGTTGTATCAGTCCGGCTTTTCCCGGGCCCGCTACGCCCTTGCAAAGCGCCTGGTTCAGCCAGTCAACGAGGGACCCTTTGTGAGGGCCGGCAGGAATGGTGTCACTTATCTGCTCGAGATACGCGTAAAATTTGGCGGCTGCGCTATCCAACCCTTGGCTGCGAACGATATTGGGTCGATTCAGTTGCGTGTCCACGGCACGCAATTTGCCAAGCACCTCGGCGCGGCCGACCGTGTCTGCGATGTCGTCGGCGATCTGGTACGCATGCCCGAGCAGTTCCCCCACCTTCGCCCATGGGGCCGGGTCAGCACCACCTGTCAGGGCGCCGCACGTGGCCGCCGCCACAAAGAGGGAGCCGGTCTTGTAATGGTGATAGCGGTCGATTGGGACGTGCGTCGCGGCCTCCATCGACTGTCCGGCGATCAGCCCATGACTGGGGCCGACCGCCTCCGCGACCACCTCGATCATGCGCGCGACCAACTCAGGTGCCCGCGCAGCCTGCCGGCTGAGGTGTTTGAAAGCCGTCACGATCAAGGCATCGCCGGCCAGAACGGCGGTCGGCTCTCCGAATAGCCGGTGCACCGTCGGTTTGCCGCGGCGCAGCGCGGCGTTATCGAAGCAAGGCAGGTCGTCATGGACCAACGAGGCACAGTGCAGCAATTCGATTGCTGCCGCAGCTCTTGCAGCCAGCTCCGGATGGCTTGCGCCGGATGCATTGAAGACTTTCAAGCAGAGCTTGGGGCGCATCCGGGCGCCACCTGGAAACACCGCCGCTTCTAGCGCTTCCCGCAGGTGAGTCGGCGACTCCGGACTCAGAGCACTACCCATCGCAGCTCGCAGCGCCTGCTCGATGAGTTCGTCGCTACCGCCAACCACATCGACAGGGTGACTCGAAATCATATCGCATCTCCACTTTTGAGACAAAAACCGGAATTAGGCGTGGTTCAACCGGTGCCGAATGAAAGGCCAATTTTTCGTCTCTTCAGGTTCTGGGGCACCGTCAAGTTAACGAATTGGAACGGCCAAGGGGTAGACGACCGGCATGCCGACCGCACGGGGCCCTCTTTATCGGCGCATCGCTTCCCGTCGGAAGTGATCAGCTATGCCGTTTGGTTGTATTTCCGGCTTTGCTTAAGCTTTCGCATGGTCGAGGAAACGCTGGCGGCGCGTGGCATTGGCGTGACCTATGAAACCGTGCGCCAGTGGGGACGTAAATCCGGCAAGGCGTTCTCCCATCGGGATTCCCCCACTCGCGGCGACATGGCATCTGGACGACTTCGTTATCTCGATCGCGCGAACAACATTGGCTCCGGCGCGTTGTCGACCAGAATGGCGTCGTTCTTCGACGTCTTGATCCAAAGCCGAAGAGACTCGCGCGCTGCGCAGCGGCTCATGACGAAGCTCTTTAAATCCGCCGGCACGCCGCCGCGCGTGATGATCGCTGACAAGCTCGGTTCGTACGGCGCGACGCGGCGACGCCAGCGGATCATGACGCTTTTCAATCGAGAAACCGTAGAGCCTGATGGGACGGCCGAATCTCGAACCTTTGATAATCAACTCCTTCAGCTCAGCGGTCGATGAAGTTGACGATGCTTGCTCGCCTTACCCTTTGCGCGAAAGAGCTTGTGCAGATGGGCTGACATCTCAAGCTATTGATCATGGTTGATAGTCGCGACTGGAGTTTGGACCGGAACGACTGACCGGTCAGGGATCTGGGACCTAATTAGCAATTGGTGTGCCACCAGAGCATTTGTGCAGCGAATGCTTCAATGGCGACGAAGGGTGCGCCTCGCCGGTGCGATCCCCGAGGTTCAGGGTTGAGTTGCGGACATTGTGTCACCGGCCAGATACGGATGAACACCGTCAAATCTCCGAGCGACCAGTCTGAAGGACAACGCAGCAATATGCGAGCTAATCAGGTCGAGCACCTTTCAAATGCAGCACGCGGCGCTCGCATCATGCCGTTTCCAGGACCTACAAGCAGCTCGCGGTGTGCTGCCTCCGAGTCATCCCAACTGATCGAACCAGCCTGAGAATGTGCGCAATCGCACACGATTGTCAGCTTTGCGTCCATTGCCGTCGATTCGATGCTCATCCGTGATGCTCATCCTTGGAGTATCAGCATTTTCGTCCCCGGCATGACAGTTGCTCTGTTCTCGGCAATCTCTACAGACCATCGATCTGACGCGTGACCGCCGCCTTGAAGTATTCGACGACATGCTCGCGCATATTCCGCAAGAGCAGGCCTTTGTCGGGCACTTGCTGCGCCGGTTGTCGGCATTGAGACTCGATGCCGGAAACCTGGCACTACGCGCCGCTACGAAGTGCCTGCTCGGCCTGCGAATTCACTTCGGCACGCGATTTGCTCTGTTCAGGCATCATTACCAATCGCAGTGCGATGGTCTTCGGGACGGACACGGCGCGCGTCGCTGTCGCGTCTGGTCCGTTCCGGCGGTTTGCTGTGGCAATGACTTGGCGCTCGGTTGTGGACCGAGAAAAATGCAGGGAAGTGTTGGATGCGATCTGGAGTTCTTCTTTTGGGAGCCACGACAATTGCGCCCGTCGCGAGCGATGCAACCAAAGCGGCAGACCTTGAGCCAGGCGTGAAACTGCCACCGGCGGTGTGGGACTGGTCCGGAGGCTATATTGGCGGACACGTCGGTGGCGGGTGCGCTCGATCCTCCTTCACCAATCCCTACGGTCAGTCGATCTATGGCGATGCCGACAGGTTCGATGTCACCCGGCGGCACAACCCGCATTTGTCGTTCGGCTAGGGGCCGCATGTCTGCCTGGCGCCGCGGCTAGCGCGCCTGGAATTGCGATGCGCCTTCCCCGCGGTGTTCGTGCGGCCGGAGGATCTGGCGCCGACCATCGCCGCGGAGGACGTCGTCGACATGCCGTCTTACGTCATTCGCTGCCCGCAGCGCCTGCCGGTCACCTACCGCCCTTCCATCGCTGAGAGAGTGAAGTGCCACCATGTCCGAACAACCCTTGATGTCCGAACAACCCTTGCCGACGCTGCCGATGTGGCGCGTCGATCACATCGAGCCCTCGCCCGAGATGTTGGCGCTAAGCGCCAACGGTCCGATCCACCGCGTGCGCTTCCCGTCCGGGCACGAAGGCTGGTGGGTGACAGGCTACGACGAGGCCAAGGCGGTGCTGTCCGACGCGGCGTACCGGCCCGCGGGAATGCCGCCGGCGGCATTCACCCCGGATTCGGTGATTCTCGGTTCGCCGGGATGGCTGGTCTCGCACGAGGGGGGCGAGCATGCCCGGTTACGCACGATCGTGGCGCCGGCCTTCGGCAACCGCAGGATGAAGCTGCTAACACAGCAGGCCGAAGCGATCGCCGCGCACTTGTTCGAGACGCTGGCGGCCCAGCCCCAGCCCGCCGACCTGCGGCGCCACCTCTCCTTTCCGCTTCCGGCCATGGTCATCAGCGCGCTGATGGGCGTGCCCTACGAGGATCACGTCTTTTTCGCCGGGCTGTCCGACGAGGTGATGACGCACCAGCATGAAAGCGGCCCGCGCAGCGCGTCGCGCCTGGCCTGGGACGAACTGCGCGCCTACATTCGCGGCAAGATGCGGGACAAGCGCCAGGATCCGGGCGACAACCTGCTGACGGATCTGCTCGCGGCGGTCGACCAGGGCGAGGCGACCGAGGAAGAGGCGATCGGCCTGGCGGCGGGCATGCTGGTGGCGGGGCACGAGAGCACCGTCGCGCAGATCGAATTCGGCCTGCTGGCCATGCTCCGCCATCCGCAACAGCGCGAACGCCTGGTCGGCGATCCATCCCTGGTGGATAAGGCGGTGGAGGAAATCCTGCGCATGTACCCGCCGGGCGCGGGCTGGGACGGCATCATGCGCTATCCGAGAACCGACGTGACCATCGCGGGCGTGCATATTCCCGCGGAGAGCAAGGTGCTGGTCGGCCTGCCGGCGACGTCGTTCGATCCGCGCCATTTCGACAACCCGGAAATCTTCGACATCGGACGCGACGGGAAGCCGCACCTGGCGTTCTCCCACGGGCCGCACCAGTGCATCGGCGTGGCGCTGGCGAGGCTCGAACTCAAATTGGTGTTCGGTTCGATCTTCCAGCGCTTTCCCGCGCTGCGCCTGGCTGTGGCGCCCGAAGAACTGAAGTCGCGCAAGGAGATCATCACTGGCGGGTTCGAGGAGTTCCCGGTGCTCTGGTGATGCGCGAACGCCGCCGCGGATCGCGACCTTCTCCGCAATTTGCCGGCGCGCCTGGCGCGCGCCGGTCAGATCAGCCAGCCAACAGGTAACAAGATGGACGTGCCAGACTCCACGGCCGCATGCCGGGACGCCTTCGCCGAACTGGCGTCGCCAGCGTGCATCCACGACCCGTATCCATTCATGCGGTGGTTGCGCGAGCACGATCCGGTGCATCGCGCGGCATCGGGCCGCTTTCTGTTGAGCCGCCACGCCGACATCTACTGGGCGCTCGAGGCCACGGGCGATGCGTTTCGGGGACCGGCGCCGGGCGAACTGGAGCGCTATTTCCCGCGTGCGGCGACCAGCCTGTCGCTCAATCTGCTGGCGTCCACGCTAGCGATGAAGGACCCACCGACGCATACGCGTCTGCGCCGGTTGATCTCGCGCGATTTCACCATACGCCAGATCGACAACCTGCGGCCGAGCATCGCGCGCATCGTCGCAGCGCGCCTGGACGGCATGGCGCCCGCGCTGGAGCGCGGGGAGGCGGTGGACCTGCATCGGGAATTCGCGCTGGCCTTGCCCATGCTGGTCTTCGCCGAACTGTTCGGCATGCCCCAGGAGGACATGTTCGGGCTCGCCGCCGGCATCGGCGCCATTCTGGAAGGCCTGAGCCCGCACGCCAGCGATCCCCAACTCGCCGCGGCGGACGCGGCGAGCGCCAGGGTAAAGGCCTACTTCGGCGACCTCATACAGCGCAAGCGCACCGATCCCCGCCACGACATCGTGTCGATGCTGGTCGGCGCACACGACGACGATGCCGACACGCTGTCGGATGCGGAGTTGATCAGCATGCTGTGGGGCATGCTGCTGGGCGGCTTCGCTACCACGGCTGCGGCCATCGACCATGCGGTCCTGGCGATGCTGGCGTATCCCGAACAGCGGCACTGGCTGCAGGGAGACGCCGTGGGGGTGAAGGCCTTCGTCGAAGAAGTCCTGCGCTGCGACGCGCCCGCCATGTTCAGCTCCATTCCGCGTATCGCCCAGCGCGACATCGAACTGGGCGGCGTGGTGATCCCGAAGAACGCGGACGTGCGCGTGCTGATCGCGGCCGGCAATCGCGACCCGGACGCCTTCGCCGATCCCGACCGCTTCGATCCCGCGCGGTTCTACGGCACCAGTCCTGGCATGTCGACCGACGGGAAGATCATGCTGAGCTTCGGCCACGGCATCCACTTCTGCCTCGGTGCGCAACTGGCCCGGGTGCAATTGGCCGAGAGCCTGCCGCGGATCGAGGCGCGCTTCCCCACACTGGCATTGGCCGAGCAGCCGACCCGGGAGCCCTCCGCGTTCCTTAGGACGTTCCGCGCGCTGCCGGTGCGACTGCATGCGCGGGGAGGCTGAGATACGCGTCGTGGTCGACCAGGATCTGTGCGGAACCACCGGGCAGTGCGTGCTGACGCTGCCGGGCACCTTTCGCCAGCGCGAGCCGGACGGCGTGGCCGAAGTGTGCGTGGCGACGGTCCCGCAGGCGCTGCACGCCGCCGTGCGGCTCGCGGCCAGCCAGTGCCCGGTCGCCGCCATTCGGGTCATCGAAAGCGACGCTGGCGATGACGAGCGCGCCAGGGCCGACCCTGCGGCTTCTCCGGCGGAGGCCGAGCGGCATGCCGCGAAAGACCAACGCAATCCAGGAGGACACGATGGGACGGTTTGAAGGCAAGGTGGCCGTGGTGACCGGCGCCGGCGCCGGCATCGGCAAGGCATGCGCCCTCGCCATCGCGCGCGAGGACGGCAGAGTGGTGGTGGCCGACATTGATGGCTCGGCGGCCATCGCCTGCACCGCGCAGATCGCGGCCGAAGCGGGCCACGCGTTGGCTCTGGCCATGGACATCGCCGATGCGCAGGCGGTGGCAACGCTGTTCGAGACGGCGGAGCGGCACTTCGGCGGGGTCGACCTGCTGGTGAACAACGCGAGCGCCATGCATCTGACCCCGCGCGACCGCGCGATCCTCGACCTGGACCTGGCGGTCTGGGATCAGACGATGGCGACCAATCTGCGCGGCACGCTGCTCTGCTGCCGGCAGGCCATCCCACGGATGATCGCCCGCGGCGGTGGCGCGATCGTCAACATGTCGTCGTGCCAGGGGCTCAGCGGTGACACCGCGCTGACGTCCTACGCTGCGTCGAAGGCGGCGATGAACATGCTGTCGGCCTCGCTCGCCACCCAGTACGGTCATGCGCAGATCCGCTGCAACGCGGTTGCGCCGGGTCTCATCATGACCGAGCGTCTCCTCGCCAAGCTGGACGCGTACATGCAACGGCATCTGCGCCGGCACCAGCTCCTGCCGCGCGTCGGCCGCCCCGAGGACGTGGCCGCGCTGGTGGTGTTCCTGCTCTCCGACGATGCTGCGTTCATCACCGGCCAGGTGGTGTGCATCGACGGCGGCATGCTGGCGCATGTGCCGACATACGCTGACGGTGGCAACAGCCCCGCCGCGCGGCCCGCCGGCGACACCGCCGAAGCGGCCGCGGCGGCGCGCTGCTGATGGACATGCTGCTCAACCCGCTGAACCGTCGGCACCGGCTGCGGTGCGACATCCCGGTCGTGCCCGGCGCTTTCCCCCTGGTCGGGCATCTTCCCGCCATCGTCTGCGACCTGCCGCGCCTGCTGCGGCGCGCGGAACGGACGCTGGGCAGCCACTTCTGGCTGGATTTCGGCCCTGCCGGACACCTGATGACCTGCGTGGATCCGGATGCGTTCGCACTGCTCCGGCACAAGGACGTGTCCTCCGCGCTGATCGAAGACATCGCGCCCGAATTGTTTAGCGGAACGTTGGTCACCCAGGACGGCGGCGCGCACCGGCAGGCGCGCGATGCGATCAAGGCGGCGTTCCTGCCCAAGGGGCTGACCCAGGCCGGCATCGGCGATCTGTTCGCGCCCGTCATCCGGGCGCGGGTGCAGGCGTGGCGCGACCGCGGCGACGTCACCATCCTGCGCGAAACCGGCGACCTGATGCTCAAGCTCATCTTCAGCCTCATGGGAATCCCCGCGCAGGACCTGCCGGGATGGCATCGCAAGTACCGGCAACTGCTGCAGTTGATCGTCGCGCCCCCGGTCGACCTGCCCGGACTGCCCTTGCGGCGCGGCCGCGCCGCCCGCGACTGGATCGACACGCAGTTGCGCCAGTATGTCCGCGACGCGCGCGCGCATGCCGCGCGCACCGGGTTGATCAACGACATGGTGAGCGCCTTCGATCGCAGCGACGATGCGCTCTCCGATGACGTCCTGGTCGCCAATATCCGCTTGCTGCTGCTTGGCGGTCACGACACCACCGCCTCGACGATGGCCTGGATGGTGATCGAGCTGGCGCGGCAGCCTATGCTGTGGGACGCCCTGGTCGAGGAGGCGCAACGCGTGGGGACGGTGCCGACCCGGCACGCGGACCTGGCGCTGTGTCCGGTCGCCGAGGCGCTGTTCCGCGAGACGCTGCGCCTGCATCCGGCGACCACGGTCCTGCCGCGTCGCGCGCTGCAGGACTTGCAACTCGGCCAACGGCGCATTCCCGCGGGCACCGATCTGTG
Organism: Bradyrhizobium sp. 14AA; assembly: GCF_054185205.1. NCBI lineage: Bacteria > Pseudomonadati > Pseudomonadota > Alphaproteobacteria > Hyphomicrobiales > Nitrobacteraceae > Bradyrhizobium > Bradyrhizobium sp. 14AA. The sequence goes on along the minus strand of NZ_JAVAYM010000003.1, from coordinate 306,613 downwards.
CATCCCGCTGCTGCATTTCTCGACCTCGGCGCAGCTGCACGAGGCGCCTGATCAGTTCCGCCTGGCGCGGTGGCTGCAACGCACGGAGCCGATCCGGCCGGTGGACATGCTGCAGTTCGGTACCGGCCCACACGTCTGCATCGGCTACCACCTGGTGTGGCTGGAACTGGTGCAGTTCTCTATCGCCTTGGCGCTGACCATGCACAAGGCAGGGGTGCGGCCGCGGTTGCTGAGCGGCGTCGAAAACGGCCAGCGCTATTACCCGACCGCACATCCGTCCATGACAATCCGCATCGGATTCTCATGAGCTGGCATCGCATGCCCCGTGTGACGAGGCAGCGGTACCGGCGACGCGCGGCATTGCTGCACTCGGCGCGCGCGCTCGGTGCGACGCCGGCAACACCGCGGCGGCTCGCCGCTCGCCGTGGCCGTCTCCTGTCAGGTACGAGGACATGAACAACATGCAGACCGGTTCGACGCTACACGACGACCGAACTGGCGTTTCCGCGCTCGGCGGATTGCGCGCGCAGGCGCGCGGCGCATCCAGCAGGCTGCTGCCGGAGATCTCGATGAGGACGGCGCAAAGCGGATCGAACAGGCGCTGGCGCGTCTTCTCTACGCCGAACATGCGCCGGGCCGCGACGGGCCTGCGGCGACGTGCGCGGCGTCTGCCCGATCCTGGTCCTCGTCAACCGTCTGCAGAAGGAACACCCCGCGTGAACGCGCTGTCCGAACAGATCCTTTCCGAATTGCGCCACCTGCTGAGCGAGATGAGCGATGGCGGCAGCGTCGGTCCATCCGTCTACGACACGGCGCGAGCTCTGCAGTTCCGCGGCAACGTCACCGGTCGGCAGGACGCATACGCGTGGCTCGTCGCGCAGCAACAGGCCGATGGCGGATGGGGAAGCGCAGACTTCCCGCTGTTCCGCCATGCGCCCACATGGGCGGCGTTGCTGGCATTGCAGCGTGCCGATCCTCTTCCCGGCGCAGCCGACGCAGTCCAGGCTGCAACCCGGTTTCTCCAGCGCCAGCCCGATCCCTACGCGCATGCGGTGCCGGAAGACGCGCCGATCGGCGCGGAGCTGATTTTGCCGCAGTTTTGCGGCGAGGCCGCATCCGTGCCGGGCGGCGTGGCGTTTCCGCGCCACCGGGCGCTGTTGCCGTTGCGGCACGCGTGCCTGGTCAAGCTGGGGGCCAACCTGGGGGCCGCGGCGACGTTGCCGAGCGGCCATCCGTTACTGCACTCCTGGGAAGCCTGGGGGACGTCGCCGACCACCGCATGCCCGGATGACGACGGCAGCATCGGCATCAGTCCGGCGGCCACCGCCGCGTGGCGTGCGCACGCCGTGACACAGGGGAGCACGCCGCAGGTCGGGCGCGCCGACGCGTATCTGCAGGCGGCATCGCGGGCGACGCGCAGCGGCATCGAAGGTGTCGTTCCCAACGTCTGGCCGATCAATGTGTTCGAGCCATGCTGGTCGCTGTACACCCTGCATCTGGCCGGGCTGTTCGCGCATCCCGCGCTCGCCGAGGCGGTGCGCGTGATCGTCGCGCAGCTCGACGCCCGCCTGGGCGTGCGCGGTCTGGGCCCGGCCTTGCACTTCGCGGCCGATGCGGACGACACCGCAATTGCGTTGTGCGTCCTGCGCCTTGCAGGCCGCGACCCGGCGGTCGATGCGTTGCGCCAATTCGAAATCGGCGAGCTGTTCGTCACCTTCCCCGGCGAGCGCAATGCCTCGGTGTCGACCAACATCCATGCCCTGCATGCGTTGCGACTTTTGGGAAAGCCCGCCGCCGGCACCAGCGCCTACGTCGAGGCCAATCGCAACCCACACGGTCTATGGGACAACGAAAAATGGCACGCTTCGTGGCTGTATCCCACCGCGCATGCGGTCACTGCGCTGGCGCAAGGCAAGCCCCAGTGGCACGACGAGCGCGCGCTGGCGGCGCTGCTGCAGGCGCAGCGCGACGACGGCGGCTGGGGCGCCGGTCGCGCGTCCACATTCGAGGAAACCGCCTATGCGCTGTTCGCGTTGCACGTGATGGACGGGAGCGAAGAGCCGACAGGGCGCCGGCGCATCGCGCAGGCGGTGGCGCGTGCGCTGGAGTGGATGCTCGCCCGCCATGCGGCGCATGCATTGCCGCAGACGCCGCTGTGGATCGGTAAGGAACTGTTTTGCCCCACCCGGGTCGTGCGTGTGGCCGAACTCGCCGGGTTGTGGCTGGCGCTTCATTGGCGGCGGGGCGTCCTGGCCGAGGGAGCAGGAGCGCCGCCATGAACCAGACCGAACGCGCGCTGCAGCAGGTGCTGGAGTGGGGGCGTTCCCTGACCGGGTTCGCCGACGAGCATGCCGTGGAAGCGGTCAGGGGCGGCCAGTACATCCTGCAGCGCATCCACCCGAGCCTGCGCGACACCAGCGCCCGCACCGGCCGCGATCCGCAGGACGAAACGCTGATCGTGGCGTTCTATCGCGAACTGGCGCTGCTGTTCTGGCTCGACGATTGCAACGACCTTGGCCTGATCGCGCCGGAGCAGCTCGCGGCGGTGGAGCAGGCGCTGACGCAGGGCGTGCCGTGCGCGCTCCCCGGATTCGAGGGCTGCGCTGTGCTGCGCGCCTCGCTGGCCGCGCTCGCCTACGATCGTCGCGACTATGCTCAGCTTCTCGACGATACCCTGCGCTACTGCGCGGCGCTGCGCGCCGGACACGCGCAGGCGGCGGGGGCGGAACGCTGGTCCTACGCCGAGTACCTGCACAACGGCATCGATTCGATCGCCTACGCGAACGTGTTCTGTTGCCTGTCATTGCTGTGGGGACTGGACATGGCGACCTTGCGCGCGCGACCGGCGTTTCGCCAGGTCCTGCGGCTCATCTGCGCGATAGGGCGCCTGCAGAACGATCTGCATGGACGCGACAAGGACAGGTCGGCCGGCGAGGCCGACAACGCGGCGATCCTGCTGCTGCAGCGCTATCCGGCTATGCCTGTGGTGGAGTTCCTCAACGACGAGCTGGCCGGCCATACGCGCATGCTGCACCGGGTGATGGCGGAAGAACGCTTTCCCGCGCCGTGGGGACCGTTGATCGAGGCCATGGCGGCCATGCGCGCGCAGTACTACCAGACCTCGACCGGCCGCTACCGCAGCGACGCTGCGGGGGGAGGCAAGCGTGCGCCGACCTGAACGCGAGGGAAGCGGCAGGGTGCGCGCGCTGCTGTCGGTCCGATCTGACGCAACGCCGTCGCCCGATGCGACGGATGGAGCGAGCATGAGCGATACCGCCCTGAGCCGGCGCAAGGACGGGGGCTCATTGCCACAGCCCTGCAGGCCGAGCTCTACTTTGCCGATCCATACTCTGCTTGGCAACGCGGCAGCAACGAAAACGCAAATGGACTGACACGCAAGTAACTTGCCACGGCACACCGACTTCAGCACCATCACCGAAGAGCGCCTGCGATGGAGCGAGCAACGCCTCTGCGACCGACCACGCAAGAGACTCGGATTCAGAACGCCCCTCGAAGTTTTTCTGAGAGGAACTCAGCAACAGGGTCGCAAATCAGAGTTGAATCCACCCTTCGAAAGCCAGCAACATGAGATCCGGCTGGAAGTGGGTCTTTTTTCGGGATGTCTGTGGGCTGCGACATTTCAACTCTTGTCATCGGCGAATGCGTTTTTCCATAGCGCGTCAACTCCCGCAATGGGCTCGCTTCGACAGCACACGACAGCCACGGTTCTCCATGGCCGATGATCCGTCTACGAAGAGCAGGTGCAGATTATTCGGAAAAGAGCTTCACGCCGACCAGACCGACAACAACCAACATGACAGAACAGAGGCGAGCAGGATTTGCGCTCTCACCGAAAAATGCAATGCCAACAATCGCTGTTCCCACGGTCGCAATTCCGGCGAAGCCCGCGTAAACCGTCGAAGCGGGCAAGCACTTTACAGATTCACCCAACAGAAGAAAAATCGGAAGAGTGAAGACCACCGCCGACAAAACTGTTGTCCATTTCGGAAGCCCGACCGAGCGCTTCAAAAAGAAGGGCCATGCGATCTCGAATATGTCCGCCAGAAGTATGTACACCCACGCCATCAAATATCCCTTTCGTCAGGCGTCGCGTAGCACAGACCGCATGTCGATTGCGACCATCAACCGTTCTGTTTTGGTCAAAGGCTGCCTACCAAATGCGGTAGCCCACGGTCGCTGCAGCTCGGGATCGCTGCCGGATGGCTGCACCGCGCATGTCGGCAGAGGTGGGCAAGGCCGGCTGCAGCGCTCGTCCAAGCTCGACCGCGGTCCGCAACATAACCGACAACACGACATGATCTGCGCAGTTGCCGGCGGCGCCGCAGGTCGATCGGTCACACCGTCCCGGCATCGGCGAACAGCATAAACCGAACGACATCCTGCGGCGCGAGTTGGATGCGCAGCGCCGCCCGCAGGGCGCCGAGGCCGAATGCGTGCAGGTCCTCGTTGAAGTCGCCCGTCCGCGGAGACAGGACAAGCGCCTCAATGCCCGCTGCTTCGGCGCATTGGGTCAATGCCGCGACCGCCGTGTCACCCGCGGCGTCGGCATCGCGGGCGATGTAGAGCCGGCGCAACGTCGGCGGCAGCAGAAGGGCGGCAAGATGGTTGGCCGAGAGCGCGGCCGCCATCGGCATGGCAGGCAGCGCACAGCGCAGCGACAGCATCGTCTCGATACCTTCGCCGGCAGCGAGGACGTCGTCGGCCGCCCCAAAGCGCACGGCATGGCCGAGGAGACCGCCCCTGGCCCGTCGCGGTGTGTCGACCGGCGCCTTGCCAGAGCCGTCCGGCGCGAGCCAGGTGCGATGTGCGCCGGTGATGCGACCGGCAAGATCGGTCACGGCAGCGATCATCGCCGGCCAGGTCTCAGTCGGCGAACCGTCGTCCGGGCGATAGTAGCAGCGCGGATGAAACCGCAGCGCGCCCGCGTCGTGGACAGCCTCGATGCCACGATGGCACAGGTAGGTCTCGACAAGCGTGCGGCGGATCGGCTGCGACATGGCGATCAGCCGCCGTGCCGCCTCCGGCGATCCGGCGGGGACAGGCGTGCACACATGCTTGGGGCTGCCGCCCGGTTCGGCGCGCGGCAGACTCAGAAAGCGTCGTGCCTCCCCGGCGACATCGCGAAAGTCGACGAAACCGCAGCTCTCGCGGATCACGTCGAGGAGATCGCCATGTTCGCCCGAGGCAGCATCGGTCCAATGCCCGGCGGCGCCGGGACCGGAGTCCGGTCCGCTGAGCCGGACGAACATCGAGCGGCCGGGCGCATTGCGGACGTCGCCGACGATCCAATAGCGGCCCTGGCGCCGTCCATTGGACAGGTAATGGCGGCAGACCGCCTCGGCATCACGGGCGAGGCGGCGCGCCAGCTCAGAAGCGTCGCGGGACATCACGCAACCTCCCGCACTGCGCTGGCAGTTGGTTGCGCAAGAGCTGTCAACCGTCTGTGAGACAGCACCCAAGCGCAAACGCGCAAGCAAATCCGCCGCGCACTCTGTTCGGCCCACTTGTCGGCCAGTCCTTTGTGCGAGCAGTGCCGCCGTCCAAACAAGGAGCGGCCAGGCCGGTTGTGGACATAGCCCGGCAGCCAGCCGCGTCCCTCGCGCTTGCGGCTGGAGAGAGAGTGGCGGCACACAGCCTCGGCCTCGCGCGCGAGGCGGCATGCCAGTTCGAAAGCATCGCGCCGCATCAGGCGGCCTCGCGTTCGCAGATGCGCTCGACCGGGTAGCATTCGAGCACCTTGCCCAGCACGACGGCCCCGCTTGCATCGGTGGGCACGAACATGCGCAGCTTCCAGGAGATGATCTCACTGAACAGTCCATAGGTCCGCAAGCGCTCGCGCATGGTGTCGTTGAAGTCCGCAAGCTCAATACGATGCGCCCCCATGACGCGAACCCGCCGCAGTGTTAGGCCCTCGGCGAGCTCGACGAACGCGCGACCGTCGCGCAAGGCGGCGAAGACGTCCTCGGGCTCGAGTGTCGGCCGCTCACCCAAAAGCGCGTCGGCGACCCAGGCGGGCGAGACCTTCCGCCCAATGATCCGCTCGCCGGCGTCGGTCTGGAGGCGGTAGACGCGGGCCGATTCCTTCGGCAGCCGCTTCCAGATCGGCAGGAGCAGCCCGGCGACGACGTGGATCGTGCTCTCGGTGAACTCCGGCACATCTTTAAGCTCAGCTGTCCAGGCTGCACTGAATTGCTCACGGTCTGTCTCGATCCAATGACTTTCGGCCATGGCCTTCAGCGAGGTACTGTGGCTTTCCATGGGCCGAACCAATTTGACGCGCTGCTCGATGTCGCCATCGTCCAGCATCAGGCTTGGAGCCGGAACTTGCACCGCCGCGCGGCCGGAACGTTCGTTCACCAGCAGGACTGCGCGGCGATCCGACAGAAGGCCGAGGGCATCATCCAGCGTGAGCGGCCGGTTGCGTTCGCGCTGGATGATCGTGAGCAGCCGTGTCTCGGCGCTGGTCGCGGGATGGGTGTAGATGGTGCGCCGCTGCGCGACGACGAAGCTTTCGGCGCGAAGGGTCTCGAGACCTGCATCATAGATTCCGGAGGCGATTGCGCCTTCGATCCGCGCCGTTAGCAACTGCTCGAAGGCGGTGAACAGCACGTTTTGCAGCTCGATGGTCAGCGCCAGCAGACGGTTGAGGAAAGTCGTGATCGGCGGCAGGTCATCCCTGATGCCATTGGAGTCGACGAGCTTCAGCCCGGTCGCATTCTCGAACATCTCAAGAGAGCAACCATCCACCTTGCCGCGAACCAGGAGCAAATAGAGTTGGCGCAGAGCATCACGGCCATAGATGCTTTCGAGATTATCCTCGGGCCGAAACAGTCCCTGCCCCCCGGTCTGACGCTGACCGCGGGTGATGGCGCCGAGCGTATCGAGGCGGCGCGCAATCGTGCTGAGAAAGCGCTTCTCGGCCTTCACGTCGGTCGCAATCGGACGAAACAGCGGCGGTTGCGCCTGATTGGTCCGGTTGGTCCGGCCGAGCCCCTGGATTGCTGCATCGGCCTTCCAGCCGGGTTCGAGCAAATAGTGCACCCGCAGACGGCGATTCCGCGCCGACAGCTCGGCGTGGTAACTGCGCCCCGTGCCGCCGGCATCCGAGAAGACGAGGATGCGCTTGAGGTCATCCATGAAGGCTGCGGTTTCGGCGAGGTTTGCCGAACCGGCGCGGTTCTCGACCATCAGGCGGTCATGTTTCCGGATGATCCGGCGTGAGCGCCCGGTGACTTCGGCGACCCTGTCAGTACCGAAGCGCTGGACGATCTGGTCGAGCGCGCCGGGCACGGGCGCGAGCGAGGCAAGCTTCTCGATCAGCCGGTCGCGACGCGCAACCGCATCCCGGCTCTCGACGGGCTGACCATCACGGTACACAGGCCGGGAGGAGAGGTTGCCTTCGGAGTCGGTGAAAGGCTCGTAAAGCTGGACCGGGAAGGAATGGGCGAGGTAGTCTAGCACATATTCGCGCGGTGTGATGTCGACCTGGACATCACCCCATTCCTCGGTCGGGATTTCCGCGAGCCGGCGCTCCATCAGCGCTTCGCCGGTCGACACGATCTGGATGACGGCGGCATGCCCCTGCCCGAGGTCGCGCTCGATGGCGCAGATCAATGAAGGCGTCTTCATCGACGTCAGCAAATGGCCGAAGAAGCGCTGCTTTGCGGATTCGAAGGCCGACCGGGCCGCGGACTTCGCCTGGGCGTTCAAGGTCCCGGTTTCGCCGGTGATGTTGGCCGCTCGCATCGCGGCATTGAGATTGTTGTGAATGATGCTGAACGCGGCCGCATAGGCGTCATAGATGCGGATCTGTTCGGGGGTGAGCTCATGCTCGATCAGTTCATATTCGACGCCTTCGTAGGAAAGCGAACGCGCCGCATACAGACCGAGTGCCTTGAGGTCGCGTGCCAGCACCTCCATCGCCGCAACACCGCCCGCCTCGATCGCCTCGACGAACTCGGCGCGCGTGGCGAACGGAAAGTCCTCGCCGCCCCACAAGCCGAGCCGCTGGGCATAAGCGAGGTTGTGAACGGTCGTGGCGCCGGTCGCGGAAACGTAGACCACTCGTGCATTGGGCAGGGCGTGCTGCAGCCGCAGACCTGCGCGTCCCTGCTGCGAGGCGGCCTGCTCGCCGCGCTCGCCCTTGCCGCCCACGGCGTTCTGCATGGCGTGGCTCTCGTCGAAAACAACCACTCCGTCGAAATCGGAGCCCAACCATTCGACGATCTGCCGGACACGCGAAAGCTTTTCGCCGCGCTCATCGCTGCGCAGCGTAGCGTAGGTGGTGAATAGGATGCCTTCCGACAGCCGGATCGGGGTGCCCTGGCGGAAGCGTGAGAGCGGCGTGACCAGGAGCCGCTCCATGCCGAGCGCCGACCAGTCGCGCTGTGCGTCCTCGATCAGCTTGTCGCTCTTGGAGATCCAGACCGCCCGGCGCCGGCCCTTCAGCCAGTTATCAAGAAGGATGCCGGCGACCTGCCGGCCCTTGCCCGCGCCGGTGCCGTCGCCCAGAAACCAGCCGCGGCGGAAGCGGACGGCATGTGGAGCGTCGTCGCGCGCAGCAGCCACAACGTCGAAGGTCGCATCGACCGTCCAGGCGCCTGCAAGGAAGGCCGAATGTGCTTCGCCGGCGTAGACCACGCTTTCAAGCTGGGCGTCCGACAACAGGCCGTCGATAGCGAGGTTGACCGGAAGATGGGGCCGGTATGACGGCTTCGGCGGAGCAACCGAGGCCATCGCGGCCGACTGCACCAGTTTGGTCGGATGCGGCTGCGATCCGTGAATGCGGATCGATTGCAGGGTGTAGTCCTCATAGAGGGCATCGGTCAGATGAGCTCCGTCCGGAGGGCTCCAGTCGACCGTCTGGTAGGTGAGTTCTGCGCTCTGCGGATCGTCGAGCCCCTGACCGGGCGAGAGACGCATCGTGAAGGTGGGAGCGGATCGCCGAACCGGCGCGGTTGAGCTGACGGGAGCGAGAACAGGTGAAGCAATCGGAAGCCGCGGCGGCACATGTTCGAGGACCCATGCCAGCAGCGTGGCTGCGTCCGGCGCCACGCCCAGAGATGCTGGAAAGACGCTTCTGTCCGGCGCGGGCTGCTTGTCGATCACGGTGAGCCGCGTCTCGATCGCCGTCCCGTGCCTGGCAAAAACTGCCCCTGCAATCACAGCCGAAAATACCACGCGGCCGCGCTCCTGGAGACGGGTGAAGGCGTCGATGCAGCTTGGATGGTCGGGGGCGAGACCTGCGCCGGTCACCGCCACGAGGCGACCGCCGTCGCGAAGCCTGGCCAATGCCGAGGAGAGATGGCGCAGTGCTGCGTCCGCCATCCGCCGATCCACATTGGGCAGAGCCGAAAATGGCGGATTCATCAGCACGACGCTCGGGGCAACAGCCGCCTCGAGATGATCGTCGATCTGCGCCGCGTCGTAGCGCGTGACGGTCACGTTGGGAAACAGGAGGTCGAGCAGCCCGGCGCGCGTTTCGGCGAGCTCGTTCAGCGCAAGTGTGCCGCCGGAGATCTGAGCGAGAATGGCGAGAAGTCCGGTGCCCGCCGAGGGCTCCAGCACGAGGTCTGTGTTGGTGATGCCGGCGGCTGTGCAGGCGACAAAGCCAAGCGGAATCGGCGTCGAGAATTGCTGAAACGCCTCGCTTTCTTCGGACCTGCGCGTATGGCTTGGAAGCAGGCTTGCGACCTTGGCCAGCATCGAGAGTTGCGCTGCCGGCGATCCCGCCTTGGTCCGCATGGCGGCGCCATGCTTGCGCAGGAAAAGAACGGTTGCCGCCTCACAGGCTTCATAGGCGGCCTTCCAATGCCAGGCGCCGGCGGCATCCGAGCCACCGAAGGCGCTTTCCATGGCGGAACGCAGAACACTTGCTGCATCGATTCGCCGGCCATGTTCGAGGTCACAGAGGATAAGCCGCGCGGCTTGGGCGATGGAGGACGCAGCCGCGGCGGTCGCGGAGCAGGACAGATTGATCATGGGGGTTGAGCTTTCGAGGAGAGCGGGAACGGTTCAAGCCGACGGGCGCTCTCTCGACCCGACCGGCTCAAACCTGTCCCGGCCGATCTCTCACTCTCTTCACCCCTTGCCTCCACCGCAGGAGGCGGACGCGGCCATGCCGCGCGCAAGGCCTGGTGCGCCGCAGCCGCATTCCAAAATGAGAAGCCCGGCGTGATGCCGGGCTTCGGAAGCAACTTCGAAGGAAGCGCACGGCGGGATTGCCGCGCTACGTCCGAACATTCATTCAGCGGCAATGCCGTGTGGCTGAACGTCGTCTGCGGCGCCGGTACCGTCCTCATCGCCAGCGAGGAACTCGGGAAGCGGGCCCGCGTCTGCGTCCTGGCCTGCCGATTGGATAGCGTCAGTGAGGCGCAATGGCTCCGGCAGCCATCCCGTGCCCTCGAGAAGGCGCTCGGCTTCGCTGGCCATATCGGCCTTCTTCAGATGGTCGATCAGTTCTGCCGAGGCTCCGCCCTTTGCCTGCCTCACCGCTTCCAGAATACGTGGCTTGGTGACGCGGCCGAGGTAGTTGTCGACGGTCGGCCTCCAGCCGGCCTGCACCATGTCGAGCCCGACCGCCCGCGCCAGCACGTCGGCCTGGCCGAGCCTGCGCGCGAGCCCATCAGCCGATACCCGCCCCTGGGCATAGCGGTTCACGGGTTCATAGAGGGCGTTGACCGAGAACGACGCACAATGGGCGAACAGGGCTGCTTGCGCATTGCCGTCCAATGCGCAGAGCGTATCCCAAAGCTCCTTCGCATCGTTGGGCAGCCGCGCTTTCCAGGCTTCGTGCCTGGTATCGATCGCCTTGGCCGGCGCGCTGTCCTTCAATCCCGGAGCCTGGGCCGGAAATGTCGGCGTGTGAACCGCGATCTCGAGGCAACTGGCGGACGATGCAAACCTGTAAAAGGTTGCCAGCACGAAACTGTGCAGCACCGCCAGGAACGTGATCGAGGGATGCTCGGCAAGCGCGTCGCGCAACGCCAGCGTTCGATAGGCCGTCAGCTCGGTGATCAGACGGTCCGGCAGCGGTCTTGCAGCATCATCCTCATCCTCTTCGGCCGGCTCGGTTGGTGCGCCACCGACGGTGATGGCGGTACGCTGCACCGGACCAACGGCATTCTCGCCCTCAATCGTTGTGCTGCCCTGTCCGTGCTCAGTATCGACGACCGTTGGTTCATCCTCCGGCCGGACGTAGCCGCGATCCACCGAGAGCCGTCCCTCGGAATCGATGCTGATGAAGACTCCGCCGCGGGCGATCTCGGCCGGATCGTAGATCATTGGCCGCTCCTCGAACGCGAGCAATGCCGCCTCGATCTCTCCAAGGCGGAGGTCGATCTCATCGGGGAGTTCGTCAGCATCCTGGTACTCGGCTTCGAGCCTGTCACGCTCGGCATTGAGCGCATCGATCGTGCCCTGCTCCTCGATGCTGAGCGACGACGGCGCTCCCTCCAATTCCCGCAAGCCGCTGGTGTGGCCGAATGGAAAATCGACTGCCACTGAGATCCACTTCCACCCTTCGGCTGCGATCACCTCGGCGTCCTGCTTGAGCTTCTCCGTGACAAGACGATCGAGCAGGGCCACGTCCTGGAGCCAGCCACCGTCGTCATGCTCGAACAGATCATGCAGGACCGGACCTCCGGCGCGCTCGTAGGCGTCGACGCCGACATAGTGCGCACGGCGATCGGACCCACGCACGGTGTTCTCGGTCAGCATGCGGCGGATCTGGTACGGCTCGTCATAGCCGGACCGGCTGACATTGTCCCAGACCTGCTCCTGGCGCGCGTGATCGCCGCTCACCGAGAATGCCATGAGCTGCTCCAGTGTCATGCCGTCATCGGCATAGACCTCATGCAGCTTCGGCGAGACTGAGGCGAGGCGCAGGCGCTGCTTGACGATTGCGGCCGCCACGAAATGCCGCGCAGCAATGTCCTCTTCGCTCATGCCGAGGTCGCGGAGCGTCCGGAATGCGCGAAACTGATCGAGCGGATGCAGGCCGACGCGCTCATCGTTCTCTGCGATCGAATCGTCTTCCGCAATGCCTCCCTCGCGAACAACGCAGGGCACGGCTTGCGTCTTGGACATACGCTTCTGCTTGACCAGGAGTTCGAGAGCACGGTAACGCCTTCCGCCGGCCGGCACCTCGAACATGCCTGTCTCGTTGCCCTCGGCATCCACGATAGCGCGGACATTGAGACTTTGCAAAAGCGTGCGGTGGGCGATGCTCTCGGCAAGCTGCTCGATCGAGACGCCCGCCTTGACGCGCCGAACGTTGGACTGGCTCAGCACCAGCTTGTTGAAGGGAATGTCACGCGAGGGCGACAGCGTGATCTTTTGGACTGCCTTGGTCATTTCGGTTCTCCACAACGGGCAGCCGAAAGCCTCTCTCTCGACTTCCAACCCGTCGTAGCACTCCACGCTGCCCTCTTCCTCTCTCTCTTGCGGTTTGAATCCCGCTGCTGCGGCACCGGGCGTGCATTGGCCGAAACGGCCGCAGCGCCTGGCAGGAACCAAGGTGTGAGCTGCTGTCAGTTTCTGTCCCACTCGGCGGCCTTCAGCGTGGCGACCTCACGGCGGTCGACCTGATCCGCACTGCTATGCTAAGAGGAGCGTCTAGAGCCTTTTCCATTCTGATGGAATCGGAGCGGATTCTAAATTGCCGGAATTACTCCGCAACGGGGTCACGGCGTCGACCTCAATTTGGGCGATGGCTCCATCTGTCTCGCTCCACGGCCGGGAGAGGCTTTTCCACATTTCTCAGGATCGCGACGCGGCATTTGTCGAGCAATTCCTTCGTGTATACGGCGCCGAAATAGTCCAGCAGGAAGGTGCCAGCATAGCTCAGATCATCAATGCCGCTGATTATCCTATTGAGCATTGCACCAATTTCTCCAACGCGGTCGCGATAGCGTGCGCGGATCACGTTAACGGCGTTCATCGAGTGAACCGCCTCGTCGGCAATCACCTCTCGCAGCCAATGATGGAAAATGTCGTTGCGAAGTTCGGTATAGAACGGCTTCTCGGCGGCATAGGCGTGGCAAGTGCACATCTCATCAAATGCGATCATAACCATCACAGAGAATTCGTCGGCGAGGTGGTCATTGATCGCACCGAAATCATGCGGTCGAGCCTCCAACCTCTCTCGGAGGTTCCTCTCGGATCCATTGGCGACAAGTTCAATGATGCGGATAAAGCCATCGGTGTGACGCTCTTCGTCTGCGGCCCAGACAGTAAAAAACGCCCGAGCTTCATCGGTAGCGATCAGATTGCGGACGGATAACTCGGTTTTCAAATGCCTGGCGTCATATTCCGTGTACAGGTCAGGCCACAATTTATTCCAACGTGCGCGCACAACCGACGGTTCGGCGCTGAACATCGCCGGCGTAAGAGCATTGAACATTTCTTTTGGACTCCAGTTCCGTCGAACCGGCGTAATCATCCGACTGCTCCTGAGCGTGAGCGCTGCGAGCGGCTCTGGTGGACGGATTGTCCCTTTCAAACATTGGCAAAGAAGTTTGCCACACACAAAACATGCCGTCGCCTCTCTGTTTTGGTGGGGTACAATTCCGGACGCTGCACCTTTCGGCTTGGCCTGACCTGTTGTCTTGAACGGTCCAGTGCGGAATCTTCGGGGGCGCCGCCGAGCCAACAATGCTCGCGATTCCGGGAAGTTTTGGGGATGACTTCATAAGCTCAGGCTGTCAGGCCTCAGGTCGTGGACCATTTCTATGAGGCGGGTTGATCACACTCGGAATCGCACGCACTGCTGACGGGACATGGCGAGGTCATGATCCCGCCGCGTACCATGGGTGCTCCACCAATGGCGTGGATCTGCGCTCCAACCGGGCTCTACGTCACCCAGTCCGACAGCGGCCAGGTGTGGGGCTTCGCGATCAAAGGCGTCGAGCCCAGCGATGCCAAGCCGGTCAGGACCTTCGAGCGGCCTACTCACTAAGGTCACCAGCAGGCTATTCGTCGCGCATCTCAAGACGTCCGATCGCCATCATGACGATTCCAGCCGCAGCTGCCTTTTTTGGTTCTGGTGTGGTTCATATAGAGATCATGAATCGCGCGCTGAACCCATGCGGCCGGCTCCCTTAGCAAACCCCACCTACGAGGTTGTGACGTCGGAATAGCCTTCACAACCACTTGCGCTCGCTTGCGATAGGCTGTTGTTGTCGCCAGCGCGACCGCGAACCCGCGGCAAGCGTCGGGAGCCGCGGCATGGCCATGAAGTCTCTTGAGTACGGATGCCCGGATCATGCGCTGCCTATGCCCAAAATTGCGCTCTTAAGCGTCGACCATTGGATGGAGATTGCAACTTCGAGCACCTTGCAATTCTGGTTGGAGTACATCGCGAGCAATGCGATGGCTTCGCAATGATAATGACTCCAGTTGTAAAAGGCAGCGCCAGATAAATTCCAATATTAGAAGGTACCTTTCACCTTGCTTTTGCATCAGGCGATGAGCTCAATATTGAAAATTGTGGCGGTGGGGGCGATTTTCTTTGGAGAAGCCCTTTCGATAGTCGCCGAGTTGATTGCCTCAAAGCAGTTTGGGAAAGCTGGCGGGCATTTCACAACGCTCCTGCCGATGTTCCTGTTGATATCGGTGGGCGGTATCCTGCTCGTCTGCGGATACGCACTCGGCTACATGTATCTCAAGAATATCTGGATCATTGTCGCAGTATCGGTGGGAGCAATTCTAGTTGTGGAACCGATTCTGGCGCTTCTGCTCTTTCGAGACGTGCCGACAGCCGGTTCGCTGATCGGGCTGGTGTTCGGCGCGCTTGGCACGCTAGCTGCGATAATTTTCTGAGACGCGTTCAGCTCTTTGCTCAGACCCCAGGTATGCATACGACGAAGACTGCCTGATTGACGCGGGCGCGCGGGCGCGGCGGGCTATGGTGCGGGTTGTCACGCCTCACCGATATCGCGCTGGGTGGATAATTGAAAGATTCTCGGTCAGCGTGCGGCGGATCTGGTACGGCTCATCAGAGCCGGACCGGCCGATATTGTCGCAGACCTGCTCCTGGCGCGCGTGATCGCCGCTCACCGAGAACGACATGCGATTCTGCCGGACCAGGAGCTCGAGAGCACGGTAACGCCTGCCGCCGGCCGGCACCTCGAACATGCCTGTCTCGTTGCCCGCGGCATCCACGATGGCGCGGACATTGAGACTTTGCAAAAGCGTTCGGTGGGCGATGCTCTCGGCAAGCTGCTCGATTGAGACGCCCGCCTTGACGCGCCGAACGTTGGACTGGCTCAGCACCAGCTTGTTGAAGGGAATGTCACGCGAGGGCGACAGCGTGATCTTTTGGACTGCCTTGGTCATTTTTTGTCTCCACGACGGGCGGTCCGAAAGCCTCTCTCTCGACTTCCAACCCGTCGTGGCGCTCGGCGGCGCCCTCTTCCTCTGTTTGGCAGCTCAACTCCGCTCACGCCGCCTCCTGATCTGCCGCGGCACAATCGGCCGAAGCGGTTGGACTATCTGCTGGCAGGAAGCCAAGCAGATAATCCGCGGCTTTGCTCGCCTGAGAGGCCGCCCGCACGATCGCACGGTTGTCTTCACGCAGGACTTCCAGCCAGGAACCGATATAGTCGGCGTGCCGCACGGTCGGCACGATGCCGAGTGAAGCGCAGGAAAATGCTGCGCACAATTCCGCGACTTATCCTGACAGTCAAGCCTCAGCTAGCTAGTTGGCTACCGCCTGCGCTTGCCGCGCGGTGAAGATCGCTCGCGGATCGTGCTTCAGGACCCTGAGCCACGAAGAGATATAGGCGGCGTGCTCGGCGCGAGGGAGGCCAAGATCGGCCATTACGAACCTGCTGGCCAGTTCTGCAAACTACTTTTGATAGCTATCGTCAGGCTTTTTCGAGCTGTTTCGGACGATGCTGGAAATGAGACACCCTTGCGTGGTCGGGCCTGTCAGAAGCATCCGGGTTGAAGCGCTTGAACGATGGCGGAGTTGAGCGCACTAGTTCGGTAATCAGGTCGTCTCGTCCAATCCGATTACTTCGAGGCCAATCCTGACCGTCGGGGGGATTTGCTTGATTGCCGTGCGTCGGGCGTAGAGAAACCCGCCCACATGCAAATCTTCAGGCAACTCCGCGATGGCCGTATCGCTAATGTCAAGAGACAGGCCGACCCGGAGCCCGCGCGGTAATTGTTCGATGCTAGTGCCGGCCACGCTCAGACTGCCTGTGACGTGCAGGTAGCTTGGCAGGGTCGTCAGGTCGGCCCTACCAGTGAGTAGGATACATCCAGTCACTTTGCTGCCTTCAGGCAAAAGCAATTTACCGTCGCGACCCACTTGCTCTGACGGATCTTTGCTGATGAGTTTTGCGTACGCTTTCCGTCTGCGGCCAGGAATGCGGTCGACACCGTAACGACTATTCTCCGAACGTTTGAGCGCGATTCGCTTCGCTTCGCGCGCATCCGTGGCATCCACCACGTATTGCTCAACGTCATAGACCGCGTGATCGGCCAGGAACTCGACGGTAACGGCGAAACGGCGAAGGTCAGAATGTTCCTCGGTATGCATGGCACTCACTCCATAAGAGGAAACGCCTCAGCACACCAGGCTGGGAGCGCGTCGCTCTCGACCAGCTCCCACGATTCCGGATCTTCCAGCGCCTCGGGGTTGGCGTTCTTGAGGCTGTCCTCCAGGTCGGCGATCTCCGTGTTGGTGGTCGGCGCCATGCCCATCCGATCGACGTCAACATAGATGAGACTGGCCGTTTCCTTGTCGAACACGAATCGGGTCATGCGCTCGCGTTCGCTTCCCTTTTCGCTGAAGATATGGCCCCAACCCATACCTTGGGCGGGATCGGCGATGATGTAGCGCGACATACGTTCCTCCGGCTCTGTCTTGGCGAGACTCGGACAAATCGTCGAAAGTGGCAACGACGACGAAAAGACCGGCGGTTCGGTATCTCGACCGCACGAGGATCGAGGACCAAAGATACCCAGAGTGTGGACCGCTCGGTGCAGCTTTGCAAGTTTGACGAGTGGATCTGTACCATAAAGACCGCAGATGGCGAAGATCGAATAGGGCCTTGTCGCGGCAGCCCAGACTCTCTCTGAACTTCCCCCCTCACGAAAATTCCAGCACCTCCTCTCGCTCTCCCGCGCACAGCACGATCTGGAGATCGGATGAAGCTCCGGAACGACTGCGGCGCCTACGTGGCGCCGCAGTCGTCAGGTTGATGGGTGTTGCCCTGCTGGGCGTGCATCCAGTCGGCCGCCTGCTGGGCCTTGCTGGCGGCGGTGAAGATGGCCCGAGGATCGTCCTTGAGGAGGCGCAACCAGGATGCCACGTAGGCGGCATGATCGCGCCTGGGATGATGGGCGACACCCAAATCTGCCAGGATGAATGACGCTGCCAATTCGGCGGTGGCTTCTTCGATCGGCAGCCAATCGCGCTTGAACCGTTCCTGAAGGTCCCGGTCGAGCCTGTGCTTTGCGCCTGTGGCATGCGCTGCCTCATGTATTAAGGTGCCGGCTTGGGCCGCTGAGCTCGTGAACACTGCGTATTCCGGCATGAAGATCGTGTCGAGGTCGATGCGGTAGTGCGCATTGTAATTGCCGGTGACGATCGGGATTTTCAGTGCATCGATGAATGCGTCGACATGAGTGAGGCGCTCGCTCTCAGGAAGCTTCTCGACGATCTGCGGTTCGTAGCCATCCACTTGGGCGACATTGAACACTGTGAAGGCACGTGCGAAGACGCGGTGACGAACGTTATCGTCACCGTCGTCTGCATCGTCGTTAGTAGCCGCCTTTGCCTGCTTCCAGAGAACAACCGTCGTTCCTCGTTCGCCCTTGCGTACCTGCGCGCCGATGGCGAGCCATTGCCGATAGGTTCCCCAGAGGCCGTCGGCGTAGCCCTGATCTTGCGCAGCGATCCAGAGCGCGAGCACGTTGACACCACGGTATCGTTTGCCTGACGAGATGTTCTGAGGGCGGGTGATGGCGGTGCCGTCGTGATGCCAGGGCATGCGCCATTCGCCGGCACCAGCTTCGATAGCGGCGACGATCTCGGCGGTGATGCGCGTATAGACATCGGCGCGGTCTGCCGAACTCGATGTATGGGACATGGGAGAATCTCCGCGGCCGGCGGAGCAAGCCTCTCTCACTCCCTCAACCGGCCGCCCGATTCCGGCCTTCCTCGTCCTCTCCCGCCGCCCGACAGGGCGGCCGTCTTTGGTTCTGTGCTGTCTCATCATGATGGGTGCTCCCGTTCGGCCGGGGTCCGTCCCCGGCGGCGGAGCAGCTACCTGCGATGCCCGAAAGCGCGACCGCGCACTCGCAGAGCCGAAGCGACAGCGGAGGACGGCGATCAGCCGTTGCGCGGCCGTGCGGGGCATCGCGCGCTCCGACTATGCCGGGACGGACGCCGACGAGAGCGATCCGACGCGGTTACAACATGAGGCCTAGAGTACCGACGTCAGGTGCTGCAGTCGATATCGTGGAGGACAGCCTCGATGCGCGCGAGATCCTGTTGCAGAGCGGAGCGCTGTAGCGAGGACAACCGCTTCTCTTTGAGGACGGCTCTCGCCTCATCTGCGGAACGCGCCCATGTTGGCCGGTGCCTGGCGGTGATGCAGGCGTTTGGACAACGTTTTGGTTGGCAAAGCGCCGTCAGCGGCGTCTTGTTGTCGGCGTTGGTTGCCTGCTTCAGGCATAGGGCGGTCCCGGGATCGAAGAAGCAATCGGCGAGCACGCCGACGTGCAATGTGCGCGCGAGACTGGCGAGCATCGTGCGGAGCCGCGCGCGATCTGCAATCATGACTGGAAGGGGATCAAGTTCTGCCGCCGCAGCATCAAGCGCCTTCGATATGCGCGGCGCCGCTGGTCCGGACAGCGTCGAGCCAGTCTGTCGCTCATCGAAGTAAACCAGCAGATCATCGAGTTGTCCAAGCGCACGCTGGCTCTCGACCTCGGCGCGAAAGCCGGACTTGCTGGAGCCGGCATAGCCCTCGAAGGCAGCGACGGAGGCGTGCTTATACTGGATCATGCCGGCGATTGTCCCGAAGGGACGGTTGGCGATATGCCATGCGATCGTTCGGCGAAATTGCCGTGTTGTGATGCGCCAAGGTTTGCCTTCGGGGCTGGTGGGAATAACCAGCTCGTTGACCGTGCCGAACAGCTTATTGAGGTGATCGCGGAAAAGATTGAGCTGCCGCACGATCTCGGCAGAGAGGTGATCCTTGCACACGGATTTAGCGGCCAGGACCGGCCAGAGTGTCGTGAGTCCGCGGGCGGTTGCCGCCGGGAACGATAGGCGCTCCAATACCTCGACGGCTTTGGCGACGGGTTCGATCGTGATCCATTCGGCGGCTTGGCCATGGCTCGACTTGCCTTTGTAGGCGACCGATCGGACGCGGTGGCGCATGATCAGACCATCTTCGCTGCGGGTAGTGGAGAGACACCCGCGCTGCATTGCTTGAACTTCGCAGTCGCGCATGCCGCTCAGATACGCGCACAGGACATAGGCCGCTGTTTGCAGCATCCGCTCCTCTTGGGCGAGCGTCTTGGCGTCGAAACGGGGGCGCCACGGTCGACCGGTCTCTGGCAGAAGAGAGATGCAGGTGTCCATGCCGCCAGTCTCAACGCCGAGTTCGCGTATGGCTGCCTCGATCAGGTCCGGCGCTCCGCTCGCAAGTTGAATATGCATCCTGGACTCTGCGCGGGCATTGATCCCGATATGAAGATGAAGCAGGTGCGAGTTGACAGGAGGCAATACGTCACCTGTCTCTGGATGCTGCAAAACGGTGCCATTGTGAGCAGTCCCCCAGATCGGCACACCGCGCTCTTCACGCCGGCGCCGCTCAAAGTAGTCCGTGAGACGCCGGCGCTGTCGGCCGCGGCGCTGTTTGCGGTCGAGGACCTGGTCTGATCGAATAAGCTTGGCGCAATGGGCCTCCAATCGATCCGACTCCTCACGGGCGGCGAAGATATCGGGCGCAAACTCGGTGACGTAGCGGATCGACCACGTCAACAGTGGCGCGATGACCTCTTCCGGCATCCGTGGGGTGCGGTTCTCGCGGACGTGACGATAACCAGCGACACGGGCTGGAGCGCGTCCGCTCCACGGCTGGAACGACAGCCCTCGGGAAGGAAGATGATGACGATAGGCATGCAGGTCGATCGGCACTTCCAGGAGTTGGCCAACAATGACAGGCCGACGGCTGCGATCGGTCTGAAGATGGCGGGCATAGCGGTCGAGCAATTGCTGATCGACCCGCGAGAGATCGACAGCGCCGAGTTCGCCGCGGATGAACTCGAAGAAACGGCGCGCCCTGTTGAATATCTGCCGGACACAGGCAGGTGGGAGCTTCTTGCGATGACCAGGAAGGTCGACGTTGAGCCGGGCATAGAGGAACTCCCGGATCGCTTCGCGCGTACCGGTGTCTTCGACGGCCCCGAAATGTACGGTGACATGGCAGCGACGGGCGTTCTCGCGGAATACGGCCGGACCGAGATCCCAGCTTGTGTCGCCATAGCGAGACAGGCAGCTCCGATCGAAGTCCTTCTTCAGCGGGGCGGAAGTAAGGACCGGGCGGTCATCCAGTTCCTGTAGGCTTGGAGCGAGGGCCACTTTGCTCATGGTCGCACCTCCGGCGGAAGATAAAGAGATTGTTGGGTAGCCTGGCTGCGAGCTTGGGCGATCACACCTTCGGAGAAGACGGGCAGAATCTGCTGGGTGATGCGCGCATGCGCACGACCGAACTTGATGCTCCAGTCGGCAGCAGAGAGCCCGGGCCGCTCGCCCTCGATAAAGTTCAGAAACGCGAGGATCGCGGGCAGCTTGCGAGCGGTGATGACTGCGTTGCGGCATTCCAGGCAACCCCAGAATGGCTGCGGACAGGGCGAGCCTGCTTCAGCAAAGGGACTGTTCTGGAAACCTGAGCACGCCGCGAGCCAAACGTCCTGATCTCCATCCAGGAGCGCCGAGACGCTATTGGTATGCATGGGAACATCACCCTGGCGCCAACGCACCTCGCTGTCGGGTGACAACACGATCGGGCCTGCAGCCACGACAACTTCCGTAAGCGCCTCGGCAACGGTAGCTTCATGCAATGGGCGCAGTGAAGGAATATCGGCATAGTGGCGAGCGGCGATCTCCGGCGTGTGGCCGACGGCAAAGCGCGCCATGTGCCCTTCGGTCTTGAGATACCAGAGTGCCTTATGCGTCTTGCGCAGCCGGGCGAGAGTGAGATGAAGAGGACGGCGATCGTCGTCAACGATGCCGTGTCCAGCGACCCAGTTGTCCACCAACTGATGCGGGTGGTCGATGCCGGACCGGAACTGTCCGCGCCCTTTATAGTGATAGACCCAGAGAGACTCGACCGGAAGGAAGCGCCTGGTAAAGCCCGTCACTTCGATCAGCTTACGGATCAATCCGCCAGGTGTGCCGAGGCCGCCATCACGAACTCGCAGGCGCTTCTGTTCGGCACCGCGCGCGCGACGCTTTATGTAGCTGATCTCGACCGTACCGGGTCCGGGGTTCTGCAAACAGTCGATCGTCAGCGTCTTGCAGCATTCGATCTCGAGCCCCGTCTCCAATGACAGGAAGGTCAGCAATGGCGGCAGATCGGATGCGAGCAAATGATGGCGGCTATGGCGATCCTCGCAAAGGTTGGAAACCGGCAAGCCACGGCGCAGGCGCATGAAGTACAGGCGTTTGAAGGCGCGGTCCGAGTGATCGATCTTGCCTTCGGCAGCAATCGTGGCTTCAACATCGGCGACCGCACTGCGGAGGCTGGCGTCACCCGTCTCGTCGAGCGGACGGCCGATACGCCTGAACATCTTACTGATATCGGCACGAGCCGCGTCACGTAGCTGACGGGCGACGAACGGACTATATGCGTCGCGGGGCTGCGATCGCCCGGCGGACTGCGCGCTCGTGTAACTTAGGCGACAGCGGAGCCCCTCATCGAGAAGGCCAGCTTGATCGGCATCTATAGAGCGCAACGCAAGAACCACCTTCGCGAGGACCATGTGCCGATGGATCGGCGTCATGCCGGCGGCCTCAAGGGAGGCTTCGTATCCGTCAATATCCTGCGCACGAAGATCGGCAGGCTTCGTGGCATGAGAGTTGTCTCGCAGATACGCGAAAAACCGATGATACGCCGCGATGTGCTGCTTGATGGTGCTCCGCGCTCCCAACGAGCCGCCGAGTTCGGCCTGTCGGCGAACAGCGCCGGCAAAGGCTATAGCAAGTGCTCGCGGGCGCAGGTTCGTGAGATCGACTTCGACGATCCCACCATAGCGCGCCTCAATGTTGAAGCGCAGACCGAGTACTTGGTCACCGGCATGAGTTGGGACACCACCATCTGCGGGCGCAAAACGAACTGGAGTTCCCTTCCGCGGCCGCCGCCTCATAACGAGTGCTCCGACGGAAGCAGCGCCAGTAACTCCTCGACGGCGGCATCGACGGCATCGGCGCGCGAAGCGATATGATCGAGATAGATGTAGGTCGTTGCGAGGCTGGCGTGGCCAAGGAGGCGCTGGACCTGTTGCAAGGGATCGCCGAGAATATGCCGATATCCTTCCATCGATCCGGCGGGCAAAGCTGCATCGCGAAGCCGGTGCTGGATCAGCATCGCGAGCATATGCACGGCAAAGGTATGGCGGAGTTGGTGCGGGGTGATGTTGATCGAAAAGCCGAGAGACCTGCACCGCTCGGATGCCCGAGCGAAGATGACTTCCCAAGAATTCGGTTGAACCGGCAATCCGACTTCTGTGAGCCACAGCACTGCCGGCTCGCTCGGTGTACCGTCGTCATCGCAGACGATGATCTTGCTGCGCTCTTCAGGGCTGAGCAGATCAAGGGCGATGTCGCTCCGGTCAAGCAATCGCAATCGGGAGGCTGACCGCTCCCCGTGAACGAAGATCGGGCGTTCGAACGATCGCCAGCCGGAGCGTCGCCGGAACTTCGTGACCGCATGAGCACGTTCAACCGCAATGTAGGCCCGCGCCTGTTCAAGCAGTCGACCGGAAAGAAGGATCTGGCGACCACGATCACCCTTGGTCATCGCGTCCGGCAGATCGAGCCACACCTGTCGAGCTGTTCGCCGATCGACGGCAGCAAGGTCGGATGCAAACAGAAAGGAGGCTTCCTCCAGCCGAAGACCTGTCGTGACAAGGAGATCGGAAAACAACGCATTGCGAATGCCGTTGCGGTCGCGGGCGCCGGGACGCGTTCCGCCATCCGGCAGCAACCCTCTCAGGCCGACATCCCGAAATATGCGGTAGTCGTCGAGCGTGACAAAGCTGACATCCGCTCGACGTGCAGCCGGCTCATAGGCGTCGTTGCGTGCCGTAATCTGTGCTCGCCGGCCGCCGTATCCTCGCCTCCAAACGGAGCGGTGCGTGAACGGCGTTTCGGAGACCAGGCCTTCGTGAACACCCCAGCGATAGAGGCGATCGAGACAGGCGACAGCTCGATTCCAGGACGCCGCAGAGATGCGTTGCCCGGCCTCGGCCCGGCGACGAACTCGATGGTAGGCGAGGATGTCGCGACGGTCACCTTGCCATACGGACTTGCCGCAGGCTTCCGAAAGAAAGCGGACCCAGACGAGGACATCATAGCCGTATGCACGAAGGGAGTGCCGTGAGCGAACGCCATTGAGAGGAAGATCACGGAAGAAACGCTCCAGATCAGGATCGTAGAGCACCCCGTCCCGGAGGATCATAGGGACGTGTGCATCAAGCCCGTCTGCTGATCGGCGCTCCTGAATAGTGATGTTCGAAGCCGGCGTTACCTTGTCCACAAGTTCAACCTTCCCCCGGCCCCCATACGGCGAGCCAGCATCAACGAAGGCGTTCAACTTGCCCGGCGCTATCCAGGCCGGCCGCCGCCAGCGATGCGGGAGCGCTGCGGCCGGCGGTGACTACCGCAAAGCCGTCCGCCCGCTACGGCGCTATTGGATGGCGCGCGTGCGGACGGCTTTGCTCTACCGAGCTACACCACAAGTAGGGACACGAACCACCGCCTCCGTCAGTCCTGTTGCATCGACGTCAGCAAGACACTGAGAGTCGGTGCAGACTGTCAAGATAAGGCGATCAATTCCTCGAACGCGTATTTTTTTGTGCCGTAGGAACCGCCGAGATCGCGGTTGAGGCGCGAAGGATGACCGCTGGCGTGGCCGAGCTCATGCAGCGCGGTCCGGTGCCAATTGATCGGTTCGAAATAAGCCGCCGGCGGCGGCACCTGCACGTAATCTTCTGCCGGCATATAGAAGGCGCGATTGCCGCCGATGCGGAAGTCGATGCCGGTTGCCTTAATCAGGGACTCGACCTGCGGCTCGATCATGCCCGGCGGCGGCATTGGCGCGGTGGCCGCGATGTCGGCGGACAGTCCGTCGCATTGATCGGTGTTGAAGACGGTGAACCGCTTCAGGAATGGAACGGCCTGCGCCTCTTCGCCTGTCTCACGCGCACGGCGCCGTTCGTCGGCCGGCACGAAGCGGTCGGCATAGACCACGGCAATGCCGCGCTCGCCCTTGCGGACATGACCGCCGAGCGTAAGCGCCTGGCGGAAGGTCAGCCAGCTTTGGCCGGCAAAACCGCGCTCGATCACCGCCCCCCAGAGGATGAGAACGTTGATGCCGCTGTAGGGCCGGGTCGTCGCTGCGTTCCTTGGCATCGACAGCGGCGCCTTTGCAGCCTCCGTCCCCCAGGGTTGAACCCACGGCACGCGGCCGGCCTCGAGCTCGGCGATGATCTTGTCGGTGATTTCGTCATAAAGGGTGGCCCGGTCCTGGCCGGTGCGCGTGCAAGGATGTCTGGACATCGCGGATCTTTCGCGACGGGCGCTGCAAGCCTCTCTCGCAGCTCCAACCCGTCGCGGCCGAACCCGGCCAGCCCTCTCACTCTCAATGCTTGTTGCAGACGCGTTATGTCTGTTGCAGGAGCAACGTGCCGGTGCCAGATCCTCAGCTGAGCGCCGGCCTTCGCGTCAGGGATGGACGCCCGAATGGGTGAAAACCCGGCCAAAGCCGGGGTTTCAGCGCAGCCGACAGCCCGGTCCCCGCAGGGAGACGCACGGCAAATCCAATGCGGATGGAACGACCAGGCGCCTGGACCTAGACCTCTTCTCGAATCTTTGTCTGCGCGTCATAGATTCTGATTCGAAGCATGGGAAAGCGCTTCTTCAGCTCTTCGGCACCCGTTTTGGCTCCGTCCCTGGTCGCAAATTCGGCCTTGAGTCGGCCATCTACTTCGAGCGCATATCCTGAAGCTGGCAATTCACGGGCAGCTGCAACCATCTTATACCTTTTGCGCAGTGAGGAGATTGACGACAACGGCATACCGCGAGTCGCGCAAATCGCGCCAGCTCACTTAGATCTTGATTTGCTCCTAAACTGCAGAACTTCGATTCGCTGTCAGTTTGAAAATATCCTTTGAAATCAATCCAAATTTTATAAACCTGCAAAATTACAAACCAACCCACCTGGTTCGGGGGATGAGATCGGATTGGATACAGGCCCTTCAAAGGCGAAAGGGCTGGTCACAAAGCGCGAAAGGAGATTCGATTGTCAGGCATTGATCCGGCTCAGCGCCACGCGGTTGCGGAGGACGATGCGGCGCGAGGTTTCCAGGGCGATGGTTCCGGACTGCGCCAGCTGACTGAGCGTCCGCGACACCGTTTCGATCGTCAAGCCGAGATAGTCGGCGATGTCCTGACGCGTCATCGGCAGTTCGATCGACGGAGCGGCGGCATTGCGGCCCGCCATTTCCAGCAGAAACCCGGCCACCCGTTCTTCCGCGCTCTTCATCAGCACCATTGAATGCTCGTGCATACGCTGCAGCTCGCGAACCGCAAGCGTCCAGAGCTGTCTGGCAAAATTCTTTTCGTACTCGGCCCGGGCCATCACGGCGCTGCGTTTGGCGACCACGACATGCGCCTCCCTGATCGCTTCCGCCGAGGCAAGATGCACCTCGGTGGCTTCGACGTCAAAGATGTCGCCGGGCAGATAGAAGCTTCCGATCTGGCGACGGCCGTCATCCAGCGTGCGACAGGTTCGCACCGCGCCGGAGATGACCTGGTAGAGGTATTCAGCCGGATCGTCTTCGCCGTAAATTTCAGCATTGCGCGCAAACCGCGTCGAAGCGCCGATCAAGCCCAGCGGGCCTTCGGGCAGGGAGTTTGACCGAACCGCAGCGGCCGAACGCGCGTGGATTGAAGACCCGGCGGTTGCGGCGGTGAGCATGGCAGAAACTCCGGTTTCGATCGTTGATGGGGGCAGTCTGCCCGCTTCTCCAGGTTTCGAAACTCGTGTCATTCCCCTAAGTATAAATCCGGAGGCAATCGCAATCTTTGGGTTGCGTGGCGGATCGAACGACCCTTGGGCAAAATCGACGGTTGCATCCCCCATCTTTAGCGAATTCCGGTGCAGTGGTCGCGGTGCAACTAAGAATCCGCCGCGCGCGGCACGAGAAATGCCCGACCAAAGTCTAGCCTTCGGTCTTTTTTGCTTGTGCACCCCCCTAAGTTGCGAAATGATCCGCCGCCTTGGGGGCGAGAGTGCAAAAATTCTTAGTAGCCATTTTGACAATCCTAAGCGTCGCCTTGAGCGTGACCCTTGGGGCCGTACTTCAAGAGCCCCAGGTCTCAACAATTGAAATCGATCGAGACAGGGCCGCTCTCACCTCACAGATATCGACCACGCAAGAGGAGAGCGAAAAGTATGGACCGGGACTTCTCAAATCTCTAATCGAGGTTCGGCTCGCAATCGCGCGAAATACGCTGGCCATGCTCGACCAAAAACGAGCTTCTTTTGTCAGACGTATCACGCTGGACTATCGGCTTGACGGTCGGCCGGTTCACGACGCATCCGACCAAGAACTAAATATGATCCTTGAAGAGCTCTCGCAGGCAGAGAAGAAGGCTGCCGCCTCTAAGCTTGAGGCCGCGAGGCACTCCGGCGGGCTGGCTCAGGCGATGTCTCTTCTAAAGGCAGAAACTGACGAGTTGAGTGTATCTCAACTCCGATTGAAATTTTACTCCGCAAAGCATGGAATTCCACTGCCGTTTCCGACTCTCACCGAGAATTCGAGCAAGCCTACTCAACCACCTGGCAAAGTCGTAAAGGATCGTGACGCGTTATGAAGTATGCTCTTGGCCTGATTGCATTCGCAGCATCGTGCCTCGCCTTGCCTACGCACGCACAGTCGCCCGCAACAGATGGTCCGATCGGCCTTGTTTGGGGAAGTTCCTCCGCTGAGGTTCAAGCCAAAGGGGTCGAACTCAAAGAAATTGAAGGAACGGACTTCGGAAAGAGCTATCTCGCATCGAAGATGGAAAAGGCGCTGGCCGACCAAAGCGCGGCCTTACTGTCATTTGGGTTCAACGACAAGCTTTGGCGTGTCCTTATATAGCCTCGTGAGACCCTAACGTTTCTGAACTGGCGGTGTCAGGTGACCTTAGTTCCATGATGGAAGCAGACAACGACTTAGAGACACCTTACGTCTTCATCGATACGCAAGCATTTGTGCAAACAAGATTTGACTGGGGTTTAAAATCGTTATCCAAGCTCGTCGAATTGGTTCGTAGTGGCGACGCTCGCGTCTTACGACGAGCACAACTAATCGAGAAACTTCGGAAACGATTGTGGAGAGGCTAGGCCATGCTCTTGAGGCCATGAGAATATCTTTCTCTGCAAAGAGGGGGGGTGAGGTTGTAGTTTAAGTCGGGTTTGCGGGTCGTTTTGATTACGGTGTTACGCATCATCGATCTGACAAATTCACGATCTACCGCATGTTCACAGCTGAAGCCGACATCTTCTTGCGCCTCCCATAAGCTGACCAATTTCCCCAGCTGCTGTTGATAGGTGGGCGGCAATCGCTGAGCGGTGGCGACCGTCCGGTT
Source organism: Bradyrhizobium sp. 14AA (assembly GCF_054185205.1). NCBI lineage: Bacteria > Pseudomonadati > Pseudomonadota > Alphaproteobacteria > Hyphomicrobiales > Nitrobacteraceae > Bradyrhizobium > Bradyrhizobium sp. 14AA. The sequence goes on along the minus strand of NZ_JAVAYM010000003.1, from coordinate 278,709 downwards.
TACCGAACCCCGCTCGGTTCGCCGCGCAGGCGTCCTGATGGACGGTGCTGATGGTCTTCGCCAGGATTGCGATCGCGTTGCTGATGCTAGGCGATCGCTGGGCCCACCGAGGTGGAGGATGTCTCAGGCGGCTCATCGTCGGCGATGGCCCGCCAGGCGGCGCCATCGAGATCGTCATACTGGCCGTTGTTGAGCGACCAGAGAAAGGCCGCAAGGCCGAGCCCGCCAAGCGTGATCGCAAGGGGCACCAGATAGAGCAGGACTTCCATCAGGCAGTTTCCCTCTACCGGCGCGCGCGCAAGGCATTGAGCATCACGAGCAGCGATGAGGTGGACATCGCGGCCGCGGCGATCAGCGGGGTCACCAGGCCGGCCATGGCGACCGGAACGGCGAGCGCGTTGTAGATCACCGCGAGCCAGAGGTTCTGTCGCATCAGCCGCAGCGCCTGGCGTGAAATGGCGATTGCGGCTTGCACGGGTGCAAGCCGCTCGCCGAGAAACACCGCATGCGCCACCGACTGACTGAGGTGCGTTGCGGTGACCGGCGACATCGAGGCGTGAGCGCCGGCCAGCGCCGGCGCATCGTTCAGACCGTCTCCGACCATCAGCACCTTGTGGCCATGGCGCGCGAGCTCGTCGATGCGGGCGATCTTGTCGACCGGGGTCACCTCGGCACGCCAATGATAAATGCCGAGCGTCTCGGCAGCGGCCCTGACGGCCGGCTCCCGGTCGCCGGACAGCATCTCGACAGTCAAGCCGACCCGCTGCAGCGCAGAGACGGTGTTCGCCGCATCAGGACGGATCCGCTGCCGGACTGCAAAGACATGGCGCATCAAACCATGTCGAAACGCGACGACAGATGCCTCGGGATCGTTCTGGAGAATCTGGTTAGCCGCCTCATCGGCGCCGCACCAGGACGGCCGCCCCAGCCTGATGTCGACACCATCGACCACGCCGGAAACGCCCTGCCCCGGTACCTCCGCGATGCCCGGCAGCGGCGCTTTTGCGCCTGCCGCGCGCGCAACCGCGGCGGCGACCGGGTGCCGGCTCGAGAGCGCCAGGCGGCCGGCCAAATCGAACACATCGGCAGGGATTGACCCGGCATTTGCGACGTCGAGTTCAGGCAGAGTCAGCGTGCCGGTCTTATCGAAGATCACGCGATCGACCTCGGCGATCCGCTCGATCGCGTCACCCGCATTGAGCAATACGCCCGAGCCAAACAAGGCGCCGGAAGCGACCGTCTGCACGGCCGGAATGGCGAGGCCGAGCGCGCAGGGACAGGTGATAATGAGGACCGCAATCGCCGTCACGATCGAATCGTGGAGCGTGGCGCCTGCGATGAGCCAGCCGATCATGGTCAGCAGTGCCGTGGCGTGGACGAGCGGGGCATAGAGCCTCGAGGCACGTTCGGCCAGACGCAGGTAGCGCGAGCGCGACTGCACGGCATTCTCGAGCAGGCGCGATATTTCAGACAGAAGCGTTGCTTCGGAGGCCGCCGATACGCGGACACGCAACGCGCCCGACCGCACCAGCGTTCCCGCATAGACCGCGCTTCCCGCTATTACCGTCGTCGGCACTGTCTCGCCGGTGATCAGGCTTTGGTCGATCTGGGAGCGGCCGCTGATGACGTTGCCGTCGACGGCCGAACGCTCGCCAGGACGGAGCAGCACGATGTCGCCGGGGCGGATCGCGGCGACGGGGACCGTGCGGATCTCCTCTTCGCTGACGAACTTGGTCGCGGTCTCCGCCTTCAGCGCGGCAAGATTGCCGGCAAAGGCGCGGGTGCGCCGTCGCATGTTCTGGTCGAGATAGCGACCGGCCAGCAGGAACGCGATCAGCATGATCGCCGCGTCGAAATAGGCGTGCTCGGCATGCATGGCCGTTTCGAACAGCGACATCGCCAGCGCCAGGACGATGCCGACCGAGATCGGCACGTCCATGTTGACATTGCGGGCGCGGAGCGCCGCCCAGGCCGAGGAAAAGAACGGCTGGGCCGAATAGGCCGCGGCCGGCAACACGATCAGCGCCGAGAGCCAGTGAAAGAAGTCGCGCTGCTCGCCCAGCATGTCACTGAGATTTCCGGACCAGACCGGCACCGACAGCATCATCACGTTCATCGCCGCGAAGGCGGCGACGCCCAGGCGCCGCAGCAGCGCACTTGCGAGATCGGCTTCGCGTGTCTCTGCGTCCGCCGGCTCGAACGGATAGGCCCTATAGCCGAGCTCGGCGAGACGAACGACGAAGAGCGCGGGATCCACCGCGCCCGCCTTCCACTCCAGCGCCAGGCGCCGATCGGTCAGATTGACTCGCGCCAAGGTGACATCCGGGATCTGCGATAAGTTGCGCTCGATTTTGGCCATGCAGGCGGCGCAACGGATGCCGTCGACTGCGAGATCGAGGCGCAGGAGATTCGAGCCGGACTTCTTCAGGAAGTGCGAAAAATCGATCGTCGACTGCATTGCAGCGCTCCGTCAGTTCAGGACCACACGATTGCGCGATAGGAACAGGCGCTTTCCGTCCCGGTCGGCCTCGATCACCAGGTCCCATTGTCCCGCTGCAACGCCGTGCGCGATGCCGCGGTAGCTGCCGCCGCCGCCCTCGATCATCTCGAGCAGCTGGTCGGCTCTGCGGTCGGTCGGCCGCTCGAGCCGGCCGAAGACCGACAATCCGGCAAGCGGCGCGCCGTCCTGCGCCTTAGCGTCCAGATGCAGCCGCGCCGTCCCGCCGGCCTGGCGCTCGATATGCGCATCGACTTTCCAATCGCGCCTATTCTGCTGATGCGCAGCCTGGATTTCCTTTTGATAGGCCAGGCTCGCACTATAGGCGCTATCGACGTCGGTTCCCGGCAGCGTGGTGATGGCAAAACGCATCATCACCACGTTGACGCCGATCACGACGGCAAAGAAGGAAACCACGGCGATCAGGACGAAGCGTCCGGTAATTGGTCGTATGGCAGATGAAGAAATTGTCATGTCCGGTTTCCTCTGATCTCAGGGCGTCACAAAATGATCGGTAGCGGAGGCAACCTCGCCAAGCCCGATATCAGTGACGCGGAATTTGACCGGCTGGCTCTTCTCCACTTTCTCGTCGAAGGGTGCGGTCACCAGCACGCGCAACTCGGTGGTGGCATCGCGCGCGAGGACAATCATCGGCCGGTCCGGCGTGACGGAATCGACGCCGACGATGTGGATCTGCGCATTGGGGGGCCCGTCGATATCGACGGCAATCACGCGATCAAAACCGCGCTTGTTGAGAAAGCGCAGCGTATAGCCGTTGCGGATCGCGCCATCGCTGAGCTTGACCGCCACGGGGTTGCGGTCGTGCAGCACGTTGACATCCAGCAGCGACCGCGTCAGCAGCGCATCCAGCATCACCGCGCAAACCATGATGATCAGCGACGCATAGACCACCGTCCGCGCACTGATCGGCTTGAAGATCTCCGTCTTGCCGGATGTCCGGCGCTGAACATTGATGTCGTTGTCGTAGCCGATCAGCCGCATCGGCCGGCCGATCCTCTTCATCACGTTATCGCAGGCATCGATGCAGAGGCCGCACTGGATGCAGCCGAGCTGCGCGCCGTTGCGGACATCGATGCCGGTCGGGCAGACCGCGACGCACTGCTTGCAATCGATGCACTCACCGATCTTCTCGCCCAGCGCGCGCAGGTCTCTTCCCTTCTTCATCGAACAACGCGGCTCGCCGCGGTCGTATTTGTAGGTGACGTTGAGCGCCCACTCATCGGTGAGCGCGGCCTGGATGCGCGGCCATGGGCACATGTAGAGACAGACCTGCTCCCGCGCGTGGCCGGCCAGGAGATAGGTCGACGCCGTCAGAATGCCGATCCAGATGTAGGCGATCGCCGGCGCCTGGAACGTGGCGAGATCCCTCACCAGTGTCGGTGCATCCGAAAAATACAGGACCCAGGCGCCGCCGGTCCACCACGCGATCGTGATCCAGATCGCGTGCTTCAACGCGCGCTGCGCCAGGCGGTTGGCAGTCAGCGGACCGGCGTCGGCCTTGATTCGCTCGCGGCGGTCGCCCTCGGTCCAGCGCTCCACCGCGTAGAACAGGTCGGTCCACACCGTTTGCGGACAGAGGTAGCCGCACCAGATGCGGCCGCCGAGCGCATTCATCAGGAACAAGGTGAAGGCGGCGAGGATCAACAGCCCGGTGAAGTAGTAGATCTCCTGCGGCCACAGCTCGATGAAGAAGAAATAGAAGCGCTGGTTTGGAAAATCGATCAGCACGGCCTGGTCGGGCGCGCCGAGGCCGCGATCCCAGCGCAGCAACGGCAGCAGGTAATAGACGCCGAGGCAGAGCGCCATCAGCCCCCATTTGAGACGCCGGAAGGTGCCGGAAACCCGCTGGGGATAGATTTTCTTCTGTGGTGCATAGAGCGGCAGATCATCATCGCCGCCCATCAGCACCTTCGGCGTGACGTTCTTGTTGATCGGAAGGCCCATCAAAATCCTCCGATAAGGCTCCATTACCCCTTAGGCGGAACGGCTCCACCTGGGTGGACCGCTCAAACCTCGCCCGGGATTGCTATTTGCCGCCGCCCAGCGAGTGGACGTAGACTGCGAGCGCCCTGGTCGTGACCAGGTCCAGCCGTCCGCTCCAGGCGGGCATGACGCCGGCGCGGCCCTTGGTGATCGTCTCCACAAGGGTGGACTCGTCCGAGCCATAGAGCCAGATCTGGTCGGTCAGGTTCGGCGCGCCGAACTCCTGATTGCCCTTGCCATCCTCGCCGTGACAGCTCACGCAGTTCTCGGCAAAGATCGTCTTGCCGGCGGCCGGGTCATAGCCGGCCGCCGTCGAAAGTCCCGAGAGCGAGCGCACGTAATTGGCAACCGTGACGATCTCGTCCTTCTTCAAGATGCCATCGCGCCCGAAAGCGAGCATCTGGCCTTCATGCGCCTTCGCGTTCCCGGATCGCGCGCCGAACTGGATGGTCTGCATGATCTGGTCGAGCGTGCCGCCCCAGAGCCAGTCGTCGTCGTTCAGATTTGGATAGCCCTTCGCGCCGGCGGCGCCGCTACCGTGACAGGGCGCACAATTGTCGCCGAACACCGCCTTGCCCCGCGCCCGCGCCAAGGTCAGGAGGGCTGGGTCCTTCTCGATGTCGGCAAGAGACGCGGTGCCAAGCGCCTTCATCTTTTCGCCGCGCAAAGCTTCGAGTTGGGCGAGATTCGCGGTAACGGCGGCGCGATTGGTGGTGTGCAGGACGCCGGCCGTATAGCCGCTCACCAGCGGCCAGGCCGGATAGACCACCCAATAGCCGAAGGCCCAGATGATGGTGGCGTAGAAAGTCAGCACCCACCAGCGGGGAAGCGGCGTGTTCAGCTCCTTGATGCCGTCCCATTCGTGGCCCGTGGTCGACCGGCCTGACACGCGGTCGATGTCGTTGTGCGCGCTCATCTGTCAATCCTCCCGCAGCGGCATTTTCGCTGCGGCATCGAACGGCGCCTTGTTACGGGGACGCAGCGCGTGAAAGACGATGGCAAGGAAGATGCCGACGAAGATCGGCGTCCAGAAATTGAGCACAAACTGCGACACCAGGTTGTCAACGGAGACAATCGCCTTCATCACAAATCACCTTCACCGCAGATTGGCTTTTTCGTCATAGAGCTTGAAGTCGACCAGCGTCCCCAGCATCTGCAGGTAAGCGACCAGCGCATCGAGTTCGGTGGGTTCGCCCGCCTTGCCGTCGAAGTTGCGGACAACCGCATTTGGATAGCGCTTCTGGAACGCTTCGGCGTCCGCACCATCGGGATCGAGCTGAGCCTTGAGGTCGGCTTTGGCATTGGCGATCTGGTCGTCGGTATAGGGTACGCCGATCGCGCGGCTGGTCCGCAGATGCGCGGCGACGTCCTCGAGCTCGAGTTCGGTCGCAGCCAGCGATGGATACCCCGGCATCACCGACTGCGGCACGATCGCCCGCGGATTGATCAGGTGCCGGACATGCCAATCATCGGAATATTTGGCGCCGACGCGGGCGAGATCGGGACCCGTCCGCTTCGATCCCCACTGGAAGGGGTGATCGTACATGCTCTCGGCGGCCAGCGAGTAGTGGCCGTAGCGCTCCACTTCGTCGCGCAATGGGCGGATCATCTGCGAATGGCAGAGATAGCAACCCTCACGGACATAGATGTTGCGCCCGGCAAGCTCGAGCGGCGTGTAGGGACGTACGCCGTCGACCACCTCGATCGTGCTCTTGAGATAGAACAGCGGCGTGATTTCGACGAGACCGCCGATCGCGATGACCACGAGGATTCCACCGATCAGGATGGTCGCGTTCTTCTCGAAGATCTTGTGTCGATTCCAGAAGGACATGGGATGACCTACTCGGCAGGCTGGAGCCGTCCGGCGGCTTGCGTCTCCTCGGCTTCGCCGGCCTTGACCGTCATCCACAGATTGAAGGCCATGATCAGCGCGCCGATCAGAAACAATGCGCCGCCGGCTGCACGGATGATGTAGAAGGGATGCATGGCCTCGACGGTTTCGATGAAGGAGTATTCAAGGAAGCCGAGCGAGGTGTAAGCGCGCCACATCAGGCCCTGCAGGATTCCCGACACCCACATCGCAGAGATGTAGAGAACGATGCCGAGGGTGGCGATCCAGAAGTGCCAGTTGACCAGCCTGAGGCTGTAGAGACCCTTGCGCCCCCATGCCCACGGCACCAGGCAGTAGAGCGCGCCGAAGGAGACGAAGCCGACCCAGCCGAGCGCGCCGGAATGCACGTGGCCGATGGTCCAGTCGGTGTAGTGGCTGAGCGAGTTGACGACCTTGATCGCCATCATCGGGCCTTCGAACGTCGACATGCCGTAAAAGGCGACGGAGACGACGAGCATGCGCAGCACCGGATCGGTGCGCAGCTTGTCCCAGGCGCCGGACAAGGTCATGAGCCCGTTAATCATGCCGCCCCAGGAGGGCATCCACAGCATGATCGAAAAGGTCATGCCCAGCGTCTGCGCCCAGTCAGGCAGCGCGGTATAGTGCAGATGGTGCGGGCCAGCCCAGATGTAGAGGAAGATCAGCGCCCAGAAATGGATGATGGAAAGCCGATAGGAATAGATCGGCCGCTCGGCGCGCTTCGGGATGAAATAGTACATGATCGCAAGGAAGCCGGCGGTGAGGAAGAAGCCGACCGCATTGTGCCCGTACCACCATTGGAACATCGCATCCTGCACGCCACCCCAGGCAATGTAGGACTTCGAGCCGAAGACAGATACGGGCAGCGCCGGATTATTGCCGAGATGGAGCACGGCAATTGTGACGATGAACGCCAGGTAGAACCAGTTGGCGACGAAGATGTGCGGTTCCTTGCGCTTGACCAGCGTCATCAGGAACACCAGCAGATAAGTCACCCAAACGATTGTCAGCCACAGATCGGCGTACCACTCGGGCTCCGCATATTCCTTGGACTGGGTGACGCCGAGCAGATAGCCGGTGCCGGCGATCAGGATAAAGAAGTTGTAACCGAGCACGACGAACCAGGGCGCGAGATCGCCGGCAAGGCGCGTGCGGCAGGTCTTTTGCACGACGTAGAACGAGGTCGCGATCAGGACGTTGCCGCCGAACGCGAAGATCACGGCCGACGTGTGCAGCGGACGCAGACGGCCGAAGGTGGTCCAGGGGAGATCGAGATTAAGCGCGGGCCATGCCAGTTGCGAGGCGATGATCAGCCCGACGGCAAAGCCCGCAATGCCCCAGAACATCGCCGCCACAGATGCAAACTTGATCGGACCCATGTTGTAGTTGGGACGCCCGTTGATCTCCTGCGACGGCAGTTTGGCCGGGCGATCATAGTAGCGGTTGAGGATCGCAAACGCAGCCGCGATGCTGGCGGCGCATCCAAGCGACGCGTGAAAGGCGAACGGGGCGTCATGCGCGAATCCCGCACCGATCAGGCAAAGGAATGCGAGCACCGCAAACAGCGGCCACAACACCGTTTCTCCGATCGTCATCGATTTTGCGCCAGCGGAGACGTTCGTCATGGTGCGACATCCTCGATAAGTGGATCAGGGAGGCACGCGCGGCGCCCGGGTTGATCGACATCAATTGCGGGCGGCGGGGGCCGGCAGAACCGGTGGGGCGCACCGCTGCACATCGTCCGCCAACGCCCGCAGCGTCTGCTCATTTGGGCAGTATTTTGCTGGGCTCGCTTGCCGCTCGTGATTCAAGTCCCGGGCGCAGCGCGCCTTGGACGAGCATTGGCTGCACACGCGTCGCAGATCGCGGAGCACGTCACCGTGAGATGCTTCCACGTCGTCCTCGGCAAGGCCCGCATGGGAGAGGCGTCTGCTCAGGGACTGAAGCGACCCCGAAGGCTTGAAGATCAGCGCAGCGAGCTCCGTCCTGGAAAGATTCAGCTCGCGCGCGATAACCTCGATCTCCCGCGGGTCCAGCCGCTGCAACTCGTTCCTGCGGTCCATGACGCTTTTCAAGCGGTCACGGAGATTGCCGAACAGTGTGCTGCACGCCTTGCCGGCCGCTTCGATCAACATTTGACGATTTGGGTCCCTTTTTTCCGGTGACGTCTTAAATGCAGCAAGGGGCTTTGTCGTTGATGCAGATCAAATTGCCTTGCTGAACTGTGTGGCCCGAGAGCATCTATAGATATCGAAAGTTGCGGCGATGACGCGAACGACGGCCCGGCCGGCTTGCGTTATTGTCAATTTCGCGCCCTCGATCTCGACCAGCCCCTCCGATTGCATCGGTGTCAGCCTCGCCAGTTCATCGCGAAGATCGGCATTTGGCGCGACGTCATCGAGATCGACGGCGAAATCGCACATCAGCCGCTCGATGATTCGCGCGCGCTGTCGGTCGTTTTCATCGCGCCGGCACCCCCTGGCAGAGGCGAGTGAGCCGGCAGCGATGGCGCCGACATACCTTGGAACATCCGCGACGTTCTGCACGAAGCCGTCCGCGAAAGTCGATATTGAGGAGGCGCCGAGCCCAAGAAGGACGCCGCTGGCATCCTCGGTATAACCCTGGAAATTGCGATGCAGCTTCCCGCCTGCCGCAGCCCTTGCGAGCGTATCGCTAGGCCTGGCAAAATGATCGATGCCGATTCTCACATAGCCTGCGGAAATCAGCTCCTCGGACATGACCTCGGCCTGCTCGATGCGCTGATCCTGCGACGGCAGCCCGGCTTCGTCGATCCGCCGCTGGTTGGCCTTGAACCGCGGCAGATGCGCATAGCCGAAACAGGCGATGCGGTCCGGCCCCATCGCCGCAACCGAGGCACAGGTCTTTCGAACCGAGTCGGCGGTCTGCAGCGGCAGCCCATACATCAGATCGACGTTCAGATTTCTGATTCCGGCCGACCGCAATCGCTCGATGGCCGCCTCGATGATAACGCGCGGCTGCTGGCGGCCGATCGCGGCCTGGACTAAAGGATTGACGTCCTGAACGCCCAGACTTGCACGGCCGACGCCGAGTTCCGCCATGGTGTCCACGGAGGCGACAGTCACGTGACGTGGATCCAGTTCGATCGCGTGCTCGAGGCCGTCCGCGAACGGGAATTGACGGCGGAGTGCGGCGACGACGGATCGCAAGCCGTGAGGTCCGAGAATGCCGGGCGTGCCGCCGCCCCAGTGCAGCCTGGCAATTTCAGGCCTCGCCCCGACCAGGCTCGCAACAAGATCGATCTCGGCTTCAAGCGCGCGGCGATAGCCATCGATCACATCGTCACGTACCGCCATCTTGGTGTTGCAGCCGCAGTAGAGGCATATCTTTCGGCAATAAGGCACGTGAAGATAGACCGAGACGGCCTGACGCGCGTTGAGGCCGGCGAGCCAAGTCTCGTGGTCTTTCGCGCCAACCTCAGGCGAGAAATCGGCGGCGGTCGGATAAGACGTATAGCGCGGCACATTGTAGCCCGCATAGCGGCGCACGACGGGGGTCAAGACACATCGACCTTGCTAGGAGGCCCCGGGCCGCTCCAGCGCGGTCGGCGCCCGGAATTCGACGGCATCCGCGAAGATCGTCCAGTCGTGGACGTGCCTCTGCCGGCAGAAGTCGGCTTCCGATCGTCGCACCGCTTCCGTCAGGGACGGAGCTTCGATGGTGAACGCCGCCTGGCAAGCGCGATGCTCGTGCCCAGTGTCGTCGCAGACGGTCTTGATGAAGCGCACCTCAAATAAGGGCATTGTGTTCTCCTATTTGCCGACATGTTGCTCAGAACCGGAGCGAAATCCTTGAGCAAGATCAATCAGACATCGCGCCCGATCGCCCATCCCACCGCAACAACGGCAAAGCCGATGATCAGGATGACAGCAACGAAACTCACAACGGGACCAAGACCCCAGCCGTCATTTGCAACTGATAACCCAGCATCAAGCGTCGGGGAACCGCCCAGAAAGCTTGCGGGTTAAACCATGGCCCCACCTCGCCTGTCGACTGCAGCCAGCTCCGGGTCCAACTCGTTCACTGTGTTGCATGACGGACGCGATCGGCCGAGACGCTGAAGGCACGACGCGGCTTGTCTTCACGTCTCGGATGCCTCCGACCGAACCATCCAGCCGTCCATAGGTGGACCGCCCGAAGACGCAATAAGGCGAGCAAAAGAGAAAGGGCGCGGTCGCCAGCCGATTGGCGGCGATAAAGGCCGTAAGACCCAGGCCTTCGAACGCAAGGTCCATTCTTAGGCAATCGCGGCAAAGCCGACGACGGCGTGTACCACTTCCAATATTTGGGGCATGTCCCGCCTCCGGTTTCGCTAAGAGATCCTTAGCCCGGGGGAACGGTGCGCGCGTTGATCTCAATCAACTGTCGCTATCACTTGATCCAGTTCAAGGAGCGGTCGCGCCATCGCTGGATGATCGCGCAATCAAACCCGCCACCGCGAAGAGGCTGTCTTGTACGAATGTCTCAAGGAGACGGTTCAGCATGGACGCGTGTTTCACCCAAGCCCTGTGCCGCGGCCGGCCGTTGTCGGCTGAGAGGTGAGGATTTCGCTGGAGCCGATGGCGAACGCATGTATCGTTTTGTCATGGCGATTCGTCCCGAAGCTCTCCCGACTGACGCAGCGGGTCTGACCGAGATGGTGCTCGCGCTCGACGCCGAGAATGAGATGCGGCGCGTAGCGATGCCGACGCTCAAGGAGATGATCTTCGGCAAGCGCTCGGAGCGGCTTGCGGCGATCGTCGCCGAGCAACTCGCGCTCGAGCTGGACGATCTCGCGACCGCCGCCACGCCGCCTCTGTCTGCGAACGACGATGCCCCTGCGACGAAGCCGCTCGGCAAGCCGCGCAGGAAGGCGAGGCGCAACATCGGCGCGCTGCCCAAGCACTTGCCGCGCTACGAGCAGGTGCTCGAGCCGGACGCGACGGCGTGCCCGTGCTGCGACGGCGGTCTGCACAAGATCGGCGAAGACGTGAGCGAGGTGCTGGACGTGATCCCGGCGCTCTGCGGGTGCTGCGCACGATCCGTCCCAAATATGCCTGCCGCGGCTGCACCGACGGCGTGGTACAGGCGAAGGTGCTGCCGCGGCTGATCGAGGGCGGCATGGCCTCGACGGCGCTGGTGACCCACGTGGTGGTGTCGAAGTTCGCCTGGTATCTGCCGCTGTATCGGCAGGTGCAGATGCTGGCCGGCCAGGGCATTCATCTCGACCGCGCGACGCTCGCCGGCTGGGTGAAGCGTGCCGCATGGTGGCTCGAGAGCCTCTATCAGTTGCAACTCAAGACGATCCAGGCCTCGCCGCGGCTGTTCTGCGACGAGACGCCGATGCCCGGTGCTTGATCCTGGGCGACATCGCACCCGCATCTGCCAGTTCTGGGCGCATGCGATCGATGATCGCCCACGGGGCGGCCCGTCGCCGCCGGCGGTCGCCTATGTGTTCGCCGACGGCCGCGGCACCGACAAGATTGCCGTGCAATTGACGGCTTTTCCGGCATTCTGCAGGTCGACGGCTATGCCGCCTACAAGGCGCTGGCGCGCAATCATGGCGGCGCGATCCAGCTGGCTTTTTGTCTGGCGCACCGACGCAAGTTCGTCGAGGTGTACAAGACGATGCAGTCGCCATTCGCTCATGAAGTGATCGAACGCCTGCAGGCGGTCTAGCCGAACAGCGGCTTGCGGCCCGCCGCACGCAACTTGTCAAATGGTGCGCGGACCGAACGTTCCGACGTGACGAGCGGGACGAAGAAGTACTGTTTGCTGGGTCCATTTCACCAACTTACGAATCGCCCTCGGTCATCGATCCCGTGCACAATTTGGCACTCCGCCAAATTATGCTTGGCACCTACGAGGAGTATGACTCCACGCTCCATGTCATTGATATTCTTAGATATTCTTTTGGACGATTAAGCCTCAGAATTCAGCCGCTGCGTCGGACGGACACCATCAACCAAGTTGCCGGGCGAAACGCTCCGCCCACAGAAAACGCACCAAGGCACTCGTCGCAGAAAATTCGCGCGTTGCTATTACTTTGTTCAGAAGCGTCATAACCGAATCTGGCGAAACCAAGCCTAAGTCCGCCAATGCGCAAGACTTTAGCTGGCATGCAAGTGAGTCCGCCCGCGCGGAAATCGCCCTTGGCAATACAAGCTCGAAACTCTCCTTCTTATAGTCTCGCGGAAACATCTCAAGGCCGTTACGGACACGCATGCAAAGACGGAGCATCTGCTTGTTTGCTCGAAGTTCGAGCGGTAGGATCGCTGAAAAGTTGATCAATCGCGGATCGCCTAGCGGGGTCACTGGCCAAAGTCCTCGCATCGCGAGAGGTCGAGCATGACACAGTTTCCCTATAAGAGTCGTTGACGCGATGACGCCAGGAGGCGCGCTAAATAGGAAAGACGAACGCGCGGCATCAAGGCCGCGTCTCGTTAGCAAGGCTTCCGCATGTCCAACGGCGATATCGAAGCAACGTGACGACGGAGACCTTGCTTCACCATCCTCGCCAGAGTAGCGAAAGAAGAGCTCATCTCCTCCTATACCGGACCAGATTATCTCGCAACCCGCGTCACGAAACCTACCCCAAAGTGCGTCGAACGCCTCAAGGTAATATTCCGAAACAAGTGGCAGATGGTGGATTAAGTCGAGATTCAGATCAATCGCCGGCATGTGGGCGTTCATTTCGATCGCGTAGTCGCGGCAATTCAGTGCGGCCACAATACTATTTCGTCTATCAGTCTGGTTGGGGCTACTCTCATCACCCAGTAGTATGCCCCCACATGTTAACGATCCGACGCCCTCGCCGACAGCGATCGCGACGGAAGCGGAATCCATTCCTCCGCTCAATTCCACCGCACTTGCACCACAGTTGGTTGGTCGAGAAACGACAACCTCATGCAGCAATTGATGAAACTCACGAATCGCATCGGTGGTCGTTAACCCAGCGTGCGCATCAGGTAGTGATCGTCTTGGGCCGCAATCAAACAGTGTGTCCGACGTGTCGACGTATAAGCTCGCGCCAACTGTTAGTAGGTTAACGCCGAGGCAGGCTTGCCGTGCAGAGTAGAACGTTCTCATCGCCAGATGATGCGCGATCACTTCGGTGTCAAGCGCGCGCGATTCACGCAAGAAATCAGCAAAGTCCCAGGAAAGCGTCACCGAGCGAATGCGTTCCTCAACGGTGAAATAGATCGGCAGGCTCCCCAATTGGCCAGCTCGCACACGGAGCCGGCCGCCGCTGCGGGCCGCCTCGACGATAATGAAGTCGAGAGGCCAATTCAGGCTCTCCTGATAGCACTGGCGAAAGTGATCGGCAGAGACGTTAGCGGCGACAGCAATCGGGGCGCTCAAGTGAGCTTCCGATCGCAGGCGCTCTCGCGTGACGACGAACCATTGTTCAGACGTCTTGAGGAGAAAGCTCTCGAGACTCTGATGATGGAAAGGGTGAATATAGCTGTCGCCAATTGATATTGAAGAGCCATTGGCCACAGGATCAAAGAGTTCAAGGTCGCGTATCCTCAGGCAGGCCTTGAGCATTGTTTTATAACTCGTCCGCCCCTCGTCTGAGGGGCGGCGCCAAGTAGGCATAATCCGATAGACTCAGGTGAGATAGCCGGCATAAGCGCTGTCATTCGGGAGAGAGCCCTTGGGCCACTTAATAGTCGGAGGTGCCACTGCCGGAAGTGGAAGGTCCGCTGGCATGGGCCGGGACCGCTCCTGAAGGAGCGCTTTGGCGTTAGTCATGTGATACTCCCTTTAACAAGGATTTGAGACGCTAGTGCGCATGTCGTCCGGACACGTTCTGCGGAAGCAATGGCTGATGTTGTGGCCGACCCCGTCAGTGTGAACTCTCACATGTGACGCTCGGCGACACAACCTATCAAAATCGCCAGGTCCCCATTCGGACGTGCCGGCCGCCGTCCATCCGAGCTGATGCCCTCCACGTGCGGCGCGACGATCAAAGCGACACTGCGTATTGCCGCACATATCGATGCTCCCGAGTGTGATGGGTTGCCTCATCTATTTTGCTCCCGGCTAGGGTTGAGGAGGAGGCTGGGTACGGAGATGGCCGGGGTTTCGGAGCGCCCGGCCTCCACCGCTGGCACTTGGCACATCGTCGGGTTGTCGTGAGCTCATGCCCCGGCGGCGTTTTCTCCGTAGGAATCGGACGACTTCTCCTCAGTTAATGCGCCTTTATAGAGGAGGCTAAGCACGTACCGTGCCGAAGGAGAAATCGTTCTCTGTCAATATGCTAGCCCTAATACTGCTATTTCACTCGTCCGATATTGTCGGGCATCTAACGTACTTGCGTTATCCACTCCGATTGGATTCGCTAGCTCCGCTCGCAGCCACAAAAGACATCTCGACGAAGTCCTTATCTCGATTCCGGCGAACAACATTGGTTCTGGCGCGCTGTCGACCAGAATGGCCTCGTTCTCGACGTCGTGATCAAGCGCCGACGAGATTCGCGCGCGGCGCAGCGGCTCATGAAGAAGCTCTGCAGGGGCGAAAATCACCTTTTACGTCCGCAGCACAACTCTCTCAACAATCGGGGTCCGAGAATTCTCATCAGCCGGCCTGGCGACGCGATCGGATCATGACGCGTTCAAATCGCAGCGTCAGTCTCAACGGTTCCGTCAGTTCACGATCGGGTCGTGAACTTTCCCACATCCCCTGTCCTGGATCCGTCACTGTCGGTGAGTTTGACCTTCGCGCCTGCCAGCAGCTTGAGCGTCCAGCGCGCACGGCCCTTTGGGGGACTGGCACAGGCGGTCGCCACCAGCAAGGCTTCTTCCTTGCCGGTGAGTTTGCGCTTCGCTCCGGGGCACGGCTCTTCGCTCAGCGCCCGCTCCAGATTGCCTTCCACGAAGCGTCGCTTGGTCCGATATCCGGTCGAGCCGCTTACGCCAACGCTCCTTGCGACCTCCTCGTCGCTGGTCCCGGCATCGGCGGCCAGCAAAATCTGCGCTCGCTTGAGGTTGCGGGACGCCTGCTTGCCGCCGCTGAGCAGCGCCCTCAGTTCGGTGCGCTCGATTTGGCTGAGTTCGACCCGATAGCGTACATTCATGGCGTGCCGACCTCGTTCGAGGCACGCACGAACAACTGAATCGGATGGCCGGCTTGAGTCCTTCGTCAAAACCCTTCACGCCCACGCAGGGGCAGTATCTGGCTTTTATCCACCTCTATACCCGGCTGCATCGCAGGTCCCCGGCCGAGACCGACATGCAGGAATATTTCCGCGTCAGCCCGCCTTCGGTTCACCAGATGGTGCTGACGCTGGAACGCGTCGGCCTCATCAGACGGCAGCCAAGGACGCCTCGCAGCATCGAGGTCCTCATTGATCCGGAACTCCTGCCGGAGCTAATCTGACCGCCGGACCCAACCTGTCAAAATCACTGTGCAGAGCCACTAGGCGGGATCGTCTCGAAAGCCGATGCATTGAAGGCTTTGTTCCCAGTCAAGCGGCATCCTGCCGCACGACGTGACATGATGGGTACGGCCATCGACGAGATCATGTTGCACCACATCATGAGGGTCCGAGGAGATTGCAGCGCGTGCTGCAGCTGATGGAAAAGCGGAATGATGTCGCTGTGTCACTGGCGGAGGCCGCCAACTGAGACGGCCCTACTTTTCCGTTCCGTTGTTCCGTTCGAGCATCGCCATCTCAACGTGTTCCGCAAGACCCGTCAGATGGCTCGCTAGCCGATCAAACAGATCGCTTGGCCTTGTCGGTCGCAAGGTCCCGGATCAGGGCGCACTCAGCGGCATCTCTGTGAAGCTATTGCGTGGTTGCCCAGCCCTCACAGACCCGCAGCGAGCGCGAGACGCATCAGTTCGGACATGCTGCGCGCCCCCGTCTTCGCCATGAGGTTGGCACGATAGACCTCAACGGTGCGCGGACTGATGCTGAGGTCATGCGCAATGACCTTATTGATTTTGCCTGCCACAAGCCCCTGCAGGACATCCCGCTCGCGCGGTGACAGATCGGCAAGCCGCGCTTCAGCCTCCTTCTTCGCCGAGCTCTCGCTTCCTGCCGCGGGCCGCGCCTCCAGGGCAGAGCGGATTGCCCCCAGCAGCGCGGCATCGTCGAACGGCTTTTCGATGAAATCCGCGGCACCCGCCTTCATCGCCTCCACGGCGAGCGCGACGTCGCCGTGACCCGTGATCAGGATGACCGCGCTGGATGTTCCTTGGCGTTTCAGCTTCCTCACCAGCTCGATGCCGCTTATGCCCGGCATGCGAATGTCGGAGACGACGCAGCTCAACGTCCCGGCGCAGGCGCCAGCCAGAAAAGCGTCGGCCGTCTCGTAGACCTGCGACTTGTATCCATTGACGTCGAGCAGGAACGCCAGCGAATCCCGCATCGCAGCGTCATCGTCGATGACGTGAATGACCGTCTTATCGTTCATCGCCCGCCTCCGTTTCGGCGAAGGGCAGCGTAAACTCAAAAATTGTGCCGCCGCCGTCATTGGGGCGCGCCGCGACGCGGCCGCCATGTGCTTCGATGATGGTTCGGCAGATTGAAAGACCGACACCCATGCCGTTTGCCTTGCTGGTGACGAAGGGTTGAAACAGCTTCTCGTCGATCTCCGGCGCGATGCCCACGCCGGTATCAGTGACGGAGAAGAATGCGAACCTGTTCTGGCGGATGACACCGATGGTCAGCTCGCGCCGGCTACTCGTTTCCATCGCCTCGATGCCGTTCCTGATGAGGTTGAGCGCGACTTGCTGAATCTGCACCTTGTCGACGACGATATCGGGAAGATTGTGGTCACAGCGCAGCGAAACGCGCACCCCCTGTTCCCTGGCGCCGACTAGGGCCAGCGCCGCCGCCTCCTCGAGCAGCGTCGCCGGGTTCTCGATGGTGTGCTCGGTCTCGCCTTTGGCGACGAACTCCCGCAGGCGCTTGATGATGTCGCCGGCGCGCAACGCCTGGTCGGCGCTGCGGTCCATGGCCTCGCGCACGCGCTCCTTGTCGACCTCACCTGCCTTCAGCAAGGTCGCGGCACCGCGCAGATAACTTGTGATCGCGGACAATGGCTGATTGAGTTCGTGCGCGAGCGAGGACGCCATCTCGCCCATGGCGGTCAGCCGCGACACGTGCACCAGCTCGGACTGCAATTCCTGCATCCGGCGCTCCTGGGTTCTCCGTTCGGTCAGGTCGCGGACAAAGCCGGTAAAGTATCGCTCGGCGCCGGCCTTGGCCTCGCCCACTGCGAGCTCCATCGGAAACGTCGAGCCATCCTTGCGCTCGCCGACCACGATCCGCCCGATCCCGATGATGCGACGCTCGCCCGTAGAGCGGTAGCGATCGAGATAGCTATCGTGCTCCTGCCGGTACGGCGCGGGCATGAGGATCGAGACATTCTTTCCGATCGCCTCCGCGGCCGACCAGCCGAAGAGGTGCTCGGCTGTGACGCTGAAGGATCGCATGATGCCCCGCTCATCGATCAGAACCATGGCTTCCGGGACGGTATCCAGGATCGACTGGAGCTGCGCCTGCCGATATCGGGCGTCTTCCGTCTCCCGCAACAGCCGGTCGCCCATCACGCCGAGGATGAGCCCCATGACTGCGAAGAACGAGACATCGATCAGGTTCGCCGGGTTGCTGTAAAGGCTCGGTCCCAGGAAGTAGCTGGCGCTCGCAAGACACAACAGAGTGGCGAAGATTGCAGGCCCGCGGCCGCCAGCAAATGCCGCAAAGACCACGACCGGAACATAGATCACGGTGAAGGTCCGATCCTCGAAATAATGATGCAAGGCAAGGCGCACGCAAAATATGGCAGCGACGGCAGCGGCCGCCGCCCCGTAGCGAAGCCAAAATCGGCCTTGTGCTGTCATTCAGTAGCCCGATGCAGAAACGAACGCGCCTTTGCGAGACTGGGACGGTGATCGCCTCATAGCACGACTGGCCGTCTCTTCGGCAAGAGGGGAGCTGGAGCAAACTAGTCTTTCGAAGGCCATGGACGCCAGTGCGTCGGATGGACGACAACCCGCTCACGGGTCGTATCATTGACCCAGCCGCTCGGAGTGCGACGGCAGGCGAAGATCAGCGGATGCACGCGATTGCCTTCGATCACAGCGAGCTCGAGCGCTCGCTCGTACGGGGCCGTCGAAATCCCCTCCCACATTGCTCGCTCGTCCATTGCTTCCATCTCGCAGGGTACCCTCGCCCGCCTGAGGAGCATGCAACGGTCGCGCATCCAGCGCCTTGGCGAGACTTCTACAAAGAGTGCACACTAGCAACGCTTGCCGCCGGGGCATTGACGCAGGTCAAGAACGACGCGCAGCCGTTGTCCGTCAATCCGGCGAAGCGGTCATCGCCGTGCTGCTTGCATTAACACAACAGGCGGCAACGCCAGACGCGCAGACCGGCACCATGATAGAGATCGCGTTCCCGACCATCGAGCTGATTGTCGACACAATCATACAGCGTTCGCCTTCGAGCATCCGAATCTCCCTCGATTTCAACATGCATTTCGCCGGCGGCCTGATCGCGACCTTCCACGCGGTCGACGAGGCCTACCGCGAACACAGGATCGATCTCGAGAAATTTCTGGAACGGCTGCGCGAGCCCGCGCAAATTACGTTGAGGTTGGCCGAAACCGCCTCGGCTGGCCTCGGCAAGCCCGAACGACTCATGAGGTTGCGCAGAACGATCCACTGGCGACCGCCTTCAACCAACTCCCGTTGCGCCATACACCGAGGATTTGGCTGACCGGATGCAGGATATCGATCCCCGGGTCGGTCTTGCCGCCGACCTGCTCGGAAAGGCGTAACAGCATGCGAAACCCGCTGCTCGACCGGCTGGCGCGACATTTCCAGCACCCGCGTCTGGGTGTCCTGCAGCCGGCGGCCGACGGTCTGTAGCGCATTCACCGCAAGCACCGCAAATTTCGCCGCCAGCCGTTGCCGCGCTACCGACGGACAGCACGGCGTCGTGTTGTCAACGCGCAAATGGCCGTGCAACAGCACGAGAAACAACTTCGCATCGGGCCCCGCTCGACGACAGCGGTGTCCTTCTCATAGCGGACGGAGCGCGCCTGACGCGAAGTTTCGAGTTCTCCAGGTGAAAGTCAGGTAAACAGCGGGATCTCGACCGAACGGTCGATTGCCGGCATTTTCTCTCCGCGGCAGCTCCAGAGTGATCACAAAAGGGAGATTCTTCGGAAAGATTGCGTCAGCTCAAATCTCGACCGGCCTTCCGGCTCTAGTTAGTGGCCCGTCAACTCGCGACGACAGGAAATTGCAATGCACAAGGCGCTACTTCTGGCCGCCGCAGTGATGCTGACGATGACGAGCTTCGCTGCCGCGGCCGAAATCGAGATCAAGATGCTGAACAAGGGTTCTGACGGCAGCGTAATGGTGTTCGAGCCGGCGCTTGTGAAAATCGCGCCCGGCGACACCGTAAAATTCGTTGCCTCCGACAAGGGACACAATGCCGCGAGCATCAAGGGCATGCTGCCGGACGGCGCGGCTCCCTTCGTCGGCAAGAATGGCGAAGACATGAGCGTGAAATTCGATCAGGCGGGCGTCTATGGCGTGAAGTGCGTGCCGCATTACGCCTTGGGCATGGTGGCGATGATCGTGGTCGGCACGCCGACCAACATCGAGCAGGCCAAGGCGGTGCCGCAGGTCGGCAAAGCCAAGCAGATGTTTGCGACGCTGTTCGAGAAACTGGAAGCCGCCAAGACTCCCTCCAAGTAGGAGAGCTCCCGTATGTCGGTCGCGCGCCTTCGCGCAATTATCAGGGTCCCGTAGAACGACATCGCGTTCTGGAAGGGCGATCACTTGTCGCGCACGACATCTGACCGCCGCCGCACGCAACCGGTCAAAACACCGTGCAGAGCCACCTGGCTTGTCAGTCAAATTTGTAGGAGGCCTGGATGAACGTGCCCCATCGTTCCATGCGGTATTTCGCAAGAGCAGGCCCTTGGACGCGGGTATTCTCTAAATTGGCGTTGTAGGTCACATCGCTGTCCTTCCTGGTCCACATTGACCAATATCGGCCACCAACTCCGATGCTGACATTCTTGGTGAGAAAGTAGGAAAGCACCCCTTCCACCTGAAGGCCTCCACCACCGTCTCCGCGCTGATCGTAGAAAGTTGTCGCTGGGCGGAGGAGATGGTTGTCGCGACCAGTGAAATCGGTCCATGGCAGGTAAGCTACGTCGGCGCTCACGCGCCAGCGTTCAAGCACCAAAGCCTCGGCGCTGAGGCCGATGCGCGGCGCATTCCAATTGGTGTCTTGACTGCCGATGATCTGCCGCTGCCCCGCGCATGCCCGGGCCGGCGAGGACGAGGCGATCCGCACGCAACCTATCGAATCAGACTTCTGGCCGTAGGAGGTCCATCCGATAAATGCGCCCAGCTTGTAGGTGCTGCCGCGCAGAAAATCGTAGCCGGCGTCCGCCGTGTAGTACACGAACCGTCCGTTCGCCTGACCTGATAACGTGTTGGAATAGGCACGGTTCAAGATGCTCGAATCCTCGTCGTTCATCTTTCCTTTGTTGAAGCGTCCGAGGCCGATATTGCCCTTCAGGAATATCCCAAAGGGGCTGTCAAGGCGTCCGAACAACTCGCCGGACACGCCGTCGAGCCCCTGATAGGTGAGCCTGGAACTGGGAACGCTCTCATCTCCTGGAAACCGGGGCGGAATTGTGTAGTCCCACTGGAAAGCTCCCCGGCTGAGCCAGACCCGTGAGCCGCCTTCGAGCGACCAGTCGCCTGTCGATAGAACAGGCTTGGCTTCGGCGGTCGCTGTTGCGGGGTGCAGCGGCGCATCGGCCCATTCCGCCCTCGGATCGACGCCAAAGTGATAATTCAAGCCCACTTTACCAACGTGATAATCGCTGGATAGGCTGCTGGTGCTGGCAGGAATGATCGCAAGGGGCGGACGCTGCACGGTTGGAGGGGTCGCCACACGAGGGCCGGCAAACCCCATATAGTCGTACTCAAATTTGACGGACCAGGCGGGTGTGAGCTGCTGCTCGATGCCGACGCCGACAGTCCCGCCGAAGCGACCGTCATCGAACTGCGTCGTATGCCGCGGGAAGCCGGCAAAGTTCCCGTCCCGGAATTCGTTGTGATTGGCGATCGCACCGCGATTGTTTTGCCAAGCGGCGCCGCCTTTGACGTAGGCCAGCGTGTGGCCGTGCGGGCCGAAAGCGTAACCCACACGACCGGTTGCCGTGGCAAGGACGCTTGGACCCGCGTTGCAGGTTGCGATCACAGCAACGCTGGAGAAGGCAAGACAGGTGTTTGTGCCGTCCGAGACAGTACGGCTCGCCTCCAGTTCGACGCCGAACACCCAGCGGTCACTCTGCCAGTTGTAGCCAAGCTGTCCGCCAGCCAGGAATGCAGGCGTGTCAACGACGTCCCCGTAGATTGACGGGCCATAGGGATCACTGAACGACGTCCGGCCGTAGCCCCCGGCGACGTGTCCGCCGATATATCCTCCGCTCCAGCTCCACGGTCTCGGCGGGACTTTTGCTGTCGGCCTAAGATCTGTTGAATTGACCGCTCCGCTCGCAACGAGCGCAGCTGTTGCGGCACCCCAGGTAAGAACTTCAAATCGCATCATCACCCCATAATGTGCGTCATCATCGAACGAAGGCTGATCACGCACAGAAATTTGCACCCGTCCTTCGGTGGACCGGGTACGACATCTGTTTCACGCATGTCGCCGCAGCGCATGCATCAGCGACACACCGAGATGGAAATGCGTCGAAGCTCACCCTGCGACGGGCAGAGGGTCTGACCGCAGTCCAAAATCGTTGCGTTGCTGATGCTGTGACGCCGCTTTACACACGCAGCCTTCGCGATTGCAGGATTGAGGCCAGTGCCAAACCGGCCTTCATGGCCTCTGGCTTGTCGCGCCCAATGTCGCGTTGGCGATAGCTTGGCGAGCTTCGGACAAGCCGTGCGTTTGCTTTCGGACATAAGCGGCTTGGAGGCGCCGCTACCCGCCTCCGACCGCACGCGTGCCTCTGCATAGCGATCATGACTCTTTGGAAGGGTCTGGGATCGGCTTCGACCGATTTTGGCGCGGGCCTTGTCAGTAGCGAACATCCATTTGATGCGGGAGCATCCCGGCATCCCTCGGCCGTTCTCAAGCGGTGATCGCGCGGCGCAATCGGTTAGATCATCGATCCAGCGATAGAGGCATTTTCCCCGCAAGATGTTCGATCTCGATCTCAATCATGTTGAGCCAGCTCGCACCCTTGGAGGTGTCGTGGAAGTCCGAGCCGCCTGGCTTCGGCGGGCGGGAATGTCTGATCAGGGCGCCGGCGATGTGGGTCGATCATTATCCTGCGCGATGCCGATGGATGTCACCGGCGGCGTCTTGCTAGCGAGGATCGGACGGCAGCTTCGAGCGGTCATGGAAGAAGGCGCCCAAACGCGGGACAGTGATAGCGACGCCGGCATGCAATTGCCGCGGGCCGCCATCCAGCACGCAGAGCGCTTCCAGGATCTCGTCGATGGTCACCGGCGCCTTGAGCCCTTCGGGAGCCCTGAGCGGCGGGCACGACGCGATCGCGGTCGCATCCGACGCCCATGAGGCCAGGATGGCGCGCTTCCCGGAAAAGCTGAGGCCTGGGCGTGAGACTACACCCCGCGGGTGCTCGAACGGGCGCCGGGATGAAGGAAAGAGTTGAAATCGACAATGTTGTCGTCAGGCGCGGTCGTCGGCCGCATGGTCGCCTCCTGATCCAGGACGAGTTGCAGCATCCGCCGCGCAGGTCCTCGCGGCGGCAATTTCGGATTTTTCAGATTTCGGGACCGATCAGGCGAACCGGGATCCGATCTGTGTGACGTTGCTCGCAGCGATGCCGTCGATCGCGATGCGGCGCGGCTTCGTCGCCTCGGCGATCTCCCGCTGCAGGTCGACGATGAGCAGACCGTTCTCGAAGCGGGCGCCCTTGACCTCGACATGCTCGGCGAGCGTGAACTGGCGCTTGACATTGCGCGCCGAGATGCCGCGATGCAGGTAGGTTTCTCTTCCTTCTCGCTCTTGTGGCCCTCGAGGGTCAGGACGTTCTGCTCGACCGTCAGCGCGACCGCGTCCGGCGTGAATCCGGCCAGCGCCACCGAGATCTGGAAACGGTTCTCGTCGAGACGTTCGATGTTGTAAGGGGGATAGCTCTCCTCGGCAGTCCGCTGCACCTCGTCGAGAACGTCGAAAAGACGGTCGAAGCCGATGGCGGATCTCCCGAGGGGAGTCCAATCATACCTCATCGCCAAATCCTCCCTGGAGCAAGATGGGTACGAGCAGGCTTTGGACACCGTCCGGCGCCCGACTCATTCGCGGGCCCCGAGAGCATCCCGATCGCCGCGGTCGCGACGCCGAAAAGATTAAGAAGCCCGGAAAAGGTTTCAAGGGGCGGCGCGAGTTTTTCCCGGCAAGGACTCGCGTTACCCCTCCATCCGTGCTCCTCGGTCACTTTGACATCCTGGATATCGTCGAACTCCGTCAACGCGAGACGACAGGAGATCACAATGCACAATGCGCTGCTTCTGGATGCCGCAGCGATGCTGACCGTGACGAGCTTCGCTGCTGCGGCCGAAATCGAGGTCAAGATGCTGAACAAAGATTCAGATGGCGGCCTCATGGTGTTCGAGCCGGCGCCGGTGAAAATCGAACCCGGCGACACCGTCAAATTCGTTGCCGCCGACAGGGGACACAATGCCGCAAGCATCAGGGCATGCTGCCGGACGGCGCGGCTTCCTTCGTCGGCAAGAATGGCGAAGACATGAGTGTGAAATCCGATCAGGCCGGCGCCTATGGCGTGAAGTGGCTGCCGCATTACGCCATAGTCACGTGGCGATGATCGTGGTCGGCACGCCGACCAACATCAAGCCAGCCAAGGCGGTGCCGCAGGCCGGCAAGGCCAAAGCAGATGTTTGCGACGCTGTTCGAGAAAATGGAAGCCGTCAAGCCCCCACTCCAAGTAGGGGAAGCCCCGTATGTCGGTCCCGCGCCTTCACAACGACCAAGGTCCCGCGACGGCCTACAGCTTCCGCGTTCTTCCTGCTGGGGTTAATCTATGCCGGCGCGGTGATCCCACTGTGGCTGGCGTATTTGCTGGAGACCCTTCGAAGAAATGCAGTTCGGGTACCTCGCAGCGATGCTCGGCGGGTTTCTGCATACGGCCGTTCCGAACTGGACCGGCCGGCTTGCGCCGCAGGGAACGCCGCGAGTGCCGGTCTCCACCCGGCTCGCTGGTCGCATCGCGGTGTTCTTATCGCCGTCAATCGGATGCGCGGCTCCCTGTCGATCCACGCGGCAATTTCTCGCTTCGTTGCGACGAGGATTGTCGCAGCCGCATCCGGGCTGACCTCGATGACGAGGTCGGGCAAGAGCTGATGCGCGGGCGAATGTCTTCGCCTTCAGCCGCAGAAGGAAGATCGCCTTCGAGAACGGACCGTCGCCTCTTGATTTGCATGACGCCCGGAAGCCTGGCCGGAAAATTTGTGAGCGAGTGCATTCGGCAACATCCCTTATGCGATGGCAGGATCGGGGGATGTGCGCTTCCAAGACCTGCCTTAAAGGTCGAGGATGGCTGCCATTTCATCGACATGCGCATCGATCCGCTCGAGGACCTGCGCAGGCACTACATCGCGTTCCGGAAGAGCCAACCACTTGTCGCGCGCAACCGCCGCAGTCTCAGCGACTGCTGTCACCACGGCCCCTTCCGGAAGACGGCTGCGGTTTGCAAAATTGCGCCAGCGCTCCTGGGTCAGCGCCTTGAACGACTTTTCGCCGGCAAGGCTGAGCGCCATGCCGTCCTTTGGGATGTAGGGAATCGTTGAAAGCACGTCATAGATAGGCGACAATGTTGGTGTCCGGCCATCTCCGGGATACAGCAGCGACCAATTCTTGAGGTGCATGTCACCGTTGCCGGTGAGCGCTGTGAGGGCGAGGCGTCGCACAAATTCGATGGCTGCATCGAAGGAGACGCCGCTGTTCAGCGCTGCCGCGATGTTGTGATAGGCTGCGCCGGTGTATTTCTCGGACGGATATCGGCCAAACACTTGCGCGAAATCCTCCATGTGCACGCGCGCCCCGCTAGTCTCGCGGTCGAAACGGCGGACAAGCAGGACCTTGCCCGTGGACATGGTGTTGAATTCTTCCGGGATGCCGGCAAACTCTGATCTGTCGACGAGTTCACGGGCGGGCACGTCCATCCCCAGCGCTTCCGCAAGGGCGAGGATTGCGAATTCGTTCTCCGATAGGCCGATGTGCGTGAGGGAGGGAAATTTCGCGATGTACTGCCCTTGTTCATCGTCCACGGCGAGCGTGATCCCGCCTTCCTTTCCCGTGTTTTTCATGACCGACAGTTTCATCTGCACGCCGGCGAGCGAAAAGCGCGCCTTCTTGTTGCCCTCCGCTTCCGGACCAATGGGAACGGGGATGCCGTCACTTGGCAGCGCGCGCACCGCGCCGGGCAGATTGGTTCCCAGAGCTGTGAGCAGATCGAAATCGTTGCCCGGCCTGACTGACGCCGCGTGGTGTTTTTCCATCGCCTCGCGCAGCTTCTCTTCGGGCAAAAGGTTTGCAAAGAACGGTGGAAGTGCGCCGCGGATCGGTTTCGGGTCCCTGCGAAGGCCGCCATCGATCGATCGAAGCGACAGGCTGAAGATCGGCGGGTTGTTCAAGCTCCGATAAGAAGGCAAGAGGTTGAACGCGTTGTAGTCGCCGGGCGTCCGGACGAGGGTGCCGACCGGAAGATTGTTCAACGAGATATCGAGCGACTGGATACGCTCCGCGGCGTGGGGTGTCGCGCTCATGATCCTTCCTCGTCTTCGACATCCGACGTGAACGCAGGACGATCATCATCACTATCCGCAGGCTGGAGCATCGACTGAACAGCGGGCACCATCGCCTGGGGGATCAGCATCATCTCCATGCCAAGTGCGCGTGCGACGTTGACAAGCGTGGTTGCACGGGCGGCGGCAGCCCCCGTTTCGATGTCCCGATAGCGAGGCCTGCTGATATTGGCCCGCTGGGCGATTTGCTGCTGCGACAAGCGAGCGGCCAAGCGCGCCTTGCGAAAGCGCAGGCCAAGGTCCTTCAGGAGCGGATCCGATGTAGAGGACATGATACGTTTTCAGATCATTAACGAGCTAAATGATATGTATACAGATCATCACGGTCTCGTCAATCTGATATGTTTCCGTATCTTCCGGATCACGAATGAATCGTAAACGAGTCTTTTGCTGGCCGGGAGAGCCAAGGTCCTCTGTTCCCTGGTGGCCCCCGGGAAGGCTGATGGAAACGAGCTCGGCCTTGGACCCCGGGGCTGGTGAGAAGACCCGAAGCGCCATTCACCCTTGGGCAATCGGCCAGGTTACCAGGCCCTGGCGCTCGGTCGATCTTCCGGCTGCGCCCGTAGCGGCCTGCATTTTCCAAGACCGCAACTCATGGAATTGAAGCGCCCTTCGATGCCTCCGATCCCATGCATCAAGTTTGGTCTTCCGCAGTGAACCTGGTCTGCTGGATGATCTGATCCAGACAGTTCCTGCCCCCGCTCAGTAGGAGAGCGGGGACGGCTTTCCGTCTCGCTCGCTTTCGACAGCACGCTCGCCGTCCAACAGGATGACGTGGCCGGCGAATTTTGCGAACCGAAGCCGATCAGGTGATGCAGGATGTGCGCGATGCTCTTGCCACTGGAGGAAACCGTGTGATCGCCTTCATCACCGCCAATTCTCGCTTGCCGGTGCCCGCCGGCGCGAAAAGCGGCGCCCGGCGTCAGTCCCGAGTGCAATTGTTGGCGGAAAGCACCCGTCATCCCGGAAAGCTCGAGACTATCGCCGTCCAGGAGTGCCTTCATGACTCCCGCTTGCTTCCCGTCACATGCGGCTGCGATTTTCACGACCGCGGCTGGTCGCCGTCGGCACGACCATCACGCCGTCATCATCCGCGCTGACGATGTCGCCCGGCTGGACGGCAACACGCCGATGACGATCGGCTGATTGATCGTCCCGAGCGTCTCCTTGACGGGCCCTTCGCGAAGTGCCCATAGCTGAACACCTTGAAGCCGAGCTTGCAGATCGCCGGCCCGTTGCGCCGGAAGTCTCATGCCAAAAGAACAGGCCGCTGTTTTTGCAAAGATTTTATGTTGTTGAATTTATTTGATCGAGTGGGATGAAAACCTGCCGCAGGCTCGCCTACCCCAATGAGATTCAGCTGTTCGCCAACCCGATCGGCGGCGAGCATTAGAATGCCTCGATCAAGGCGGTGAAGGATGCAAAAACGACCGGACTGGGTGGACGACATCGATTGGGACGACCTCTATCCAAGAGTCCTCGCTGTCGCCTATCGGATGAGTGTCGGCCGAGCGAACAGGCGGCACGAAGCCGAACAACTTGCGCAAGAAGCCATTACGCGGAGCTTCACAACCAGGACGGTTGATTTAAAAAAATACGAACTCTTCGTCTATCTCGTCGGCATCATGCGAAGCATTCGCAGCGATCAGATGAGATCACCAGGCGCAAGGTTGTTCGATTTCGATGATGAAGCGGTGATCCGCTTCCCCGCGCGTCCCACTCAAGACGACGCGCTGTCGATTGCGGGTCTTTCGCAACTCATCGAACAACAGGACCCAGGGGCCAACCAAGTGGCGATGCATATGCTCGCAGGACTGAGAACCTCGCGTGAAATCGCCGAGGCCATGAGTGTTTCTCCTCAAAAAGTGGACGCGCTCAAGAAGAATTTGCGCCGCATCATTCTGGCGCTTGAACGGAACGACTTGCGCCTCAAGCGTAAGCCGCCGTCTGGCACCAAGATCGCTGAATTGGAGGAGTAAACATGGATAAACCGCTGATCGAAACGATCTTGGCTCGCCTCGACGCAAACCCGCCGGAAGATCATACGGATGTTCTTGATTATCCGGCCGCCGTCATTCGAGAGGAACTGCGAGCAGCGGGACTGCGCCCCGAAATGCCGCCGGCATTGCGCGAGCTGACGGGAAAGTCTCAGGGCGGTCTGAAGCCTCGGGAAGAGCTTCACCCACGCGGGCGGTTCGGCGCTGCTGCAAACTCCGTTGCACGCATATTCACGACCCGATGGTGCTTGCGTCTAGGGTTTGGAATAGCTGGCGTCGCTCTGGTTGTAAGCACGATGACGATGATCGAATTCTCGCTCGAGTTGCGATCTGAAGTTGCCGAAATGCACTTGATCAATCAGTCCCTTCAGGCTGCGCGCCCGGAATCGCTCGCGGCTGTCGTCGCCTCGGTTGTGAGGCAGCAAAAGGAAGTCACAGCAGAGCTCAAGAACAGGCAAGATGAGATTTCCGAAATGGCCCTACAGATCAAGTCAGCGCGGGCTTCCTTTGCCAATCGGGAAGGACATGTCATGTTCTCCCTTCCGGCACCCCAAGAGACTCAAGCCTCTGGAATGAAGGATCCGACATTGTCTTTGGCTCATGCAATGCCATCCACATCGAAGGTCATCGAGATGTCACGATTGAATCGCGATGTTAACTCGTCCATCGACCTCGAGAAACTCGGTTATATGAGCAGTGTTCGGTGCTCGCCAACGCCAACCAATACCGAAAAAATCCAGCCCTGAGAGCTAGCAATCAAGCCGGCGAGTGCACTCTCACTCGCCGGCTTCTTCTAGATGCCCAGCGCATGAGCAATCGCCATCGCGAAGTAGATCAGCGCGATGGCAGCGTAACTCGCGCAGATGATCAGGGTCTCCTTGTTCATTCTCTGGCTCCTTGCTCATTCGACTCGTTCGCCGTCGATTGGCCGGTCGCAACGTCAGCTTTGTTTGAAAACCGCCAGTGAACCCAGGCGACGACCAAGTAGATGGCCGAAATTGCGATATATCCTTGCGCCTCAAGCATCCAAAACACCTCCATCCAGTCTGTCGTTACTCAGTAAGGCGGGCCAGGTTCTGGATTTCGGATCGCGCGACGCGCGATTGCTCAAGGAAAGCAAATCGCAGTTCAAATGAGATGTTCGCGCCGCGAGGGCAAGGCGCAGACGCTGCTTGACAATTGCGGGCGCGACGAAATCCGTGCGGCGATGTCCTCTTCGCTCGCGCCGACGTCACCGAGTGACTGGAATGCGCGAAAGTGGTCGAGCGGATACAGGCCGACGCGCTCCGCGATCGAATCCTCCTCCGCAATGCTTCCCTCTCCAACGACGCTGAAGACGGGAATCGCTTCAGGAAGCGAGATCGCCATCCTGATGACTCAGTTCATCTCAAGATTTTAGTTCGGCGTGCAGGCGAGCTTTTTCTAACCTATGCCTAACTCCCCTAAGGCAGCCAGCCAATCTCGCGAATTCCTGAATACCAAGATAGTCAAAAACAAACTGATCGAGCTCTTCCTGCTGGGCCGCGATGCTCGCAAGACGTTTGCGAGCATTCTCTGTTAGAGACAAATGTACGAAACGGGCATCCTTCGCGCCTGGAGTGCGCCGCAGGAATCGTTTGGTCTCAAGCTCCTTCGAATGTTTCGTGATGAAGGACGAGCCGATCTTCATCAATTTTGCAACGACATTGACCGGAACGCCTTCATCGCGTTCCAAGTCGGTCAGAGCCATCAAAATCATCATTTGCGGTCCAGTGATACCGAGCGCATTCGCCTGGAAGCAGCGAAGGTCGTCCAGACACACATTGATAGATCTGATCTCCCACGCGAATTGCCTGAGTACACCCTGACCTGCGTCCGGCCCTTTTCCGAGCCGCTTTGTTCGCTCGGGCAACTTCGGCGCCATCGGATCCAGGAGCTCCCATCCTTAGATTGTTCCGCATTGGCGGAGTTCAAGGAACTATTTCGGTTAGTCGGCTCCGCCGGCCAACCGCAGGATGTCAACTCGATAAGCTGCAATCCCCAACTCGCTCAGATGCTGACTTTCCATGTAGGAGGTCCGCCGTTGAAACTGCTAAGCGTACGGCGCAACTTGACACAATCGTTGTGGTGAAATCCGCTGAAAGGTTCCGTCTAACGCCGAATTTGAGCGTCGGGCTGGGGTCTCAGGCACATTTATCGCAGCGAGACTCAACGCCACGCACCGCTTTGATATACCTCATGCGCCCCCGCGAGACCAGGTGAACGACGCGATATGGCAATGGGTATTGCCGTCGAGCCCGGAAGTTTCAGATCCGTCGATCAGCAACAAATGGCGAGATGGCTGCGCGTTACCGCAGCGGCTATTCCGGTCCCGGCGGCGTGGAGCGCTCTCTGGCGCAGAAGCATTGGCGAGCGGTGAACGCCTTCATCTGGAACCATCCACCCTCCACTACTCATTTCTGCGCCTGACCGTAGACCGCGCTCAGCTTCCGGACCGACGGGACAATAGTGTTGCGCGCCGTGTCGCATTGATGACGCACCCCGCTCCGCCTATTCCAAGAAATCCAACACTTCTCCCCTTGGCACGTATGTTGCTGAGCGGACTCAAGCGGTGGCCGTGCCTGATGATCGGGCCATGTCGTCACAGCCAAACCGCAAAAAGCCCCGCCGCGCCAGGGAAAGGAGATGAGCGATGACTGAGGCACTCACACTCAACAAGATCACAAGCCAGAAGGGCATCAGTATCGGGGAGGCGACGCGCCTCATCGCCGACCTGGGCTGGACGCCGTCCTATGTGCAGGACGCGATGGCGTTCC
The DNA here is from genome assembly GCF_054185205.1 of Bradyrhizobium sp. 14AA. Lineage (NCBI taxonomy): Bacteria > Pseudomonadati > Pseudomonadota > Alphaproteobacteria > Hyphomicrobiales > Nitrobacteraceae > Bradyrhizobium > Bradyrhizobium sp. 14AA. Next base: position 247,686 of record NZ_JAVAYM010000003.1, on the reverse strand, counting down.
CGACCGACTACAAGATCAGCAAGTCGCCGCGCGACCCGATGAAGCAGGTGCTGCGTTCCTATTTCCCCATGCAGGAAGAGAAGGACAATCGCGTCTATGGCGCGCTCGACGCAGCCTTGCGCGGCGACATGTTCCGCAACGTCGAGCCGCGCTGGATTGAATGGATGAAGCTGTTCCTGGCGATCATCCCCTTCCCCGAGATCTCGGCCGCCCGAGCAATGGCGCCGCTCGGGCAGCTCGCCCCCGGCGATCATCTGCGCACCGGCTTCACGATGCAGATGGTGGACGAGTTCCGGCACTCGACCATCCAGATGAACCTCAAGAAGTGGTACATGGAGAATTATATCGATCCGGCCGGGTTCGACATCACTGAGAAGGCGTTCGGCAAATGCGCTGCGACGACGATCGGGCGGCAGTTTGGCGAGGCCTTCCTGACCGGTGATGCGATCACCGCATCGAATATCTATCTCCAAGTCGCCGCCGAGACGGCGTTCACCAACACGCTATTTGTGGCGATGCCGTCGGAGGCCGCACGCAACGGCGACTACGCGTTGCCGACCGTGTTCCTCTCGGTCCAAAGCGACGAAAGCCGCCATATCGGCAACGGCCATTCGATGCTGATGTCGGTCCTGAAGGAGCCAGATAATCATCTGCTGTTGGAACGCGATATTCGTTATTCCTTCTGGCAGAACCACATGTTCGTTGACGCGATGATCGGTACGATCATCGAATATGGCACCAAGAATCGCGACAAGAATAAGGAGAGCTACGCGGAGCTGTGGCACCGCTGGATCTTCGAGGACTATTATCGCACTTATATGCTGCCGCTCGAACAATACGGCATCAAGATCCACCACGACGACGTCCATGAGGCGTTCGATTCGATCGTCAAGAAGGGCTATGTCCACAAGGTCGCGCAGGCCATCTCGGCCGGCTGGTGGGCGAATTTCTGGCGGATCGAGGCGCAGACCGAGCGCGACTTCGAATGGTTCGAGGCCAAGTATCCGGGCTGGTACGACGAGTTCGGCGCCTGGTGGGAGAATTACGAGAAACTCTCCAAACCCGGCAGCGAGATCATCACCTTCGCCGACACCGGCTACGTTTATCCGCATCGCTGCTGGTCGAGCCTGGTGCCATGCGTCGTCCGCGAGGACTTCTGCGTCGACGAGGTGGACGGCGAGCTGTTCACCTATGCCAGCGAGGTCGACCGTTGGACCCACAAGGAAGCGTTCGCCGCCGAATATCAGGGCCGTCCGACCCCGGCGATGGGCCGCTTCTCGGGCCGCCGCCAGTGGGAAGAGGTCTATGACGGCTGGGATGTCGCCGACGCCATCGTTGACATGGGCTTCGTGCGTCCTGACGGCAAGACGCTGATCGCTCAGCCGCACGTGTCGTTCGAGGAGAAGGACATGTGGACGCTTGACCATGTCCGAGGCCACACCATCCGCAGCCCGCTGCTCGCGCTGCGCGAACTGAAGCCCGAGGCGCGGGCCAAACATGTCGAGGACTATCGCAAGGGTTTCAAGATCCGCCGGATCTGACCCCCCACCGGCGGCCGGGGAGGTGGTGTCGCCGCCTCCCCCGGCATCCGCTGCGACTGCCTCACGGAGAATGGTCATGGGACAGGAAATGCCTCAGCGCAGGCCGGCGGTGCACAAGGTGCGCCTCGAGCCGGTCGGGGTCGAGATGGAAGTGGAGGAAGGTGAGACCGTCCTCGACGCAGCCTTCCGCCAGGGCGTCACCCTGCCGCACGGCTGCAAGGAAGGGCAGTGCTCCGCGTGCAAATGCATCCTCAACGAAGGAGATGTCGAGATGCTCAAATATTCGACCTTCGCGCTCTCCGACCCGGAGAAGGAAAGCGGTCAGGTCCTGCTGTGCCGGACGCTCGTCTATAGCGACGTCGAGGTCGAGCTGCTCAACTATGACGAGGACCTGCTGTCGCGCTCGATCGCAGTCAAGGCGTTCAACGGAAAGCTGGCGAGCGTCGAGCCGCTGACGCACGACATCGTTCGCATCGCGATCGACCTAGACGAACCGATGAAGTTCTGGGCCGGACAGTTTGCGGACCTGACGCTCCATGGCGCGGAGATCACGCGCTCCTATTCGATGGGCAATCCACCGAGTGAGCCCGATCGCCTGGCGTTCATCATCAAGCGTTATCCCGGCGGTGCCTTCTCGACCGCGATCGGCGAGGCGAAGATCGGTGATCCGATCACGGTGAAGGGGCCTTATGGCTCTTGCTTCCGTCGCGAGCAGCGCGACGGGCCGATGATCCTGGTCGGCAGCGGATCGGGCATGGCACCGTTGCTGTCGATCCTGCTCGACCAGGCGGCAAGCGGCGAGACGCGCCCGGTTCGCTTCTTCTACGGCGCCCGGACAACGCAGGATCTGTTCGCGCTCGACATCTTCGCCGACCTTGAAGCGCGGATGCCCGACTTCAAGTTCATTCCCGCCTTGTCACATGTCGAAGCGGATTCGGAGTGGAACGGCGAAACCGGATTCATCCACGACGTGCTGCGCCGCCACCTGCTCGACATGGAGAATACCGAGGAAGCGGACGCCTATAGCTGCGGTCCACCGCCGATGATCGATGCCGCACTGCCGATCCTGCAAATGGCCGATATCGACCCGGCCAGGATGTATTTCGACAAGTTCACGCAAGCCACCCAAGCATGAGGCCGAATGCCCAAGAGAGAGAGGGAGAAGACGATGTCTGGACGAGCGATGGAGCAGGAGCAGAGGTCCGCAGCGGCGGGCGCCAAGACCTTTCCGGGATCGGATAGCCGAGCCTATAATTATTTCGAGCCGAAGGGGCGTCGGGCGACGCATTACGAGGACGTCACCGTTGACGTCCAGCCGGACCCCGAACGCTACCTCCTCCAGAATTGGATCATTTCCTTCGGGGACGGCACGCCGACATACTCGAAGGAGTGGACCGCGCTGAAGAGCAGCGACTGGCACCTCTATCGCGCGCCCGACCAGGAATGGGAACGGACGCACTATCAACGCCAGTCGACCATCTGCGGCATGATCAAGAACGTAATCGACAACGCGCGGCGCGCCGGCGCACCGAGGCGCTTCGACAAGGCGTGGGTGAAAATACTGCAAGATCATCTGGGTGCCTTCAAGCATGCCGAATATGGCCTGGGCACCGCGCTGATGCGCGCGCAGCGCTACGGCTATACCCAAATGGTCAACAACGCGATCCTGACCAACTCGTCCTACAAGCTGCGGCTGGCGCAGGATCTAACGCTCTATCTCGCCGAGATCGCGCTCGACATCGAAGGCTTCGACGTCGACGCCGGCAAGCGAAATTGGCTGGAGAACTCGATCTGGCAGAAGGCTCGCGAACTCGTGGAATCTGCACGCGGCGCCGAGGATTTCCTGGAGCAGTATTTCATCGTCAACGTGCTATTCGAGCCACTGGTAGGCGAGTTGTTCCGCTCTGGTTTCGTCATGCAGGTCGCGGCGACACAGAGCGACTATTCGTCGCCCGTCGTCATCTCAGCGGCGGAAGCGGATTACGAGCGCAACCTTGCCAATACGGTTGAGCTGTTTGCGACCCTCGTGCGCGATCCCGCGCATGGTGAGGACAATCGGCGCCTGCTGCACGATTGGTTCGACAAATATTCGCCGATCGCGACCCAGGCGGCGCTCGATCTGCAACCCATCTGGTTACAGCCGCGGGTGAAATCCGCGCAGTTCGCCGAATCTTATGCGTCGGCGATCAACCGCCTGCAGGCGATCGTGTCGGAGATCGGCGTCTTCTCGACGCAAATTCCGATGCCGGAGCTGCAGGTCGCCGAGCCCGTCGAATAATCGCGCCACGAAAGGAACCGACACCATGGCCGTTACCACCGAGCAGCAGCTCTTCACGCCGCTCAAGGACATCACCCAGGAACGCACCATCTCGCATCAATGCGGGGTGACGATGAACGACAGCGTCGAGGCACGCTGCATCGCAGAGATCATGGAACAGCGTCCAGGAGTCAAGGTCACCTACCTGCCGGCGATGATCCGTGTGGACGGCGAGGGTAAGATCGTCTTCGACATGGCCGAGATCAGCGAGGCGCTCGGCCGCGAGATGACACCGCACATCTTCGAGATTTCCACCGCCACCCATTACGGCCGGATGGTGATGATCGACGAGAACACCGTGATCCTCTTCGGGGACATGGACGAGGCGCTCCAATACGAATGACACGATCACGCGCTGTTGGCCGCGCCGCCGGCGCGTGCCATCCTACTAGCCAGACCGGAATGACAAGGCTACGCCCAACGGATGGCGGCGCGCTCAGGAGACGATAGATGGCCAAGATCATGCTCTACGATGCTGAAGCTAGGGCGGCGCTTGCGCGCGGCGTGGACCAGCTTGCCCGCGCTGTCGTCGGTACGCTCGGCCCGAAGGGAACCAACGTCATCATGGATCGCCCGATCGGGACGCCGTTGGTGTCGCGCGATGGTGTCAGCATCGCGGCCGAGATCGAGTTACCCTGCCGGTTCGAGAATCTGGGCGCGCAGGTTGTTCGCGAGGTGTCCGCCCAGACCAATGAGATCGCCGGTGACGGCACCACGACCGCGACAGCGCTCGCCAATGCGCTGGTGCAGGATGGCGTGAAACTGGTCGAGCACGAGCACAAGGCGGTCGACGTTGTCGCCGGCATGGACCACGCCCGCGATCTGGTCATCAAAGCACTGCGAGAGGGCTCTCGGCCGCTGCGTCAGGGCGAATTGCGCATGGTTGCAAGCGTCGCGGCCACCGAGACGTCACTGGGAGAGCTTATAGCGGAAGCGCTTGAGCGGGTCGGCATCGAAGGTGTCGTCCATGTCGAATATGCGTTGCCGGGCTCACCGACGCGGCTGGAGGTCGACGAAGGGCTCGTGCTCGATCGCGGATTCGTATCGCATCATATGGCGACCGACAGTTCGAGCCTGGCCGCCGAACTCGACAATCCGGCGATCCTGCTGACCGACCACAAAGTGCCATCGGCCGAGCCGATCCTGCGTATCCTCGACCAGCTCAAGGAAAGCGGGCGTCAGCTGCTGCTGGTAGCGGACGAGATCGCGCCTGAGGTCATCGCGGCCGTGATGCAGGCTCGGCTTCAGGGACGTGGCACCGTCGTCGCGATCAATCCGCCGGAATTCGGCCATTGGCGCAAGGCGATGATGGAGGATCTCGCGATCATGACGGGTGGCCGGGTGATCGCGCGCGACCTGGGTGCCCGGATCGAGGAGGCGACGATCGCCGATCTGGGCAATGCGACGCGCGCGAGGGTATCCGCATCCGCGACCGTGATCCTGGGCGGCAATGGCGACAAAGCGGCCATCGACGGGCGGCGGCAACTGGTCCAGAAGCTGTGGGACGAGGCACCGCAGAATATCGAGCGCGACAAGCTGGCCGATCGCCTAGCAAAGCTCACCCGCGGGACCGCAGTCCTGCTCGCAGGCGGCGCCACGCCGGTCGAGCAAAAACGCACGGCGCAACTGCTCGAAGATGGCCTTAACGCAGCCCGGGCTGCCCGTGGCGAAGGTGTGGTGGCCGGTGGCGGTACCGCCCTCGCGCAGGTCGCAGCGCGGCTCGATCCGTTGGTGGATCAGGAGGTTGATGGCGCGCAAGCCGGTGCGATGCTGGTCCGCGACGCGATCAAGCGCCCATTGGCGATCATCGCCGGCAATGCCGGACAGGATGGCGTTATGATCGTGACACGGGTCGCCGCCGAGCAACCCGGCACGGGCTTCGATGCCAGGAGCGGCAGATTTACCGACATGTTCGAAGCCGGCGTGATTGATCCCGTCAAGGTTACCTGCGCCGCTCTCGAGAATGCGGTGTCGGTGGCCAAGCTGATCCTGACGACCCATTCGCTCGTCGTCGATCTTCCTGAAGGCGTCGATCCTACCGCCGGCCCTGCGCGCGGCGGCGGTGCCGAAGTTTACGGCCGGAGCTGATCGGCGCGGACCGACGATCGCCATCGCGTTCGTTCCGCTCCGAGCGGTGCTTTCCGAGAACGGCACGGAAAGCACCCCATTGTGTTGGCTGCTATGGGGCCGGGACAGGATATGACGTCTGCCCGGACCCTTTGCCAGAATCTCATGAAGCATACGGCGGCCCTGTCGGAGCAAATAGCAGAACTGGAGAAAGGACTACGCATGCGCGCCAGACGGGACGAGGTCGCTTCACGTTTAATGACCATTCCGGGGGGCGGAGCAATCTGCCCCACAGCGATAGAGGCCTTGGTGCCCTCAGCGGAGACCTTTTCCAAGGGTCGCGATCGGGAGGACGGTGATCCATCTGCGCTTCGTTCCGTGCGATACGTTCGCCCGTAACGGCACAGGAAACCAAGCCGTCAGAACCGCTGTGGGTAGCATCAACGGTCTCGCTTCAGAGCTCACTCACTCCTAGAGCACGCTATCAGCGGGGGATGTGACGGAGCTGTTTCTCAAGCGCCGTCCCAGCCCAAGAAAGAAGGGGAAGTGCCCCGCTAACTCCGACTTTCCATCTACGCGAATGGGCGAGCTACCACCTTGCGGCAACTTTGCTGACGCACTTTCCTATTTTTCCCGATCCGGCCTTGTGTTATTTTAGGTTACTTTCTTAGATTGCTAGAATGTAGCGACACTTCAGTGATTTAGGGGAAATAATGGCCAGGATCGCTGTTTCCCGCGAAGCATTCCGCGGTCTGTTCGCCTTTTATGCTGCCAAAGCGCACCACGATCAGAGGCACGACGGCGAGCATTGCCTCACGAAGCTGTTCAGATCCAGCGACGACATACCTGACGGTCTACTTGAGCTGTGGTCTGAGCGCGTCAACACGCTCGATCCCGAGATTGTTGGCAATGTCCTATGTCCCCGCGCTCGCGTGCCGATGGCCGCGTCGAATACGATCATGCCAGCGACTTCCTGCATGCCTTACTGAGAGAATTGAACGGGAAGCAGCACTGAGCGCGACGAACAAGCTGGGCCTTGGCGCCGGGCTGATCGCCAATATGGTTCGGTTCTCAGCAACCACCAATTAGAGAAGAGTGCTCGCGCTCGGTCGGTTCGGATTCCGACATTGGGACGCCTGCTTCCGAGCTGCGCATGAATGCGTTGTCTTCCGCACGCTCCTGGACACGCGCGCCATGGTGGGAAGATGCGCTTAAACGCTCAACAAGATCCTAGTAAGCAGCATTGGAAACTGCCCGCAGAGGCAGGGTACCGGGAGCATCTGGCGGCTGCGGCTTTAGCTCATCGAGCTTCGATGCGACATGTCGGCAACCTGCTAGACCGGCATGGCTAATGTTCGAACTACCCGGCGGTGAGACCGGCCATCTATGTAGGACGGAGCGGTCGCCTCGATTGTTCGTCCGACGTTGCACCTCGAAATACAGCAACGAGGCGATCACCTTCCCAAAGCTCAACATCGTGCTCGCCAGACATTTGTTCGGCTCGACGTCTCGCCGCCTGCTCGTCAATGCAGTCGAGCTTTGCGGCGCAAATCACGTGCCGGCTGCTGTCCACCACGAACATTTTGTACCGCATGATGCAGTCCCATCCCAAAGGGGGACCGTGACCGTACTCGAATGTCCGTCTAACGCCGCGCCAAACTTCAATGCATGCGCGCGGAACCTTTGTACGTGTGGCAATTCCGCTATACCAGCTCGCCAGACCTCATCGACGGCGCGACGACGGATCAGGTAAACAGGTGCGCTTCAGTGGCGCAATCTCATCGCGTGCCGAAGCGAGCGGCTCGAGCTTAAGATGGAGAGCATCCCCAGCATCATCAGTAGGACGCCAAGCCAAGTTGCCGTCCGGCTCGGCGCCTCGTTACGAGCCTCTGCAGTGAGCACGAGCACGCCGATCGGGATAGTCGGAGGTTCGGACGAAGTCACCATATCGTTGGCCGGCGCGGCCGCGAGAAGTTGCTCAACATCGACTTGGCTCGGCACGGAGTGCGTGGGCCAGCGGCCGTGCTCAGCGATGAGGGCCGCCGACATCAGAGTGGTGCCCGTATCGAGATCGGAAGCAGCATCAGCTACCTTGACTTCGGCGTGAGGCGGCTGAGACGGCTCGGCCGGTGCGGAGCTCAGCAACTCTGCGCGCGCGTCAACGACCCCGGTCTGCCTCGACCGCACGGTCCCGTTCTCGTCCAAACTGGCGGTGGTATCTTTCGCCACGCGCCGACGAACGGTCTTCTTCACCTTCGCCACACCCTCGGTCAGGAACCAGCATTTGTGGTGCCCGTCCATTCGGTAGACCCAATGCTGGCTATCGGGGGTCGAGTTGCCGGGGCGCCCCAAGCATTCCGCTTGCGGTGGAGAGGTCACCGTAGGTTGGGGTGCAGCAGCATTGAAGATATCCGCAAGAGGATTGGAAGACGCAGGCCCCATCGAAAGAGTTTCAACTAGAACCAAACTGACGAAGCACATTCGCAAATAACCGGACATCGAAAACTCCCGGTGTTGCGCCCCGCCCGGCATGACCCTTCGTATCGACATAGGCGGCCATGCGGCTCAAATCTGGCGGGGCCATGGATTCATTGTGCTCCTGACGTGCGCCACGGGTCCGAATACAAATCCGGTCCAGCCGCTCAAGGTTGCAAACACAGCCCCACCGTCATGTGGTCGAGTCGCGGCGGCCGCCGGACATCACTCCTTGGGTTTTTCTGCGCGATCAACCGCTGTCTTATTCGTGCTGAGGTGCATCGGTCGTTAAGGGTTGGTTTAGTTCCCGGCATGATCATTGGGGACCACAAGGGACCCGAGCATGCAATTGCACCATGCCAATACCTTGGAAATAATCGAGACGGTCGCGGATCAGGGTAGTGGCGAGGTCGCGACGTGGCCCGTCACGCTCGGCCGATCGGATTTCTCGCCCTCCAACCGAGATGAGGTCCTGGCGCTATTGGCGCCAAGCGGTCATTCAAAACCCACTATTTGGCTCGTCGCGGTCGCATTGGCTGGAGGTTTTGGATTGGGATGGGCTGGTGCCTGGTATGCTCCTGCAACCATCTCGGCTCTCAATCCAAATGCTCGGATAGAACCGGCTTCGCGCCGCATGCCGGACACAAAGTCAGGCGGTAAGGCCGAAAGCACCCGAAAGATAGCATCAGCAGCAAGCTCGCGAACACCGCCCGGTTTAGGTCAGCCCTCCACAGTCAGCGCGAGCCTTGCTCCGAAGCCTCTGGCCAAAGCGTCGGGTGGGGCGCAATCGGCGGAAGCTTCGAACCCAGCTTCTTCGGTTTTGGAGGCGGACATGTCCGTGACCGGCTCGCTCGAGGCTGCGGGGCCGCTCCTGTCGGTCCCGGAGACAAGACCAACAACTATTGGCGGGTGGGCAGTCCTTGACGTTCGCGGCGGAACGGCAGTGCTCGAAGGGCCCGATGGGATTCGAATGGCAGCACGGGGGGACGTGATCCCCGGCATCGGGCGAATCGATTCTATCGTGCGTTGGGGCAACCGCTGGATAGTTGCAACAGGTCGTGGGTTGATCTCGACGCCGTAGGCGTGCGACGAAGAGGCATGCCATCCATTCGTGTTGTCACTCGCCGCAGTTCGCGGGCCCACGTGCTCAATTTCCCCGTGCAATCTAGCCAAGCTTCGCACGAGGCAAGCGGTTTCGGCGCGAAGGCCGCGCACCTTACCTCCACTTACTCCGCTACCTAGCTACGTCAACGAGTGGACGTGCAAGGTTGACGACGTGATCGCGAGTAACTCCAAAATCCGCGGTTCGCTCGGCCAGGTCATCGATAAGGAGTATCTAGAGCCATTCTTGAGGGAAGAAGACAAAGACCTACAGAATTTTTTTCACTGCGATCCCTACACACGTGTCTTCGCGGTTGAGGATCCGAAGTTCATGTACTTCATGCGAAATTTGCTATGGAGCAAATTCGTTAAGAAGGTCGGCTTCATTTCCATCGAGTTCCGCTCGAAGTGTGACGTCGCCTTGTCCTTCGCCGGGGAAAGGCGTGAGCTCACGAAGGCGCTCGCCGAAAGCCTGCAAGAGCACGAGCTAGAAGTCTTCTATGAAAGCGGCTCGCGGTCAGCTCGCGCTTGCGCGAGTCGGCGCAGCGCTGACGCTCCACCGCCGACGCCTTGCACGCTTTCAACGTTCTCGTGGCCATGTTCCATAAGCTCCGGAGTACGTATTACGATGACGCTATGGCTTCTGACGGCACGCGCGATTGATTGACCACCAGGCATCGGCACATACCAGACCCATGGCGATAACCATGCTGCTGATGCCGATGTGATGCCAGCGCTTCATGGGTCAGAACAGCGGCAAGACGACCGTGGCCGGCAAAAATATATGCTGAAGCCAACTGGCGGGAAGGAGATTCCATGTGAGCGTCCCTGGGGGCTGAAATGCGAACGAATCCCCCCGGAGGGCGCCGCCCGAGTTCTTCTTTTGGTCAAACAGGAAAGCGACAGCCAATCGGACCCTTTCGGTGGCATTCCGAGACGTATCAGCGTCGAGATCGTGATGCTAGATTTCCTGCTCCTACCGAATAGGAGGCCGACATGCCCGATAGCGTCTATAAGGTCATTGAACTGGTCGGTACCAGCACCGATTCATGGGAGCAGGCGGCCGCCAATTCGGTCGAGCAAGCTGCAAACTCGCTCCGAGATCTTCGCGTTGCAGAGGTCGTCAAGCTCGATATGCAATTGGATGACAAGGGAAAAGTCGAGGCCTATCGCGCCAAGCTCAACGTATCGTTCAAGTTCGAGGGCTCCTGAGCCTCAGCACCTCGCCCACTTGCGGGGCGAGGATGGCTCATTGGAAAATGCGCGTTGCGCGGTCCGCCCAACCGGACACTGTGGCCCATCTCGCGAGTTGGCCCTAGTCCGACAGGGGCCGATATGCTTTGATGCGAGAGGGCGTGTGGCGCGTGGTAGCCCCATGTACATGGTTATTCGCAAGTACACTAAGGTTCGTTCGGTAGCGGACGCCGCTCGTCGCGCCAAGAGCGGCGTCGGTGAGATCCTAAGGCAATCGCAGGGATTCAGATCTTACCATGTGCTGGATGCGGGCGACGGTGTCGGTATCGCCGTGATGATATTTGACGACCGCGAAAGCGCCAACGCAGCGAACGCCAAGATACTGGCGTTTATTCAGGCGAGTCTACATGACCTCGATCTTGGGATACCCGAAGTCACCACCGGCGAGGTTTTGGTGAACATAGAGCCTAGTGGGTCTTCAGGCATGAAGTAGCGGCAAACGTCACCAGTGGCGTGGCGGGTGCCGCCGCTCGCTCTGTAATCGACCTGATGTCAACTCGCTTTTGCAACCATCGCGCCCTGGACATGCGCGTGCCGCCCGTCAGGAATATTCGACTGCGCGTGCTTTTCGAGGAGCAGAAACGACATGAAGCAACACACCTCCGAAGCATTTTCCACCACAGCTGTCGGCTGGACACCGCTCATGCTTATGGGCACCGCGATGCCGCCCCGGGATCCCGATGAAGACGAGGAGGACGAAGACGACGATGAGGAAGATGCTGCTGACGAACCGGCGGTCGTGCGCGAGCCGGACGAAGACTAGACTAGCCCGTGCCTGGCAGTCGGCGCTATAAATATCTGCCATGGGCTGGGATGGGAAAGACATAGCGCTTCTCAAAAAGCTCTGGTCCGCAGGACAGAGCGCGGCGCAGATTGCACACCGTCTCGGGTGCAGTCGTAACGCGGTCTGCGGCATGCTGACCCGTCTGAATCTGAAGCGCGGCCACAAGCCGCCCACAGCACGGCCCAAGATAAGATCGGCCCCGAAGCTGAGGCCGTCGTCGGCAGCCTGCGCCCGTCCAGTCGCGCCAGCAGAGAGGCAGCAGCCTAAGGAATTCAGCAAGCAGCAGCTTCACGCCATTCTGGCTGAGGCGGTCAGAAACACTGGCTAAGAGCTCACCACGAACGTCGTTGCGCTCCCGTCAGTGCCTAGCCCAGCTCGACGGGTTCGGCTGTCGTGTACGTGGCCTGCGCGCTGGCAATCCGACCGAGAGCGATCCATGGCAATGGCGCTGCGGCTTCTATCCCGGATCAGGCCCCGGCGAATGCACCTCCGGCACCGCTGCGAGTTTCGAGGGCGCACGCACCGCGTTCACGGCGGAGTGGGCAGTTTTCTTGTCCAAGCGGACGGAAGCCGACTTGGAGGATTGGCGGCAAGAGCGGGATTGGACAGCGCGGAATTATGCCGCGTGGGAACGCGGAGAACGCAGAACTCTCCATGATCGCCTCCATTCAAGAGCCGGTTCGCCCAATTACATTTCGGCAAGATGCGGTATAATTTTTTCGGGTGACCGCGACGTGATCCTCGAGGTCAGCGACTCAAGGTATGTCCTCACTCGCTGAGCGGACCGTAATCGGCGTTGGTCGGCATAACTGACTTACAGGACTCGTTTTTTTGGGCGTCGTCCGGAGTGCTGGTACAACTGAGAAGGCGCCCGTCACTTGGCGAACCGAGCAGCGCGGATCGACTTGATCCGCCTGGTGCGATACGGCCAGACTTCGCTTTCGCAGCCGGTTCTCCGATTCGTTTGCGTCCCTAGCCTGAAACCGTCCCCAAGGGCGTGCAGGCAATACAGTAACGATGTAGGGCCCCTGTGCGCATTCCCGCACCAATCGCCTATATAGTCCTGTACGTTGCCCTCGACGCCGCGTTCGGCGCCGCATCTCGGTTCTGGCAACAATTTTTCGAAACGCGAGCTCTAGCGTCGCTAGCAGATCGGTCTGATCCTCGCTGCCGCAATGCTGACGCGGCTCGTTTCCGGACCGTTAGTCGCTATGCTGGCGGATTGGCTCGGGTCATTTGCGCCTCGTGCTCGCAGGCTGTGCTGCCGTGTCGGCCCCAGCAGCCGTCGCATTGCTCTGGGCTGATACATTCTGGGTGTTGCTTCATGTCACGTTGGTTCAGGCTGCCGCTCTCGCCCCCACCACCTCGATCGCCGATGCGTTATCGGTCAATACAGTGAGGCCTCGGTTCGCCGGAAGGCCATTTGAGTACGGTTGGATACGAGGGCTGCATCCGCGGCTTTCGTCTTGGGAATACTGATCGCCGGACAACTCGTAAGCCCAGGCGATCTCACGCCGGTTATTTGGATGAACGCTGCTTTCCTGATCGCCGCCACTGGCGCCACTGCATTGCTACCTGGGCAAGCCCGATCGCAGAGGTCGCCGTCCTTTGCTTGTCAAAGATGAAAGCGCTGATCAGCATGTCGCAGTTTCGACATGATTATCGCATCAGCCCTGATTTATGGCAGTCATGCAGAGCACGATGCATTTGCAGTTATCAGGTGGAGCAATGCGGACATCAGCACTTCCACGATTAGCTTCCTGTAGTCGGAAGCGGTGTTTGCTCAAGTGTTGGTGTTCATGCTCGCCGGTCCAGCACTCCTGGACAGATTTGGCGTGCGTGGCGCGGCTGTCTTGGCAGCTGCGCCGGAATCGCCCACTGGTCTGTAGCGGGCGTGACCACCTCCGTGTTGCTGCTCTCGTTGATACAGCCGTTACACGGATTAACGTTCGTTGTGCTTCATCTCGCTTGCATGCGAATGATGGGAGTGCTGGTCGCAGCAAGCCGTCGCCGCAACCGCGCAAGCTCTGTGCCTCTGGCTTAGCGTTGCTAACGGCAGTACTGACCTTCTTGTCAGGCCCCCTCTCGGCGCCGTGTCTGATGAAGAGAACCCGAATAGCTCTCGCGCGCCGGCGTTCACGCGAGTGAGGTGATCTGAAGCCGAACATGCGCGAGCCGATCACCCGCCGACCAGCCTGGGGAGGAAGACGGTTTCTTCCGCGTTGGGGGCGAACGATCGCATTTGCGATACTTGAGCCGGACCCGTCCGGACCGCCGCGGTGAAGCCGGCGTCGGTCAGTTCGTAGAACCGCCGCTGCGCCTTTGCGAGCTCTCGTGCATCGTCTGGATTGAAAAAGTGACGGCTGTCGCCAGTACTGTCCATCACGATCTGGATCGCCATGATCGTCTTCCTCGGAATAATGATGGCCAAGGACTTGATCCAACTATCCATCCGAACTCGCGGATTTTCAAGACAAGAAGATGTCATCGCGAGCGTCGGACCTGATCAGGCCAAAGGCCAATATCGAGATGACCGGTCGCGGAGCTGATTTGATCAGGCGGGAAGATGAAAACCGTCAGTGCGAGTTGCCGAGCCGGCGCGCGCGGCAACGCGATCCTCTCCTCGGCTTTCGGCCGCTACGCCGATCGCCGTCTAACCATAGGTTTGGTACAAGCGATCCCTCTTTGCAATTGTCATTGCAACCGTAAGGCGCACATCTTCAACCGGATCATTCGCGGCCGCGTCGAGCGCGCGGTCCACATTGGCACCGCCAAACCAGCGCAGCGCTTCCGCAGCCTCGTGGCGCGCGACCGCTGATGGATCGCCCTCGACCACTTTGCATAGGCTGGATGCGGCCGGCTCGTCGGCGATCAACTGCTTCGCCCGCCAGTCGCCCAACACAAAGGCGGCCTCATGTCTGACGATCGGATCGCGATCATCGCGCAGGACGTTCATTAAAAATGTCGTCGGCTTCGAGAACTCCGCAGCGCGGACCTCCAAAAGACTTGTGATAGCATCCATTCTTTCAGCAGCAGACCGGGCATTATCATAGTCCGATTTGATATCGCTAAAGTCCCGCACTTATACTCTCCCAGCTTATCCATTGACCATCAACCGAATACTCGTATTCGTCGATGAAGGCACCCTCGATGTCTTTGGCGCCCACCAATCGACACGTTTCGAATGGTGTTCCCCTTCTGCGCATCGCATCCAGCATCGACTTTGCATAATTGGCTTCGACACGAGCCCATTCTGTAGCACACACACCCTTCGGATTTTCCATATAGATGTAACCCACCTCCTCGATGAATTGCAATTGGTCCATTTCGATGAGCTCACATGCCTTGAAGAGAACGTCCTGATCTTCTCCCACGCGGAAAGATCCGTCATACAAACCAATACTGTTGAAGACATCCCGCCGAGCGATCATTCCGTGATAGTAAAAATCAAACCACAGGAATGGGTCCGCGACCGTTCTTCCATACTGTCGATACAGCTCTGACCATCGGCGCATGCGTCGTTTCTCTACGCCTCCGTTCGACCTCACGTAATCGACGTCGAAACAAGCCAGCCTGCTGGCGGAAGGAAGCGAGGAAAGCGTTTCCACTGTCGCTTTTCCCAACTCGTCATCTGAGTCCAGCACTACAATCCAGGACCCGCGAGCTCTTGGGATTCCAACATTCCGTGCCAAGGATAGGCCCACATTGACGTCGAGTTCAATTATCTCAGTCGATCGCCACAGCGACAATTGCGCCAACACATCACGGTATTCATCGATCTTGGGCTTCCGTGAACCGTCATCTACGATGATCCACTCGAATTTCCCCGTCTGAGCCGCCACAGATTTGGCGCACGCAGAGAACAGGTCGATATCTTGGTCGTAGATGCAGGTGACTATCGAGATCAATGGCGGCTCCTGTCAAAGCGGCCGTATGTAGTTTGTCTGTTCGCGCATGGAAGGCAGCTGCGCATGACCATTCGCCTCGACCGAGAAGGGCATAACACAATAAAAGTCTGGCAATCGATCACCAACGTCTCCTCTACCGGAAACAACGCCCTTCATAAGATCGAGGAAATTGGGGTTCGTAATGGGAGAAAATGCCCTCACGATGCCATCCACCGCTGGGCTTTCGATCCCGCACGCCACGACAATTCGGCAATTCGGATTTGCCGGATTCTGTCGGGACATAAATAATCCCCAATCCTTGGTCAAGGCGCCAGCGGTCCGCTCGGCGCAAAACTGACGGTTCTCCCTCTCATCAAGCAACGGGGTTAGGTCCAATTCATCGGACGTGTCTAGGAATGTTAGCCGAAGGCCATCCATGAGCCTGCCGGTGATTTCGTTGAAGCATGGTCCGCCTATCGAGATGATATTCTGGCGATAGGCCGCGTCACGAAATTCCGAACTATCGCAAATGCACACATTACTCGAATTGGTTACCGAATTATGCGCAACGGCGTGCAGTGCATTGATTTTCGCATTCATGTCGCCGACATGAACGTGATGAAAATCCTCAGTCCGGATATAGCCGCCGACAAGGTTCAAAGGCTCAATATCCGGAAACGACCACAACAAGCTCGCCAGTGACTTGACCTCCAGATCTGCAATTTTGCGCTGCTCCGGAACCGGGGGTAGCAGTATAAGTCCGTGATGGGGTGGGTCGGGCAGACCTTTCAAGGGAAACCGGGCGACTGGCCGTTCCTTGCGGTTCGCAAACTCTGCGAATTCTTCGGTCGCGCCGATGCAGCCGTTAGGGACGAATTTCTCCATCCGGAAGAGCTTGTCGATGACGGTGCCTTGCGGATCGTCTTCTTCAAAAAAAAATGCCGGGCCATAATTTAGGATAATACGGGCGACAAGTTTGTGATCTCCCCGAAACAACTTGGTGCTCGTCTCATGCAGGCGATCGATGATGCCTTGTGCGATGGAGATAACTTCAGAAGGCGACGACTCCTTGTTGATGACAGAGATAAGTACGCCGTCCCCGAGAAGCTTCCGTCGGCCGAGTGAGGCTGTCAATTCCGAGACGGTATCATAGAAGCGCTTCAGGCGCGCGAGCCATTCTATCTCCTGATGTTTGGTCTTGAATGAGGTTGAGTCAGCCAAGTCCACAAGCATAAAGATATGGGACGACGACTGAGCCCGCACCTCGTCCTTCAACACTTCGTAGGTCGTAAGCTGTTCACCCACCCCCATAGACTTCGCCCTCGCCCAAATTGCGCGTCAGTACAGCGTTGGGAAATACGCGCGCACCATCACCTAAACTGATCGGCCCAACAATGACCGCGCCCCAACCGATGATGACATTCCTTCCCAAGGTGGGGCCTTGCTCATCGGTGACATCCCACTTTTCGGGACCGGGATGATCATAGCGGTGCACAAGCGAACCGAAGACGCTGGATCCGGTGCCTATGACGCAATTGTCCCCGATGAAGCCCGCGATGATGCAGTTCTCTCCGATGCTGACGCCGTCATGAACTTGTGCGCCGTAGAGGAGCCGGCTGCCTGTTTCCACCCTCGTAAGCGAGCCAACGGTGCATCGGTCATAAATCTGAACATTGTCACCGATCACTGCACCTTCGTGGATAAGGGCCCACAGTCCAACAGAGACCCCAGCCCCTATCTGGACGCGGCGCGTCTCCTGATCTGTGAAGATATCCTGGTCATGATTGGGATGCCCAATGATCGACCAAGCTCCTACCGATGAGCCATGGCCGACGCTTACATCGCCACGGATGATCGCTGTCTCCGCGATCAGCGCTTGAGTGATCGCGACGGTCGATACACTCATTCCGTGAGCCATGAAATCGTGAGGTCAATTGCCTCCCGCTCTTTGTGGTCGAACCCGTGATCGACGCCCGACAGGACCTCGACGCGGACGCCGTTACGTTGTCCGTAATCCTGCGCATCCGAAACCGGCACAAGGGTGTCGTTGCTGCCATGCACGATCAAGAGTGGGATCGTTTTGGGCCAAGCAACTTTTTCCGGATTTAGGAGCAACAGCTCCTGCGTCAGCAACGGCGAGATCTTGAACTCCGAATCCGTAATCTTGGTATAGGGCCTTCTCGAAAGTTCATCCGTTCTACGCTGATTGAAAAACGTGCGTCCCCACTCGGGCATTCCTTGAATGAACGTGTTCTGATAGCTGATGACCGGATTCCAGAAGACGGCTTTGCGAAGAAACGAGAGATCGTAAACAGACGCAGCGAGTAGCGTAATGCTGGCACCAAAGCTCGTCGCTATGTGCTCTAAGGTAGAATACTTCTGTTCCCTCGCCCAGTTGAAGACCGCCATCAGGTCCAATAACGCACCGGCAACCGTCATACCCATCGAATCTAGGGACGAGTCGCCGCTCCCTCGAAAGTCAAACAGCAGAAGGTCATAGTCTTTGGGTAGCAACTCGGCGAACCTCAGATATAAGCCGCTTTCGGTTTTCTCCGAATCGATGCCGTGGCTGGCGACCATCAGCCGCTTGCCGCCGCGCCGAATATGGAGCGCTGGGATCGGGTTCTGATCTGCAGCAAGAATCTCTTTTTTTTCATTCATGTTGGCAGACCTGGCTGGAGTGAACATGTAGCATGGCGCTGTGGAAAGCAGCGTCAAAAGCGATCGTCGAGTAAGTCGCGGGATCAAGCGAGTGATGTACCCACTACAAGGCTTGGTTGAAAGGTATTCCAAGGAGGAGATCGAGTAAATGGGCCCCATTCATAAGCTGTCGGCTTTTCCACGATCAGAACCCGCAAAACCGATCGTTCGGCACGTGCCCGCTCGAAGAGTCGCGCTCGCACTGATGCGCCGATGTTGCGCGGCTCACGCGCGATCGGACACACCATTGCTTCGATGTAAGGACGCATGACCGACCAGACCCGCGCCTTGCGCGCGTAACGCCAGAGGTGATCCGGCTCGCACCGGCGACGGCGAAGAAATTATCGCGGGCCTTGTAGAGATCGAAACGCACCGCACGTCGAAAGGCTTGGGCGACCTCCTGCTTACGGCTGGGTGGTCGCTGGGAGATGCAGTGTGGATAAGAGAAATCCGTGCCGCTGCCATCCGTGCGGATGATCCGGAAGCATTGCGTCCCATGCTCGGTCATCATGACTTGGAAATGGCTGACGCCACAGCCCACCTTGGCGACATATTCAGTGTGGCGCTCAAGAAGGGTCGCAACGTCGAGGCCATCCTCATCACTCACCCGCTCACCGGGCCGGTAGCGGTTAAGCATGGCCTTGAAGAAAGCCGTGGCGTCGCATTGCTTTTCGAAGCTGCGCGTCGCCAGCTCCACGGGTTTTGAACGCCCTCCCATTCACGCCTCCCCTGCCGCTGCTGCCGCAAACTCGAACTGCGCCTCGCAACTATCATGCGCGCATACCGGCTTTTTGAGAGTAAAGGGCCGCTGGAACTTCGTCCGGCTGCACTTCTTGCAGGCGAACTGGCTGCGGAAAGTCTTGAACTCCTCCCAGCGCGCCTTCTCGTCGCCTATCGAGCCGTCGCCATAAGGTCCGTCCTGGAAGTGGCTGCCAAAATTCTCGATCTCGCCCTTCACCAAGCTATCGAGAAAGCGATTGTTGACCCCGGGCGCCAGCGCAGGCGCGAGCTTGGCACCCTTGAGCAGGCCGGCAAGCGCCGAGGCCAACTCGCCGCGTTCGTAAGAATAGGGCCTCTCCAGCGGCCGGATCCGCACGCTTACCCCGAAATCCCGACAGATGCCGAGAAGCCATTCCTCCTCGGCCTGGCGCATCTCGTTGGCCGCCGACTGGCCCGCAGCCCAACGCGCCTCGATCATCTCGTCGCTCACTTTGTGGTCAGCGAAACGCGGCCCGTAGGCTGGATCGAGGCCAATGATCCGAGTGAAGTGCCACGTCTTTGCCTCGAGCTGGTCCTTCAAATAGTTGAAAAACCGCTCGTCATGGGTGGTAATCAGGATTTGGCTGCTCCCGAACATGGTCGCGATGAGGCCGGCAATAGTGCGCCGATGATCGGCATCGTAGGAGGTGACGATGTCATCCAGCGCGATGATGGGCGCGCCGACATTGAACTGCTGGATCGCAGCCATTCTCAACGCCAGCGCCACCGAATGGATCTGTGAGTCGCTCAAATAGCCGCCCGGTTGCACGCCTGTGCGGTTCTTGGCGAAATCGATCAGGAGGTTGAGCCGCTGCTGGTTCGTGTCGTCTTCCGCCGGCAGCTCCAACCGGATCGGCGCGGCGCCAGCGCCCTGGATCAGCTTGTAGATGTCGTTCATCGGTGTCTGAAGCCTGTCGAGCAGCGCCTGCACCTTCTTGCGGATCTCGGCCGAGATTATCGTCGCCTGCGCCGTCAAGGCGTCGGAGAGCTTCCCCAGCTCATCTCGCGTGCGCAGCGCAAGGTCCCGCTCGGTTTGTAGCTCCAGCAGCCGATCGATCTTCGCCTTGGCCTTGATGTAAGTGTGGTCGCCTTGCTTCGATTCGATGTCGGTGATGGCCCGATCGAGAGTGGCGAGCAGCTTGGCGATCGACGCAACGATATCGGCCGAGGCTGGCACTGCAGCCTGAGGCCAGCCGGTGGTGCTAGCTTGATACGCGATGAGATCGGCTTTCAGTTCCGCGTCATCGTCGCCGAGGAGACCGATAAGCCCCGGCAACGCCGCCACCAATTGGGTGTGAGCTTTGGTCGCCGCGGTATTGGCCGCGTCGAGCACCTTCTTGGCGGCGGCATAATCGGCCAGCTCTTCCAGATGCTTGGCGATATGGCCCCGGATCGCCTCGGCGCTGCCCGCCGCCGTGTCGGCTACCGGCGTTTCACAGACTGGGCATATAGCGGGGGCCGGCACACCCTCGGCGAAAAGCGGCTCTGCGGCATTCCACAAAGCCTGAAACATGGTGCTCGCCGCCTTGCCGCGTTCTTCCGCTTCCTCGACGACTGCGGCCGACAGCGCCCCTACGGCAGCATCAAAGGTCGGAATCGCGCCGCCGATAACGGTCGCGCCGCTCTCCGCGTCCGTTACCTCCACCCACAAAGCCGCCGCCGCGTTGCGGATCTGACGCAGGCCAGCAAGTCCTATCTTGTTCTCTTCGGCCTTAGCGCGCGCTTCCAGCTCGAGATAGGCCGGATCACCAGCCGTCAGCGCCACCAGCACTAGCGCCGCGCCGAACGGAGCCAGAACCGACGTGTTGACGTAAGCAAGGATCGCCGCCGCATCCCAGGCTTGCACCACCTGGACCGTCTCCCTAGCAAGCTGGGTGTCTGCCCGCTGCAGTGCCGTCCCGTCCTCTGAGGCAGCTTTCACCTGCGTGCGCAGCGCTCGAACATTCTTTTGCACCTCGACCAGCGGGCCGAGCTGCAGCCAATTGGCGACATCCGCATAGCGCTGTTCGGGCGTGTGAATTTCGACGAAGGTACGCAGCGTGTGCCCGCGGATAATTGGCGGCACCGCGAAGCAGGCATTCACAGTCGTGGCCGCTGCCGGCATCGGCCGCTTCGCCCCTATCGCCGATCGGCTGCCGTTGGTGGCATCCTTGCCTGAGACGACGCCAATCGTGACCGCCGGAGCGATCTTCGCCTCCTCCGCCAGATTGTGCGCCAATGCGACGGGGCCGGCCTGGTTGTTGATAGTGCGCTGCCCGAGCCTTTCGAGTGTGCCATCCTTGGAGAACATGAATTCCAGCGCATCGATGACACTGGATTTGCCGCTGCCGTTCGGCGCGAAAATCGCCAGACAGCGCTTTTTGCTGAAATCGAACGTCTTTGGTTGGAGATATGCGCGGAACCCTGCAAGTCCCAAGGACCGTAGAAAGTAAGGGTCAGCCATTGGCCACCTCCGATTTCGGAGGGTTAGCACGTTCGGCTGCTAGTTTCAGGATGGCATCCCTGGCCTGAGCGACGGCATTCTGCGCAGGAGCAGCTTTCAGGATGTGCGCCTTCAGGATCTCCGCCAACCCGGCATCGAGACTTTCTCTCTGCTTCAGGCTTTCTCCCAGTGTCGTAAGAAATATCTCCGGCGAATCTGCCGGCTCTGCTTCACCTTCCACGCACTTAGCCCCCAATTGATAGTCCCGTCATCCACAACGCAACAAAGCGAGCGAGAGTGTGATGAGCACAAAGAGGTGCCGAACGATAGCACGGGCCCCGGCACCGTTTTTTGTCGATCTAGGTCTATTTCACGCCGAAAAACATCAACTGAAAGCGCTCTTCGTTGTCCAGCTGTGGCCGCTCGTGGCAAGCGAGAGATAACGCGGACGGAGGGCGCCAAGCTGGCTGAGATGAAGCACCCTCGCCTGTCAAAGCTGCTTCGAGCGCATTTCGGGTTGGTTTCAGTGGAAAAGCCGCCGCACATGCCGACGGCGTTCGACCAGAGCGTTGAAATAGCGCTAAGGCATATCGCAAGCCTAACGAAGCTGGCCGGATCATGGCTGTCGTGGCTTGGTGCCACGGAACGGGAGAGTTCATGACATTCAACGCGACCGCGGCTGGTGCCGCACATGAACCGACCCTTCATTGCCCGAATTGCAATCACGAAATTCGGTTGACGGAATCGCTTGCCGCGCCCCTTCTTGCGGAAACACGTCAGAAGTTTCAGGAACAGCTGGCCAACAAGGATGCGGAAATCGCACGTAAAGCGGAAGCCCTCCGAGCGGAGCACGAACAGCTCGAAAAGGATCGCGAGCAGGTCGAAGACCAAGTGACGCAAAGATTGGCCACCGAACGCAGCCGGCTCGTCGCCGCGGAAGCCAAGAAAGCCCGGGACGCTGCGGCGTCGGAGTTGCAGGCGCGAACAGATGAAGCGACGGAGCTTCGGCTGGCGCTTGAGGCCAACAACGTCAAGCTGGCTGAGGCGCAACAGGTACAGGCTGAACTCATGCGCAGGCAGCGGGCTCTCGACGAGGAGAAGCGAGAGTTGGACTTAACAGTTGAGAAGCGGGTCCAGGCCTCGGTCGATCAGATACAGATAAAGGCCAGGCAAGAGGCTGACGAGGCGGCCCGGCTGCGGGTCGCGGAGAAAGATCAGATGATTGAATCGATGTCCCGAACGATCGAGGAGCTGAAGCGTAAGGCCGAGCAGGGATCGCAGCAGTCACAGGGCGAGGTCCTGGAACTTGAACTCGAAGGGCTTCTGCGCGGTCGTTTTCCGACCGACCTGGTCGAGCCAGTGGGAAAAGGTGAGCTTGGCGCTGACGTGATTCAGCAAGTCAATGGGTCGCTTGGACAGCCGGCGGGCATTATTCTCTGGGAATCGAAGCGTACCAAAGCTTGGAGCGACGGATGGCTCGGCAAGCTTCGGGACGATCAACGCCGGTGTGGGGCTGATGTTGCTCTCATAGTATCGCAAACACTTCCCAAGCAAGTTGAGCACTTCGACCTCGTCGACGGCGTGTGGGTGACGCACCCCCGCTGTGCACTGCCGGTTGCCGTTGCTCTCCGTCAGGCGCTCATTGACATCAGCGGTTCGCGACTCGTCCAGCAGGGCCAGAAAACCAAAATGGAGGAGGTTTATCACTATCTGACAGGCACAAAGTTCAGGCAGCGCGTGGAAGCCGTGGTCGAGAAGTTCAACGACATGCGGGAAGATCTCGACAAAGAACGCAAATTCCTGGGCCGACAGTGGGCCAAGCGGGAAACCCAGATATTGGCTGTCATCGACTCCACCGTCGGAATGGTGGGAGATCTTCAGGCCATTGCCGGCAAGGCGATGCCGGACATCCCAAGTCTGGACATGCCACTGTTGGAGAATGGGGGCGACCCTGGTCGCAAGGCGGGGTGAGAAATGACGGCCAGTCTCGCAGGGTTCATCCCTATCTGCGGCTGGCCAGTCCGGAGCCCGGAAGACCCTACTTTATATCTATCGATTTGATCGTCACACCAGCTCGGTATCAATCGTGACCTTATGCTTTTGGATAGAGAGATACTTATACGTGAGCCAGCTTCTTCCGGACTGCTGAAGCTCCCGGCACCCTCGATCCAAGCTCCAACATTATTCGATCTTCCCAGAGATTAGCTTGTAAATGTGCTCGAACTGGGCGAGCAATCGACTTATAATCGCGTCAAAAGAGTGCGTGGGGGCATTGGTTTTGAGGATTCGGCCGGTAGGGGCCAGATCGCTGTGCGATATAATGCAATCGGGTTTTTTGACCTATCCATTTGATCCGTCGTGTAGAATATCCGACGCCTCCCATACACGAAACAGCTCATGATCGGACC
This sequence comes from Bradyrhizobium sp. 14AA, assembly GCF_054185205.1. Lineage (NCBI taxonomy): Bacteria > Pseudomonadati > Pseudomonadota > Alphaproteobacteria > Hyphomicrobiales > Nitrobacteraceae > Bradyrhizobium > Bradyrhizobium sp. 14AA. Next base: position 223,971 of record NZ_JAVAYM010000003.1, on the reverse strand, counting down.
GCACCAGCGATGCTCTCAAGCACGTCAGGTGCCGGGCGGGCACGAGTTGCATGGGGCTTTCTGAGGGCGAATCATGCTGGAGCGGATCCAATCAGAGAATACGGTGAGCGGAGCCGTAAAAATCGCTTGCATCGCCGCTGATAACGTCAACGTCGCGTTCTATCAGAACGCCGTGCCCATCATCCGGGATCTCGCGGTCGAAAACGCGCTGGGCAGCGATCTAACGGGAGTTGCGGTCCATCTTACGTCGGAACCACCATTCCTCACCCCCGGGGTTTGGCGCATCGATCGTATTGCTGACCAAACTGTCCATCATATTCGCAGTCTTGATCTGAAGCTTGATCCTGCCTTTCTCGCCGGCATCAACGCCTCACGGCGCGGCGAACTTCGCATCCGCGTCGAAGCGGCGGGGACCGTGCTTGGCGATCACGCCATCGAAATCAATCTGCTACCGCCCTCGCACTGGGGCGGCGTCAATTCAGCGCCGGAACTGCTTGCGGCTTTCGTCCGGCCGACCGATCCCAGCATCGATGTCATCCTGCGCGAAGCCTCGAACAAACTTGCATCCGCCGGTCGCGACGAGGCCCTGGATGGCTACCGCAAGGGGACCAAGGCTCGCGCCTGGGAGATCGCCGAGGCGATCTGGGCGGCGCTGGTGTCACATTCGATCGCCTACGTCTTGCCGCCGAAAAGCTTCGAACGTTCTGGCCAGATGGTCCGTGGCCCTAGCGAAATTCTTTCACGCAAGGTCGGCACCTGCCTCGATCTGACGCTGCTGTACGCGTCGTGCCTCGAACAAGCGGGCCTCAATCCCGTCATTGCCCTCACCGACGGCCATGCATTTGTCGGCATCTGGCTGGTGGACGAGGATTTCTCCGGCCTCGTCATCGACGACCCCCAGATGTTGCGCAAGCGCGTACAGCTGGAAGAAATGGTCGTGGTTGAGACAACCCTGCTCACGGGTGCGCACCCGGCGCGCTTCAGGCAGGCGGTCGAAGCGGCCAAGAAATTGATTGCTGAGGACGCCACCTCGCCGTTCGAACTCGCCATCGACGTACGTCGGGCGCGAAGTGCCAAGATCCGTCCTCTCGACCTGTCGGGCTCGGCCGAACCGGCAATCCGGCCCGTCACCGAGACTGCGACGATCGCGCAGGAAGTTGGCGAAGTTCCGCATTTCGAAGAGGATCTCGACAAGCGTCGTGAGCCGGCCCCCGAAAAGAACCTCGACAGGCTCGAGATCTGGAAGCGCAACCTTCTCGACCTCTCGCTGAAGAACCGGCTGCTCAATTTCAAGGATGCAAAATCGACCGTCGCAATCGACTGCCCTGATTGCGCGTTGCTCGAGGACAGGCTCTCCGATGGCGAGCGCTTCAAACTGCTGGGCAAGACCACGGTGCTCGACGGCAGCGACGGGCGCGATACGACGCTGCTCGCCGACCGCCAGAATGACGACGCACGCAAGGACTTCATCCTGGACGCGATGAAACGGGGCGATCTGCATACGAACGTCGCCGACACCGAACTGGAAAGCCGGCTCACGGATCTCTACCGGGCATCGCGACTCGCCTTCGAGGAGGGGGGCGCGAACATCCTCTATCTGTGCCTCGGCTTCCTGAAATGGACGCCGCAGGACGGGGCCGGGCCCTACAGAGCGCCGCTGATCCTGGTACCCGTGCAGCTCGAGCGCAAAAGCGTGCGCTCTGGTTTCCGCCTCGCGCTGCACGAAGACGAAGCGCGCTTCAATCCGACACTCCTGCAGATGCTAAAGCAGGATTTCGATCTGTCGATGCCGGAGTTCGATGGGGAATTGCCGCAGGACGCCTCGGGCATCGATGTCGGTGGGATCTGGAAGACCGTCCGCCGCCACATCAAGAGCATCAAGGGCTGGGAGGTCACCGAGCAGGTTACGCTCTCGACACTCTCCTTCACCAAGTATCTGATGTGGAAGGACCTCGTCGACCGCACCGATCTGCTCAAGCGCAATCCCGTGGTGCGCCACCTGATCGATACCCCGACCCACAGCTATGAGGGATCCGGAGCAGGCTTCATCGACGCGAGAGCCATCGACGAAATCGTCGAGCCGGCTGAACTGTTCGCGCCGCTCTCGGCCGATTCTTCGCAGATCGCTGCCGTGGTCGCCGCCCAGCGGGGCGCGGACTACGTTCTGTTCGGCCCTCCCGGCACCGGCAAGAGCCAGACCATCGCCAACGCCATCACGAACTGCCTTGCCCACGAGAAGACGGTGCTGTTCGTCTCACAGAAAACTGCAGCGCTCGAAGTCGTCAGGCAGCGCATGCAGGCCATCGGACTCGGCAACTATTGTCTCGAAGTGCACTCGACCAAGGCCCAGAAGTCCAGCGTGCTGGAGCAACTCGCGACCGCCTGGCGCGAGCGCAATCTGGTGACCGAAGAGCACTGGTCGACGGCCGCCGGCGACCTGAAGAAGAAGCGCGATCAGTTGAACAGGCTGGTCTCGGCGCTGCACCGCAGGCGCGCGAACGGCATGACGGCCTACGAGGCTTTCGGACGCGTGGTCGCAGATCGCGACCGCCTCGCCGACATCGAACTGGCATGGCCCGATGGAACAGTGCATTCGGCGGAGGAGCTCGCCAGGATGCGTGAGAGCTGCGCGGACATCCGCACCGCATTGGAGGCGGTCGGAGACCCGTCCGTCCATCCGTTGCAGGGTATCGAGCAAACGCGCTGGAATCCGGCCTGGGCGCAATCCTTGCAGCAGGCGATCGATCGGCTGCAGAACACGCTGCAGCAAATGCGCGAGGCGGCGGACGCGCTCGTCACCTCCCTTGGACTGAATGAGGTGGTCCACGACAGCTCGTTGCCGCAACTCATCAAGTTGGTTGCGCTGATGCTGAACCCGGACGCCGCAGACGGTGCGCTGCTGTTTGGCGAAGAGGCTCACCATCGTATCCGTGCGCTGACCGCCCTGGCCGACGTGGTTGGCCGCATCCGCGACAAGGCGTCCGAATTGTCGGCCGAATACGATCTCAAGGCGGCGGCGCTGCTCGACCTACCGGTCCTGCAGCGGGAATGGACCGAGGCTTGCGCATCCAACATGCTGGTGCGCGGCGGCCGCAGAAAAAAGATACGTGTCCATCTGCAGCCGTACTGCCCCGGCGATGTGCCAGACGAGATCGGGCGTGACCTCATCGTCTTGCAAGATCTTTGCGATCTGATTCGCGGACTGGAAGCACTGAGGCCGCATTTCCGCGGTATCGAGCGGTTGTGGCGGGGATTGGATAGCGACCCGGCGCGCATCGCAGCGCTCATCAAATGGGCTCCAGACCTGCAAGCTGCCGTCGACGGCTTCGAGATCGACGACGTGCCACCAGAACAGATAGCCGCACACATCACCGTCCTCCTCACCCAGGACGTCTCACGCTTTCGTCCCGGGGGTCAGGTACGCAGGGCGTTTGACACCATGCAGCAGGCTTTCCCGGCCATGCATCAGGCGGCCAAGGATGTTGGCATGTATATCGGCCTCGATCGCCCTGAAGAGATCATCCAGCTGGAGCCCGGATGGATCAACGAGTTGCAGGAACGCACGGCACGGTGGAAGGCCAACATTATCAAGGCTCCGCAATGGGCGACATGGCGGGCGGCTGCAAAAACTGCGCGCGCGGCCGGACTTTCGCCGCTCGTGGATGCCGTCGAGGACGGCCGAGTTACTCGCGACGAGCTCGCCGGCGCGTTTGACTTTGCTTACGCGCGTTGGGTCGCGGAGACGATCGTGAACGAGGACGAGGTGCTGAGCGGGTTCTTGGCCGAGAGGCATGAGGCTCTCATCGATGCCTTCGTCGCCGCCGACCAGAAGGTCTGCGAGCTCGCCAGGCAGATCGTCAAGGCGCGGATTGGCGCCTCCGTGCCGACACAGACCAATTTCGGCAAGGATCCGGAATGGGGGACGCTAGCGCGTGAGATCAACAAGAAGGCACGCAACATACCGCTGCGCCAGCTCTTCGGGCGGATCCCGAACGTCATGACCCAGCTTGCGCCGTGCATCATGATGAGCCCGCTTTCGATCGCGCAATACCTTCCGGCGGAAGCGAAACCGTTCGACGTCGTGATCTTTGACGAAGCATCGCAAATTCCCGTTTGGGACGCCATCGGCGCCATCGCTCGCGGCAGCCAAGTGATCATCGTCGGCGACCCTGAGCAGCTTCCGCCAACCAGTGTCGGCCAGCGCGGCGTCGAGGATGAGGACGACGACGGTTCAACAGTTCAGAGTCAGCAGAGCATCCTGGACGAATGTCTCGCCTCGAACATCCCGAGCATGCGGCTCTCGTGGCACTACCGCAGCCGCCACGAGAGCTTGATCGCGTTCTCGAACGCAAAATACTACCGCGGCGAACTGATGACCTTTCCGTCACCGGTGACCCGCGACACCGCGGTTCGCTACGTGCATGTCGAGGGCGGCATCTACGAACGCGGCGGTGCCAAGGTAAACCGGAAGGAAGCCGAAGCGGTCGTCGCCGAGGTTGTCCGACGCCTGAAGACATCGTCAAAATCGATCGGGGTGGTCACTTTCAACGGCGACCAACAGCGCCTGATCGAAAATATGCTCGATCAGGCCCGACGCAGCGATCCCGCCCTGGAGCCCCATTTCGACAAGAACCAAGCTCGCGAGCCGATTCTCGTCAAGAACATCGAGAACGTGCAGGGCGACGAGCGTGACGTCATCATCTTTTCGGTCGCCGTCGGTCCCGATAAGACCGGCCGAGTTACCGCGCAAATCTCCTCGCTCAATGGCGAGGGCGGCCACCGCCGACTCAATGTCGCAATCACCCGTGCACGCAGCGAGCTTCTGGTGTTCGCGACTCTTCGTCCCGAGCAGATCGACCTAGGGCGCACCAGGGCCAAAGGCGTGGTCGACTTCAAGCACTTTCTGGAATTCGCCGAGCACGGCGCACGCGCCATCGCCGAGGCGTTCTCGCCGACCGGTCGCGGGACGGATTCGCCGTTTGAGGATGCCGTGATGGACGCGCTGCAAAAGCGGGGGTGGGAAGTCCATCCGCAAGTAGGCGTTTCGTTCTTCCGAGTCGACCTCGGCGTCGTGCACCCGGACTTACCGGGCCGCTATCTCGCTGGCATCGAATGCGATGGCGCCACCTATCACCGCTCGGCTACCGCCCGCGATCGCGACCGCCTCCGCGAGATGGTCCTGACGGACCTCGGTTGGCGTATTTTGCGCATCTGGAGCACCGAATGGTGGATGGACAGCTCCTCGGCCGCAGGAAAGATCCATACGCGGTTGACAGCCGATCTCCAAGCGGACCGCGCGTCACGCCCATCTGCCACCTCCCCGGAAGAGACCATCGATATTGGTGCGCCTCCTTTCATGGGGGAGATGTCGGTCAGTGCTCAGGATGCCGAGGAAACAGCGGAGGTTGCACCTTCTGACGAGCAGGCGGATCCGGCTCTTGCCGTCGAGAACGATCCTCCGTACTCGCAGCCGCTTCTCCCTGCTCCCGTAAACGACAGCGAGCCTGACGAGGAGCCGAGGATCTACGCGCGCGGACCAGAGTCGGCTGCCGCCGACCCTGCCGCAATGCCGAGGATGTACACAAAAGCTGACCCCAGCACCGTCGTGGCCCCCGACCGAGAGCGCTTCTACGACGTTGGCTACCGGGGCACTCTCCGCAACATGATTGACCATGTGATCGAAATCGAAGGACCGATCTATTTCGACGTTTTAATCGACCGCGTCGCACGCGCACACGGCTTCCAACGTTCGGGCGAAACGGTGCAGCGAATCATCCGGGCAGCGCTTGGTCGAGAACGCTTCCCCACTAGCCGAGACGGCGATCGAGAGATCATTTGGCCGCAAAACACGGCGCCCAGCGCTAAGTCGCCCTACCGCGGCGGCGGTCGCGAGCACGGCGACGTTCCGCTGCCCGAATTGGCGGGCCTTGGCGATGTTCTTCGTGCCCAGGGCCTTGAGGAGGATGAAGACCTGATCCGCGGCATGCAGGAGCACTTTGGACTCGGCCGGCTCGCAGTTTCCACGCGTCAGCGCTTCGAGGCGGCCATAATGTCTGATGAGAACTGACCAAGAGCCGACGCGCCTTGGGAACAACGCACGGACCAAGCGGAATCGGTTCGACTTCAGGCTTGGCTAGCCGCTCATCGCACGGTTTCGCGCGCGGGGCTGTGGGCGGATTGCAGGGATTGCGACAGAAACTCGTGATAACCGCCTGCCGCTCAGGAGCTTTGCGCAGCATCGGACTTCGGCCCATCGCGAAGTCCGCGCACAGCGTTTATGGCTTGTTCCTGAAGTTCGGCCTCCAGTTTGGTCTTCTTAATGCGCTCGATAACAAGCTTGCGGTTGAATGGCCGCGCCTTGTAATAGCCCACGAACTGCTAGTCCTCCTCGGACATGGCCCAGCCTTAAGATCTTCCATGACCGCTTCCATGAAGTCGCCTTCACGGCCGGCTAGAAAATTGAAGTAAAGCTCGTCGGGCTGTCGGTCAGCGACTGTTAAGCTGATCCTGGATCACTCTGAAGCTGCTCCGCCTCGCGACGTTATGGCTGAGCGCTACGCTTTGGATCCGATACTCCAAAAGAAGAAGCAGAACATGACGCTGTGGTCGAATTGGCTGGAACTTCAAGTGCAGGCAGCGATCGCCGCGGATACTGGCCTGCCGAATGCAGAAGCGCTGAGGGGTGCAATTTATCGCGGCCGCTACGGTGAGGAACGGTGGCTCAGGCGCAAATCCCAAGCTGAAATCTTTTCGGAAGCAACAGAGTAGCGCAGGTGAGGCTGGATCCAGTTCTTTGGTGACAAAAACGATCCGAAACCGACGCAGTCTATGCGGCAGGCTCAGCCGACGGCCAGCGCAGCGGCTCTCGGATTGATCGCCGCATCAACCGCCGAATGAATGCATTCTCGCAACCTTCGGACATAGTCCGTTCGCTCATGGATAGGCCGGCGCATTATGAAGGACGGATGCTCCAGCCGGACCAGTGTCGGTCCTGGGCGACGGCCGGCTTCGAGACGCGCGCTCTGGACCTTCTGGAGAGCCTCGCCGACGATCGAGCTCAGTCCGATCACCACATCAGAACTGCCCAGACGCCACAAGGCATGTACCTCTAGTTCCTCCACGAGCTCGCCGCAACTCGGGTAGCGTTCACGACCCTCCTTGTCGAAAAGTGCGCGGGGGATGACGTTGTCAAAGCGCAGAATGACATCGTCGGACGCGGCGGTCGCGTCAATCGCGTTTCGCAGAAACTTGCCCGAGCGAGAATTCGGAGAGAATGCGGGAAAGGGCTTGGACGTCGCGGGATCGAACTTGCGGCACGGTCCCAAGAACAAAATCGTCGCCCGTTTCATCGCAATCGCTGCTCCCGCATGATCATCGCCAAACTGTGGCGAATGATATCGACCGGCACTTCGCCAAACTGTAAACCGGTCGAAAAGTTGAACTCAGCCCGATCCGGCGGAAAGTCTGCGTCATCCATCCGGTCCGAGTAGTCCAACATGGCTCTCGGTGAGTGACCAGCATCAACCAGCCGCTGCCAGTCCGGTGTCCCCGGATAAGGCCTGTACTCGAAGACACTGCAACGGAAACGCCCCGGCATCCCGTCCGTCAGGTCCCACAGGCGCCTGATCAGGCCCAGGGTCGCCTGATGCTCGTCGCGCGTCTCAGTAGGCAGTCCAAGAATGAAATAACCTTTAACATCGATCCCCACCCGGCAAAGTCTTGTCACGGTCCGCACGGTCTGGGCCACCGTGATCTTCTTGTCCACGTACCCGAGGACGCGATCGCTTCCACTCTCAATGCCGAGGGCGACTTCGCGGCAGCCCGCGCTCACCATGAGATCGAAGAGTTCGTCTCGCGCTCCCGCCAGCACGTTGATCCGTCCCGTTGCGTCCCACCTCATGTCCAGACGAGCGTCGACAAAAGCCTTAAGCGTCATTCGCATGAGGCGCTGGTTCGCCAAGAACAGGTCATCGACGAACCTGACCCTCTGCACCCCGAACCGCGTCTTGAGATCGAGGATTTCCTCCATGATGCGCTCCGGCATTCGCATCCGGACGGTCACGTCGGGATTGCTGCTTACGGCTGCGCCGCAAAACGAGCAGTCGAAGGGGCATCCGCGCGACGCGACCATCGCCGATTCCAGAACTCCGTTATCCCAGTAGGGATCCTTGTCCAAATGGCTCCTGTCCAACAACGGCATTGTGTTGACGTCGGGCGCCAGCAGAAGCCGGTCTTTGCTGCGTATCACTGGCATCACCGGCGTTCGACCGTCCCGCCAAAAAACGCTTGGCAGCTCCGTCCGGGACTTCACATCCGCGAGAAGAATGGGCACCCTCGTCTCGGCTTCGCCAAGCACAAGCGCGTCAATTCGAGGAATACGCGGGTCCTCGAGTATGGCGCGTGGCATTGCTTTGGCCTGGTGGCCACCCAACATCACCGATATGGACGGATCGAGCAGATGCAGTAGCCGGACGCTATGCGCGTAGGTCGGCGCCAGCAGGTTCAGACCGACCCAGCGTGGGCTCGCTTCGTTGAGCAAGGCGGCAACCTGCGAAAGACCAAGGCCCCGTGCTTCGGCATCTAGCACCCGAACCGAGAAGCCGTTCTGGCTGGCACAGGTCGCAATATAAGCGAGCCCGAGGGTCGGCAGCGTGAAGTCGTTTCGCCGCACCGACTGATCGTAATCCCTTAAGGGGGAGTTCACGAGGACGAGGTCGAGGCCGCTCTCAATCGCCGGCCCGCCCGTCATGACGCGCCGTTCCTCTGGAAAATCGGCGCGATCTCGGCGGCAAGCTGTGCCGCCAAAGTCGCTTCGTCGGACGATGCATCCTTCATCCGCACGTCATGACCGTTCGCCGTCAGCAACGCCGCAGCCTGATCGTAGAGTTCGACTTCCTCGCCACCCCCGAGCCGTTGCTTAAACCAATCCGGCTTGCGCGCTCGGCTGCCGCGCCGCGCAAGCAGTGCCTCTGCATCAAGGCGCAAGACGAAGGTCACTGATGCTGCCAGCAAAGGGCGATTTGTTGCGTAAAGGTACTCCAAGGGCAGGCCGGCGAAACGCTGATAAACAAGTGTCGAGATGACGAAGCGATCGCAAAGCTGCGGCCGCAGCGCCCCTTCTCTCAGCTCACCGCGGGCTGCAGCCGTCGCCAGCGCCAGGGTCAAAGGCCTGTTAGGCGCACTGGCAAGCTCCCGGATGACCGTACTCCAACGGCCGCTATCGTTGTTGCTGCACTGCTCAAATCTGATCCCGTCTCGGATCAGATGGTCCGAGATCAAGTGAAGCAGCGTGGACTTCCCGATTCCGCTCGGTCCTTCGAGGGCGACAATGGGGAACCAGCTTGCAGTGCGGCTACCGTCTGCAAACATCTTCTGAAAATCCGTCTTTATCGACGACCTTTAAAACCGTCGTCGCGACCCAACTGAAATACCCAATCCCTGGGTGAAACGCCGCATAGTGCTGCCTATCCCGCGATTCGGATACCACGACTTTCCGCTTAATGGCGTCTTCCCGGTTTATGATGTGGTGCCCGCGCGCACGGGGTGACGTTCGCGATCCGACAGGCGCCGTTGGTGAAAATCTTCGCTGAGGTGCTCAGGCGCTGAATCCAGAATCCAGAGAATGCCCCCCTGAGGAGGCCCACGGCGTCGTCGTTGAAGAATTCCTGGCCGTTGAGGTCGCGCGAAAACATCAGCTGCGCGAGTCCGCGCGCCTGATGCTGCGAGCGGATGCTCGCTAACGGGTTGAACCCGTGTCTGGAAAAATGGTGGGTGGCTGGATCGGCGCCGTCATCGAACGGCGCGATCCGGTAGACCGGCCCGACATTCTTTGCGCGCCAGGCGGACGTCTCCTTGTAGAGTTCACCCTTCGGGTCGAACACGACAACGCTGCCCCGGTAGCGGAGCAGGTTCGGGATTATTGTCGTAACGGATTTGCGGTGCGAGGGTCAGCAGGTGACCATCACCGTCCCAATGAACGAAGCCCGCTGGATCCGATGCGCCCTCCTCAAGAAAGGTGCCGAGCAGGATCGACGACGGGTCGTCGAACTGGTCGCGTCTCCTGAGGAAGCGCGGCAGGTCCTTCGCCGGTCGCCTAGGCTGCCGACCCGTGTAGCGGCGGGGGCTCGACCAGGAGCCTCTCACGCTCGGCGGTCTCCGCCTTCCGCTTGCTGGCCCGTTCGAGGATGGCTTGGTAGCTGCGGCCGGACGCAATCGCCGCGGCGACCGCCTCGGTAGTCTCAGCGCGTACTCCTGCTCGATCTGGCGGCGGACGAGGCCCGCCTTGAGGTAGCGGCCGGCCTTAACCGTCCGACGGGCCCACGGGCCGGCTGACCTCAGGATATTCAGCTCCCGAGAGAGAGATCGAACGGTTTACTCAACGCCATCCCCCACAACCCGGGAGCGAGCCTAGCCACACCCCTTTGGTCGCACAACCATGAAGTGTGCCAATATCTTGCAGTTTTTCGGCAAAGAACAGTGCACTTACGCATCGCCACCACCATGTACGCATTGTATTTTAGGAGCGGCGGCGACGCGTCGCTCGGTTTTCCGACCAACGCGGACCCGCGTTGGGGAAAACCGGCGACTGCGCCAGGGGAGACCCCTGGACCCCGGCGCGCCCCAAGATGGGCGCGCTTCAACCGCATCGGGTGACGCGTCCGTGGCCATCTACCACCTGCACGTCAAAAACATCAGCAGACGCGACGGCCGATCGGCCGTTGCGTCGTCGGCATACAGGGCGGGCGAGACTCTTCCGAACGAGGCTGAGGAAAAGGACAGCGCGTTCGGCGGCCGCCGCGACGTGGTGTTCACCGAGATCAGGCTGCCGGCCGACGCCACGGCCTGGATGCCGGACCGGGCCAGACTCTGGAACGCGGTCGAGGCTGCTGAGAAGCGCAAGGACGCCTGCCTCGCCAAGGAGATCGAGTTCGCCCTGCCGCGTGAGTTGGACCGCGCGATCTGGATCGAGGTCGCGCGCGAGATGGCCGACACCTATGTGACCTTGGGTCACATCGTCGATGCCGCCATCCACGAGGACGGCAAGGGCAACGATCCGCACGCCCACCTGATGCTCACCACCCGCGCCGTCGGCGCGGACCGGTTCAAGCTGAAGCTGCGCGACGCCGATGGCGTCGCCGTCGTGAGCGAGGCGCGCGAGACCTGGGCGAAGATCGCGAACGCCGCCCTGGGCAAGGCGGGCGCCGAGGTCGAGATCGACGCACGCAGCAACGCCGGCCGCGGCATCGACACCACACCGACCAAGCACCAAGGACCCGACCCGGCACTGCGCCGGGCGCGACGATGGGGGAAAAAATGAATCACGACATGCTTGAGGCCCGGCGCGAGCTTCTCGCCGAGCGCGGCGTCCGCGAGCGCTTCGCTTTGCTCACGGCGCGGGCGGACTGGCCGCCCGAGCGCCGTGACCCTGTACCCGGGCTGAGCGACCATGAAGCGCGCGAGTGGAAGACGTTCTGGCATGAGGTCGACAAGCGCACGTGGGGCGAGGAGCTCCAAGGTGCTCCATAAGCTGACCGAGGAGATCGGACGAGGAGCTGCCGTCCGGGAAGCGCCCCTGAAGAACGCCCTGCCCCATTGGCGTGAACTTCACGGCGCCATGGTCGAGCGGATGCGTGCCGAAGCCCTTGATACCAATCACCCGCTCCTCGACTGGACCAACATGGAGAAGTCGTTGCGGGAGATCGACGCGCAGCTGACTCAGGTCCGGCTGGAGGGAACCGAGCACGTTTCGTTGGAGCCGCTGCCCGATCCGGACGGGCGGTCCATCTCGCCGCGTGAACTCGCGGAAGTGGAGCAGCGCCTGGTCGAGGAGTATGAACGGCCACTCTCTAAGATTGCCGCCACGCCACGCCCGAACACACGGCCGAGCGTGAAGACGCCCGCGACGCGGTCGAGCGGCAGAATGCCCTGCCCGTGTCCGATACCGAGGCGCGCGGCTACCATTTGGCCCCGCACGAGAGCCGGCTCGATTGGCTGGGCACGGCGCAAGCGGCGGCGCCGTCGAAGTCACATCGGGAAATGGAGGATCGTCTCGACTGGTTGATGCCACTCAACCGGGACGAATGGTCGCGAGAACCGGATCGGGACCGTGACCGCTGACGAATCGCCATGCATTTCTGGATAACTGTTTTTTTTGGATGGAGGACTAAATGAAACTCCTGTTTGCGTTGTTTTTGTTGATCTTCATGCCGGGGATTGCAAACGCAGCTTGCACGGACGGTGCTGCCGATTTTTTCCAGTGCGCTTTTGGGAAGCCGCCGGCAGAGCACCAGATGCCCGACAGCGACAAGCTCTGCAGAGGCAGGGTCTCTCTGGATGGTGGCGCTATCACTGGTTGCATTGCCGGATGTGGATGATACGCTCAACCAATTGATTTAATTTATTTGACACTGGGGGATTTCGCATGGCCGTGCAGCCGCTGGATGATTACGCCCGCTTTCCGCGCATGGCGCACTGGTTTAGCCCCCGCCTTCTGCTCGCGCTTCTGAATAACGTGATCCTGTCATCTATCTTTGGCCGTTACGCCGATCGCCGCCTGACGATTGCGGCCCTCGATACCGTCACTGTCGAGGAACACATGAAGCGCGCGACCGCGCTCAAGGCAAAGCTCGCATCGGACCACGGGGGCGTGGTCTGGTTCGATTTCGTCGCCGACCTTGGCGATGGTTTCGATAGCACCTACGCAATGGCAACCCTGCTGGGCCAGAAGGATCTCGTTGTCGACGGCCAGACGCTTCCGCGCGGCCAGCTCCTCGTGATGGGCGGCGACGAGGTCTATCCGAAGGCAAGCCGACAAGCCTACACCAATCAACTCCGGCAACCCTATGCCTGGGCCTCCCCCGACCATGATCGCCACTCGGGTGACGGCGTTCCAGTATTCGCCATCCCCGGCAATCACGACTGGTACGATGGCCTTGATCTGTTCCTCGCGTTCTTCTGCCGGGAAAAACACTGGCACCTCGGGAGTTGGCGCAGCCAGCAACGGCGCAGCTACTTCGCGATCCAAATGACCGACACCTGGTGGCTTTGGGCTACCGACATCCAGCTCGCCGATACCATGGACCAGCCCCAAGCCGACTATTTCAGCCAGGTGGCGGCCAGCATGCCCGACAACTCCAAGATCATCATGTGCAGCGCCGAGCCGGGATGGCTCTACACCGACACCAATAGCAAATCATGGGAGATCACAGACTTTGCGGTAGGCCTTGCGGTCGAGGCCAGGAAGCCGGATGGCACATTCAAGGGACACACCGTTCCCATTCTTCTTTCGGGTGACACCCACCACTACAGCCGGTACGCGTCGGCCGATACCCAGTTCATCACCTCGGGCGGTGGTGGGGCGTTCCTGCATCCGACCCATCACCTCGAGCAGAGCGTGTCGCTCAAGTGGCTGACGACGAAGAAGAATCTGCAGCTCGGCCAGATACCGCCGGCACAGCCAAACAAGCAGCCAGCCCCGGCTTGCTATCCCTCCATGGACATCTGCCGGTCGCTGGTCTGGCGAAACCTGTTCTTCGCCTTCACGAACTGGGATTTCTCATTGTCGATGGGAGCCGTCTACTCGCTTTGCGGGATTGCCATCTCCCTTCGTGACGAATGGGACGTCTACATCATCATCACCGGCATCTTCGCCTGGGCGATCATAGGCTACACCATAAACCAGGAAAAGTCGCGCGGATGGGGAGTGCTCATCAGCAGCGCGGCTCACGCCTTGGCGCAGGCGGTCACGGTCATCTCGGCAGGACGCCTCTTCAAGCTTTGCAACGATGCAAACCCGCTCTTTCCCAGCCGATGGTTCGACGTCTGGGCCCGGCTGATACGACTACTCATCGAGATGGGATCGGTGGGCTTTCTTATCGGCAGCACGCTCTTTGGGATCAATCTCCTGATCACCTGCCGGTGGATGCGCATGAACCGCAACGATGCCTTCAGCGCGTTGCGCCTTGGCCGGTATAACAATTTCCTGCGGCTCCGCATCGACGGCGACCATGTCGATGTCTACGCGGTCGGACTGGACGACATCCCCCATCGCGATGACTGGGCTGCCAATCCGAACTGTCCGGCCGCCCGCAACAACCCGTACGAGCCGGTGTTCATCGCCAAGAATGGCTTGAAGCCGCATCTGATCGAAACCGTACACGTGCCATAGGCGACACTTCAGCTTCCGGCATTTTTTGCGCCGATTTCAGGGGTAGGAGACGAAATATGCGGTTGCGTTTGAATTTGGCGACGCTGGCCTTCGCAACGCTCATGAGCTTCGGTGCACATGCCCAAGGTCCCGCTCCGCAGGCAGCCCCTGTGCCTGCGGAAGCCGAGAAGCCTCCCACTCCCGCTGCACCTGGGCAGCCCGCCGCGCCCGCGAAGAAGAAATACGACCCGCGCGACGTCTGCATCACGGAGGAGGACGCGAGCTCTGAGCTCCTCAATAGGCGGCGGCAGATCGGCGGCCGCATCATCATGGACACGTTCCTGCTCCCGACGGGTGGAAACGTTGATGTCGGTCTGGACGAGCCGTTCTCGGACGCCGAACACTACTTCGGGGCCGTCGACGTTGGAACTCCGACGCCAGTGATCCTCGACAGGCCCGACGTCAAGGCGCGCCAGGCGGCCGATACGGACCCCATCATCAAGAAGGGCCTGATGAAGAAGGACCGGACAATCCTCAATCTCCGCCTTCCCGATGTTGTCGATGCGCCATGGAGGCAAGCCCAACTCTACATCTTTACATGCCAGGGCGGCTCTCCTTTTCAAGTCTCCGAGACGACTGTCAGGGTCAGTCCGGGCATCTACAGCTCCGGAGTGGCCTGGCTGAGCGTCATCCTGGGCTATCTTATCGCCGCATTCGCTTTCCGGACGAGCAGACCTCCGCGTTGGTTTGGATATCTCGATCCCATCGCCATGAGCGCTGGCTCGGACGGACGGGCGAGCCTCGGCAAGCTCCAGATCATCATGTTCTCCTTGATCGTCTTCGGACTGATCACCTATTTCCTTTTACGAACCGGTGTTTTAACCGATATATCGAGTACCGTCCTCTTGCTCCTCGGTATCACAGGCATCGGATCGACCGTTGCCAAGGGCGCGGATAACTCGCGGACGACTATCACGCCCGAGAACAAGGCGTGGCTCCTGCGCAAGCAATGGCTGTCGTCGACCTTCAATCCAAACAACATTGATGCTCATTGGCGGGATCTGTTCACGACCGATGGAGAGTTCGACGTCTATCGCTATCAGAGCTTCATCTTCAGCCTGGTCGTGGCCGGTGCGCTCATCATCGGCGGTGTCACCCAGCTCTCTTCCTTTGAGATTCCGCAGACCCTCCTTGGCATCCTCGGGCTTAGCCAGGTGGTCTACATCGGCGGCAAGATGGTGACACCGACTTCGATGGCCGACCTCAACAAATCCATCGATGATCTGCGGCAGGCAGAGAAGAAATTCCGGGCAACGGCCATCACCGCGAATGCCGGTGTTCTACCAGCAGGTCTTCATGCGGCGGTCGTACCGGCCAGTCAGACGGCGTATGACGATTACATGTCCCTGGCGACGGACGTGGCGACGCTGTTCAGCGTACAGACCGGGATTGGGGTTGAGCCTGCGAAGCTTCAGCCCTCTCTGTAGAGGGCGGTAGCACGGCCTCCCGTCATGTGCAGCTCGTCTGTTCAAGATCACTGTTGGCAGCAAAGGCGCTTTCGTTTATAAACCTGACGTTGGCTTAGCGATCATGGCTTCTGAAAACGATTTCGACTTTTATTTTCAAAGAAGGTTAGGCTGAGCCTTTTCCATGCTACGATTGCCCGCTGAGTTCGAACGCCACAGCCATACCTATCTACTCTGGCCTTATCGATCTGATAACTGGCGCTCTTCGGCGCGCTATGGCCAAAAGGCTGTAGCAGATCTTGTGAATGTCATTGCTCGATTTGGGCAAGTCAGAATTGGCTTTGCAAAGGGCCTCAATCCCATCACAACCCACTTACTGCATCCAGGGGTGACCGTTCTGCCCATGGAGTACGAAGACATCTGGGTCCGCGATACTGGACCCGTGACTTTGGCCGAAGACGGTATCGCCATTTGCGACTTCACGGAATACTTCGAGGACGTGACTCCATTCCGAGAAAGGCGCAACCCGGGCCAATACTAAGAGAGCAGCCGCGAAAGCGCTCCAAAAGAGCGCAATGCGGAACCAGCCACGCCAAAGCAACGATGAACCGAAGAAACTCAACTCTGCCCCCAAATTGATATTCGCGGAAACTACATTTCCGTCTTCGACTGACAACTGAACTTCAGTTCAACCCTCCCCGGCGTGGCAGAGAACTGGGGAACCCCAAATTTCCGAAATCAATGAGCGCGATCGGTGAAGGGGAACCGCGTCAACCCGACCTGTCGGCACTGCCCGAGCACTGGCCAGCGATATCATTGCAACCTGGACTTGCCGTCAAGACAAAAGCGAAAACAATGAAGATGATCAATCACTTCGAGCGGTCGTCCGCCTTAGGAGCCGCGGCGGGTCTTGGAGATTCAAGCGCCCCCGCAATTCTTGGCGCCCAGTCGATTTGATCAAGCTCGATCTCGGCCCGCTTTAGCGCCTCGGCGGTCTCCACGGCATTCAGCGCGACGATATGTTGGCTACGAGGATCCAACTGACTTGCGTCTCCTAAAAGTCCGAGACGTTTTAAGACATAGAACAGCATTGCATAGCGTACCGTTAGAACGACTCGCTCGTCGGTCATCCCGTAAAAGATGACGACCGCCAAGGAGTTCGGCATGCGCGACGGCATGAAGACCGTGACCGTGCGCAGGGCGTTGCTTTTCTACCTGTTGGACGAAATGAGGCTTCTGGCCGCGATCAGGCGGCACGACGAACGCTTGGCCGACGTACCCGTCTGGGTGAGAAACGCGCGCCGCATCGCAGCCGAGTTGGAAGCGATGGAGAGCGACAACTAGGCTCTCTTCACTTCATGCCGTCTTGATGCCGCTCGAGCCATTCGGCAGCGGCCTGCTCCATCACCAGCGAGGCCATCGTTCGCGCAGCGCGGCCGCCGACTTGATCCTCGTGATGATCTCGGGAATCCATCGACGTGAGGCGCTGCTTCTTGACGCCGGCGGCGGCTGCCGTCCTGGCCTACCGGCCTTCTTCTTTTCCGCCATCGATCCCCGCTGTCCCTCCACGATAGGAGGACCGCGCACATTGCCACGGTTGCTAGAAAGGGCGCGCGCGCCTAGGAGATCCTCGAGCGAATAGCTGGGCGGTAAGGGCTAATCGCCGGCAAAGCCGTCTAAGCAGACCCATCGCCGCTTGCTGGTGTTGGCAATGTAGACCACGCAAATCTGCGATATTTACTTCAGTCTCCGCATCGACTCTCTTTGAGCCTCCGCGTCACTATTGAAACCCAGCAACAACGTCGGGCGTTCCGAAAGGTGGTCGGAGTCCGCTTTCGGGCCGTCAGACCTCGTAGGCGCTTGAAACAAGCATCTTCCTTGATTACAAATCAGAATTGCATGCTTACCACTCGAACAGCAGGGTTCTTCGAGCCCGGTTCGGTATTTCATCCACACTCTAATAACTGAATTTTCTTTCTGGAGTTGCAGCATGGATAGTTTTGATCGCCGTAAGTTTTTAACTCAATCGGCATTACTGGGGGGCGCCACTTTTCTGAGTGGTCCTGTGCTGGCCGCCAAACCGAAGCGACAGCCCATTCCTACTCCCGCAGAGTGGATGGACAAATGGATCAACGATGCGCGAGCAGTCGAAGGCGCGTTGTACCTCGGGCGCTTTGCCGATCCGACCTATTTCATAACGAAGCCTATAAGCTGGAAGCCGAACCCGGGACAGGAACAGTACAAGGCGGTGACCGTACCGGTCGGTTTTGTGACGGACTTCGCCAGCATCCCGCGTGCCTTCTGGTCGCTCCTTCGGCCGGACGGGATATACGCCTATGCGGCGGTAATCCATGATTGGCTCTATTGGGAGCAGGATCGGTCCAAAGACACATCGGATATGACTTTAAAATTTGCGATGCAGGACTTTAAGATCGATGCCGCGACCATCAACACAATCTACGCGGGGGTTCGCGCCGGCGGGGGAAGTGCGTGGGCCGGCAATAAACGGTTAAAGGCTTCAGGCGAGAAGCGAACCCTGAAACGATTTCCCGATGATCCAACGACGCGATGGGACGACTGGAAAAAGCGGCCCGATGTGTTCTGAACTTCGTTTGGCTTCAATCACCTTCTGACCAACTCGGGATCTTTTTCCCGGCGGTAGCTAAAAAGCGCCGGGCGCTGTGTTTGGTTGGTCACATCGCCGTTCTCAGATTCGACAACACGCGAAAAGTGCGTGTTGCTGTCGAAAACCGTTAGCCGCCCCCCCGATCGCGCTCCCGTTCGAGTCCGATCATCTCTGTAAAGCTGAGGCACGCGTTCGGTGCCGTAGGTTAGCCATTCGCCGATGCCAATGCGCCCGTCTGTCGGCCGATTATCAGCTTTTCCGTTAACGATTCCGTCCTGGATCAGGGCAAAGCTTAGCAAGCCCTGTTTCGTGGTTTCGCTTTCCCAAGCCAAATCGTCCGCGCGGGTAGAGGCCAAAATTCGCATGCCTTTATCATACGCCAATTGGCCGAGCCCTCTAGACCCCATCGGACCCGGCTTGAAAGCGCCCCCTTCCACGCTTGCCGCCGAGTGGCAGGCGTCGATAATCATCACCGTTTCGCCCGCGTCAACGTGCCGTAGCCAGAAAGATAGATCGCTACTCGATATGGCCCGCGCCAGAACATCATCCGTTACTTTCCTGGACGGCATCACGCCGATATCGTACGGGAACACAAAGAAATTTCCGTTCCGGTCCGCGTAGCCGTGACTCGAGTAGAGGATCACCACCAAGTCATCGGGCTGCGCTTTCCCAAGCGTCCCATGAGCGACGAGGCCGGGAGGCAGATCTTCGGCGCGGCCGAGCCCTGAGAGAACGTCAAGCACCGCTTTGACGTTCGCCTTCGTCGCGTCCTTCGTGATCAACGACCGTTGACCGTCTTTCTTGAGGGCCCATGAACTCGTGATCGCGACCGATACGACCTCTTCGTATTTACCTGTGGCCTTGAGGCGCGGTTCAAGGATAGAGTTTAAGCGACGGGCGTCGTTCTCCGCATACCGGAGATCCCACGCCGGACTTTCGTAGGCGCCAACACCGACCGCTATCAGGTAGGCGCGCCGCTTCTTTTCCAAGGGAGCTTTCAACTCGAAAGGTCGATAAAATGTTTCGCTCTTGACACGATCTTCGTTGAAGGCATAGGCAGAAAACTCAACAGTCGATCCTGCAGCGCCTCCCGGCAGCGGTACATGACGGAAGGTAAACACCGCGTTGTGCAAGCCGTTCAGGAGCGAACGCTGTGCCCGCCAGCGAGCCAATTCTTCTTCCTGCGTACCGCTGTCGAGGACATCGGGCTTTTCAATTTCCGGCGATTGTCTGACCAACTGCCCACGACGGAAGAGACGCAAATCATACGCTCCGCTTTCACGGCGCTGTCCAACTCCCGCGGCTGAGGGGGGAGCCACCACGCTGCTGACTGACACCGTCACGACGACTTCATCCTGTTTATCTGTCTCAGGATCGATCGAGACGATCTTCACGTCTGGTTGCACGCGATTTAGACTGGTGACGGCTCGAAGCGGCCGAAAATCGGAACATGATGGGTCGCTTGCGGTTTGATTTGCGCGGCAGTCTATCAGTCGCCGCATGAGGCGTGGCTCATAGTAATCTCGCATGAAAATCGCGGGTGGCAGAGCGCGCAAGGGGTCATCGGACATTACCCAGTATCCTGCTGCCTGCTTCTCGATGTCATTGAGATCAAATCGACCTGCCGCGTCGGTGAAGACCCAGTCCTCGTCCTTGCCCAACAGAAGTTGACCTATCAACCGATTCGATAGGGATCGCACTTCCAAGTCTTCCAAAGACCTTGATAAAATAATAGCGTTGTTGTCGACAAACGCACCATCGCTCGCGTTGCCAAAATCTCCTGCCAACGGGAGCAGCACTATCCCGCCACGCTTCGCACGGTTTACGCGATACAAAGATGTCTTGCTGCCGATCGACAGGACATTTTTGCCATCGTCGCTGAAGACGATGCGCGTGGGATCGAATTGAAGTTTGGTCTTGGAAAAGCGACGGGTGCGATCGGCCCGAGAAAACAGGTCACCGCCAACAGCAAGCAGGCGTGCGTCGCTTGAAAAAGAAGGTCGCGCCGTCAGACTGCTCGACCCTTTCACGCTCATCGTCTGGAAAATCGACAGTTTTGCTTTTCCAGCCTCAACAATGAATATCTTGTCGGTCAACGAGTCGGAGATCGCGGCCTGATCTGCAGTTGCATCGCAGGCTATCTTATAAAGATCGAGGCCGGGGCCGAGCGACAGGCGCGCCGTCTCGGTGAATTCTCCAGTCCCGGCTTTGTGCTGAAAACGTTGAATGACGTTTTCCTCGGAGACAACGAGGACGCGGCGTCCGTCATCGGACACACAGAGGCCTCCAGGCCTGTTGACCTTGAGGCGCGCTGGCTTGGGAATCGTCGCCTCGTCCACGTCGGACCGCGCCGCATAAAAGGCCAGCTCGCCATTGAATTCCAGAACGGCGACGGCGCCGAGGCCGCGAACTACGGCGTACGGCTTGTTGTAAATCCACGCCTTCTCATAATAGGTGCCGTAGTCGTAAGTTACATTTCGAAGACGCGAGACTTGGGTGTCGAATATTTTTAGTGGCCCGAGGATATTGCCATTGATGATAAACCCGGGCCCAGCTTCGATTTCGAGCACACTTGTAGGGCTTCCCACCAGTTCGACAATCTGACGTGGTCTCGTTCCGTCGACTGGAATCCATGCCAGCATTCCAGCGGCGTTGACTACATACCCGTGCTTGTCCGGGAGAGCTCTTACGTTGAACTCTTCGCCTTCGGCCAGTGTCTTATCGGCGATAATCTTGGCATCGCTTGCCATTTTCCATGGCCGATAAAATTCTCCAATATTCGCGATGGACTGACGCGTTGATATACAATCGGATGGGTTGAGCAGCGCGCGTTCAAAGTCGAGCGTTTGTCGAACCAAGAGAAATTCTCCGTCTGCCGGTCCGGCGCTGGCGGTCACAATCGGGGGGCCCTCGAAAATCCAGTGGCAAACCGCCGGCGCAGCCGGGCCGGCCTTTTCCTCCCCAGGGACCGGCTCATGGCAGGCCGCCGTCGTGAACATTTCCTCGCCAATATAGTCAGCGGTGGCCGCTTTCCCGAATGCAACAAAACCATTTCGATACGGAGCAACCTCGACCGCGTAGTTTTCAGAGGATTGGCTGATTCTGCACGAAAGCGAAAAGCGATCTGTTTCGGTACTGGCCGTCTTGGCGGTCCATATCGTTATCGCAGCGGTGGACTTCGGGTCAAAGACGGCCACAAGGCCCCGCCTCGGCAGCACGGCGACCGAGGCATCGAGATTTGTCATAAACTCATTGGAGGTAACGGGTCGAAACCCCGTGAATTTATTTGAGCCAACATCATAGCTAAACAGGGTCTGGTCATTCCAACCATAAGTGCCACCGCCTTCGTTGGGGCGCTCCCGCGGGGTCCTTACGAAGGCGACGAACTCGGTGCCGCTGAGAAACTCGAATGATATAGCTTTTGACCGATAGGCGGCTTGGCCAAGGCGGTCCCTGAGTTCAAATAGGGTTTCGGTCATGCCGGTGGCTGCATCGACCCGAAGGAAGCGACCTGTGGTCGTAGCGGCAATCCACTCATAGGAAGTTGGACGCGGCCTGGCCCAAATCAGGACGTCTCCCCCCATCACTTTTACTGGCCGGAGCTCACGTCCACTCTGGACATCCAGCACAAAGGATCGGGTTTGGTCGATGACCAGCAGAAGGCGCCCATCATCGCTAAAGGACGAGGATTGCCAATCTGACTTTGTCAGAAGCGGCAAAAGTATCTGCCGGGCGAGCTGGGGCCCGCTTTCCTCAGACTTCACGGGATCGCTGGAAGCGATTCCAAGTAAGATCGCAAGGCACAGAAACAATCGTGCTGAGAGCATACGTCTCTCCACGGAATGGCCATTAGCGCGCAACATACGCTGCTTAGCGAAGCGAAATAACTTGCGAATACATCTTCACGCCGTTATACTTTAAGTTGATAATGTCAACTATTTAACTTTCCAGCCTAATTTTTCAGGAGCAAGCGATGAAAAAGCTAGGGAAAGTATTGATTTTCAGCATCGTTGTGTCGACCTATTCTGTCGCTGCAATGGCAGATTGCAGGGATATCAGGGCGAACTGCAATCGCAATTTTCAACTAGACATGCGAGCTTGTGGAAATTTTACTGATGCGCAAGCGCAGCGTTGCTACGAACGTGCGCATGAACAATTAGCATACTGCGTGCGCGGAACTGGTTGCTGACCGGCACTTAGCATACCGCGGCATCGAGCTTCCCGGACGGGTCGCTCACCCGCCCGCCGGGCAGGATCAAGTTGAAAGGCATCACTGTCTCCGGGAAAGCAGTGAGGCGAAACCGGCATCGGCACGCCAGGAAGGACGTCGCTTGATTCAAGCAATTTCGGTCGTTCGCCTGTTCGCGCGCTATGGCCGCGCCGGGCCCGTTGGAACGGACGGGTTTGTTGCCCGCAATACCGTCGCCAAGCCATGAGCAGCTTGGGCGGGAAATGAAGGTCATCGTGAAAAGAGGAATGCGACCTTGAACACATTGACCATCGAATTGCGGAACACTGACAACACTAAGGTTGTTTCAGAAAGACAAGACTTGGATCGACGTTAACAAGGACAACTCACCGTTGAATGCCGCCCAGGGCAGCGTGGACGATCAGGCTTACAATCAACTTCATTGCATGGACGGCAACGCGGAAATCGTGCGAGTGGCGAACTGCAACTGGAACACGCTTCCCGGGACGGGGAACGCAGGATTCTGCTACGGCTGCAAGCTTGGCTTCGAGAAGCAACCTCGCTGGTACTGCACCAAGGTAGATAAGTAGAGTTCGAGCGCGTGGCTCGCGGCCCCGCCTCCCAGAGCCGAGGCTCTGCGGACGTTGGACGAGGTCATCGCCCACATCTCAGAACGCGGCGAACCCTTCGACATGCCTGAGATGCCCGGGGTCAAGGGCGGCATTCACGCGCGGGCGCAACGGAAGCGGCCGAGAACTGCCGGCGGAAAATCAATCGGTCACGGCAGTGCCGCTGTCAGACTGTGAGTGCGCGGACGGTCAACAAGGCGCACGAGCCCTTACTCGCCGCTGGGGTCCTATCCGGATGATCAGCAATCGCCAACTCCGCCGCGTAAGCCCATACCCGTAGTCGCAGATCTGCCAAAAGTGCTGCGGCCGAGTATGGCTTTCTGCCCAATAGGGCCAACGCCGAGAACGAATTTAAGAGTACTTACGCCAGGTTTGCCGCCAGTGGGAATCACGAAACAGCAGGCCGTCCGAATCTGCGGCTTTGAGTCGGGCGGAAACGGTAGGTGCGACGTCCAGGAAGGGCTCGAATACGAAACGCCGGGTGCACGCGCCATCTCGACCGCCCTTGGCTGCAACCAATTGCTCGGCACCAACAGTGTTGAACTCCTCGCCGAACAGGGAGACAGTTTTCTGGAGCTTCTCTACGCGAAAAGCGTGGTGCTTAGTTGCGATGCAAAGGCCTCGTTCGAAACCAAAGTAGAGACGAAACCAAAGTAGAGACAGTGAAAGCCATGATTGCTTTCAGCCGAACGGTTCCGGACGACTGGTCCGAACACGAGCGGCTTGCGGCGCCCCCCAAAAGGCCTCGCGATACATCCTTAAACCTCGATATCGACGTGGGTCCAGTATTGCAAAGGCAGAAGCGCCTGGATTCAGTGCTGTTCGCTAGGCGGAAGGGAAGAACGGAGCCGTTGACGGCGGCAGAATTCGAGATGACTAATTTGACCGGCGACGAAAACGGATACGACATGATCAGCTTGCCCGACGACATGCGGCCAAGCGTTCCGACCTCGAACTTCCTTCAGCGCCCTGACTATGAACGCAATGGAGTGGCGATCGGGAACAACACGGTTCAAAGCTGCTTCTTCTAGACGCAATCGAAGGCAAAACGGGCCAAGGAAGATAGGCGGGGCTGCTGCTATCCATGGTTTCCGCCCGTCTCGGCGTGCCTAGCAGATCTTTTTAAGGTCCTGCGGGGGTGCCGTTCCGCGACACGCATCGGAAGCATCTGGAAAAGCCCGGTGCCCGCAAGAGAACGCCATCTCATCGTACTTAGATTACGGGAACCGGTCGCAATCCACGTCCCTGTCGTCGTCTTGGAATCTCACCAGCCACCGCAGGACTTCGATGGGATTGAATTTGGTGTTGTCGGATACGCGAACGAGCTGCACATGGACGTGCGAGGATGACATGTTGCAGCGATTGTGACCCGTACATGTTCCATCGTAGTCGGCGTTGCCGGAGCACCCGGAACTACCGATCACTTCCCCTTGCGTCGCCGTCCGCGGACCTCCGACAAAACTGGATAGATGACCGTAAATCAACCGCCAGCGCTCGCCGCCATCCTCGAACGTCAGCCAGGTGCGATTCCCGATCCCGTCGCCGTCTGCCGGGTGCTGCTCCAGTTCGCCGTCCACTACGGCAACGAGCGGCGTCCCGATCGTCGCATAGATATCCGCGCCGCCATGGCGCTTTCCTGAATCCCGCGGCGCGTCGAAGAAGCTGGACTTCGGCCTCCATTTATCTCCATAGGCTCCTCTGTATTCGCCGGCCAGGCCGATCGTGTGCGTACCGTCCTGACTCGGATAGAGTCCGTTGACGAAGGGCGAAGGAAGTATGCTCGCGCTCAACGATTTGCGGGTCTTCACTATTTCCGGTGCGTCCACTTCGGTCGAATTTCCTGCCATCGTTTCCTCTCCTTGCTGCTATCCTCAATTCCACTGGACGTGATCCGGCTGTCATTAGGCGTCATAAGCAGCGAAATCCGAAAGCGCATTCGGTTGCTGGCCGCCTCCCGTGCGGTCGACCTTGACTAGATAGGCGAACGGTTCTTCCGGCCGCGGTGCGCGCGAAACGACGAACGGCCAAAGGAATAGTGCCCGGCGGCGCACGTGACCGGCGACAAGATCGCCCAACAGATCCGGAAAATCTATCTTCTGTGGCAGCGGCGCGGTGGCAAACAACGCCGTTCCGACGGAGGGGCCTCCTGCCTGCAGCGTTGCCAAGCCGTACGATGAGGCCGGCGGAGGCAGGACGGCTTCCGCGACGATACCGACGTCCACCGCGAGAGAGATATCGTCCTTGAGGATCGTTATCCGAAGGCGGTCACCTGCAGAGAGCCTTGCAGGCACGTCGTTCAGCGGCGTGCCGTCCTGAACCTCGCGCAGGCTGGCAATGCTTACCGCGTAGGGACGGCAACCCTTGACCTGGTAACGGATCGCATTGGTGGCCGTGGCAGTAATGCCGAGCGGTCGCGCCGGACCACCCTCGCGCGGCACCAATTCGATCTTCAGCAGCCATGCTCCGGTGGGAGCATCTATCGGCGCATCCGTCTTCCGCTCGCGCTTCCAAAATGCAAGATGGATCGTCGCTCCAACGTCGTATTCCGCCCGATCGACCGCAAGCACGTGCGGGACGTCGTCTATGGCGAGGACGTTGGTTCGTGCGGGGCTGCCGAGTTCGCGATCGTACGCAGGATCTCCGAAAGCGAGAGTGAAGGGCACGATCGGTAGCCAACGCCGCCGGGGCGGAATGTGGGGAAGATCGAATACCAGGACGTTGGGGGGTCCGGGAATGAGGTCCTCATCGCCGCCGGCCGCTGCAGGCCGGTCCGGCGCGAGCGTCAGCTTTTCGTGCGGATCGGGACTCAGAGCCGTATCCGCCGTCGTCGCCGGGATCGGCGTCCCGCAGCGGACGGTAAGCCGCATCGGCGTATCGGCACTCGCTTCACGAAGCGCAATCAAAATCGCGCTCCGTGCGGCTTCCCGGGCCGCGCCATCGTCCGTTCCGAATTCTACGAGCAGGCGCTTCGCGTTCGGATCACCTGTATGCGTGCCTTGGTCGATGGTTTCGCCCCACACCATCTGCTGAAACCTGATCACCGCAGGTCCGACTTGAAGCGTGACGTGCGGCAGGTACGTCATCGGGTCACCATGTCTGGGCGGCAGCAAACCGATGCGGGCCAGCGCGATGCGCGCAGGCATGTCGCCGGGAACCTTGGCGACGAGACGAATTCTGCCGTCCCACGTGGGCGAGAGCCAGCCCAACGATGGCGAGTCGACTGTAAGCGTCACGCTGCGCGGATTGAGCTTGCGGTCGTCCTCGTCGAGGCTGCGGTCGAACCGCGCGACGACTGCGGGACCCTCCACCAACTTGAACGGTTTCAAACTCCCCGCCACGACTTCGTCGCCGGCGATGAATGTCCTGCGTCGCAATTGCAGATCTTGTTCGTCCGGCAGCACGGACGACCGCGGCGCCCGCAATTGCCGTGCGATCAGCGGACCACGTGCAGCGGGGCGGCCGAACCGCGCAAACTCGGGATCGAACGCAGCGTGCGGCCAGGTCAGCAGAACCCCTTCATGCAAAGTCATCATCGCGCCGGGCCGTTGCCCCGTCGTGGTGATCTCGACCTGCCCAGGGAGAAGAGGCGCCAGCCGCGAGCGGTCGGCAGGCTTCGCGGGCTCGCCCGGGATCCTTGAGTCGCGGAATGCAGCAACCATGCTTTCGACCGTCGGTGCCCGCGCTCGAGGTGGCGCTAGTACGGTTAGACGGTCGGGCGGGGAACGGAAATTCTTCGCGGCGCGCCGGCGGAATGCCGTACGCTGGCCCACCGCGATGAACGCCGCGTTCCCGGCTTCCTCTCCGTCGCGCACGTCCTGCGGCTCTTCCGGACCTTCTTCCAAGCCCCAGGCCTTGGCGGACCAAGACACACTCCGGACGCGGCCGGCCCAGGCATGATCGCTGCGCCGAACTTCCTCGCCGCCGAGCCGCGCATGAGCCTGAGCGAGATCGGCGATACGCTCATCGTTCGGCCACCCAAGCGCAGGCGATGCGTAGATCGTTACCGCACGGTCTCGCAAAGCGAGCGATGGTTGTCCGACCAAGCCCGGCGTCGTCACTTCCGCGAACTTCCAGTCGACGTGCGGCAGCGGCATCATCGCATCGCCGATCGTCGTGCGCTCTGCATCCTTCCCCGGCTTGGCGTCATGAATGGTCAAGTACGACGTATCGACGCGGGCGAGCATCACGATGCGCGGTGCAGCGCTCAGGCCGAATGCGCGCAACGCCGCATCGGCCCGTTGGGGGCCTTGCACGGATAGTTCGTCGCTCGAGGGATCCGACAAGGTCGCGGACAGTCCCGCCGGGAGCATTTCGGCTCCTACCGATCGGTCGTCCGCGACCAGGAGGGTGACTGCCGGCTGCGGCACGTCGAGCGGACCACCGTCGCGTGGCCACGCAGTCACGGTGAATTTCACCTCCCGGCGCGGAGTATCCTGGCTCGGCACGACGCAACGCAAGGCCTGCCCGAAACGGCGCTTGTCGGTCGTACGTCCGAACGCTTCCGCAACCGTCGAAAGTGCCAACAATGTGCGGACGAACAACGGACGCTCGAGCAAGTTTGCAGGGACGTTGTTTTTCTTTTCCAGGAAAAACTGATCGACCGCCATCGTGGCCGTCGCACCCGCCGCAGATGCGGCGACCACCGCGCCGAAGCGCTCCTCAACGAGACTTTGCGTTCCGTCCTGCGCAGAGAAGGATTTCGCCGTTGGACCGTCGAGACGTCGCGGCGCTGCCGCAGCAGCGTCGTAGGCGGCAATGCTATATTGAGACAAGGCCGTGCCGGCCTGCGGACATTTGTCCAACGGAGCTATGGTCGGTTCATTACCCGTCTGCGCCCACGGCAAGATCCATTGCGGGACAAACGAGACGCCGAATTCGAACTCGGCGCTTGTCGTGACCGCCTCGGTCACGCTCGATCCAGTCAACAACAAGGAATTGGGCACAGGGCTATCGTCCCTAGGATAGGAATTGCGCACCTGCTCGAGAATTGCCCGGACCGGAAAGCCCGCGTTGGCGAGCGCGCGACGCACCACCCCGGCTATCCGAATATCGGCCTCGTTTCCTCCGTCGCGGTATCGCGCCATAAAGGCGTAGTCCGACGAGTTGTTCGTAGGTTGAAACTCCGAGCGTGCCGCGCGCGCCAGACGATTCATGTCGAACAGGCTCAGTTCGTCGATGGACGTCCAAGCGAGCGGCGCCTTGCCACCACTACCGGGCCACTCGATGTCGCCAATCGGTGTGAGCTCGTGATCGACCACGGCGCGAAAAAGCCACGGCTCGTTCAACACAACGCGCGCATTCTCGATGATAAGCAGGTTCAGCGGCAACTGGTGGCCGCTCAGCCGCGGCATCGCCTTGTGCTCCAGGGCGAGACTCTTCTTCGGGTCCATCGTAAGCACGGCTTTCCAGTCGTCCTTGTTGCCCGGAAGCGCGTCGAATTTAGGTTTGTCCACGGATGCGTGTCCGACCGGCCACCCGATCGAACTCGTCGCGGCCGCCGCGAAATCGGCATCGATCCGCAGCGAAGAGGACCATGCCACTTGAGGAGACGAACGTCCCGTGTGCCGGTGACGGATCGACTTAATCCGCTGGGTCGTGGCCCCCTCCCCCTGCGCGTCGAACGCAAACTCCGCAAATGCCGACCCGAGATCGGCCACCGGCCATTTGCCGACGGTCCCCGACATCGTACGCTTGAAAACGAAAGCGATCACGGCGCGAAGTCGACCGGCGGGAAGTAGGAAACCGCGGAACAGCTCCGAGATCTCGGTAGTGTCGTTGATCGCCATCCGAACCACGCCAGCGTCGTGGTCGATTTCCTCTATCCAAGGTCTAGCCGAAGTCAGCTCGAGCCAGCGCACATTGTCAGCGCCGTAGTCGCGCTCGAAAGCAAAGGGGCTTTTGGGATCTTCATTCCGCAGCGGTGCTCGAAGTTTGGCCGACGTAAGAGTCAGTGAGGGACTGCCGACCTTTGGCCAGGCCAGATCAATCCGTTTCAGCTGCAATGGGCTTGTGCCGGGGTCGCCGTCACTGAACGCGGTGACGCCGTCTGCCGAAAACGCCGCACTGCGCAAGCCGAACATGCAGGCTTGACCGAACAGTCTTGCGGTGAGACTGGCCGTTGCAATGTCCACTCCCCCCCCGTTCGCCTTCAATTTGAGGCTAAGGGCGATCGGCACTTCGGATACCGGCTTGACCGCCGCGGTGGCGCGAAAGACGAGTTCGGCTGTCGGGGAAGCCGGGAACGGGTCGTCGGCCGAGTCGCCGACGATGACCTGTGAGATCTCCCGGAACTCGAATGCTCCCGCCGAGTCGTCGAACTTCAGCAACACCAGATTGCCGGATCCGTATGCATTTTCGGCGCCGAACACCATCTGCTTCGGGCTGCCGGCTTCGGGCTTCGCCCCGGCAAGCTTGACCGATGCCAGTATCTGGAGAAGGGAAGGCGCGCCGCTATCAGCTCTCATCTCGAACGCAACGAGCCGCAGCGGCCGCGCCACCAAAGGCCCCCCGAGCGGAATTTCGAATTCACCGAGATCGTCGGCACCAACCCTGGGATAGAAGCGCCACTCGTAGAGCGTCTTAGCGACGCGATTGCGGTTGATGCCCTCCGGGTCCGGACCGGCGCCAGTTTCGAGTACGCCCGAACGGTCAAAGACGAGCTTGTTTCCGTTCTTTTGCAGCGGAATATCTCGGAACCAGAACCTCAGCTCGTTCGGACCGATCGCGAGCGGAATCGGCGCGCACCGAGTGGCGAGCATCAGGCGGCGGTCGTCGGGGGCTTGGCGGACCGAGATGTCTCGCGTCGTAAATACGGCCGACGAAGTGTTCGGGTCGAACGCGAGCGACAGACCACGCGCATCATGCAGCTGGTCGGGGTCGCCGGCGATCGCCGGCTTCGGGCTGGCTTTGAACGACGAGGATGCGAACCCGTCGATCTTAACGAGCCCCGCGCCGTCCTGCACCAGCCGATTGTCAGCCTCGATGCGATAATTCGCGGTAAGGCCGCCCAGTGCCTTCGTGCCCGCGAACCAGTCGTCACCCTTTGCAGTCGATCCCAGACAGAAGGCGCCTAGATTGACGTTTTGACCGGCCCGCGTGACCTTGAAGGCAAACGCGTCGGGCTTCCATACGTAGGGCTCGACCAGCCCGCGCACCGATCCGTTTTTCATTTCCGCGTTCGATGAATGCCAGAGAGAGATCCGGAACTGGCCGTTCCCGAGGTCGGTTTCCTCCTGGACGACGCGATCAACCTCGGTCCGCGCCCGCGCGATTCGTCGAGCGTTCTCGAACCAGACGTTCGACAGTCCCCGGAGGTCGAGCGCCGTAGGACGCGTTTCCTGAGCGGGTTCTTTCTTGACAGGAACTGCCTTGGGATCGGGAGCTTTGGCGTTCGCGAACAGCTCGTCGAGGATCGGCAGATCGTAGCGCAATGATACCAGAAGGCTCTCATCCGAGGACAGCATCTCTGCTCCCTCTCCGAGCGTAAATTCCACGCCAGGCAAGGTGAGAGCCGCGACGGCCACGCCTGCCGCTTCCCGCGGCGAAGAAAGATATGGATCCTGCCCCGCCGCGAACCTCGACGGCCACGGCCAGCGCCAGCTTCCATCCCCATGCACGCTTGTACCGAACGGAACAACGGCGCGCGGAAGGCGGGCGGTACCGTCGCCGAAATTGAGAACCAACCGCCCCGACCGACCAACCTGCGTCGGAACAAGCTCGCGGGTGGCGGAGGGTCGTATGGCGCTTTCCGCCGTGCGCGTCATGGCCACCGATGAAACCATCGCGATGTCGCTGTTCGCGTGCCACACGAGCAATGGCGGCCCGCTCTCCGGTCCCGATAGCAACGGAAGCGGAAAGCCGATGTCGCCAAGCTTGCGCGCATCGATTTTGCCGACTTCGACCTTCCATCCGGAGATGTTGCGGCCGCCGAACACGATCGGAATGCTGTCGAGCGAAGCCGGACCGGCGTCACGCGGAGGAAGAACCTCGACCGGCGAAGGGCTCCCTTCTCCTGCCCACAGCACTCCGTCCAGCGTGCCGTACGGATCGTAAAGCTCCACCGTGATCGTCCTCGACGCATTGCCGTCGAGCGCTCTGGACCAAGTGATGGTGAGCGACACGTTCGCGGACGAGACGATCGAGAGACCGGGCCAACTTGTGCCGTCCGCTCCGACGGCGGCTGGAGCGGATCCGATCGGCACGTCGACGCGCATGAGTCCGGCGAAAGCCGAGGGCCCGACCGACGCGCTCGCAGGTTCCTCGGCGTCGGGGGCCGGCGGATCGGGCAGCGGAATCTGGACCCAGCCACGGTCCAATGCAACGAATGCGAATGGCGGACGAGACGCGGTCGGTATGGCACCGGAGTCGCCCCAGACCTTCGACAGGCGCGTCGCGAGCGACTCGCTTGCGGCAGTTCCGCTGAAGGATTGCACTGTCACGGTATCCGGATTCCCACCAGCAGGCCTCGGAGCGTCCGGCGGATCGGTCCATGAAAACGCAATCTTCGATGCTGGTAACGGCGAGTTGGCATCGCTCCGGGCCTCGATGCGAAGCACCGGCGGGTCAGACGGTTTGCGCACACGTAGGGTCGCTACGTGACGGACCAGATCGGCAACGCCGGGCTCGCCCCCGGAAGGATCCGCGCGGGTCAGCAATTTCACACCGATGCCGTCCGGCCGCAGCTGCACCGCCGGTATCGATTGCGGCGCACCGCAAGTGTAAGCCTTCGCAACCTTGTCGTAGTCGAGCGGCCACGACAGTGGCGGCACCCCGCGCGTGTCGACCTGCAGCACCACATTGCCGCCACGTGCCGCAAGGTCGCGTGACATCCAGGCAAGTCCTTCGGACAGGCTCTGCGCACCTGGCCCACCGACCAGATCGAGCCGCATACCGGTGCCGTTCGCCGGTGAGACGGCAAGCCGCAACCGCACCTGGAGAAGCTCTATCGTATCCTTGAACGGATTTGGAACCCATGCGTCGAACTCGACCCCTTCGGGCACCAACTCGAACGCAACAGCCCTCGCCTTTTGTCCGCTATAGCGATTTTCTGTCGGGAAGGTATCGATCTGCAGCGCACCGAAAATGTTCACCCTCCCTGTCGGGAGCGGAGTCCAATTCATCGAAAGCCGGGCGGAAAGCTGGGCTTTGCCATACTGCGCTGGGTTTGCGTAACCGACACGTATCGCTCCACTCGTGGCCCTGAGCCTTGGAGCGGTCAGCTCGAAATATCCGGCGATCTTCTCGAATACACCGTCCGGCCAATCGGCGGCCGGCACTACGTGAAGTTCGCTGTACCGATCTGCTTCGCCCTCTAGCTGAACGGGATCGAATGTCGCCGATAGAATGTCGATCGCCGCAGCTTCATCATCGGTCCCGAACTTTCGGGTCGCAATCGCGGCCGTCAGCAACAATGGTTCATGGAACGACGCGGTTGTCTTCTTGCCCGTTTCCTTTTCTCCCACGATAGTGGCGTCGGACGGTATCGCTGCCTGCGAAAGAAGGCGGATCGAATGATTTCGGACGACGGGAACGTCTTTTCTCGCATCGAAGGGGTGCCCGAGATTGACGCGCGCTCTCCAAACGCGATCGCCGAGCCCGAAATCCGGACCATCGATGAAGACGCGGCGGAACGGTATCATCGGCATGGCGACGCCTCCCCTTCGGCACGGACGATCGCATCCTCGGCAGGATCCGCAGCGCCTCGAAAGACCTTGAGACCCGGCGTGCGCCCAGGACCGAATACCTGGCCGGCCATCGCTTCGTCGGCGAGCGCCAACAGGTCGCGACGGACCGTTTCGTCGGCGACGGTCGAAATCGCCTTCATGATGGCATCTCGTTCCTCGTCCTCGGGCGGCATCCGCAAGAGCAAGGAAACCGCGCGCCATGAGTTCTGATCTCCGGCGCCGACCGCGGTCAACGCCGCGACTACGTCCGCTCTGGCTAGAGCACCGTACGGCAGATGGACCACCGCGCTTGCCGCGCCATTCTCCAGTGCGCCGAGATCCGCGATCGCAAGTGCGGTGAACGGAGCGGCTTCGACCGCCGTTATCAGATCGACGATCCTTGCCCTGTCGATTCGCGGATCTATCTCGATAGCCACCGAGGCGATCACATCCACACAATCGGGCATCAGGCGCGAGCCGTCCTCCCGCGCAAGACCGGCCGTTCGCGCAGCGGCTGCCAAAGAGGCCGGCAGCGGGGCGGCAAAGGGCGGAAAATCAAGGAACCGGTTTTCCATCGCGTATTCCTTGCGAGCTATGAAAAGCCGGCGCATCTCGGCACGCAGTGGATCACGAATGCCTTCGTCGAACTTATTCTGATCGTAACCTGCTGCTGCCTTGCCGATCTCAAGTGCAGCCACCATCTCGCGCTCCGCGATACCGGCAGCGTCCGGCTTTTGCCAGGCCTCGACCGCACCGACAGCGATCTGCACCGCAGCCGGCCGACCGTCGGGCAGACGCGGAAGACCCCAGACAAAGTCCGGCACATCGAGGTTCGCCGGAGGTGGACCATTTCCGTCGGTGTCGACCCAGCGCTGGAGGAAATCCAGGACCTGCCTGCCGGTGGGGTCAGCCGCATATGGCGCGTAGATGTCCCGCCATGCCCTTACGTCGGCCTTGAACTGCGTCCAGCCGGCGTTCGTGGTGGGCACCGCAGTCACAGTCACCGTAGCGGCATTTTTCGGCGCCATACTCCGCCACGCCGCGTTCGCAAAGGCATCCGGGTGCAGTTCGAACAGAAGCAAGGGACTTCCGACACCGCCCTCGATCGTTGGTGCAAAGGATTCTGCGGGCAGCACATCCTTCTGTGCAACTTTTGCGGAGATCTCGAGCTGCCACCAGACCCGATGATTGGTACAACGATGCGGATGCTGGGTGGAAGCGGTGCCACCCTTGAACAAGGGGCCAACGATGTTCAAGCCGTAGCCGGACTGCGGCGGTACTTTGGCCGGCTCGTTCGGGTCGGCCTCGGCGCGCTGCTGTCCGAAGACATCTAGCTCTGCGGACGCCGCCGACAAACCCGCACTATCGGCTGCGATCGCCCTGATCTCGTAGCGGGCGGCCGGATCCGGAAGCGTGAAGACTTCCGGCACGGCCTCCTCGGAAAGCCAGATCGGTCGCGTGTCGAGGGGCATCCCGTCGACCAACCGCACAAGCGGCAAACCGAATGCGAGATAGACGCCTGGCTCGAATACCTCACCGTGTTGCGGTACCCGGCGTTGCACCGACCAACGTGGCCCCGGGGTCGTCGTACCGAAGAGCGGCTGTTTCCAAGGGAGGTATAGATCGTAATGGCCCTCCTCCACCGTAGCGATCACCGGCTCCGACACGACTACGCCGGCCGATGCGAAGGCTGCTGCGTGGACACGGAAGAAGAAGGGTAGCGCTTCCGTCCGCAAAGCGAGGACACCGCGCCATCCGTCCGCATAACGACCGGGCAACTCGGCTACACGGCCGGCTCCATCGCGGCCCTCGACGACCGCAAGGCCTCCGAAATGGTCGTGGCTCTCGATCAACGCGGGCGGCTTGGGCCTGTCCCAGTTGCCGAACGGTTCGGCCGTGTTGATCGGAAGCGGCGGCTCCGTGCCCTTCACAAGATCCTGCGCCCAGCGCTCCATGCCGAACTCGCGCCAGAAGCCGACGGAAACGGTCTCGAACGAGAGCGCTCCCTCGACCGTGACACTCGTCTCCGAAAGGATCTCCTCCGCGTGCCGCTTGTAGAGAAATTCAAGCACTCGACGCGACTTCTTCGGATCACGTTCGCCGGGCGGCAGGATCTCGATGCGCTTGGCATCGACCAGCACCGGGGGCGCGAGTGGTTCGGTGCGGGGGATGACGATGTCGAGCATTCGCCGGCTCCAACTGTCCGCGAAACGCTTCTGCGCGTCGTCAAAACCCGCAAGCCAGTCGCTCCACGCGCCGGTCAGTTGCGGCACGCGCGGGGCGCTGTCGCTCTTCCCT
This sequence comes from Bradyrhizobium sp. 14AA, assembly GCF_054185205.1. NCBI lineage: Bacteria > Pseudomonadati > Pseudomonadota > Alphaproteobacteria > Hyphomicrobiales > Nitrobacteraceae > Bradyrhizobium > Bradyrhizobium sp. 14AA. The sequence goes on along the minus strand of NZ_JAVAYM010000003.1, from coordinate 188,955 downwards.
GCCCGCAACGCGTCGACGAAACCCTCGTAGCGACCGAATGGCCTTACAGCATAGCGCTTCAAACGGCGCTTTCGGTCGTCGTGGGTGAAAAGGACCTCCATCGTGCCGTCGTCCTGCACCCCGACGCGCCATGGATCGGGCCGGGTCACCTCGGCCAGCGAGAAGTGCACGTCGCGCGACGGTTTCAAGCCGGGTCCATGGTCCACGAAACGCCGGCTCCAATCGGGAATGCGGGCCAGCAAGGCGCTTTCCGCCTCCGCCGTCGGCCATCCGTCCGGCCATCGGCGTACGGCGTAACCGCGCAGTACCGCGTTGGCCGCCCTTATCCCCTCATGAGTACGGGCCAGCGCACCATAGCGCTCGGCCGCCATGTCTCCGAAGCGTCCAAACGGCTCGACGAACGGCTCGCCATCATGGATGGGATCGACAACCTCCTCCACGACTCGGGACGCGCCGCCGTCGATCCACGCATCGCCGAAGATCGCGGCCGCATCACCGTTGGTCACCGTGGCGCGCACTAGCACCACCACGTCACCGATAGCTGCCCGGGAGACATCGATGGTCAACGTCGACTGCGCTCCCGCGTTGTCCGTGAGCGCCTTGCGTAGTTTCTTCTGCTCCTCGTCCGTTTCCGTGATGGGGCTGGACAGAATCACCGACGGTGGTTTCGCGAGACCCGCCGTTAGGTCGCGCACGTCGGCAACCGCAATTCCGCCAACCACATTGACCAGCGTCATGTCGATCTTGAGCGCGTCGACCGAGGCATGTTTCCTAACTGCAAGGTAGGCCACGGGTTTTGCCGGCGGAGGGCCGATGTGTCCATCAGCCGTCCTCTGCCACCTGTCCGGCAACGGCCGCAGCGACATCTGCGTCAGCGCCAGTGCATCGTGATCGAGCACGCTTCGGACGTCGTCCTGATCGGTCCCGGGCGTGCCGCCGTCGAACGAGGCCAACTTCATGGTACCACCCGCCCGCGTCACCACATCGACGAACGGCGCACCGACGTCGAGATCAGCGTACCACGTGAGCGAGGTGGACAGTGCTGCTTGCAGACGAAGCAGCGTCTCCCGCGGCGTCGCGTAATCCCGCGTCTCGGTATCATACAGCCGTAAGCCGACGCCTAGCCCGAGCGTGCGGAGAATGCCCCAGCCATAGGGATCGCGCTCCGCGGGACTTTCGTTGAACCAGCCGGCGACGTCCGTCGCACCGTTCTTCGGAAGCGGCTCGAGTACGGGCTCGTAGCGGCGGTATACGGAAGCGTCGAGATCCTCGACCATCGAGCGGATATCGACGCGGAACGATACGTCCGCCACCGGCGGATCACCCGCCCGGGTCACACAGCTCATTCGAAGCACTACGCCGTCATATTTTCCTGGTGTGCGTGCGTCGTCGATATCCGAGATCAGACTTGCTCTCCCGCGCGCGGAGAGGCTCGTGACCATTCGCCCAAGCGCGGACTGAACGATCTTGAACTTCTCTTCACCGGTCCTGGCAGTCTGCGGGAACGTAATTTGGGCCGGGAAAGTGGTTTCGCTGCCGGCGCGGAATCCGAGTGCCGGACGCGGCAGCGGTTCAGGCCATGCGGAAAGCGAGAACGCTACTCCGGTGCAGTCCGCAAGGGTCGGTGGGGTTACGAGGGTATCTAACGGATCATTGAGCTTGAGCGCCGGATATGCCGCGGCTGGCGTCGCCTGATAGCGCGCCCAATCAATCGCGTCGGCGAGCACGGGATGCAGTGCCGGATTGAGATCGACCTGCCATTCTGCGCTCGCAAGAAGAGTGCCGGGAAGAACCCCGTTCTCGATCTTGCGGGCCGCGATCGTTACGCGTGCGCTCCGAAGTGGGTCGCGGTTGTCCTTGAAATCCACTTCGCCGGCCGCATGCTCCCAAGTAAGGCCCTGCAAAAGTGCGCGAAGTGTCCTTGCGGTCCACGGCCGACTTGGATCAGAGTCAAACGGACTGGGACCCGTTCCAAGTCGTGACACCGCGTAGACCTTGTCGCCTATTTTAAGGCTGGCCTCAAATCGAGTGGGTCGCCCGTTCGACAACAGCTCGGTGAGGATGGACTCATCGACGTTGATGGACAGCGAGCGACGAAGTGCTTGCGTAGGCCAGGCGATGAAGCTCTCGGCTGGAGAGTACCATGCTGCGCGGCGACCGGAGGCCTTTTTCTGGAGCCTGCGCGTCTCGCTCGGATAATGCGCTTCAACCTTCGCGAAGTCGGCGATCTCCGCAGGATCGAGCCTCGCCATCGACCCCGGGAGGGCCTGCATTCGCGCGATGTGGCGAGCCGGCAAACGCGTGAACAGTAGGACGACGCCGTCATTGTCCGCGAAGGGTCGCGGTCCGCTGGCGTCGGTGCACGCAAGCATCAGTTTTCGGTAGCCCTTGCCCTTGACCGCAGCAGAAAGGTCGAAGGCGAGCCAGCGCGACGGATCGTCGGCCTTGACGAGCCGGACCTGCCCTTTGATGTGCTCGGAGGATTGATCGAGCAGGTCGAGACCGTCCGAACGATCCCTGCCGGACTTGTCGAGAAGGTCGAGGAAGATCCCGGTCGCCCGCGCTTGGTCCACGTCGTTCAGCCGCAGGGCTCCTGCGCCCGGATCGGTGTCCGCGGTCTTCGTACTGAATTTGTATGCGATTGCGACTGCCGCAGGTGCGCTCGTCGCGCCCTCTACCTCGCCGGCGGCATCGATCTCGAACACGTCGAAGCCGCCGAAAAACCGGGCAAGTCGCTTAGAGCTGCTCTTGCCGGCGTAGGCGTCGTCATCCACCGCCGGTCGCCCGTTCCATCGCACGCGTGTGGCGACGCGGCGGGAGCCGTCGCGCAGCAGGACAAGCGCCCCATCGTCAGGTGTCGGATTCAGCAGCTTGCTCAGCAGTCCACTCTGATCCGGATGCCACACGAGCACGCGTCCTGCCTCGCCTCCGAGGTCATCGAACAGCAGTGGCGCCGCGTCGACGGCGACCGGATGCTCGAATATCTCGATCGGCGCCGCGATCGGCGGCAGCTTTGCGGAAGCATCCTCCCGGGGGTCGATCATCATCGTGATGTCGACCGGACACCAGGGAGCGGGCGCTTCAGCAGGCGACTCCTTTGGGCGAATGGCGAAACGCACTCCGAGAGCGCCGTCGCGGATTCGGATGTCCGCGGGCACGTCCACTCCGATCGCCTTGAAGAAGGCGTCGAGGTCGGCCCCATTGCCTGGCTCGACCCTCTTGAAGCCATAGCCGTCGCGGTCCGCGAGCAGAAGCGGATCCTCGAACAGCGGAATTCTGTTCCGAGTCGCATTCGACCTGTTCAGAGGCAACGTGAGTTCGAAATCCTCGTCGGCCACTTGCTTCTGCGCGAAGTCGCCCGCTGATGGACGTGCCAGCGCGTCGGTGACCGCGTCGCCGCCGTATAGCCCTGTCGGTACGCTGCGTTCCTTGCGCACCCTCAAGACATACTTGCGCTCCCCTTCGACCGTCTTTCTATCGTCCGGTTGCTGGTCCTTAGGCAGCGGTCCGTCCCTGCCGTCGTCGAGGCCCAGCTTGAGGGCGGGCTTCGCGGGACGCGCATCGATCCCGGGGATCTGACCGTTGTCTCCTGTGTACTCGAAATGGAGGACTGCGCGGCGGACGCCGTCACGAATCTTACGCGGCTTCGCCAGAACCAGTTGCAGCGGCGTCGGGGCGCCGTCGGTGCCCGCCGTGTCGACCGGCACGATGACGTAACGCACCATCCCGAAGGACTGTGTCGTCTGGCCGGACCCCGGAGGCAGGATGGCTGCGCGTACGTCCGACGGCAGATCGGACAGATCGTCGACGAACTGCGCATTCGGCCGCAGGAAACGCCAAACGAATTCCCCCGTGCCGAGGTCGCGCACGAGCCGCATCGGCGCTGCCGCCTTTACCGTCACTCGACGGGCGGGGTAAGGCGCCGTGCCACCCTGCATGTCGGTGAGGATACGCTCTATGCGGTAGTGCTTGAGGTCGAACTCCGGGTCGTCCCAGACTCCGGTCGACCGCCCGAATGCCGGCTCGAGATCCCAATCGAGCCGGATGCCGCTGCGCGTCGCCTCGACGATGGGTTCGGCGAGTTTCGGGCCGAGTGTGCGGAACATCCGCTCCGGAGAGTTGAAAAGGTGGACGCTCGTCCCCCTTGGAAGCGGCGTGACCGCAACGGTGTCCCGCGCCCTGAGATCGAAGTTCGCCGGGCGCGGTTTGTCGTCCGCCGCTGGTCCAAAAAGGATGCTGATATCCTTGCGCTTGATGACGAAGGCGATGCCGAGTCCACGCGCATCGAGACCTTCGGGCGCCGCGACCTTCCAGGATTCCGGTCCGCCTGCCGCCAGCCTAGCGGCCGACTCGCACAATGCCGCGACGGCGGCCGACCTGCGTTCTTCGATGTCGTTGGCGGCCCGCTGCTCGACCCCGAGCGCGACCTGGTCGCGGCCCGCATCGGCCAGGCGCTGAGCGGCTGCCTCGCGCGCATTAGGAAGTCGTTCAGAACCAGCCTGAATAGGCTTGGCGTCGGGTTCACCGAGGGCCGCGGCGGTGGTCTCCTTCGATCGGACGACGAAACACTGGGCCAGAAAATTACCGAGTTTGATGACATCGTCCTTGTTTCGGAAGACCACGGCATCCAGATCGTATTTGAGCTCCAACGTGTCGTCGAAGAGGTGATCGGCGCTTCTCCCGTCGGGAAACAGTTGAGTGACGGTCACCGCCTCGCGCAGGTGCACGCCGACAATTTCCAGCGCGTCCGGATTCGGGCCCGCCGCATATGGCGGTGCGTAGAACGTGCCCAACGCCTTGCCGCCTGCGGTGCTGCGCGGAAGGACGGAGGAATCGAGGCCGGTCTCCGAATGGTCTCGCGGCACGAAAGTCATCACAAATCGTTCGTCATCTCCCTTCGCGGCCTCACCGGCCACCGGGAACAGCATCGCCCAATAGCCGCTCGGCTCGAGTGCGCGCCCCTGCGGCGCCGGCGCAGGCACCCCGGGCACGGCCACGCCCGACACTTCGTCGTGCTTCTCGAGCGCATGATCTACGGCCTGGTCCGCATCGCGGGAAGCCGGACCGCGCGGCTGCTCCGGTGCAGGCGGAGCGACGCCCTGCTCGGCATCGGGTGTCGCGACCGTCAAGCCCAGCGACAAGAAGCGTTCGACGCGGCTGCGCGCGGTAACGAGCGCTCCTTCGTTGAATCCGACGCCGATTCCGAGGCGGATCGACCGGCCGAACCCTCCTACGCCGACCGAGGCCGCCGCGCGTCCGCCGATCGCGTTCGGTGAGACCGCGACCTCGAGCGCAATCGAGATCGTCAACGAGAGCGAGAAGCCCACCTCGAGATGGATGTCGGTGAACCCAACGGAGAACTCGAGCCAAACTCTTACCTGCAGAGAGATCGAGACATCGAACGCGAGGGCCCCGTAAAAGAGCGTGTCGTTGAAGCGTTTGATCGATAGGTAGGCGATGAATTTGGCATCGATCGAGAAATCGGCGCGCGCGACCACCGACGCTCCAAACGAGCGTCCGCCGATCGAGCCACCGATCTGCGCAAAGCCCTTGGCGCGAAACGCAATGCCGTAAAGGATCGAGAGATCCTCGATGCGGTTTACCAGGCCGCCCTGGCAGACGATTTGGAAATTGGAGCCGCGCTCGAACGTGAATCCGAGCTCGTATGGCCAGCCGAATTCCTGATGGAATAGACCGGGGCGTATGTACGTCGTCGCGGACCAGCGGATCGCCTTCATCGCCTGCACCAGCGGCGCGGGCAATTCCGGATGCTTCCCTTCGACGTCGCCTGTGCCGTCGGCGATCATACGGGCAAGAAATTCCTTGCGCGGCACCGACAGGTAAACGTAGCCCCGCAAAGTCGGATTGGTGCGCCAGGCATCGGCCGTCGCGCTCGAATCGTGCCAGTCCGCATAGTTGCGCGCGATCCATACGCGCGCGTTCAGAAAGAAGGTCAGGTCGCTACGCAGCGCCGCCACGATGTCGAACAGTACGGGGTTCGGAAGGTCCTTTTCTCCGTCGGCATTGTAGTCGGTTTCCTCCGACGCGCTCGAAATGCTGATCAGGCCACGCAACGCGAGGGTCAGGCGATTGCCCTCGGCTTCGGGCTCCCACGCGGTCACCGTCGCCAGTTCGCCCTGATACTTCGAGATATCGTCGAGGACCTGGATCAATTCCTTGACGCTGTGGACCTTGTCCGCGCGGTTGAACGCGGCCAAAGTGAAGCGGTATCCGAAACCGAAGCCGACCTCGCGGAGATAGATCGACCCGAGCGGAGTCGGGATCTCGATCGAAAGTTCGCCCTCCTGCGCATAAAGAAAGAACGCCTGCCGGACTTCACCGCCCTGCTTCTGCAGTTCGAGGAAGCCCATGGAGGCGGCCATCTGGCCCCACCCCTTGATCGTCAGCTTGCCTGAGGCGAGGAACCCGTGTGCCGTCACGTCGGCTGGAAGGGCTCCTGGCTTGTATAGGCTCGGCAGCTTATCGTCGACCGCGATCGCGGTGCCTTCGATCGAAGCGGCTCCGCCGAAGCGCACGCCTACAGTCAATCCGTCGAACCGGACCTGCGGCCGCCAATCGCCATCCTTCGGGGGCGCGATCCAAAGTTTATGAAAATCGAATCTCGGACTGACGATGTCTCCCGCCTCGACGAAGTTGACCTGACCCGAGATCGACATCGCAGGCTTGCCCCCGAACGCCGGCGACGCGGGATGGAAGCCGATGCCTCGCAGTTCGAAGGTGAACAGATTGAAGAAATTGACGCGCTTCTTCGGCTCGACCGAGACCTGGAATTCTATGGCACGCAGCAACATCGACGCGTCGCGCGCGAGCGGTGCCTTGTCGAGCGTGATTGTGAGGCTGCCGAAATTCTTCAGCAAGCCGTCCGTGAACTCGCCTGCGCGCGGCTTGAATTCCGCGGTCCCTGTAAGCGTGAAATAGAAGTGGTATCCTGCCCCATCGGACGAGAAGTCGTGAAACTCGAAGCCGATCGCCGAAAGCGTAAGTGTGAAGCGGGTGCCGTGACAAACGATCGGGTCACTCGACTTGTCGAGCGTCGCTTCGGCGCTCTGCACGATGAGGGAGCCATCCTTCCCACGTCCCATGGAAATGGAGATCGTGGCGTTGGCTTCGCCAACCAATTCCGGCGGAAGCTGTCCGGACCCCTTGATGGAGAACGCTTGGATCTCGCTGCTCTTGATCGATAATCCACCACTGTCGAAGCGGAATGGCATATCGACGCCGGCAAGCTGAACGGGAGTTTCCGGGTCCACTTTGGCGGCGAGATCGAGCCCCCTCCGCGACATGCCGAACTCGTCGATACGGAAAACGATCCCGCGTCCGCCGCTCGCAACCTTGCCATACGCAAGATCTAACCGCGCCGTATCGGCGAGAGCTAGGCGTACATCCCCCTTCGAAAAGTCGAGTTTGTAGAAGCCGTATTCGGCGGGAAGCGCGTCGTTCTGTTTGTAGGTCTTGGGAAGGATCCGCCCGGTCAGACCGAATATATCAAATCCGTTTGTTGCCGGCGTTCCCTTGATCTCGATGACTTCGGGGCCCTTGAAGCGGACATCGAAGGTCTTCAGGTCGAGAGTTATGGTCAGGGGAAAGTCGACGGTCGTGCCCTTGACCGTCAGCTTCGCCTTGAGCGGCAATGCTACCGTTCCGTCCTTTCCCTCCTGCTTGTCGCCGACAGTGACGGTTATGTACTGACCGAGGCTATCGAGAAAACTACCGCCGCTGTCGCCCTTGGACGACTGCAGGAACGGCAGCAGGCGATCCTTCGCATCGTGAGCGACCTGCCCCTCGACGACAACTTGGCTCCAGTCGATCTTCTTGTAGGTGATGGGACCGGTGATGCGGGCTATCTTCAACTGACCGTCGACGACCTCGTCCACCGACGCCGACATCGACTCGAAGAACGTGGCCTTGCCAGCGCGGAAACGAAACACGGACACGGCCTGCGCCGCCGTGAGCTTCGCGGAGATCTGAATCAGCCGCTCGTCCGGACGCTCGCCCTTCGTATCGGTATCGCGAACCGCTTCGACACCGGCGTCCCGCGACAACCAAAGGTCAGTCCCCAGCGTAATGGCAGAAGCGGCCTGCCCCTGAACCGCTATGAGTGCCACGCTCGCGGGGCCATCCAAATCAATGACGAGGGACGGTCTCCAGTCCAGCGGAACCGAAATCGCCAGGCCGAGCGCCTCCCCTTTGAAGGGGGTTGCCGGAGCGGTGTCCCAAACCGGAGAAACGACGATCTGCCGCAACGAGAAAGTGCGCGAGTCCAGCCGAACTTCAATGGCGATACGCGGGCCGCCAGCGGCAACGCCGCCGAGTGCATCGGTCAGCCACCGCACCATAGCCTGCAGCGCGTTGCCGACCGCCTCGGCGACGCCGAGCAGCGCGTCCACCGCGGAGCCCGCCTGGCGCGCAAGCCAGGAGACGGCCGCACCTATCATGGCGCCCATGCGCTCGAGCACCGCGAGAAGGCCGGTGTCCGGGACCCCCGGCGTCGGCAGGTGGATAGTGCCGAGAAAGCGGATCAACGCTTGCGCGGCATCTTCTGCCTTTCCGATGGCGACGGCGACGAGCGCGACCGGATAGGGCTCGACGATTGCGAGCCGCGTGAGCTTGCCGGACGAAGCGCCGGTTGCGGAGTGGTATGTCTGTTCGTAGGTCGCGGCGAACGCCAAGAGCAACGCGGGATCGCTCTTGGCGCGGATCAAGATACGCGGCAGATCCAGTACCGCTGTGATGTCCGCAGTTGCCGCATGCGGCAGGTCGATGTCGGTCGTTATCGCGATCGTCAATTTGCCCGGATCGCTCTCGATCGTGAAGGGGAGCGCGTCGGGCTGCTCTATCCTCTTCCGTGGAAGATCGATCGGCACCGCCGCCGCCCTGATGGTGCCGGCCACCGTGAGCCCTCCGGCAGCCGTCAGCGCGATCCTGAAACCCGTTATATCGGCGATCTGCGTCACCACCGGATTGCCGGCGGCATCCTTGGTATCGCAGACGAGCTCGCCGACACCGTCTTGCGCGGTCGAGATCGCGAGCCGATTGTTCGCACCGATCGAGAACGCAATCCTCGGCGGAGTGCTCCAGTTGACATGCAGCGGTTGATCGACGTCCCCGAACTTAGGAATAGGCAAGTCGAAGCGCAGCAGACTGGCGAGACGCGACAAATCGAGCGTTGCCCAACTCAGCGTAGGCCAGTCGATTTTCGGCCAACGGAAGTCGAACGGAGGAATCTTGGCGGCGGCAAGAGAGTCGACCGAAAAAGAAGGCATCGCGTTGATGAGTGCGCCCCTCGTGACGAAGAGTTCGACTTGCATGGCGGCGGTGCAGACGTTGCCGGCGACGTCCACGGTCCCCGTCGCGCCGAGCTTTGCCGTCAGCAACACGGCGTCGTCCGCGGGCTTGGGCTTGATGGCGGGATCCAAAAGAACGAGATCGATCGTCAGCCGCGCCGTCGCGCTCGCGCCGGCCAGTCCCACGCCGTCGATCCCTAGAAAGGCTCCGGCGTTCGCGTTCAGGTCGATCGAAAGGTCCATCAACGCCTCGCGCAAACGGTCCCTTGCCTGCTCCATCAGCGCAGCAGACGCGACATCGGCCGCATCTCTTAACGCCTTGATCTCGGCCTGAATCTCGCTCCAGGTTCTGAGCCGACCGCCGTCGACGAGTTGCGCCGGAAGCGTGAACGCGACCTTGAATTCGCCCTGACCAAGCAGAATGCCTGCGCCGTCGTGAGCGCTGACGACGATCGCTCCGACCGCGAGGCTTCCATCCGGGGTTCGTGCGTCGACACGAACGGAGTAGTTGCTGTTGGCATTGGAATAGAGCTGGACGATCCCCGCCATGCCCCAACTTTCTAAAATAACTCAATGCAGTTTTTGGTTGTAATTTCCGATCACAACATATTTGATCGCCTTTTGACAAGCTGTGATTGTTTTATTTGTAGGGACCGGCGATGGCAGACAGCGAATTGCTCGCGATTGTTTGGGGGGAGACAAGTACCCTCACGCCGAAGGACGGCGCCGACGAGACCATGGCTCGACTCGACGCGGTCGTCGCGAAGCTAGCCGCAGCGGCGAAGAAACGAGGCCTGACGGACAAAATGCGTTCGATGTCGGCTCCTCGCGTCAATAGGCCGCAAGCCGCGAGCTATCAGAAGATGACCGCCATCGTGGACAGAGTCGAGGCGGACAACTGGCCCGGAAGTCCGCTCCCGGCGAAAGCCGCGCTTTGGGAGGTTACGGTCACAGGCGCACCTCGTGTCGACAAAACGCTACCAAAGGCCGCAAGCTGGATTCTCGATCAGGGCGTGTCGAATGGCGGAGATTTCGTGGTCGGCGACGCTTCGGACGGACGCGTCTACCGTCTCTTCGAGTCCGATCAACCACCGGCTGATAACGAGCTGCCCTTTGTTTCGGCGGTCACCCTCACGGGTCTGCCTCCCGTGGAACGATCCTATTCCAAGATCGCCTGGAGCATCGGAATCCTCGCTGCGGTCGTATTCCTGGCCGGGGGCTCATTGTCGGTCTGGTCGGGCCGGTCGATGAGCGGGGCGCGAAGCATCCTCGTCACCAACAATCCCGCCACCCAGTATGCATTGCTCGCCGAGGTCACGACCACTTGCGCGGCCGATCTGCAGGCGTTTCCCGCCGGGAAGCAGTCGACCCTCTGCTCCAAGGTCCTGAACAACGGAAAGCTCCCCGATACCGACAAGACGACCAAGCAATTCGTGTGGCCCAACCCCGCCAATGCGGCGACGGTGCTCGACGACGCCAAGGCGTGCCCCGGCGCTTCGGCAGGAGATGGCTGCAACACGATCTGGCGGGCGGCGGTCGCCCTCGATCAGGATCAGACCTGGAAGGCAAGCATCTTCGGCTTCCTGCACACGGTCTCCGCTTTCCTGACCGGCACGGATCCCGCAGCCGGATCTACTTCCATTCTCTTTCCATTCCTGATGCTGGTCACAGGCATAGGCGGGCTGATCGTCGCGCTGGGACTGGGAACCAAACAGCGTGTCACGGGAGTTTGGATCGACACGCGCAACCGCGTTTCGCTCGCACGCGCGCAGGTGACACTCTGGACCGCCGTGGCACTCGCCGGCTACGCCGCTTTCGCCTTGTTCAACATCGGCTTCGCTGGAATAGTCAGCGCCGCCGGCGACATCGCGAAGTTCGCGGCCTTTCCGACTATACCGGCCTCGGTAGCTGCCGCTCTCGGAATAGCGGCGGTGTCACCGATGATTTCGTCCCTCATCCTTCCCACTAAGGACGCAAGCGGGAAGGACGTGGACTTCTCGATCGCGGGCAGCGACGGCGATCTTCGCAGGCGCGGAGCGACGTTCTTTGGAGCTGAGTCTGACGGTCTCGACAGACGTCCGTCTCCGGCACTTGCTTCTATCGCGGACATATTCATGGGCGAGGAAAGGGCCAATAGCGACACGGTGGACGTGTCGCGCCTTCAGAACGTCGTCATCACCGTGACCTTGGTCGTGGGCTTCTTCTCGCTGCTCATCGAGATGATGAGCCGCATAACAGCGGAAACCATGCTGGGAGCCAAGGGCGCCATCTTCACTTCGCTGCCCGAACTTGGCGTCGCGTTCACGTCCCTGCTGTTCGTCAGCCACGCGACGTATCTCGTTTCCAAGACGCAGGATGCGAAAAAGCCTAATCCTACAGATACTTCTGAAAAAAAATGAGAGCGTTCTGGCGAGGCAGGAGGAGAAATACCTCAGTGTTTACGTTGAGCATTCGGAGCCCAGCCGGTGCTTAGACGGATCAAGATTGGGCGCGCCCGCGTGACTTCGCTCGTAGTGCGGGTCTGACGGAGTGATTCCGCCCACCGGCTTGTGCAATGAGCCTTTGAGCTCCTTGCATCGGCTAGACCGACGTTCCGATGCCCTGGGCTCGACTCTGGGATTTGGCGGCACGGCTATCGGCAAACATTATTGGCTCTCATACTCTGTGAACTTCGAAGAGATGACGAGGGGGGTAGTGGATAGCGGCGTATTGGCTACTCTGATCGCTCGCGGCGCAAGAGATACCACCTTGGTCCGCCTACTGGAGGTTCACGGCTCGGATCGCTCCGATCGAGCGCGACCTTGAAATCAAGGTGTTGCTATCGGCAGCAACATCCGAGGATGTCGCGTATCCGAAACTTGGCGTGATGCGCGTCCCACGTTCGTCCCTCGAGGCGGCCCAAACCACCAAACTGAAATTGACAGCCAGTTCAGCGATACCAGAGGCATCTACGGAAAACACCAATAACTCTACAAATGAACCCGATGCGGACGATTCCGGGTTGTCGCCTGACGTCGTCGAAGCCATGCGAGCACAGCGCAATGACGCGCCGCGCGAGGAATGGTGGCCAGATCACCCCAAAGCGAAGCGACCGGCAGTCGAAGTGTTGGCGGCGCAGCGCAAGCCGCCCCCGCTTCCGTATAAGAGAGCGCACTCTATCTGGATCGACGAAGATGTTCGTACGGGCGTTGTGTCGTACGGAATTGCTAGAAATGCAGAGAAAACCGCCATTTGGAAGTGCCAAAAACCCTTGTTTCACTGGCCTTTCTTGAATTGGAGCGGGCGAAGGGATCGAACCCTCGTATGCAGCTTGGGAACAAGCGGGAGAGGTGTCTGAGCCCGTCGCCAGATCGAGCCAATCAAGAGGTCATAAGACGCTACGGCAATTTCCAGAACCAGATGGGATCGGCGTTCCAATAGTCGGCTCCGACGGGATTGCTGCCGTCCCACAGGTCAATATGGCCCTGCCCCGGGAAATCAGGAATGTTGAGGTAGGCAACCAGCCCCTTTTTTCCCTGAACGCTCGCGGGGGCGGTGCCCGGCGCATTGAACCCGATGTCGTAAACGCCGAACACCTCCGCCTTGCGCAGAATGCCGGCCAGATCGCCCGCGCCCCGAACGAAATTGTGGGGGCAAAGGTTGACCCCGCTGTTGGCAAATTTCTCCTTGATCCCGGTGACCGTCTTGTCGAGAGCCTCACTCATGCGAATCGCACAGGTGTTCGGAAAGTGCATGGTGCAGTTATGAATCTGTGTCGGATCCGTCTTGTAGACGGCCCGGATGGCCGAAAACGCAGGCCTCGTCAGGGCAAACGGCGAGAGCATGTCGCGCAGGGCGTCCTGCAACGAGAGCTCATCGGGTACGACGATCACGTCCTTCGGAAGCGAGCCCGCCTGATAATTTCCGATACGCTCTTCGGGACCGACAAAGGCGATAACCCGCTTTCCCAGGCCCAAAGCAATTTCGAATTCGGCCTGGGTACCTTCACCGCCCGCCAGAACGATGACGACATCGGCCGAGGCCATGTTCATGATGTTGCGCGACTCGGCACTCTTTGGCGCCTTACCGGGAAGATGGGTGAAGATTGGGAGCTCGATCCACCGGTTCGGATAGCCGGATTTCGGAGTGAGCGCGTATGGCGACACGTGTCCGACTCTTGCTCCTGCAAAGCCTTCCGCGCTTCCCGGAATGATTCCGATCGAGCGTCCGACCCGGAGCGGCGTCCCACAGAACGACTTGGCGACAATCTCCATCGCGCCGCCCCCGCCGCCGGTCAGCAAGTCGCATCCATGCTCCGCGATGATCCGACCTGCAATGCGGGCGCGTCGATCAAGCTCGGTTCCGTCGGCAACCGCGCCGCCGGAGGCCGCTACGACGATTTTGACCATTTTTCGATCTCCCCTTGCTCATTCACGCCGCTTAGTGAATCCCCTGATTGCAGCGAATCTCCGCCGTGCAGGCAATCTATCGCGAATATTCCGCACCGACGACGAAGATCGTCGCGGTCGGATTCGCCGACGTGTCGACCCGATCATGCACTTCGAATTCCTGGTCGCACGACGAATTCTTGAACCTGAACAGCAGAACGGTCATGGGACCTCCATCGTTCACCAGGGGAACTATCAGGCACCTCGATCAGGTCGGCGCCTGAGATTTATCTTCTTCAGGCTTCAGGAATTCGCTCTCGCTTTCCGGCATGTAAGGCCGCCATGGCATTCTGACGTTCGCCTCAAGGGCTACACCCTGGGGCTACACCAGAGACCTCTGGCGTGCAGTAAGGCCTGATTTTACGGGGCTTTCTCGAAGCCGTTGAGCGGCCCGAGACATAGGTGACAGAACGTACCGGACACATGGGTTACACTTTCCGCTTTTGTTCTGCGGGAGGTGGCGATGCCGTGGAGAGCGAGTTCGGTCATGGAAGAACGCCTTCGCTTTGTCGCCCGGCTTCTGGAAGGAGAAGCGATGTCCGAGGTCTGTCGCGAGTTCAGCATCTCGCGGAAGACCGGCTACAAGATCTTCGATCGCTATAAAGAGCACGGTCTCGAGGCCCTGAGCGATCGCTCCCGGCGGCCGGTCCGCTATGCCAATCAGCTGCCAAGCCAGATCGAGACCCTGATCGTGCAGCTCAAGGCCGAGAAGACCGCATTGGGGTGCACGGAAGATACGTGAGCTCCTGGTCAGGCGGCTCGACGGCGACCTCAGGGTTCCAGCCAAAAGCACCATCCACGCGGTGCTCGACCGCCATGGCCTGGTCAAGCGCGGCGGCGGGCCGCGCCACCGCGCGCGCGGCACGCCGCTATCCCAGGGCACACGCCCCAATGATCTGTGGTGTGCCGACTTCAAGGGCGAGTTCAAGCTCGGCAATGGCCGATACTGTTATCCGCTGACCGTTACCGATCATGCCTCGCGCTTCCTGCTGCTTTGTGAAGCGCTGGACTCGACACGAGAAGACCCCGCCATAACCGCCTTCGAAAGGCTGTTCCGTGAGCGCGGCCTGCCGCTTGCCATCCGCTCCGACAACGGCGTGCCCTTTGCCAGCCCCAACGCTCTGTTCAACCTCTCAAAGCTGTCGGTGTGGTGGCTCAGGCTCGGCATTGCCATTGAGCGCATCAAGCCGGGCCATCCTCAGCAGAACGGCCGGCATGAGCGCATGCATCTCACCCTCAAGAAGGAAGCTACCCGTCCGCCGGGGTTCAACAGCCTGCAACAGCAAGATCGCTTCGACAGCTTCCTGCACGAGTTCAATGAGGAGCGACCGCATGAGGCTCTCGACATGAAGCGCCCGGCAGATCTCTACACCGCCTCAGCCCGCCACTACGAGGGTTTGCCGGAACTGGCCTATCCCTTTCACGATCGCGACGTCGTCGTCACCTCCTGCGGGCGCCTCTGCCTCCACCGCAAGAGAATCAATATCTCCCTGGTGTTGGCCGGCCAGAAGCTCGGCATCAAGGAGGTCGACGAGGGCATTTGGCTCGTCAGCTTCATGCACTATGATCTTGGATATTTCGACCTGGAGCAGAAGACCCTGCAGCCCCTCGACAACCCGTTCGGCACGAGGTTGTCACCCATCTCTTAGGTACGATGCGTTACCCATCTCTTCGGGCTGGACAGTTTTATCATGGCGGAGAGGGAGGGATTCGAACCCCCGATAGGCTTGCACCTATGCCGCATTTCGAGTGCGGTGCATTCAACCACTCTGCCACCTCTCCTGAAGGCACCAAGTAAGGAGCAGCGGCCCCTGTGATTGGGGGGCGTTAATAGGCGAGGATGGCGGGCCAGACAAGGCGCGGGACGAAAATCGGCCCCGTTTTCGGAACTGGCGTCGCCGAGGCTTTTGTGAGCGGTGGGCGAGGGTGGCAAAAGACTCCGCCTGGCACCTTCGCTTATCGAACGATTGGGAATGTAGTCGCGCACTCGCGCACGTGCGCGTATGGACGTTCTTCAAGCCGGTTTTGTTGTCAGCTTCGGTGCCTCTTAAATCCCTGCGCCGAGAGGATCCGGGGGATGAGACATCTGCATCCGAGTTTCGTCAATCCTCGGACGGGACCTCAACTGGAACGGCAAAGCCCGCCTTTACACGATCCATTATGACCATCGTCTTGAAGCCCTTAATGTCCGGGTTCTGATAGAAGAATCGCCGGGTGAACTGCTCATAATCATCCATGGTACACGCGGTAATGTAGAGGACAAAGTCAGCGTCGCCCGTGACGTAGAATCCATTGATCTTCAGTCGTCGTTGACATGCGGTCGCAGAAAGCCCGGCCAATTCGCCGATCGCCTCGGAAGTTAGACGTTTGTTCTTTTGCACAATCTCGAGGATGCGGGCGTCCGTTCGGTCGTATCGCACAATCGGCTCCTCCCTTTTAGGTGGATTCCGTCGTCAGATGCCCATGCGATGCAGAAAGTCCTCCGAATAACAGGAAAATGCAACGAAAACAGTTATACGACACCGGTATGCTGAATGACAGTTTTGCTACACCTCTGCTGCTGAATGATGGCAATTAGGACATCAACCCAACCACCCGGCGGTCCGCACTTGGCAGATACGACCCCCCAGCAAACCGGGAAACCAAAAGCCATGACAACCACCGTGCTTTCAGATCCTCGAGAAATCCTTGCAGAGGACGTGAAGGAAGCCCTTCTGAGATACTATTCTGGGCGGCGCAAGGTCGCGATTTCTATCAGCAAGCCAACCAGCGACTGCCCACTGCTATCTCTCTTGCTGGAGGGTGGGCAGAAGCTTCATCTCAGCGTGACGGAGGCGCGGTCATGATCCTGTTTCCGCACCCGAGCGCGACTTACGTATCTCTCCAGCGGCGACGTCTTGTCGAGGGTATTTCATGGGCAATCATGACCTTGTCTCCGACAGCTTCCTGGCGCTGACCGGAGTCGGTCTCGTGCTGCTCAGCTCAAGCCTGCTCGCCTTTGCCTTTACCTAAGGAGAACGCGTTGGTGCGTTTCGCGCTCTTGCCATTCAAGGTTCCGTTTGAGGATGAGATGCTCGGCAACTCGGAACGATGATTATGCTCTAATTTTTTCGCAAGCGGTCACAATGAGCAATTTCAACCAGGAAAGCGTGCTGAGCGTTCATCACTGGACCGACAATCTCTTCAGCTTCACCACCACGCGGAATCCATCATTCTGCTTCCGCAGCGGCGAACTCACGATGATCGGGCTCAGGGTCGACGAGAAGCCGTTGTTACGTGCCTACAGCCTCGCCAGCGCCCATTACGAGGACCGGCTCGAATTCTTCTCGACTAAGGTGCCGGATGGTCCCTTAACCTCGCGTCTGCAGCATCTGAAGGAGGGTGACGAGATCATCGTCAGCCGCAAGGCGACGGGGACGCTAGTTATCGATAATCTCGAGGACGGCCGCAATCTCTATCTGATCGGCACGGGCTCCGGGCTTGCGCCATTCCTGAGCGTGATCAAGAATCCTGAAACCTATCTGCGATTCGAGAATGTCGTGCTGCTGCATGGCTGCCGCCGGATCGCCGAGCTCGCCTATGGCGAAATGATCACGGAAAAACTGCCGAGCGATGAGCTGGTCGGCGACTTCGTGCGGTACCAGCTGATCTATTATCCGACCGTGACGCGCGATCCCTTCCACAACCGCGGTAGGATCACCGATCTGATCGCGTCAGGCAAGTTGTTTACGGAGATCGAGCTGCCGGAATTCGAGCCGCAGCATGACCGCGTCATGATTTGCGGCAGCCCTGCACTGGTGCGCGATGCCCGCGAGCTGTTGGTGGCGAGGGGCTTTGTCGAAGGCAATCACGGCGAGCCCGCGCAATTCGTGGTCGAAAAGGCGTCTGCCGAACGCAATAGTTTGAGCCCTTCGCGGACAATGGTTCTAGATGTATCATGATGCAAGGAGGAATCGCCGTGAAGCACCGGCGATGACAGACGAACAGCGCGAGCTGGAGCGCTGCAAGCAAGAGATTGCGCGTCTCAGACAGCTGGTTGTGCAGCTTTCTGAAATTGCCTTGCGCAACGTCGTAGAGAGCGGCGGGGGGCGACAATCGGCACGCCCGTGGGTCTCTGAGTGACCCCGAAGAGGCGCGCTGTTTCCAAGCAGCGCGGCTTACCGTCTTGGGGGGCATGGGAAGCGGCTCCCGCCCTTGTGCTCCAGGGGATTTTTAGTTGGAAGCGCGGGATAGGTCAGGAGACACATTGATGACGGGCTGGACAGAGCAAACGCGCCTTGTTGTAGGCGATGGTAGCAATTGCTTCTGAGCTTCAGTGGCGCGCTAATGTTCAGCCGTGACGGTGAATTCTGGTCTCAATTTGCGGCCTATCTCTACGCTGTGATTGTTGCGTTGTCTGTGTTGTACGGCATTGGTCAACTTCTAACAGGGGACACTCTTGAACTATCTCTTAAACTCGGATGAGCGAGCATCGGGTATCTTTTTTGGATGGATTTCATGCGGCCGAATGAGTGGCGGCAGCGGTCGAACGCCAATGCGCCAGCCGACAAAATCGCGTTCTTTATCGACGGCGCCAACCTGTACCTTGAACGCGCGGTCCCGTCGCGAGATTGGTTGGATTTGAAGGTGGCGTAGTTTCCGAGGTGATCAACCTCGAATCGTCCGACGTTGGAGCTCCGGATCGGAGACCACGCCATGAGCAGCAATATCGCGAAGATACATTCTCCGCGGTGTGACAGGCAGACGGCTCCCAGCTTTTCGACGATTGGTTCGATCCGATTGAACGTGCGGTGCGCGGACGAGCGCGGGAGTTCATCGACAAGGCGAGAAACGGATGGTGCGACCATCGATCCGCGATCGAGAACCTGCATCTCGATAAACGGATTTGCCAAGCAAGTTCCGTCAAATGCTCCCGCACACGTTTCAGCGCAGCTTCCACCGCGAGCCACTCGTCGGCCGTTCCAGCATCGAGACCGTTGAAGACGGCTACGATCTCAAGTCGGACCTGATTCGGGTCAAGTTACCGTGGCTCAAGATGGACGACCCGATCGCTCCTTTTCTTCAATTAGGCCCAGGAGGATCCCGAGCGGCTTCGCGCCTTTCTCCGCGACCGCATTGTCGATCTTCGCGAAAGCCATCGTGTGTGTCTGCGCGAGATCGTGGTAGGCGGGAACGCGCTGTTGGATGATCTGGAACGCGAACAGGCCGAAGAGGCGGTGCGCCAAGCTTGGCCGCCGCTCGCCGTCTGGTTGGACAACGACGCCTCCCTGACCGGCAAGCCGGCGGCGCACGTGCAGGACAGCCTGCTGAGGCGACGAAGACGGCCCACGCGGCGACAATCCTCGCGTCCGTCGCGCGCGAGGGCGATTGGCGTCGCTGGATCTACGGTCATCACCTCAGCCACGGTGCCAGACGGATGGCGGCCCAGCTTCTCGAGCCGAAGTTGTCGGGATTTTGCGAGATCGCCCGCAACGTGCTGCTTCGGGACGAACTGGCACAGGGGCACCACCTCGTGCGTCAGGCGCTGCGCGCGATGGAGGAAGGTTTCGACGGGCTGGTCCGCAAGGTCCAGCTCGTGGGCCAGAGCATATATTCGGACGATCTCGGTACGCACGCGGACTTCTGGCGCAGCTGCGCAGGAGCGCGGCGACGGCTATCGCAACGCGAAGGAGCTGATGCCTAACGGATAGGCGTACGATCGGCCCCTTCGCGTTGCTGTTCCTCGATCCGCGTTATCCGTAAACTGACCCCTTTCGTGCTCGATAATCTTCTTGATGTTCGGGACGGCGGTCGGCGTGTCGATGCGGATCGCTTCCAAACATACGGCGTTGCCGCTGGAGAGCGCGGCAATGCCAGAGAACTCCTAAGAGAGTTGGACGCAGGTCTTGGGACCTTCGCCGCCGTCACGCGCAAGTATTTTTACTCCGCTTTGCTTAGCAAGTCTGCTCCCGCCTACGACCACCATCGCAGGAGTGCGCTAACACCCGATACGGAGCATTGAGATATTTGAAGAATCTCATTTTCATTCGCCGCCGCCGCGGTCAACATGAATGGACTCACAACTGCGCAGATCGAGACTTCCATGAATGCTCCACAGGCAAAGGTCACGTGTGGTCCTGTGATTCCTGTCGGGTCGCGGCCACGGCCGAGAGAAGCTGTGGCTGAACGACGATCTGGATCGGATCATCGCAGCAACAAAAGTCGTGAAATTGCGGAGAAGTTCTGGCGGGCACAGGAGCGATCGGAGATGCGAATGGTGGAAGCAAGCGCCGCAAGTAATCACAGCCGCACGGCTGTAGCGCAGGGCGGAAATTTACGTTAGCTTCTGCTGGCGAGTTTGCAAATGCGTACCCGCATCCGATCTCTCCGAGGACAACGGGCGATCATTCGACCGCTTGACCCCTCCCACCCTCAGAGCTGGGATAATCCCGACAATGAGGAAATCTGGTTTGACCTGGCGCGCGCCATCGGACGCCAGATCGCACGGGATGAAAACGACGGTTTGGAGCAGCCGATAGAGGACCGGCATGACGACAGCGTCATCCAAGAAAACGGCCGTACTGTACGCCCGCTATTCCAGCGACATGCAAAAGGCGACCTCGATTGACGGTCAGCTATTGCTCTGCAGGAAGGTTGCGTTGGGCAGCAATCTCGATGTCATCGGGGAATTTGTGGATGCCGCAAAATCTGGTCTTACCGAAGGTGCGCGGGACGGCTATCAACGCCTGCTCAACGGTGTGCGAAATCATGACTTTGACGTGGTCGTCGTTGAGCACTTCGACCGCTTGTCGCGCGATCCCGCAACCATCCAGCGTCTCAAGCAGGTTTTCGAGTTCAACCGCGTTGAGCTGATGGATCAGAAGGGCGTCTATGCGACCGCCACCGACATCAGCATCGCAAGTCTCTACAACACGATTTACAAGCCGCAGCTCGCCGACAAGGTTCGGCGTGGCCATGACAACGCTGTTGCCAACGGAAGAATTCCTGGCTCACACGCCTATGGTTATCGGCCGAGGCCGGGCGTGCCAGGCGAGCGCATGATCGACGAGAACGAAGCTAAGATTGTGCTGCGCATCTTCACCGAATATGCGTCGGGCCGCTCGACCCGAAGTATCGCCGCTGATCTTACCCGCCAAGGCGTGCCGTCACCTGGGGCCACTCGTCACAAGAACAAGGCTGGTCGCACCACCTGGAATCACCAGTGCATTACTGGCGGTCGCCATGGCCGCGGCATTATCGGGAACGATCTATATATCGGCGAAATACATTGGAACGTTCGTTCAACAATTATCAACCCGGAAACACAGAAGAAACAGAAGCGGCGCAATCCCGAAGAACGCCACATCATCGTCAAGAAGCCCGAGCTGCGGATCATTCCGCAAGCGCTCTGGGATAGAGCGCAGAAGGTTCGTAGCGCCCGCGCCATACGTATGTTCGGGCCGACGGGCAAGCCGCGGCGCCGCCTCGTGATTCCGCGCAACAATGAACACCCGCTTGCCGGCGTCCTCCGGTGCGGCGTCTGCAACGGCCATATGCGAATCGCTCAATCCTCCCGCAATGGCGCGCCGCGCGCCGCATGCGCCAACGCGCATCAGCGGGGCACCTGCGAGCACACCCGTAGTTTTGACATGGACGTTCTGCTTAAGGATGCCTCCGAAAAAATCGAAGCGAAATTGCTTTCGCCGAAAGCCATTGAAGAGGCGATGCATGCTTGGAAGGAGGAACGCAAAAACGATCGGAACAAGGGCGGCAGCGAACGCGCTAAGCTAAACCGTCGACGCCGTGTGTTGACGACAGAGATCGAACGGCTGACATATGCCATCGCAAACAGCCGTCGCAAACCGGATGAGTTACTCAAGCGGATCGATGAGTGCGACCTGGAACGGGAAACTGTTGAAGAGCGTTTGCGGCTGATGGGCTGTGGCGACGAAAATGTGATCCCATTCGACCACCCGAAATTCAGTGACCGATACCGTTCGGAGACTAGAAGACTGGTCGCGGCGCTCAAGATCAACCCGAAGGCGATCGAAACTCGCATCGCCTTCCGCAAGTTGATCGACTGCATTGTAGTGCATCCGGTTCGCAAGCGGATGCCCTACGAATATACGCCCTACCTGAACAGCGCCGCCCTTCTCGGTGAGAAACTTTTCCCCGAAAACCGCAAGGCAGGAGAAATCAGCACGTTTGCCTACTACGACAATGGCAAGTCAGGGAAGTCCGTGTCCTCGTAATAGACGCGGACCTGCATATGATGGCGGCCGTCGCGGATCTCGCCGTCGAGATGAGCTGTCACGTCGCGAGCCTCTTCGCTTGTCGCTACAGGTCCGTTTTGCGCAAAAACGGCTGGCCGCGCAAGCGTGTTAGGACACAACCGAGACGGCACGCCCCAGCGTGACCTCGACGATCTCGGGCGGCACCCCGACGCGGACGGGCATGAGGCTGCAACCGAGACCGCCGGAGACGATGAGGTCGCATTTCAGCCGGAAGTGGCCATAGGCGAGCCGCAGGCCGTGCTTCGGCGAAACGGCCGGCGACCAGCCGAGCAGGCGGACCTGGCCGCCATGGGTATGGCCGGACAGTTGCAGCGCGACGCGCGCGGGCACGCGCGGCGCAATGTCAGGCTCATGCGCGAGCAGGATGACGGGCGCATCGTCGGTGACCTTGGCGAGCGTCGCGGTGAGATCGTCGGCGCCGAAGCGCCCCGTGCTCCGAAAGCGCCGCGCCGGCAAGAATGCGAGCTGATCGCCGAGGCCAGCGAGCCAGAAGGAGCGCCCGTCCTTGGTGAGACGCACGACGTCGTTCTCGTAAACGGGAATGCCGGCCGCCTCCAGCGCGCGATGGGCGACCGTCGGCCCGTGCCCGGCTTGCTGCACGGCCTTGTCCACCCAATAATCGTGATTGCCCATCACGGCGTGGACGCCGAGCGGTGCTTTCAGGCCCGCGAGCACCTTGGCCCATTCGCTCGACGGAATGAAGCGCGTGACCTGGTGAACACCGGCGACATAGTCGCCGAGCAGTACGATGAGGTCGGCATTGAGCGCATTGGTGCGATCGACGATGCCCTCGATCCGCTCCAGCGACATCCAGGGATCGCAGGCATGGATGTCGGTGACGACGGCGATCTTGAGCGGAAAATCCGCTGGCCATTGCCGCGGGGTCGGATGATAGCGCGTGACGCGGAGTCGCTGCGGCTCGATGCCGACGCCGTAGGCGGCGGTCGAGACGCCGAGGGCGGACAGACCGCCGATGGAACGGATGAAACCACGCCGAGTGATCATGAAAACCCGCTTCTGATGCGGCTCCCTGATGCAGCCGGATTGGAGCAGAATTGGGGTCCACTCGTGCAGACCGTCTGCATTCACGTGCAGACCGCCTGCACAGGGACTACCAGCGGCTCTCGGCGATCAGTGCATCCAGCCGCGCTTTCACCTCGTCGGACGAGCGATAGTACCAGACACCGCCGAGCAGATCACGAAAACGTTCGTTGATCCGCGCCTCGCGCTCGATGCGGTCGATCGTCGCGATGCCGATCACGTCTTCGAGGGGACCTGCAGCCAGCAGCGACAGCAGCACCGGATTGGATTCGATCTTCAGGATCTCCAGGATGAGGTCGATTATCCCGTCGGGATCGTCCTCGCGCAGATCGCGCTCGAAATCCATGATCGCGAACAGATTGTCGTCCTGGTCGCGCTCGGACCTGGAATATTGCTCGACCCAGGCGCGGGCGAGCTTTGCGACCGACATATTCGCGCAGTCGAGCGGCTCGCGCGGCGTGCGCTGCGCCAGGTGGTCGGCCTGCCAGGCCTCGCTGTCGGCGATGTCTGCGATACGCGGCATCAAGGGATCGTCGGGACCGACATGGACGCCGCCGAGCAGCCAGCGCAGCCGGTCATTGTGCGCGGCCTCATGCTCGATCCGTTCGATCACCTCCGTGCCGTGCGCATGGAGCAGTGCCGGCAGGAATTTATCGTTGAGCTGCATCACCGTCGGCTTGTCGACCTCGGTCCTGAGGACCTCCAACAGGAGATCGAGCGCGCTTTGCGGCTTGCGATGCGGCAGATGCTCGAAATAGAGTTTGATGGCCCAGATGCTGCCGACCTGATCGCGGCGGCTGACGCGCTGAAGCGCGCACCACATCGACGCCAGCTCACCCAGCGGCATCGGATCCAAAAACGCCTCGGTCTCGTCGGGCGTATCCAGCCGGGCCGCGGCCGCGATGGCCTCGAGCAATCGCGCATCGCCTGTCGGCCCCAAGTCTTCTGGCCTCAAGTCTTCTGGCCTCAAGTCTTCTGGCCTCAAGTCTTCTGGCCTCAGGTCTTCCGGCCTCATGTCTTCCCACTCCAATCCGGGTGCGGCGATCCCGTTCGCCGCGCGTTCGGATTAGTGATGGGACAGAACCGGTCGGTTCATCGCCTGCGACCGTCAGTCGTCCTCGGCCTGGTCGGTGCCGAACAGGCCGAACTGTGCCGCGTCACGCGTGGGCTCGGCGAGACCGAGATGGCGGAAGGCGTGCGAGGTGAGCAGGCGGCCGCGCGGGGTGCGCTGGAGATAGCCGCACTGGATCAGATAGGGCTCGATAATGTCCTCGATCGCATCGCGCGGCTCGGACAGTGCGGCGGCCATCGTCTCGACGCCGACCGGGCCCCCGCCATAGTTTTGCGCGATGGTCATGAGGTAGCGGCGATCCATGGCATCCAGGCCCGCGGCGTCGACCTCGAGAGCGCTCAGCGCATGGTCGGCGATCTTGCGGTCGATCTTGTCGGCATCGGCCGCCGAGGCGAAATCGCGCACGCGGCGGAGCAGGCGACCGGCGATGCGCGGCGTGCCGCGGGCGCGGCGGGCGATCTCGTTGGCGCCGTCCGCGCTCATGCCGACATTGAGCACGCGCGCGCCGCGGCTGACGATGCTTTCGAGCTCCTCGATGGTGTAGAAGTTGAGCCGCACCGGAATGCCGAACCGGTCGCGCAAGGGATTGGTGAGAAGGCCGGCGCGCGTCGTCGCGCCGACGAGGGTGAATTTCGACAGCTCGATCTTCACCGAGCGCGCCGCCGGGCCCTCGCCGATGATGAGGTCGAGCTGAAAGTCCTCCATCGCGGGATAGAGCACCTCTTCCACGGCAGGGCTGAGGCGATGGATCTCGTCGATGAAGAGCACGTCGCGCTCTTCGAGATTGGTGAGCAGTGCTGCGAGATCGCCGGCCTTGGCAATCACCGGGCCCGACGTGGCGCGAAAGCCGACGCCGAGCTCTTTCGCCACGATCTGCGCCAGCGTGGTCTTGCCGAGGCCCGGAGGGCCGACGAACAGCACGTGGTCCAGCGCCTCGCCGCGCTTGCGCGCCGCCTCGATGAAGATCGAGAGATTCTTGCGCGCCTGCTGCTGGCCGACGAAGTCGGACAGCGATTGCGGCCGCAGCGCGGTGTCGCCGACATCGTCGCTGCGGCGCTCGGGCGAGACCATGCGGTTGGCCTTGGGATCGCTCACTTCGCGAGCTCCTTCAGGCCGAGGCGGATGAGCTGCGCCGTCTCGGCGTTCTCACCGGCGCTGCGCGAGGCCGCTGCGATCGCCGCGGCAGCCTGTGGCTGGCCATAGCCGAGATTGACCAGCGCGGAGATCGCGTCCGCGACGGGCCGCGGCGCGCGATGGTCGTCGACGGCGCCGGCGAGATGCACCACGGCCGGGTCCACATTGGCAAAGGCCGGCGCCTTGTCCTTCAATTCGGTGACGATGCGCTCGGCGACCTTGGGGCCGACGCCGGGTGTGCGGGCCACTGCAGCCTTGTCGCGCAATGCGATCGCGTTAGCGAGTTCGGAAGGCGCCAGCGTGCCGAGCACGGCGAGCGCGACCTTGGCACCGACGCCCTGCACGGTCTGGAGCAGGCGAAACCATTCGCGCTCCTGGTCGGTGCGGAAGCCGAACAGTTTTATTTGATCCTCGCGGACATAGGTCTCGATCGACAGCACGGCGGCCTCGCCCGGCGAGGGCAGATGCTGCAGTGTACGCGCCGAGCAATGCACCTGATAGCCCACGCCGCCGACGTCGAGGAGCACATAATCCTCGCCGTAGGAATCGATCAGGCCCTTAAGCTTGCCGATCATGATTGCTCAGCGCTCTCTTCGTTACCTCCCCCCTTGTGGGGGAGGTCGGATCGCCGAAGGCGATCCGGGAGGGGGGTAAGCCACACGCGCCGGCGCCCGGGGCTACCCCCCTCCCCAACCCTCCCCCACAAGGGGGGAGGGAGAAGTGTGTGCCTGTCGCTCACAACGTGCTCCATCATCACGATAAGCCAGCCACCTTCAGCCTGAGCGCCGTACTCTGGCGGTGATGGGCATGCGTAATGGCGATGGCGAGCGCGTCGGCGGCGTCCGCGGACGGCGGCTCTGCTTTAGGCAGCAAAATCTTGAGCATCATCGCAATCTGTTGCTTGTCGGCGTGGCCGGCGCCGACCACCGTCTTCTTCACCTGGTTCGGCGCATATTCGGCGACACTGATACCGAACATCGCGGGCGCCAGCATGGCAACGCCGCGGGCCTGACCGAGCTTCAGCGTCGCAACGCCGTCCTTGTTGACAAAGGTCTGCTCGACCGCCGCTTCCATCGGCTGGTGGTTGGACAGGACGGCCGCAAGCCCTTCATGGATCGCGAGCAGCCGGCTCGCCAGCGGCAGATCGTCCGGCGGTTCCACCGAACCGCAGGCCACGTAGATCAGGCGGTTGCCCTCGGCCTCGATCACGCCCCAGCCGGTGCGGCGCAGGCCGGGGTCGATGCCGATGATGCGAACGGGTTGGCGAATCGGGAGCGCGGTCATGGGCCAGTGATAGCGGTTGGCCCATGATAGCGAAACAGAAACAGAACAGAAGTCCCCGGGTCTTGTGCCCCGGGCGCGGCGCGGCGCGCAGTGCTGCGCTGCTGAACCGGGGCCCATGCGGCCGCCGGCACGTGTGGCGCCGTAGGTCCCGGTTCTGCGCAGCAGCGTTTCACGCTGCAGCGCGTCCGGGACACGAATAGCCCCTACCCGCCCATCTTCGCGACCAGCGCGTCCGACACCTCGAAATTGGCGTAGACGTTCTGGACGTCGTCGTGCTCGTTGAGCAGATCCATCAGCTTCAGCAGCTTCTCGCCGGTCTCGTCATCGACCGCGACCGTATTCTGCGGCTTCCAGATCAAGGCGGTCTTGCGCGGCTCGCCGAACTTGGCTTCCAGCGCCTTGGCGACGTCGCGATAGCCTTCGGTCGAGGCGTAGATCTCGTGGCCGCCTTCGCTGGAGACGACGTCGTCGGCGCCGGCCTCGATCGCGGCATCGAGCACCGCGTCGTCGGAGGCGACGCTGCGGTCGTATTCGATGATGCCGGTGCGGTCGAACATGAAGGACACCGAGCCGGTTTCACCGAGATTGCCGCCCGACTTGGTGAAGAAGGAACGGATGTCGGAGGCGGCGCGATTGCGGTTGTCGGTCAGCGCCTCGACGATGACGGCGACGCCGCCGGGGCCGTAGCCCTCGTAGCGGATCTCGTCATAGTTCTCGCCCTCATTACCGAGCGCCTTTTTGACGGCGCGCTCGATATTGTCCTTCGGCATGTTCTCCTGGCGCGCCGCGATGATGGCCGCACGCAGGCGAGGGTTCATGTTGGGATCGGGCGTGCCCAGCTTGGCCGCGACGGTGATTTCCCGCGCCAGCTTGCCGAACAGCTTCGACTTCTGCGCATCCTGCCGCCCCTTGCGGTGCATGATGTTCTTGAATTGGGAATGTCCGGCCATGCGTGGTCTCTTGAGGAATAGTCAGCCAAAGGTGAGCGAGGGAAGCGCGGCCTTATAGGCCGCCAACCCACCGGAATCAAAGGGCTCTGCTGCTTTAAGGTAGCACTGTAAAGGTAGCCGCCGTAATGGCCCGTGCCTAGATGTCGGGCATTGTTAACCCTGATTTCATTCCGGCCTGCGAAAATAGCACGCGACCATCCCCGACAAGAGAGATCTGATGGCGTTCGGACTATTTCGAAAGCGTCTGCCGGACATGGCTGCGGCTTTGGCTGCGCCTGCGGCGGCCCCGCAGGCTGCGCAATCGGCAGCCAGCTCCGAGCCCGTTCCCGCGACCGAAAGTGATTCGGCCCGGGAAATCCTGGAACTGCTGGAACTCGAGCTCGGCGCCATGATCCGCCAGCTCGAGCGCGCCGCCAATTCGGTGGCCGGCGGCGCCGAGGCGACCGCCGCGACGCTCTCCGCGATTCGCGACCGCACCGACGCCCTGACCGGCCGGACCAACGCCGCGCAATCGACCGCCTCCACCTTCGCCCATGCCGCCGACAAGTTCACCCAGTCCGCCCAAGGCATCGGGGCGCAGGTCCGCGAGGCCGGCAAGCTCGCCGACGAGGCCAGCGCCGCGGCGCAGGAAGCCCGCGCCAATGTCGACCGCTTGCGCGAGTCCTCGGCCGCGATCGGCAACGTCGTCAATCTGATCGCGCAGATCGCGCGGCAGACGACGCTGCTCGCGCTCAACTCGACCATCGAGGCCGCCCGTGCCGGCGCTGCGGGAAAAGGCTTTGCGGTCGTCGCCACCGAGGTCAAGGCCCTCGCGGTGCAGACGCAAGGAGCCACGGAGGAGATCACCAGGAAGATCGACGCGCTCCAGCGCGACGCCGCCGGCTCCGCGGACGCGGTGCACCGCATCTCGCAGGCGATCGAGGCGATCCGCCCGGTGTTCGAGACCGTCAACGGCGCGGTCGCCGAACAGAACGCCACCACCAGCGAAGTCTCCGGCAATGCGTCAAGCGCGTCGGAATTCATCATCTCGGTCGGCGAGAGCGCGGCCGAGATCGATGCCGCGACCAAGGCCGCCGAGAGCCATGGCGAGAACGTCGCCAGTGCCGGCCGGGCCGTCACCACCTTTGCGCAGAAGCTGAAATCGCGCTGCGCCGTGCTGCTCCGCCAGAGCGAGCACGACGACCGCCGCAAGACCGAGCGGCTGCCCTGCCATCTCAAATTCGAGAGCGCGCGCGGCGTGATGCCGGTCTACGAGATCGCGATGGACGGCGTGCTGATCGGCGGCGCGGATGCAGGCCGGCTTGCACCGCAGGCGATCATCGACGGCACCCTCGAAGCCGTCGGCGCCTGCCGCCTGCGCGTGGTCGAGCAATCCAAGGCCGGCGCCCGTGCGCAATTCGTTGGTGCCAATGCCGAGCTCAACGAGAAGGTCGAGGACAAGCTCTGGTCGATCCACGAGGAGAACACGGAGTTCGTCACCCGCGCCATGGAAGCGGGCAACGCGCTGACCAAAATCTTCGAGCAGGCGGTAGCGCGCGGCGAGGTCAAGCTCGACGACCTCTTCGACACCGACTATGCCGAGATCGCCGGGACCAATCCGCAGCAATACCGCACGAAATATCTCGACTGGGCCGACCGCGCGCTGCCGCCATTCCAGGAAGCCTTCCTGGCGAAGGACCCGCGCATGGCGTTCTGCGCCATGGTCGACCGCAACGGTTTCCTGCCGGTGCACAACAAGATCTATTCGCAACCGCAGCGGCCGGGCGACGTCGCATGGAACACAGCCAACAGCCGCAACCGGCGGATATTCAACGATCCGGCGGGGTTGGCTGCCGCACGCAACCTGCGCTCGTACCTGGTGCAGAGCTATGCGCGCGACATGGGCAACGGGAACACGGTCATGATGCGCGAGATCGACGTCCCGATCCGCGTGCAGGGCCGGCACTGGGGCGGATTCCGCACGGCATACAAGCTCTAGTGCACGCTCAGGCAAGACGCCGCGCGCGAATCATCCTCTAAAGTCGAAATTGGAATGGGAATGCCGCGGTGAGCCGATGAACGGCTCCGCCTGGAGAAAGCCCGTAAATGTCCTTCGCACAACTTGCAGTATTGGACACCGGATCCAACCGGACGCTCGCCGAACGGCTGATCGATCAGCTTGCCGACCGCATCGGCGGCCTCGGCGTGGAGCTCGCCGACATTGCCGGCAACGTCCAGGAAGTTGCAAACCGCGTCGCCAACCAGTCGGAACGGTTCCATCACCTCCAGAAGACGGCCGAGACGATGGTTTCGGCCAACCACGACATCGCCAATGCATCGCAGGCGGTGCAAACGACCACGTCGGCCGCGGTCGGCGAGATCACGCAGTCGCGCGGCGCGGTCGACGCCGCGGTCAGCCACATCTCCGAGCTCGTCGCAGCCGTGGAACGCATCGAGGCGCGCCTCAGCGCCGTCGGCTCGGCGCTGGCACAGGTGGCCAAGGTGTCAGGCTCGATCGAGGCGATCGCGAAGCAGACCAATCTGCTCGCGCTGAACGCAACGATCGAAGCCGCCCGCGCCGGCAATGCCGGCCGCGGCTTCGCGGTGGTCGCAAGCGAGGTGAAGAACCTCGCGGAAGCCACCCGCCAGGCCACGCACCAGATCTCCGACACCGTGCGCGATCTCGACGGCCAGATCGAAGGCCTGATCGGCGAGAGCAGCGACGCCTCGCAGCGCGCCAAGACCGCGGGCGAAGGCGCCCAGCAGATCTCCGGCATCATCTCGCGGGTCCAGCAGGGCTTCGCATCCGTGGAAGCGGAGATCGACAGCGTCACGCGCGCGGCGACCTCCAATCTCGGACATTGCGACACCGTCATCAGCGAGCTCAACGAGCTCGCCAAGGGCGTCGACCTCTCCTCGCGCGATCTCAAGAACGCCGATCAGCGCGTGACAAAACTGCTCGACACGTCGGAAGCGCTGATCGCACTGATCGCCGACAGCGGCGTGGAGACGTCGGACGCGCCGCTGATCCGCGTCGTCGTCGAGACCGCCAAGCGCATCTCGGCCGAGTTCGAGGCCGCGATCGATCGCGGCGACATCACGCTCGACCAGCTCATGGACGAGACCTACCGCGAAATCCCCCGCACCGATCCCAAGCAGTACAACACCAACTACGTCGAGTTCACCGACCGCGTGCTGCCCGCGATCCAGGACCCGATCCAGAAATCCGATCCCCGCATCGTGTTCTGCGTCGCCTGGGCCAAGGGCGGCTATCTGCCGACGCACAACCCGAACTACCACCTGCCGCAGGGCAAGGACCCGGTCTGGAACAACGCCAATTGCCGCAACCGCCGCCTGTTCACCGATCGCGCGGTGAAGAAGGTCGCGGCCAACACCAAGCCGTTCCTGCTCCAGACCTACCGCCGCGACATGGGCGGCGGGCAGTTCGTGCTGATGAAGGATCTGTCCTCGCCGATCATGATCCGCGGCAAGCACTGGGGTGCCTTCCGGATGGGTTTCCGGCAGAGCTGACGGCCGCGGCGCCGGCACTCCGGCGTGCCTGAAACAAAAAAGCTCGAAAACAACCCCATGCACAGTAGCCGGGGCGTGCGAAATCAATGAGTTGGGCGCCCGGTGAACGCTGTCGGCTGGGCGTGGTTCACCTCTCCCCGACGGGAGAGGTGCTTCGAGTGTCGGACGCACACTGATGCACCATCAATCGGTTGACCCGTCGGGCAAAACAGAGGCATAATGCTATTATTCCGAAATCGCGTAATCTCGTCCCAGCCTTCTCCAGCTAGATAGAACGATCGCGGGCAACTTCCTGGCGGCCGCCTGAGCAAGCGCCTCGTCCTTCGAGACGACCGCTCCGCGGTCCGGTCCCTCAGGATGAGGCTCAGCAGCGTCAGCGCCCGCTAAAATTGGTGCCTCGCACTCCGCCCTCATCCTGAGGGCCCCGCCATAGGCGGGCGTCTCGAAGGATGGACCGCAGGCGAGCCGTCCCTGACTTTCCAAATCGCACGACTTTCGTCATCGCATGATTTTGCGCTTTCGCACGATCGCCTGCGGCGATCGACGATGCGCGCGACGAAAATGCGTCAAAACATGACGATTATCATACCAAATAGCCCAGACCGTCGCAGCGATCGCCGCACAAATTCGTGAACGTCATGGTCTGACGTGCCGAGCGCGCAAATATGCATTGCTGCGAATTTGGAAGCTTCATCGCTTCGCGTCGTTATGATTAGGGTCGCGCGCAAATCGCCGACGCCGCAAGCGCTCGTCGAGCAAGGGGATGCATATGGCAACTGTTCTCACCATCAACGGCGAAACGAAATCGTTCGACGCGCCACCGGACATGCCGCTGCTGTGGGTGCTGCGCGACATCCTCGGGATGACCGGCACCAAGTTCGGCTGCGGCATCGCGCAATGCGGCGCCTGCACGGTGCATGTCGACGGCAAGGCCGTGCGCTCCTGCGTGCTTCCGGTGAGCGCCGTCGCGAACCGCGCCGTTACCACCATCGAGCATGTCGGCAGCACGCCATCGGGCGCGAAAGTGCAGAAGGCCTGGCTCGACGCCGAAGTGATCCAGTGCGGCTACTGCCAGTCCGGCCAGATCATGTCGGCCGCCGCGCTGCTGGCGGCAACGCCCAATCCTGACGATTCCGACATCGACGCCGCGATGGCCGGCAACATCTGCCGCTGCGGCACCTATGTGCGCATCCGCGAGGCCATCAAGCACGCGGCCAACGGCCGGCAGTCGTGAGGTTCGCCATGAATGCACACAACAGCGTCTCCCGCCGTTCGCTGCTGACCGGCGGCCTCGCCACCGGTTTCCTGCTCGCCTTCCATCTGCCGCTGCGTGCCGCCGTCAACGAGCCGGTGCAGCCGCCTGACGTGACCGACGGCAAGTTCGCCCCTAACGCCTTCATCCGCATCGACGCGGATGGCGCGACGACGCTGGTGATGCCGCAAGTCGAGATGGGCCAAGGCATCTACACCTCGATTTCGATGATCCTGGCCGAGGAACTCGACGCCGACTGGTCGCAGGTCAAGCTGCTGCACGCCCCCGCCAACGAGAAGCTCTACGGCAATCCGATTTTCATCATTCAGGCAACCGGAGGCTCCACATCGGTCCGGGCGTTCTGGAAACCGCTGCGTGAGGCCGGCGCAAGCGCGCGCGCCATGCTGGTGCAGGCCGCAGCCGCGCAATGGCAGGTCGATCCCGCCAGTTGCACGACATCGAAGGGCCAGGTGACGCACAAGGCGAGTGGCCGGACGCTCTCCTATGGCGCGCTGGCGGCCGCCGCAGCCGGCCAGACGCCGCCCAAGGATGTCCCGCTCAAGGACCCCAAGGATTTCGTCTATATCGGCCAGCCGCTCAAGCGGCTCGATACTCCCGACAAGGTCAATGGCAAGGCCGTCTACGGCATCGACGCCATCGTGCCGGGCATGAAGTTCGCGACGCTGGCGCAGTGCCCGGTCTTCGGCGGCAAGGTCGGCAAGGTCAATGACCGCGCCGCCAGGAAGATTCCCGGCGTACGTCAGATCGTGGTGCTCGACGATCTCGTCGCCGTTGTCGGCGATCACATGTGGGCGGCGAAGAAAGGTCTTGATGCACTTGTAATCGAGTGGAACGAGGGACCCAACGCGAAGATCAATTCGAAAGCGGTCTGGGATCATCTGCGCGCCGCCAGTGAGAAGGACGGTGTGGTCGCCAAATCCACCGGCGACATTGCCAAGGGCCTCGCAGCTGGTGAAAAACTCGAAGCTTCGTTCGAACTGCCGTTTCTTGCGCACGCCACGATGGAGCCGCTGAACGCCACGGTTCATTGCAAGCCCGATTCCTGCGAAATCTGGACCGGAACGCAGATCATGGCGCGCGTGCAGTCGGAAGCGGCGAAGGCGGCCGGACTTCCGGTCGACAAGGTGACCGTCAACAATCACCTGCTGGGCGGCGGCTTCGGCCGCAAGCTCGAGCCGGACATGGTGGTCGCGGCCGTTCGCATCGCCAAGCAGGTCGACGGGCCGGTCAAGGTGGTGTGGACCCGGGAGGAGGACATGCAGCACGATGTCTATCGACCGGTCTATCGCGACACGATCGCAGCGAGCCTGTCCGGCGGCAAGATCGTCGGCTGGAAATACAAGATCACGGGTGCGGCGATCCTGGCGCGCTGGCTGCCGCCGGCCTTCCAGAAAGGTATCGATATCGACGCGATCGATAGTGCCACCGACGTGCCGTACGACATTCCGAATTTCCACGTCGAATATGTGCGGGCCGAACCGCCGGCGATACCGACCGGGTTCTGGCGCGGGGTCGGCCCCAACAACAACGTGTTTGCCGCCGAATGCTTCATGGACGAGCTGGCGCGCAAGGCAGGAAAGGATCCGATCGAGTTTCGTCGCGCGATGCTCGGCAACCAGCCGCGCTTCCTGTCGGTCCTCAACCTCGCCGCGGACAAGGCGGGCTGGGGTCAGCCGCTGCCAGCGCGCGTCGGGCGCGGCGTGTGCTTGCAGCCGTCTTTCGCGAGTTGCATCGCCACCGTGGTCGAGGCGGAAGTCGACGAGCAGGGCGAGATCAATTTGCGCCGCGTGACCTCCGTGGTGGACACCGGTATCGCGATCAATCCGGATACCATCGTGGCGCAGGTCGAGGGCGGACTGATCTTCGGCCTCACTGCTGCGCTCTACGGCGAGATCACCATCGACAAGGGACGGGTCCAGCAATCCAACTTCAACGATTACCGGATGCTGCGGATCAATCAGACACCCAAGATCGAGGTTCACGTCGTCAAGAGCGGCGAGGCACCTGGCGGGATCGGCGAGACCGGCACGACCGCCGGACCTCCGGCGCTGCGCAATGCGATTTACGCCGCAACCGGCGTGGCGCTGCGGCGCCTGCCGATCGACCGGAAACTGCTGGCTGCGGGGAAGAAGGCATGAGCAGGACAATGCGTATCCTCACTGGCCTCGTCGTGATCGCCATCGTCGCGGTCGGGATCGGTATCTTCATCATCCGCGGCCCCGGCCCGCTCGACTTCGCCGGCGGCAGCAAGGTGGCGCTGGCGGATTACCGCGCCGGCAAGCCGACCGGTGTGCCGGCCAGGCTGGAGAAGGCAAGCCTGGTCGAACGCGGCGAATACCTCGCCAAGGCCGCCGACTGCATGGTCTGCCACACCAAACCGGGCGGGAAGGACTATTCCGGCGGGCTCGCCTTCAAGCTGCCGTTCGGCACGCTGTATTCGACCAACATCACGCCGGACAAGGACACCGGCATCGGCAATTACAGCGACCAGGATTTCCTCAACGCGGTCCAGCGCGGCAAGCGTCATGACGGCGCGCGGCTCTATCCGGCGATGCCGTACACGTCCTACACCTACATGACGGACGAGGACGTGCTGGCGGTGAAGGCCTACCTGTTCAGCCTGCCGGCAGTGCGCGCGAAGGCGCCCGACAACACGCTGTCGTTCCCGTTCAACCAGCGCTGGGCGATGATTGTCTGGTCAGCCGTGTTCAATCCTGACACGCGCTTCACGCCTGATACCTCGAAAAGCCCGGAGTGGAACAGAGGCGCGTATCTCGCGGAAGCGCTGGCGCATTGCGGTGAGTGCCACACGCCGCGCAATCTCGGCTTCGCACTGGACAACCGCAAGAAATTTGCCGGGGCGATCACGGCCGGCTGGCGTGCCTTCAACATCTCCTCCGACAAGGCGACGGGTCTCGGCAACTGGCGCGACGAGGACCTGATCTCGTATCTGTCGCTCGGCCATGCGCCGGGCCACGGCTCGGCCTCGGGCCCGATGGGTGAAGCGGTCGATCACAGTTTTAGCCAGTTCGCCCCCGAAGACATCAGCAGCATCGTTGCTTACTTGCGCAGCGTGCCGCCGCAGCCCTCGCCCGACCTGCCCGCCACCACGGCACCCGTCGCGCCCGCCTCGCACAAGGACGGCGTCACGGCGGATGCACGCGGCAAGAAGGTGTTCGCCAGCGCCTGCGCCAGCTGCCACGGCTGGAGCGGCGAGAGCCCGGTGTCGCCGATGGCAACGCTGACCGGCACCTGGGCCGTCAACGACCCCGCCGCCACCAACGTCGCGCAGATCGTGCTGTCGGGCACCAAGCGGCATACGCCGGATGGCGCCCTGTCGATGCCGGCGTTCGGCAATGCGTATACGGACGACGAGATCGCGGCGGTGGCGAATTATGTGACGGCGCGGTTTGGTGCGAAGGGCTCGAAGCTGACGGCGAAGGATGTGGCGGAGCTGAGAGGGCAGACGGCGGAGTAATCTTTCCGCGAACACCGCTGCACCCTCTCCCCTTGTGGGAGAGGGTGGCTTCGCGAAGCGAAGCCGGGTGAGGGGTTTCTCTCCGCGAGTCCCATCTCGATTGAGCGCGCGGAGAGAACCCCTCATCCGGCGCTTCGCGCCACCTTCTCCCACAAGGGGAGAAGGTGCAGCGGAATTTGTTGCGCTAGCTAGCTCAACCAGAACCTCGGCGTCGCCGGCTCCAGCCTTCCGCCCACACGCACCGGCGCAATCTTCAGCGCGAGCCCCGTTGCGTCATCCGTCTCCACGGCGACACCGCTCAACGTCGCAGCGCCCGCCGCAGGCTCGAATCTCCCCGACGGAATCCCCGACGTAAACCTCCGCAGCGGCTCTTCCTTCTGCATGCCGATGATGGAGTCGTAATCGCCGGTCATGCCGGCGTCGGTCATGTAGGCGGTGCCGCCTGACAGGATCTGGTGGTCGGCGGTCGGCACGTGGGTGTGCGTGCCGACGACGAGGCTGGCGCGGCCGTCGCAGAAGAAGCCGATGCCCTGCTTCTCGCTGCTCGCCTCGCAATGGAAATCGACGACGATGGCATCCGCAGCGACGCCGAGCGGACAGGCGCCGAGCTCGCGCTCGAGCGCTGCGAAGGGATCGTCGAACGGGGTCATGAAGACGCGGCCCAAGGCGTTGACGACGAGCGCATGCTTGCCGTTCTTGGTCTCGACCAAAGCGGCGCCGCGGCCGGGCGTGCCGCGCGGGTAGTTCGCGGGTCGCACCAGGCGGTCGGCGCGCTCGATGAAGACAAGGGCCTCGCGCTGGTCCCAGGAATGATTGCCGAGCGTCACCGCATCGGCGCCGGCGTCGAGAAACTCCTGGTAGATCGCTTCCGTGATGCCGAAGCCGCCCGCGGAATTCTCGCCGTTGACGACGACGAGATCGAGCGACCAGTCCTTGACCATGCCGGGCAGATATTCGGCGATGGCGTTGCGGCCGCTACGGCCGACGACATCACCCACGAAGAGAATGCGCAACTTCAGAACTCCGGAAATCGAACACGTCCGATTCCGTTAGCACATAATCCAGCGCGACGTCGTGGGATAGTGCCGGAACCGCCTTGATCTCCTGCGCCGCGAAAGCGAGCCCGATGCCGACGATTTGCTTGGCTTTGCGCAAGTGCGCGAAGGTGAAATCGTAATGCCCGGCGCCATAGCCGATGCGATGGCCGAGACGGTCGAACGCCGCGAGCGGCGTCAGCATGATGTCCGGGATGACCTCGCTTGCTGCCGGCGACGGTTCGGGAATCC
Organism: Bradyrhizobium sp. 14AA; assembly: GCF_054185205.1. NCBI lineage: Bacteria > Pseudomonadati > Pseudomonadota > Alphaproteobacteria > Hyphomicrobiales > Nitrobacteraceae > Bradyrhizobium > Bradyrhizobium sp. 14AA. The sequence goes on along the minus strand of NZ_JAVAYM010000003.1, from coordinate 151,922 downwards.
CGAGCGGGCCGAGCATCAGGCGATCGTTCGGATGGAAGATGCGGAAGATCAGCGACTGGCCGCGCGCGGTGACGCAAGGCAGCGCCAGCTTTGCGCCCTCCTCCGCGAGCTTCTTCAGCAGCGGCATCGGATCGATCTCGCTACGGATCGGCGAATAGCCGGAGACGATGCTGCCGGGCAGCAGATCAAACGGCAGCCCGCGCTTGGCGAGCTTTGCAGCGGCGGCGACGCGCTTCTTCTCGCTGAGCGCGTCGCGCGCCGCCAGCGCTTTGGCACGGAGTTCGGCTTTCGAATTGGACATGCGCATTGGTCCCCCACGTCATCACCCGCCTTGTGCGCACTTGCGCACTGGAGCGGGTGATCCAGTATTCCAGAGGCGGTGATGATTCACACAAAGGCCGCGGCCTACTGGATGCCCCGGTCCCCCGTGCGCAATTGCGCACTAGCGGGGCATGACACCTGCTGAACTGGCCGCAGTCGTTTCAACAAGTACAAACCAAACAAAAGTGCGAAGCCGCAAACGCCGTTGAAGCACTCGATCCCGGAGTTCCCTACGAAAGTAGGTGGGCACCATATGTCCGGGCCCACGGGCCCGGCCAGGGACAGTTCCCTAAAGGATCGATAAGGCCCCGGGGATATATGGCTCCTGACGCGCGTCGCAGCCTCGCCCGGGCAATGTAACAACGATACTGACGAATCGCCAGCCCGACGAGCAGCCCTGCTTTCGCGGCCCTCACGGTGCCACCCTCCCCTGGAGGGGGAGGGTCGATCGCGCGTAGCGCGAGCGGGGTGGGGACACGGACACTGTTGGAGGTGGAGAGACCGTCACCCCACCCCGCTACGCATTTCGCTTCGCTGCATGCGTAGCGACCCTCCCCCTCCAGGGGAGGGTAAGCGCGCGGACACATCGAGCAAATTAGCTGCGATCCGTGGCCCCTACCCGATCGCGATCCCGTTGCCGACGGTCCGGTTCAGGACCTGGGTGGACTTCTCGATGCGTTCGGCCGCGGCGTTCAGGGCGTTCACCACCGCGGTCTGCGTCATCCGGGCGCGCTCGACGGCGGCGTTGCGGAAATCCCGCAATTCGGTCAGCTCCTGCTCCATGGTACGGACGCGGTTGCCGACATCGACCAGCTCGTCGCAGACGGTCAGCGCCGCCATCACGGTGAGGCGCGCGTCGCCGATCTCGCCGAATTTTCCGCGCAGCGATTGAATCCGCGTCTCCAGGCTTTCGGCGAGCTTGAGCAGCCGCACCTCCTGGCCCTCCTCGCAGGCCATGCGGTATTGCCGGCCGTTGATGGTGACGTTGATGTGGCTCATCCGTCCTCCCCGGTATCGAGCACCGAACGTATCGTGACGATCGCGGAATCCAGCCGATCGGAAATCTCGCGACTGCTGCGCTCGAGCTTGCGCGCCTTCACCAGCGCTCCGTCGAGCTCGTCGGCGAGCCGCGAGCGGTCCGCGCCGAGCGCCTGGATTCGCGCCGCGAGTTCGTTCTCGTCGCGATCGGCATCGCGCCGCCGCTCCACCGCGCTTTCGAGCGCGTCGAGCGCCGCCATCAGCCTGCGGGTCGCGATCTCGATCTCGACCGCGGAGGACTCCGTCATGGCGGAACTGTTGGACACGCGATCGTTCATATAGTCAGCGGTGGAACCTGGCGGCCTTTGCCCAGTGGCCTTTTCCTGGGGCTTGCCGCCCGGCAAAAGACTCGGTTCGGCAAGCGGTTACAAGCAGAAATTTACGTGGCAAGCTAGCCTAGCGCAACGCCGCCGCGAAACTATGCACCGATAGATCGGCCCTCGGCATGCCGGCCGGCTGGTTCCGGATCTGCATGATCCGCGGCTGCGGCTTTTTCCGGATCATGCCGTAAGCAACTTTTGCGGCCAAACCGGCGTTTGATTGCCTTGGACTCCCGGAACCGAGATGCTATCCAGCCCCCAACCTCCGGTGACCGCCAGGCTCGATCCAGCGCGGCGCACACGGCCATCAAGCACCTCATTCCAGACGGATTTTCATCATGATGCAGCTCGATGCCACCCGTATGGCCCATACGCAGGTCGACCACACCCGTATGGCCAACGCGATCCGCGGCCTTTCGATGGACGCCGTCGAGAAGGCGAAATCGGGTCATCCCGGCCTGCCGATGGGCGCCGCCGACATCGCTACGGTGCTGTTCACGCAGTTCCTGAAATTCGATGCCGCAGCAATCAACTGGCCCGATCGCGACCGCTTCGTGCTCTCCGCCGGCCACGGCTCGATGCTGCTCTATTCGCTGCTGTATCTCACCGGCAATGACGCGATGACGCTGGACCAGCTCAAGAACTTCCGCCAGCTCGGCTCGCTGACCCCGGGCCACCCCGAGAACTTCCACACCAAGGGCATCGAGACCACCACCGGCCCGCTCGGCCAGGGCATCTCGACCGCGGTCGGCATGGCGCTCGCCGAGAAGATGCTCGCCGCCGAGTTCGGCAAGAAGATCGTCGACCACCACACTTTCGTGCTCGCCTCCGACGGCGACCTGATGGAAGGCGTGTCGCAGGAAGCGATCGCGATGGCCGGGCACTGGAAGCTCAACAAGATGATCGTGCTCTACGACGACAACGGCATTTCGATCGACGGCCCGACGTCGATCTCCGACTCCGTCGACCAGGTAAAGCGCTTCAAGTCGGCGGGCTGGGCCGCCGAGAAGATCGACGGCCACGACCAGGCCGCCATCGCGGCTGCGATCACGCGCGCGAAGAAGTCGAACAAGCCGACGCTGATCGCCTGCCGCACCACCATCGGCTTCGGCTCGCCGCACAAGGCCGGGACGTCGAAGGTGCATGGCGAGGCGCTCGGCGCCGACGAGCTCAAGGCCACCAAGGAAAATCTCGGCATCTCGCTCGAGCCGTTCTCGGTGCCCGAAGACGTGCTGAAGGCCTGGCGCGCCGCCGGCAGCCGCGGCGCGGTGGCACGGCAGGAATGGGAAGCACGGCTCGGTGAGCTCGGCAGCCGCAAGCGCGCCGAGTTCGAGCGCCGCCTGCGCCATGAACGCCCCGCATCGCTCGCGAAGGCCGTGCGCGCCTACAAGAAGGAGCTGCTGGAAAAGCCGATGACGGCTGCCACCCGCAAATCCTCGGAAGCCGTGATCGAAGTCATCGCCGGTGCCATGCCGATGGAATTCCTCGCAGGCTCGGCCGATCTCACGGGGTCCAACAACAACAAGGCGAAATCGGCAACCGCCTTCTCGGCCAAGACGCCGAAGGGCCGCTTCATTCACTACGGCATCCGCGAGCACGGCATGGCGGCTGCGATGAACGGCATCTTCCTGCATGGCGGCTTCGCGCCGAACGGCGCGACGTTCCTGGTGTTCACTGACTACGCGCGGCCCGCGATGCGCCTTGCCGCGCTCATGGGCGCCGGCGTCGTCTACGTGATGACCCACGATTCCATCGGCCTCGGCGAGGACGGCCCGACCCATCAGCCGGTCGAGCATCTCGCCGCGCTTCGCGCGATTCCGAACATGCGCGTGTTCCGTCCCTGCGATTCCGTCGAGGTCGCCGAATGCTGGGAGCTCGCGCTCAACCGCATCGACGGTCCGACCGTGCTGGCACTGACGCGCCAGAACCTGCCGCAGCTCCGCACCACCGCGCCGAACGACAATTCTTGCGCGGCCGGCGCCTACGAGCTGGTCCCGGCCCAGGGCGAGGCCAAGGCGACGCTGTTCGCCTCCGGCTCCGAGGTCGAGATCGCGGTCGCGGCCCAGAAGCAGCTTGCGGAACGCGGCATCCCGTCGCGGGTCGTCTCGGTGCCCTCGCTCGAGCTGTTGTTAGCGCAACCAGAAGCCAAACGCGCCGCAATCATCGGGAACGCACCGGTGAAGGTCGCGATCGAGGCCGCGGTGCGCTGGGGCTGGGATGCCGTGATCGGCCAGGATGGCGAATTTATCGGCATGCATTCGTTCGGCGCGAGCGCGCCGGCGAAGGATCTCTACAAGCATTTCGGCATTACCGCCGAGGCTGCGGTCAACGCCGTGCTGAAGCGCGTTACCTGAGAGTTGAGCTTGCCAAAAAAAAGGACTACGTAATCTCTCATATGATCAAGCACCGCCCGGCCGAACCGGGCGTCCGCCCCTAAAAAACCCTCGCAGGCGCGTAGAGCGCGTTGTGCGGGAAGATTAGGCGTTATCGAACCCGTCATTGAACGGTCATAAGGAGATGAAACATGGCAGTCCGCGTCGGAATTAACGGTTTTGGCCGCATCGGCCGCAACATCCTGCGGGCTATCGCAGAGTCCGGCCGCAAGGACATCGAGGTCGTCGGCATCAACGACCTCGGCCCGGTCGAGACCAACGCTCATCTGCTTCGCTTCGACTCCGTGCATGGCCGTTTTCCCGGCACCGTCACCGTCGATGGTGACACGATCAGCCTCGGCGGCAGCAAGATCAAGGTGACCGCCGAGCGCGATCCCTCGAAGCTGCCCTGGAAGGATCTCGGCGTCGACATCGCGATGGAATGCACCGGCATCTTCACCTCGAAGGACAAGGCCTCCGCGCATCTGACCGCAGGCGCCAAGCGCGTTCTCGTTTCCGCGCCCGCCGATGGCGCCGACGCCACCATCGTCTACGGCGTCAACCACGACACGCTGACCAAGGATCATCTGGTCATCTCGAACGGAAGCTGCACCACCAACTGCCTCGCGCCGGTTGCCAAGGTGCTGAACGACCTGGTCGGCATCGAGACCGGCTTCATGACCACGATCCACGCCTATACCGGCGACCAGCCGACCCTCGACACCATGCACAAGGATCTCTATCGCGGCCGTGCGGCTGCGATGTCGATGATCCCGACCTCGACCGGCGCCGCCAAGGCGATCGGTCTCGTGCTGCCCGAGCTGAAGGGCAAGCTCGACGGCGTCGCGATCCGCGTGCCGACCCCGAACGTCTCGGTCGTCGACCTCAAGATCATCGCCAAGCGTGCCACCGACGCCAAGGAAATCAACGCGGCGATGAAGCGCGCCTCCGAGCAGCAGCTCAAGGGCATCCTCGGCTACACCACCGCGCCGAACGTCTCGATCGACTTCAACCACGATCCGCACTCCTCGACCTTCCACGAGGACCAGACCAAGGTGCAGAACGGCACGCTGGTGCGCGTGATGTCCTGGTACGACAACGAGTGGGGCTTCTCGAACCGCATGGCGGACACCGCCGTCGCGATCGCGAAGAAGATCTAACTCCGCTCTCGTGTCCCGGACGCGATGCAGCGTGAAGCGCTGCTTCGCAGATCCGGGACCCATGTCCCTCCTGCGTAGGTCCCGGTTCTGCAGCGCACCGCTTTGCGGCTAGCGCAGCGCCCGGGACAAGAGAGAGTGTCCGATGGCGAACAAATTCCGCACCCTCGACGACGTCGACGTGAAGGGCAAGCGCGTGCTGCTGCGCGTCGATCTCAACGTGCCCATGGACAACGGGCGCGTCAGCGACGCAACGCGGCTCGAGCGCGTCGCGCCGACCATCACCGAAATCTCGGACAAGGGCGGCAAGGTCATCCTGCTCGCGCATTTCGGCCGGCCGAAGGGGCGCGATGCCAAGGACTCGCTCAAGCCCGTCGCCGAGGCGCTGTCGAAGGTGGTGAAGAAGCCAGTTGCCTTCGCCGACGATTGCATCGGCGAGCCCGCGGCCAAGGCCGTGGCGGCGCTGAATGACGGCGACATCCTGTGCTTGGAAAATACCCGCTTCCACAAGGAAGAGGAAAAGAACGATCCGGGCTTCGTCGCGGAGCTCGCAAAGCTCGGCGACATCTGGGTCAGTGACGCGTTCTCGGCCTCGCACCGCGCCCACGCCTCGACCGAGGGCCTCGGCCACAAGCTGCCGGCCTATGCCGGCCGCACCATGCAGGCCGAGCTCGACGCGCTGGAGAAGGCGCTGGGTTCGCCGACCAAGCCCGTCATCGCGATCATCGGCGGCGCCAAAGTCTCGACCAAGATCGACCTGCTGGAAAACCTCGTGAACAAGGTCGACGCGCTCGTGATCGGCGGCGGCATGGCCAACACCTTCCTGCACGCCCAGGGCGTCGCCGTCGGCAAGTCGCTGGCCGAGAAGGATCTCGCTCCGACCGCGCTGCGCATCATGGAGAAGGCGGAAGCCGCCAACTGCGCGATCATCCTCCCCGTCGACGCCACCGTCGCCTATCACTTCGCGGCGAACGCGCCCTCGCATGCCTATGGGCTCGATGCGATCCCGGCCGAGGGCATGATCCTCGACGTCGGCCCGCAATCGATCGCGCGCGTCCACGCCGCGATCGACGACGCGGCGACGCTGGTCTGGAATGGACCGCTCGGCGCCTTCGAGATGCAGCCCTTCGACCGCGGCACGGTCGCGGCCGCAAGGCATGCGGCCGAGCGCACCAAGTCGAAAAAGCTGATCTCGATCGCGGGCGGCGGCGACACCGTCGCGGCCCTCAACCAGGCCCATGTGGCCGGTGACTTCACCTATGTCTCGACCGCCGGTGGCGCATTTCTTGAATGGATGGAGGGCAAGCCCCTGCCCGGCGTCGAGGTCCTGCGCGTCAAGTAACAATCGGCAAGTCGTCGGCGGCCCAAGAGCCGCTCAAGACCCAAACGGAGAAAAAAACACATGGCTCGGATCACGTTGCGTCAATTGCTCGACCATGCGGCGGAGAACGATTACGGCGTACCGGCCTTCAACATCAACAACATGGAGCAGGCGCTGGCGATCATGGACGCGGCCAACCAGGTCGACGCGCCCGTCATCATCCAGGCCTCGCGCGGTGCGCGTTCCTACGCCAACGACATCATGCTCAAGCACATGATGGACGCGGTCACCGAGATCTATCCGCACATCCCGGTCTGCGTGCATCTCGACCACGGCAACGAGGCCGCGACCTGCATGACCGCGATCCAGGCCGGCTTCACCTCCGTCATGATGGACGGCTCGCTGAAGGCCGACGGCAAGACCCCCGGCGACTGGGGCTACAATGTCGGCGTCACCAAGACCGTGACCGACATGGCCCATCTCGGCGGTATCTCGGTCGAGGGCGAGCTCGGCGTGCTCGGCTCGCTCGAGACCGGCATGGGCGACAAGGAAGACGGCCACGGCGCTGAGGGCAAGCTGAGCCATGACCAGCTCCTGACCAATCCGGACGAGGCCGTGAAGTTCGTGCAGGAAACCAGGGTCGACGCGCTCGCGATCGCGATGGGGACGTCTCACGGCGCCTACAAATTCACCCGCAAGCCGGACGGCGACATCCTCGCCATGAACGTGATCGAGGAGATCCACCGCAAGCTGCCGAACACGCATCTGGTGATGCACGGCTCCTCGTCGGTACCGCAGGACCTCCAGGACATCATCAACGCCTATGGCGGCAAGATGAAGCCGACCTGGGGCGTGCCGGTGGCCGAGATCCAGCGCGGCATCAAGCACGGCGTGCGCAAGATCAACATCGACACCGACAACCGCATGGCCATGACCGGCCAGATCCGCAAGGTGCTCAAGGACAATCCGGAAGAGTTCGACCCGCGCAAGTACCTGAAGCCCGCGATGGAAGCGATGACCAAGCTGTGCAAGCAGCGGCTCCAGGAGTTCAACACCGCGGGGCAAGCCTCCAAGATCAAGAAGGTCCTGACCACCGCCGAAATGGCCAAGCGCTACGCCAAGGGCGAACTCGACCCCAAGGTGGCGTAAGGACCGGCACGCTCTGCCCTCTCCCCGCTTGGGGCGAGGCAGTCGCACTTGAACATTCACGAAAGGTCGTCATGCCCGGGCTTGTCCCGGGCATCCACGTTCTAGGTGCCGGGGGGCAGGCCGCGGATGGCCGGGCCTCCGCCTCGCCGAAGCGGTTTCGGCCGCGCAGGCGGGACAAGCCCGGCCATGACGCTGTGGAAGCTTTGGCGCCCGAAGACTCTGTCCTCATACGTGATTGCCCGCGCAGGCGCGGAGAGGTAAACGGCCTCCTGCCCCCTTTACCCTGCGACGAACGTTAACTCGGCATTTGCCCGAGAACGGTCTATTTTCACAGGCAAGGGCAGAATCGTTTTGGGAGGACCTCTCGATGAATCTGACTGAGCTCAACAGTGTCGCGACCGCCATGGTCGTATCAGGCAAGGGCATCCTCGCCGCCGACGAATCCTCCGGCACCATCAAGAAGCGTTTCGACGCGATCGGCGTGGAATCGACCGAAGACAACCGCCGCGACTATCGCGAGATGCTGTTCCGCTCCAGGGAGGCCATGAGCCAGTATATCTCCGGCGTGATCCTCTATGACGAGACGATCTGGCAGAACGCGAAGGACGGCACGCCCCTGGTGAAGCTGATCGAACAGAGCGGGGCCATTCCCGGCATCAAGGTCGACGAAGGCACGCAAGCCCTGCCGATGTGCCCGGGTGAAACAGTGACCGTCGGGCTGGACAAGCTCGCCGAGCGCCTGAAGAAATATTACGAGCGCGGGGCGCGCTTCGCCAAATGGCGCGCGGTGATCGACATCGGCAGCGGCGTCCCCTCGATGACCGCGATCAGTGTCAACGCCCACGCACTGGCGCGCTATGCCGCGCTGTGCCAGGCCGCGCAGATCGTGCCGATCGTCGAGCCGGAGGTGCTGATGGACGGCGACCACGACATCGACCGCTGCTATGAGGTGACGAACCGCGTGCTCAACAAGACGTTTCAGGAATTGCGCGTGCAACGCGTCGCGCTCGAAGGCATGGTGCTGAAGCCGAACATGGCGATATCAGGCAAGAAATGCGCGAAGCAGGCTTCCGTGGATGAAGTCGCGGAGAAGACCATACGGCTGCTCAAAGCTTGCGTGCCCGCGGCCGTGCCCGGCATCGCCTTCCTCTCCGGCGGCCAGTCGGATGAGGAGGCAACCGCCCATCTCAACGCCATGCACAAGCTCGGGCCGCTGCCCTGGGGCCTGACCTTCTCCTACGGCCGCGCGCTGCAAGCCGCGCCGCAGAAGGCCTGGTCCGGCAAGGCCGAGAATGTCGCGGCCGGCCAGCGCGCTTTCAGCCACCGCGCCCGGATGAACGGCCTCGCCTCCAAAGGCGAATGGCAAAGCAGTCTGGAAAAGAAGGCAGCCTAGATCTTGTCGAACAAATCGCCTCCGCCGCGCCCGGCGCCGCGCCTTTATCTTGCGACGCCTGTCGTCGATGATCCCGCTTCGCTCGTCGCCGAACTGCCGGGCCTGCTCGCCTCCGCCGATATCGCGGCGGTGCTGCTGCGGCTGAAGGAGACCGACCAGCGCACCATGATCACGCGCATCAAGGCCTTCGCAGCGCCGGTGCAGAAGGCGGGCGCCGCACTGCTCGTCGACGGCCACGCCGAGCTGGTCGCGCGCGGCGGCGCCGACGGCGCGCACCTCCCCGGCATCGCCGCGCTGAAAGAGGCGTTGCCATCGCTCAAGCCCGATCGCATCGCCGGCGTCAGCGGGCTGACGACGCGACACCATTCCATGGATGCGGGCGAGATCGGCGCCGACTATTTGCTGTTCGGCGAGCCCGACGCGAAGGGCCAGCGGCCCTCGTCACAGGCGATTGCCGAGCGGCTGGACTGGTGGGCCGAGCTGTTCGAGCCGCCCTGCGTCGGCTTTGCCACGTCGCTGGAGGAGGCCCACGACTTCGCCGCCAGCGGCGCCGATTTCGTCTTGGTCGGCGAGTTCGTCTGGGCCGATCCGCGCGGGCCCAAGGCCGCGCTGATCGAGATCGACGCCGCGATCAAGAAGGCCCACGCGACAGCGCTTGCGGGCCAGAATCCTGCGGGTCAGGAGCACGGCTAGCGCCCGACATGAAGCTCCCGCGCATCACCATCCTGGCCACGCTGCTGCTGACGGCACCCGCGGCCGCACAGCTCCAGATCAGCCCGCCGGCCGCAACGCCGAGCGCGCCGGCAGAGAAAGCCAAGCCCAAGCCGCCCGCTCCCCCCAAGAAGAAGGAAGCCGCACCGGCACCGAAGCCTTCGGCCTCGCCCAAGCCGGCCGCATCTCCAAAACCTCAATTGCCCGCGACCGTGATCCCGGCGCCTCCGACCGACAATTCCAACGTCGACCTGGTGTACGGCGCCTATCAGCGCGGCCAGTACAAGACGGCGTTCGAGCTCGCCACCGCCCGCGCGCAAGGAGGCGATCCCAAGGCGATGACCATGCTCGGCGAGCTCTATTCCAATGCCATGGGCATCCGGCGCGACTACGCCAAGGCGCTGGAATGGTACAAGCGCGCCTCCGATGCCGGCGATCGCGAGGCGATGTTCGCGCTCGCCATGCTGCGCATTTCCGGCCGCGGCGGTCCGGTCGACAAAAACGAGGCGGTCAAGCTGATGGCCTCCGCCGCCAAGCTCGGCGAGCCCAAGGCGGCCTATAACCTCGCGCTGCTCTACCTGGACGGCCAGACGCTGCCGCAGGACGTCAAGCGCTCGGCCGAGCTGCTGCGCCTGGCCGCCGATGCCGGCCTTCCCGAGGCGCAATACGCGCTCGCCACGTTCTACAAGGAAGGCACCGGCGTACCGAAGGATCCGGAACGGGCGGTGCGGCTGCTCCAGGCCGCGTCGCTGACCGACAATGTCGACGCCGAGGTCGAATACGCCATCGCCATGTTCAACGGCACCGGCACGCCGAAGAACCAGCCGGCGGCCGTAGCTCTGCTTCGCAAGGCGTCCCGCCAGGGCAGCGCCATCGCGCAAAACCGGCTGGCCTGGGTCCTGATCAACGGCATGGGTACGTCCGTGGACAAGATCGAGGGCTTCAAGTGGCATCTGGTGGCCAAGACCGCCGGAAAGGGCGACCCTGAGCTCGACAAGCAATTGTCGGATCTGCCGGCCGAGGACCGCGCCAAGGCGGAGGCTGCCGCGCGGAAATGGCTCGGGGCCAAATGACTTGACGCAATGACTTGACGTGCGGCCCCTCGCAGGGCACCCAATCCCTCAAACAGGCGCGATTTCGCGCCATTTCCCCCGATCAAGACCGGAAGCTCATGCTGTATTCCGCAACTATCAACGTCATGGTCAAGGCCGCGCGCCGCGCCGGCCGCAGCCTCAAGCGCGATCTCGGCGAGATCGAGCATCTCCAGGTCTCGCTGAAGGGGCCGGCCAATTTCGTCTCGCTCGCCGACAAGCGCGCCGAGGAAATTCTCTACCAGGATCTCGCCAAGGCCCGGCCCGGCTACGGCTTCATCGGCGAGGAAGGCGGCACCCGCGAAGGTAGCGACAAGAGCCACACCTGGATCGTCGACCCCCTCGACGGCACCACCAACTTCCTGCACGGCATCCCGCAATTCGCGATCTCGATCGGGCTCGTGCGCGAGGGCACGGTGATCGCGGGCGTGATCTACAATCCCGCCAATGACGAGCTCTACATCGCCGAGCGCGGCAAGGGCGCCTTCCTCAACGACCAGCGCCTGCGGGTGGCCGGCCGCCGCCAGCTCAACGAATGCGTGGTGGCCTGCGGCCTGCCCCATATCGGCCGCGGCGACCACGAGGAATTCCGCCGCGAGATGACCGCGATCCAGGACCGCGTCGCAGGGCTCCGCCGCTTCGGCGCCGCCTCCCTCGACCTGGCCTTCGTCGCCGCCGGCCGCCTCGACGGCTACTGGGAGCGCAATTTGCAATCCTGGGACATCGCCGCCGGCATGCTGATGGTGCGCGAAGCCGGTGGCACCGTGAGCGACACCGAGACGCCCGGCGATGCGCTGGTGACGGGCAATGTCGTGTGCGGGAATGAGTACGTGCACGGGGAGCTGGTGAAGATTTTGCGGAAGCCTGCGTAAGGCGAAGGCGCGCGTTTCACACTCCGTTGCCATCGCAACCGGATCGAGTGTTTCTTCAACTGAATCAATCGATGCCGTCGGGTTGTGACCCGCTACGATAAGCTGGCGGCCTACGATGCTGCGTTCGCGCAGCTTGCGTCAATCAGGCTGTGGCTCCGCGCGTATGAGTCCGCGCTCTAACTTCTTTGAAATATCGGTCACCCGGCTACGGTGAGATAAGGACTGAAGCGGAATTGGCGGCAAGACCCTGCCCGAATTTCCGATAAACGTCGAGAGTCCGGGACCGACGCATCAGACAAACAAATCGGCCACGATCATGAAAATTCCAACCTGTGCAGCGAGCCAACAGATTGGCCGTACACCCGGAGGAGCGAAGGCATAGGCGGGAACGTAAAGCAGTCGGGCAACGACGAACACCCAAGCCCCGATTGTCGATAGCGAGCCGACGGCGTTAGCCGCATGTGCCAGAAACAACGCGGCGACGAACTGCGGAAATATCTCAAGCAGGTTACGGTGCGCCCGAACAAAGCGCCCACTAACACCTGTAACCTCGCGCGGTTCGTCCCGAGGTCCTACGACCCAAGCACCTCCTTGCTGCCGGAGTGTCAGCACACTGGATAGCGTAAGCTGAACAACTGCCAGCAACATTGCCGCGGCTAACGCCCATAGATCGCCTGTCATCATCATCGTGTCGTCCGGCGCTCGAGCTTCTGCGTCTTGGCACCGTCTCTAACAAGGATTTGTAACAACGGATTACAACAGTTCGGCTGCGCGGCGGACTCCGTGCCTGTGGCGAGCCGAGAGGATCAGGTTGAACACTGGCGCTCGAGTACCAACGCCAACACAGTGGCTACGATGTTGACGGACGTATGCGGCGGTGAAGGACGTTCGTCCCGGTCAAAGGCAAGTCCAATGACGGCACTTTGGCCTTTATCCGTCTGCACAGGCCAAAAATCAAACCGAGAGGCGAGATTCGGATAGACCCCGCTGGGCGCGACGGATCCAGTCTCCAGGCACGAGAGCGCCGCTTCCAGTTCGGCCTCCTTGGGGGCCAAGTTGCCAACTCGCTTGATGGAAACGACGCTGCCCTGCCTCACAAGCATTGCGACCGCGGGAACCCGGTAGAGCGCTGCGAGAGTCTGGGACGTGATTGAAAGGATCGCATCCACGCTATCGGCCACAACGACGTCCCGGCTGTAGCCTTGCAAGACGGTCGCCTGCTGCCTCAACTGCGCCGCTTCGGCCGCCCGCCGGCCCGAAGTAAACGCGACACCACTCGTTATGAGACCGATCACAAACAGCAGCCCGATTGCCCAAACGTTCGCCGGGTCGTCGACGGTCAGCGAGTAGCGAGGTTCGGTAAGAAAATAATTGAAGGCCAGAGCGCCAACTATCGCCGAGCAGAGTGACGGACCCAAGCCAAGGCTAACGCCCGCGACGATCACCGGAATTACAAATATCAGGGAAATGTTAGGGATGGTCACCTTGCTGTCGACCGCGATGGCCACGACAGTCGCGGCCGCGGTCAGCGCAATCGAAGCCAGATAGCGCACCCATCCCGGCGCCAAGGGATCGGCATTGGTCTCCTCAATGATCTCCGGCTGCAGCTTCGATCCAATATCAGTCATGCTCCGACTCCCCATTTGGCGCTTAAGCTTGCGATGCATTGGGACGTCATCACTGCTATGGCCGGCGGCAATGACGATCAACACGTTGAGCGATACCGACCGTCAGGAGGACGCCTGAGAGCATAACCAAACATATGGTCTTTCTTGACGACCAAGCGCCGAAACGGGAGTTCCGTCCGTGAATGACGACCTGGGCGCGCCTAACTCAATCTCGGTATCCGTTTCAGCTGCGACCTGCGGCCACGGGAAAGATTGGTCCGTTGGCATATAGAATCGATGATGTGAGATGGCCGGCGATATAGGAATTTCATAAAGGCTGGCAGCTAAGTCCCTATCGTTCCCTCGGAACCCATGCGACGTTGGCCGCACGAATTCGCCGTCGAATAAGGTTTGCCTCCACATCATAGCCGTGTAGAACAACACCACGGGTGTTCGCTGCGCGCAGCAGCGACAGGTCAAGCGATGGTCGGGCCGCCACGCAGAGAGCGTGCGCCGATGAACGACCGACCTTCATTCGAAGGCCTGCCCCGGGCTCAACGCCTTGCCGAGCAGGCCCTTACTACGCTGCAACGCTTCCTACATGTCGAGGCCGTCAGCGGCGGCGTGCTTCTTCTTGCCGCCGCGGCTGCGCTGATCTGGGCCAACTCTCCGTTTGCCCACAACTACCATTCCTTCTGGAACCTGCCGCTCACAATCGGACTCGGTGAGTTCGTCTTGTCCAGATCGCTACATTTCTGGGTCAACGACGCGCTGATGACGGTATTCTTCCTCGTTGTCGGCATGGAGATCCGGCGCGATATCCATGAGGGTGCGCTGGGCAAGCTAGACCAGGCCCTTCTGCCGCTGATCGCAGCGGGCGGCGGCGTCATCGTTCCCGGGCTCATTTACCTGGGCTTCAACGGCGATCCGGTTCGAAGCCATGGCTGGGCCGTGCCAACGGCGACCGACATCGCCTTTGCCGTTGGCATACTCGCACTTCTAGGACGATCGATTCCGGTCAATGTGCGCGTCTTCCTGCTCACGCTGGCGATCATCGACGATATCATCGCGGTGCTGATCATTGCCTTATTCTATACGGGCGGTCTTCAGTTCAGCGGCTTTGCGATCGCGTCGATTGGTATTCTCGCGGCTTTAGCCTTCCAGCGGATCGGGATCGGCGCGGCCCCCGCCTACGTGCTGCCGGGTTCGCTAGTCTGGATCGGATTCCTGATGGCCGGCATCCATCCAACCCTTGCGGGCGTGGTGCTCGGCCTGATGACCCCGGTGCGGCCGTTGCCCATGCGGGAACCCCCGTTGGAAGCAGTCTCGCGCGTGCTCAAGCAGTTGCGGAGCGACGACGCGGTCGACATGAAGGATTCGCGCCGGCTGCAGCGGCCCTTGCGCGACCTTCGCGTGGCCCATCGCGAGATATTGCCGCCGGTATCGCGGGTTCAGATGGCGATGCACCCGTGGGTGGCTTACGGCATCATGCCCATCTTCGCGCTGGCGAACGCCGGTGTCAGCTTGACGGGCGCCGATCTCTCCGCCTCCGCCCATGTCGTGATGCTGGGCACCGCTGTTGCGCTGGTTGCCGGGAAGCCGCTTGGCATTATCGGCGCAACCTGGATCGCGGTACGGCTCGGCTGTTGCCGGCTTGCGCCCGACGTTTCGTGGGGCGGCGTCTGCCTTGTCGGCCTGCTGGCCGGGATCGGCTTTACCATGTCTATCTTCATCGCAATGCTTGCATTCTCCGATGAAGAGTTATTGACCGCAGCGAAACTGGGCGTGCTTTCGGGTTCGATTGGCGCCGCCATACTCGGTCTCGGTTGGGGCGCGATCTACGTTCGACGCAGGCGCTGAAAACCACATCACCAGGCTTGGGACGACAACAATGAGGCTTGGCATGTTCGACAAGCGGACGTTCGACATCATTTCATCGAGCTTCCACGCAAATCCGCATCCTGTGCTCGATCGCATGCGGACAGAAGGGCCCGTGGTGTCGATAAAGCTGCCGATCGTTGGGCGCATTTGGCTCACTGTGACATTCGACGCTTGTGCGGAATTATTGAAGAGCCATGAGTATTTTGCACGCGATCCGGCCAACGCAGGAAGCAGAACTCAAGAACGGATCTTGAGATTCTTGCCAAGAACCATCGGTCTCCTGGCGTTGAACATGCTTGGCCATGATGACCCCGAGCACCGCCGATTGCGAGGCCTTGTCGATCGCGCATTCCAGCGACGCTCGATTGCGATTCTGAGACCCTTGATCACTCAAACTGCGGATCGGTTGCTCGACAGGCTGGAAGGACGGTCTGACGCTGACCTTATGGTCGAATATTGCCGTGACCTGCCGCTTTCGGTCATTTGTGCCATGCTCGGGCTTCCCGAGAAGGACCATGATCGCTTCAAGGACTGGCTCGGCGGGCTGAAAGACACGGCCAATATTGTCGCCGTCATCCGCGCCATTCCCGGGGTGATCCGCGTCGTCCGATACCTTCGGCGCGCTTCAAGACCTGGCGGCGGCGCGCAGCCCGAGGGCTTGATCGCCGCGCTCCGCGACGTGCAAGTTGACGGGCAGACGCTCAGCGAAGACGAGCTTGTGTCGATGATCTTCCTCCTGTTTGGAGCAGGGCAGGAAACGACGACCCACCTCATTGCAGGCGGCCTTCTGGAATTACTTTCACGCGAAGATCAGCTGCATCGGCTGCGCAGCGATCCAGGGCTCATGCCCGGCTGCGTTGAAGAATGCCTTCGCCATGTATCGCCGGTTCAAATGACCAAGCCGCGTTTCCTCACGCGCGACATGGAATGGATGGGCCGAACGTTCCGGCGAGGAGACATGTTCGCCGCGCTTCTGGCTGCGGCGAACTGCGACCCCGCGAAATTTGAGCGTCCGCACGCATTTGACATCGCGCGCCACCCGAATCCGCATCTCTCGTTCGGCACAGGGGTGCATTTCTGCCTGGGCTTTCAACTCGCCCGGGCGGAGGCCGCCATCGGATTCGAACGCCTGCTCTTGCGCTTTCCCCGCATACGGCTCGATCCCAAGGTGGGCGTTCAATGGCACAAGCGCGTCGGTATTCGTGCTCTGACTGCGCTGCCGGTACGCTTGGGGGCATAAAGAGTCGAGGCGTCCGGCCTGTAAGCAAACCCGCGGTAGGCCCGCATTACACGGGAAAGCTCCAACGCTGGTTGCCGCCACTACAGGGGTATAACGGACCTGACACGCGCCCTGATTCGCGGGGCATGACAGCTTGCCTTACGGCTTGACCGGCGCCGGCGGCCCATACGCCTCGCCGTCCCTCGCCACCTTCTCCCGATCTCCCGCCAGCACGCGCTGCACCGAGACGAAGAAAACCGGCACCATCAAGAGCGCCAAAATCACCACCGCGATCATGCCGCCCATCACGACGGTGCCGAGCGATTGCTGGCTGGCGCCGCCGGCGCCGTGGGCGATGGCCATGGGGAGCACGCCGCAGATGAAGGCGAGGCCCGTCATCAGGATCGGGCGGAAGCGCAGGCGGCAGGCTTCGATGGTGGCTTCCACCAGTGGCTTGCCCTCTTTCCGCAGATCCTTGGCGAACTCGATGATCAGGATCGCGTCCTTGGCGGCGAGGCCAATGATGGTGATCAGGCCGACGGTGAAATAGACGTCGTTGGGCAGGCCGCGCAGCATCGCCGCGACCACGGCGCCGACGACGCCGAGCGGCACGGTGAGCAGCACCGCGAGCGGAATGGTCCAGCTCTCGTAGAGCGCGGCGAGACACAGGAACACCACGAACACCGAGAGGGCGAGCAGGAACGGCGCCTGCGAGCCCGACAGTTTTTCCTGGAGCGACTGGCCGGTCCATTCATAGCCGAAGCCGCGCGGCAGCTTGCCGGCAAGCCGCTCCATCTCCGCGATGGCATCGCCCGAGGTGAAGCCGGGTTTCGCCTCACCGGAGATGCGCACCGCCGGATAGTAGTTGAAGCCGGCGATCTGCGTCGGACCGCGCGCCCATTCCACCGTCGCGAAGGAGGAGAACGGCACGAGCTGGCCGCGGCTGTTCTTGACGTTGTAGTTGAGGATGTCCTCGGTCCGCATGCGGTCGCGGGCGTCGGCCTGCACCACGACGCGCTGCATGCGACCGCGGTTCGGGAAGTCGTTGATGTAGTTCGAGCCGAGATTGGTCGAGATCGTGTTGTTGATGTCCTCGAAGGTGACGCCGAAGGCGCCGGCCTTCTCGCGGTCGATCACGAGATTGACCACACCCGCCTCGGGCAGGCCTTCGATATAGACCTTCTGAAGCACGGAGCTGGCATTGGCCTCCGCGATCAGCTGGTCCGCGGCGCGCATCAAGGCCGGATAGCCTTTCTGGCCGCGGTCCTGGAGACGGAACGAGAAGCCCGAGGAGTTGCCGAGATTGTCGATCGGCGGCGGCTGCAGCGCTGAAATCTTGGCGTCGCGGATCGACGCCCCCAGATCGCGGTTGATGTCGGCAACGATCGCGGCGGCCGAATCCTTCGGCCCGCGTTCCGACCAGTCCTTCAGCGTGATGAAGGCCTGTGCGGTGTTCATGCCCTGGCCGGAGAAGCTGAAGCCGGTGAGGAAGGTGACGTTGTCGACACCGGGCCGCTGCGCCAGATATTTCTCCACCTTCTCGATCACGGCCTCGGTGCGGCCGTAGGACGAGTCCGACGGCGTCTGCACGTCGGTGGTGACGAAACCCTGGTCGTCGACTGGCAGGAAGCCGCCGGGCAGGCTGACGAAGGCCCAGGACAGGCCAACGAGAAGTGCGACATAGACCAGCATCAGGCGGCCGGTGCGCTTCAGCGAGAAGCCGACGGTGCGGGAATAGCGCTCCTTGCCGCCTTCGAGCATGCGGTTGAACCAGCCGAACACGCCCTTCTTCGCATGGCCGTGGCCGGCGGTAACGGGCTTGAGCAGGGTCGCGCACAGCGCCGGCGTCAGTGACAGCGCCAGGAACGCGGAGAAGCCGATCGCGGCGACCATGGTCACCGAGAACTGGCGGTAGATGATGCCGACCGAGCCCGGGAAAAACGCCATCGGCACGAACACGGCCATCAGCACCAGCGTGATGCCGATGATGGCGCTGGTGATCTGCGACATCGCCTTGCGCGTCGCTTCCTTCGGCGACAGGCCTTCCTCGGCCATGATGCGCTCGACGTTCTCGACCACGACGATGGCGTCGTCGACGAGGATGCCGACTGCGAGCACCATGCCGAACATCGAAAGCATGTTGATGGAATAGCCGGCAAGCAAGAGCGTCGTACAGGCCCCCAGCAGCGCCACCGGCACCACGATGGTCGGGATGATGGTGTAGCGGATGTTCTGCAGAAACAGGAACATCACCACGAACACCAGCACCACGGCCTCGACCAGCGTCATCAGCACCTTCTTGATCGAGGCTTCGACCACCGGCGTGATGTTGTAGGGGATCTCGTAGGAGATGTTGGCCGGGAAGAAGCGCGACAGCTCCTTCATCTTCTCCTGGACCGCGCTCGCGGTCGCCAGCGCATTGCCGGTCGGCGACATCAGCACGGAGAGACCGGCGGTCGGCTTGCCGTCGAGGCGCGTGTTGAACTGGTAGCTGAGGCCGCCGACCTCGATGCGCGCGACGTCGCGCAGGCGCACGGTCGAGCCGTCGGCATTGGCGCGCAGGATGATGGCGCCGAATTCGTCCGGCGAGGAGAGCTGGCCCTTGACCAGCACCAGTGCCGAGGTGCGCTGGCTCGAGGTCGACGGCTCGGCGCCGATGCTGCCGGAGGCGACCTGGGCGTTCTGCGCGGCGATCGCCTTGTTGACGTCGTCGGCGGTCAGTCCATAGCCGACGAGCTTTGCCGGATCGACCCAGACGCGCAGCGAGCGTTCGGTCGAATAGAGCGTGGCGCGGCCGACGCCGGGGATGCGGCGGATTTCGCCGAGCACGTTGCGAATCATGAAGTCGCCGAGGCCGACCTCATCGAGGCTGCCGTCGGTCGAGTTCAGCGTGATGATCTGCAGCACCGCGCTGGAGGCTTCCTCGATCAGGATGCCCTGCTGGATCACCGCGCGCGGCAAGCGCGCTTCGACGCGCTTGATGCGGTTCTGCACCTCGACCGAAGCCGCGCTGGTATCGGTACCCGGCTGGAAGTTGGCGATGATCTCGACCTGGCCGAGCGAGTCGCTGGTCGATTCGAAATTGAGGATGCCGGACGCGCCGTTGAGCTCCTCCTCGATCAGCCGGGTGACGCTGTTGTAGAGGTTTTCCGGCGAGGCGCCGGGATAGCTGGTCGAGATCGAGATCGAGGGCGGCGCGATGATCGGATATTGCGCGATCGGCAGCAGCGGGATCGCGATCGCGCCGACCAGACAGATGAACAGCGCGACCACCCAGGCGAAGATCGGCCTGTCGATGAAGAAGCTCGCCATGGTGGTTTACCGCGTGAGCTTCTGGGCGTGCCGGTTGTCGGCAGTCGCGTCCGCCTCCGACCAGGATTGCGGCTTGACCTTGTCGCCGGCGGCGAACTTCTGGAAGCCTTCGACCACGACCTTGTCGCCGGCCTTGAGGCCGTCGGTGACGAACCAGACGCCGTCCTGCACCGAGCCGGTGCGCACCGGCTGCACCGCGATGTGGTTGTCGTCCTTGACGACGAACACCTCGCTGCCGCCGCCGCCATTGCGCTGGATCGCCTGCTGCGGCACCGCGATCGCGTCGGAATCGAGACCCTGGTCGATGCGGACGCGGACATACATGCCCGGCAGCAGCTCGCGCTTGGGATTGGGGAATTCGCCGCGCAAGGTCACCTGGCCGGTGTGGGCGTCGACCTTGGCATCGGAGAACAACAGCTTGCCGTCGAGCGAATAAAGGGTGTTGTCGTCGAGCACGAGGCGCACCTTGGCGGCGTCGGCCGCGATGCGCTCGAGGTCGCCGGTCTCGAAGGCACGGCGGAGCTGGTTGAGCTCGGTCACCGACTGGGTGAAGTCGGCATAGATCGGATCAAGCTGCTGGATGGTGGCAAGATTGGTCTCGTTCTGCACCGCGAGCGCGCCCTCGCTGACGAGGGCCGCACCGACGACGCCGTCGATCGGCGCACGCACGGTGGCATAGTCGAGATTGAGTTTTGCGCGCGCGAGTTCGGCCTTGCGGCCCTCGACTTCGGCATGGGCCTGGCGCTCGGCCGCCACAGCTTTCTCGTTCTCGGCCTCGGGCGCGGCGCGCTGGCTGGTCAGCGTGGCGATACGGTGCGCCTGCTGTTTCGCCTGCATCAGCGCGGCCTCGGACTTGGCAAGCGCCGCCTCGTTGGCCATCACCTCGACCTCGAACGGACGCGGATCGATGCGGTAGAGCGGATCGCCGGCCTTCACCTCGCTGCCCTGGCGGAACAGGCGCTCGACCACGATGCCGGAGATGCGCGGCCGCACGTCGGAGACGCGCGTCGGCGCGATGCGGCCCGGCAGCTCGCGCACCACGGCGCGCGGCTGCGGCTTGACGATGACGATGCTGACGTCAGGATCGGCGGGCTGGGCCGCGGAGACGGCGGAGCTGGATTCATTGCAGCCCGCCAACAGCGGCGTAAAGGCCGCGAGCATCATTGCAACGCATGCCGATCGCGCGCGAAGTCCTGACATGAAGGTAAGTGCCCCGATATTGTTGAAACTGGTCACGCGACGCGAAGCCCGTTCTGGGCGACGTCTCGCGGCTGATGCCGTTAAAATAGAATGCACCTGCTGCGATGCAACGCATCGCGCGGGCGGCTCAATGTCACACGGCTTATGATGCTGAGTTCTGGGGGCTTTTTGCGACTCACCGGATTGTGAGTCGGGTTCCATCGCGACTAGCTGCGACAGAACATCGCAAATCATTCCGCGGCTTTCATCCGGTAGTGGCTGACGCCCCATTCGGTTCCGTCGGCATAGCCGAACAGGCCCGATGTCGCGAGCAGGAACCACCGCCAGCGCCGCATCCACAGAGAGGTCTCGTCGCCATGGACCCTGCGGAAGGCGGCCTCGATGGTCTCGCGATGGGCGTCGAAATTGGCAAGCCAGTCATTGGCGGTGCGCTGATAATGCGTGCCGCTCCAGCGCCATTCCCTCTCGACCGCGAAGATGTCGTCGAATTGCCTGATGAGGTGATGGCTCGGCATCAGCCCGCCCGTGAAGATGTGCTGCGCGATCCAGTCCTCGCGATTGGCCCGGTCGAACAGATGGGAGCCGGAGCGATGGGCGACGATGTGCATGAAGAAGCGCCCCTCCGGCGCGAGCCACGACCGCAGGCGCGTCATCAGCTTGCGCCAGTTCATCATCTGCTCGAACGTCTCGACCGAGACGATGCGGTCGAACTGGCCCTCGGGCGCGAACACGTTCATGTCAGCGGTGACCACGCGCACGTTCAACAGCCCGCGCAGCCGCGCCTGCTCCTCGACATGGGCGCGCTGGGCCTGCGAGTTCGACACCGCCGTGATCTTCGCGTGCGGAAACTGCCGCGCCGTCCACAGCGACAGCGAGCCCCAGCCGCAGCCGAGCTCGAGGATGGTCTGGCCGTCGGCGAGGCCGGCATGCCCGACGGTCTGGCGCAGCGCCTCTTCCCCGGCCTCCTGCAAGGTGGTCGCGCCGGTCTTGTAGAAGCAGGACGAAAATTTGCGGTTGGGGCCGAGCACCTCTGCGAAGAAGGAGGCCGGCATCTCGTCATGCCGGCCGTCGGCCGCATCCGCGTCCTCGGCGATCGGCCGCAGCATCATCCGCCCGGCGAAGGCGGCGTCATCGGCGGCATCATGCGCGGCGAGCCGGGTTGCGGTGCGGGAGCACAGGCGCTGGATTGCGGCGCGGATCACCACGTCCGGCAACGGCACGCGTTCGGCAGTCCCGATGATCGCGGAAACGACACTCATGCGACCACTCCCTTGGGTCAGGTCTCGTGGGCAGCGAGGGGAGAACGCGCAGATGCCGGCGACAGCCGGGGCAGCCACAGGACCTGCGGCCTGCGGAATGCCTGAGTTTTGCAAATTACCTCCTATCAAAGCGCGGTTTGCGCATTGAGTTCCCCGCCCCTCCCCGAAATCGGCGCATCCGGCGCTTTTTTTGGGCTGGCGCTGTGCCATAGTGCGCACCGCAAGCAAGCTTCGTAATGGATGATACCGGCCATGCCGCCAGGCACTTCGCCCCGCTCCACCCTCGACATCGACTACACAAAACTCTCCTCACCCAGCGTCTTCCTGGTGCGGATGCTGGTCTTCCTGGTGCTCTGCACACTGGTCGGCGTGGTGCTCTACAAGCAGATCATCCAGGCCTTCTTCGCCAATCCCGGGCTCAACGCCCTGATCGGGGCGGTGCTGTTCATCGGCATCGTGCTGGCCTTCCGCCAGGTCATCCGGCTCTACCCTGAAGTGTCCTGGGTCAACAATTTCCGCATCGCCGATCCGGGCCTGGCGCCGGCCCGGCACCCGAAGCTGCTGGCGCCGATGGCGGCGATCCTCGGCGGCGAGCGCTCGGGGCGGATGTCGATCACGCAGACGACGATGCGGCACCTGCTCGATTCGATCGCAACCCGCCTCGATGAAGCCCGCGACATCTCGCGCTACATGACCGGGCTACTCGTCTTCCTCGGCCTGCTCGGCACCTTCTGGGGCCTGATCGAGACCGTCGGTTCGGTCGGCAAGGTCATCGACGGGCTCAAGGTCGGCGGCGATTCCGGCGCCCTGTTCGACACGCTGAAGGAGGGCCTCGCGGCCCCGCTCGGCGGCATGGGCATCTCGTTCTCCAGCTCGCTGTTCGGCCTTGCCGGCTCGCTGATCCTCGGCTTCCTCGATTTGCAATCGAGCCAGGCCCAGAACCGCTTCTACACCGACCTCGAGGACTGGCTCGCCACCACCGTGCGCGAATACGGCAGCGGTGAGGTTTCCGTCGCAGCCGTCGGCGGCGGCGTTGCCAGCGGCGAGCTTCAGGCCGTGGTCGAGCGGCTGCGCTCCGTGCTCGAGGAGGGCAGCGCCAGCCGCGGCACCACCGCGGCGATGGCGAGCCTTGCCGAAGCCATCCAGGCGCTGGTCTCGCACATGCGGACCGAGCAGCAGATGATCCGCGAATGGGCCGACGGCCAGGGCGAGCAGAACCGCGAGATCCGGCGCCTGCTGGAGCGGCTCGCGCGCCAGCCGGAGAAGGGTTAGCGACATGGCTCTAGCGCGCGGACGCCGCAGCGAAGGCGCCTTCAACTACTGGCCCGGCTTCGTCGACGCACTGTCGACGCTGGTGCTGTCGATCGTGTTCCTGCTGTCGGTGTTCCTGGTGGTGCAGTTCTTCCTGTCGCAGGAGGTGACCGGCAAGGACAAGGCGCTGGAGCTGCTCAACGCCAAGATCGCGCAGCTCAACGAGCTCTTGTCGCTGGAGAAGCTCGGCAAGCTCACGCTCGACGACCAGGTCTCGCAACTCAAGGCCGGCCTTGCCTCGGCCGAAACCGAGCGCGATCGCATCAAGGGCCTCTATGACGGGCTCGCCGCCGCCGGCAATGACGCGCAGGGCAAGACCTCCGAGCTCGGCAAGGCGCTGGACTCGGAGAAAGCGGTCTCGGCGCGGGCGCTGGCGCAGATCGAGGTGCTGAACCAGCAGATCAGCGCGCTCCGGCGGCAATTGGCGGCGCTGGAAGAGGCGCTCGACGCATCCGAGAAGCGCGACAAGGAATCGCAGAACCGGATCGCCGATCTGGGGTCTCGCCTGAACGTAGCCCTGGCGCAGCGCGTGCAGGAATTGTCACGCTACCGCTCGGAGTTCTTCGGCCGCCTGCGCGCCATCCTCGGCAACCGCCCCGACATCCGCATCGTCGGCGACCGCTTCGTGTTCCAGTCCGAAGTGTTCTTCGACACCGGCCAGGCGACGCTGCTGCCCGAAGGCCGCGCCGAACTCGACACGCTGGCGACCGCGCTGATCGAGCTCGACAAGAAGATCCCGAACGAGATCGCCTGGGTGCTGCGTGTCGACGGCCACACCGACGTGCGACCGGTGAGCGGTGCGAACTTCAAGTCCAACTGGGACCTGTCCGCAGCCCGCGCCATCTCGGTGGTGCAATACCTGATCTCGCTCGGCGTGCCTGCCCAGCGCCTCGTCGCCGCCGGCTTCGGCGAATTCCAGCCGCTCGACACCGCCAACACGGAAGAGGCCTACAAGCGCAACCGGCGCATCGAGCTGAAGCTGACGGAGCGGTAGTGAGCGCCCTCCACCTCCGCCCCTACGCGGCCTCCGACGAAGCGGCCTCGATCGATCTCTGGCATCGCACCTGGCAGCAGGCCTATCCGCAGATCGACTTCGCCGCGCGGCTGGACTGGTGGCGCGAGCGTTGGCGCAAGGATCTGGTGCCGAACGCCTCGATCGTCGTCGCCGAGCAGGACGGTGCGCTGACCGGCTTCGTCACCATCGATCGCGAAGGTTATCTCGACCAGCTCGTGGTCGATCCGGATCACTGGGGCTCGGATGCGGCGCGGCTGCTGGTGGACGAGGCCAAGCGGCTATCGCCATCAGGCGTCACGCTGCTCGTCAACAAGGACAATGCCCGCGCCATCCGCTTCTACGAGCGCAACGGCTTTGCCCATGCCGGCGACGATGTGAACCCGACCTCGGGCCGGCCGGTGCTGAAGATGACTTGGCGGGCGTGACGCCTGTCACGCAGGGATCCCGCGGCGCCGGTTATTCGTTGTCTCAGCGATGACAAGCGGATGGAGACGATCGATGAAGCTGAGCGAGCTCGCCAAGGGGGCCTCGGTGATGCTGGGCGTGATCGTCGCCGGCTATCTGTCGACGACCTATGTCGACCAGCGCTTCGCATCGCTCGAGACTACAAGTGCGCCTATTCCAACGAACGGCCCTGCGCCATCAGCCTGCGTCGGTGAGGACGGCAGCTGGAAGAACTGGGCGTGGCCGAACGTGCCGGCGCTCTCGCCGAAGTGCCGGTAATCGAGGGAATTCTCCTAACACTCCGCCGTCATGCCCCGCGCAGGCGGGGCATCCAGTATTCCGCGGCCTTTCCGCATTTCACCGGTGTCTCGGAGTACTGGATTCCCCGCCTGCGCGGGGAATGACACCGTGGTTGTGGTGACGATCGCAGAGCCTCACGCCGCGCTAGCGTCTCACGCGCCCTCGAACTGCAACCTCGCGAGCCTGGCATAGAGCCCGTTCGCGGCCACGAGCTCGGCATGCGTGCCCTGCTCGACGATGCGGCCCTGGTCCATCACCAGGATGCGGTCGCAGGACAGGACGGTTGCGAGGCGGTGCGCGATCACCAGCGTGGTGCGGTGGCGCATCAGTTCTTCGAGCGCGGTCTGCACCAGCGTCTCGCTCTCGGCGTCGAGCGCGGAGGTCGCTTCATCGAGCAACAGCAGCGGCGCATCGCGCAGGATGGCGCGGGCAATCGCGATGCGCTGGCGCTGGCCGCCAGACAACGTCACGCCGCGCTCGCCGAGCGACGTGTCGAAACCTTCGGGCAGGCGGCGGATGAACTCGGCGGCGTGCGCGAGCTCGGCGGCGCGCTCGACCTCGGCATCGGTCGCATCAGGCCGGCCGAAGCGGATGTTCTCGCGGGCGCTCGCGGCGAATACGTTGGATTCCTGCGGCACCAGCGCGATGCGGGAACGGAAATCGCGGGGATCGGCGGATTTGACCGGCACGCCGTCGAGCGAGATCGCTCCGCTGCGCGGATCGTAGAAGCGGAGCAGCAGATGGAAGATGGTGCTCTTGCCGGCGCCGGACGGGCCGACGATCGCGACCTTCTCGCCGGGGCGCACGGTGAACGAGACCGCGTCGAGCACGTTGACATCGCGCCGCGCCGGATAGGCGAAGCTGACCCGGTCGAAGCCGACCTCGCCGCGCGGCGGCACCGGCAGCGCGCGCGGAGAGGCGGGCGCCTTGATGTCGGGCTGCACATGCAGGATCTCGAACAGGCGCTCGGCTGCGCCCGAGGCGGCCGAAACCTCGCCCCAGACCTCGCTGAGCTGGCCGAGGCCGGCCGCGGCGAACGCCGCATAGAGCACGAACTGGCCGAGCCGGCCCGGCGAGATGGCGCCGGTCAGCACGTCATGCGAGCCGATCCAGAGGATCGCGACCACGCTTGCGAACACGATGAAGATGATGATGGCGGTGAGCACCGCGCGCGCCTGCGTGGACGTGCGCGCCGCCTCGTAGGCCTGCTCGACCTCGCCGCCGAAACGCTTCTCGGCGAAGTTCTCGCTGGTATAGGCCTGCACGGTGCGGATCGCGCCGACCAGCTCGCCGGCATAGGCGGAGGCCTCGGCGAGCGTGTCCTGCGCATTGCGCGACAGACGCCGCACCCAGCGCCCGAAGGCGACCAGCGGCAGCACGATCAGAGGTATGGCCAGCAGCACGAAGCCCGACAGCTTAGGGCTGGTGATCACCATCATCGCGGCGGCACCGAAGAACATCATCAGATTGCGCAGCGCGATCGACACGGAGGCGCCGACGGCGGATTTGATCTGGGTGGTGTCGGCGGTGAGGCGCGAGATCAGCTCGCCGCTGCGTGCGGAATCGAAGAAGGCGGGCGAGAGGGAGAGCAGATGACCGAACACGTCGCGCCTGAGGTCGGCGACGATGCGCTCACCGATCGTCATCACGAGGTAGTAGCGCGCGGCGCTGGCGAGCGCGAGCACGGCGACCACCGCGATCATCACCGAGAAGTAGCTGTTGATCAGCTCGATACCCTCGGGCGTCAGTCCGAAATCGATCATTCGGCGCACCGCGACCGGCACCAGCAGCGTGGTCAGCGCGGCGACCGTCAGCGCGACGAAGGCCAGCGCGGCGCGGCCGCGATAGCGGCTCACATAGGGCGCCAGCGCCACCAGCGGCCGCAGCTTCGCGCGGCCCTTGGCGGGCTGCTCGATCAGCTCGGCCTCGATCGACGGGGCCTCGGCGGGCACGCTCTGGCCCTCGTCGCGATACTGATCGTCAAGCCGTTCCACAGCGCTCATGAGATCCGACCCAAGGAGAGGAGTTAACTCCACATAGGCCGCTGCCGGGGGAGTGGCAAATCCGGGATGTCCCTTAGGGGGCGCCCCGGTTCTCCTGTCGCCACAATGGCTTGTTTTAAAGGGGCCCGTGGGGTATAGACCCGGCCAAATCCGTCATTCGATAGCCACTCAAGCGAGGCGCCGGGCGCCCTAGGAATTGCCATGAAAGCCGAAATTCATCCGGATTATCATACGATTAAGGTCGTGATGACCGACGGAACCGAGTACCTGACCCGCTCGACCTGGGGCAAGGAAGGCGACACGCTGAACCTCGACATCGACCCGAAGTCGCACCCGGCCTGGACCGGCGGCAACGCCCAGCTGATGGACCGCGGCGGCCGCGTCTCGCGCTTCCAGAAGAAGTTCTCGGGCTTCCTCAAGAAGGATTGATCCGGCCGTTTCGGCCGCAACGAAAAACGCCCCCGGCAGACCGGGGGCGTTTTTGTTTTGCGCTCTCGACTAAAACCGAGAATTCGTAGGGTGGGCAAAGCGAAGCGTGCCCACCAATTCTTTATCGCGGTCCTGGAGAGAGATGGTGGGCACGGCGCTGCGCGCCTTTGCCCACCCTACTGCACCGTGGCTTACCGCTCGAACGCCGCCTTCAGCGCGTTGAGGTGCGGCACCAGCGGATTGCCGATCGCGACGTGCTCGGCCGGCGGGGTGTGGATGGTGGTGTCGAGGCGGCGGACGCGGGTCTGCAGGCTCATCGAGCGGTGGATCAGGTCCTGGAGCTGCGAGGGCAGCTTCTCGATGGTGTCGCCGGGGCCGGGATCGGCGGCGCTGAGCTTGACCTTGGTCTTCTCGCGGTTGGCCTGGATCAGCGTCATCTCGCCTTCCTTCACCGCGCGGTGCAGCAGCAGCCACGAGGCGAGCTGCATCAGGCGGGTGGTGAGGCGCATGCTCTCGGTCGCGTAGGTGAGGCTGACGGCCCGGTCGAGCGCCTTGGCCTCGGTGCGGCCGGCGCCGTCGAGATAGGCCGCGGTCTCTTCGACCAGATCCATGCCCTCGCGGAACAGGACGCCGAACGCCGCAGAATTGGTGAATCGCTCGCTGAGCTGAACGAGAGCGCCGTCGGCTTGCAAACGTTCCATGGTTAACGCCCCTTACGCAACTGTTTACCTATCCGGCTTTGGCGCCGGCTTATGATGAACAAATCATTGCGCGGGCGAGACGCGGAGTCCAGTGACAAGCGCGGATATGGTTTCCGCGGGTCATTCCCGGGAATTCAACCGGGAATAGACGCAAAAAAAGAGCCGCCGGAGACCGGCGGCTTTGAAAGTTGATAACAGGGAGGCGTCAAACAGAGTGGACAGGAGCCACTCGGTGTCCAAACGAGGACAGTTCCAGTCATAAACCCGAAAGCTTAATCGACCGTAAACGAGCGAATTTTTTGAGGGTTCGTTAGCCATGTCGGCCAGAGGCCGAGCCACCATCGTGCCCCGAACGCAGTGCGGCACGAAGTGCCGCGCTGCCGAGCCGGGGCCCAGTTCCTTGGCTGAGGAATTCGGAGAGACGTGGGTCCCGGTTCTGCGCGGCAGCGCTTACGCGCCGCAGCGCGCCCGGGACACGCGAGGACAGGCGCGCGTCCTACGACTTGAAAAAACTGTTCGCCGCATCGCGCGAAGCGCGTTTCTTGGTGGCGGCTTCTTCCAGCCTTGCGATCTCAGTCTTGAGCAGGGCGACGCGCTCGGTCAGCTCCTCCACTGACAAGAGTGAGAGATCCTGTCCGATTTCATGCGTGATCTTCTTGCGCGGGCGGTCGTCGTCTTCCGTCGCCATTCTCGTTCCTCCTGCGTTCCCAGGACACGTTACCAAGAGCACCCGGCCGAGGCGGTTGCCAGCGTGAACCCCGCTGGCTAAGCAATGGCCTCGTTTCCTCCCGCACCTTTGCTCAAGGACACATCATGGACAAGCTGCCCGCGCAAATGACCGTGGTCGCCATCTCCAAGCCCGGCGGACCGGAGGTGCTGGTGCCGGAACAACGCAGCCTTCCGCAGCCCGGCCCCGACGAGATCCTGGTCAAGGTGATGGCTGCCGGCGTCAACCGGCCCGACGTGGCGCAGCGCTCCGGCGCCTATCCGCCGCCGCCCGGCGCCAGCGACCTGCCCGGCCTCGAAATCGCAGGCGAAGTGGTCGCGGTCGGCAGCAACGCCAAGCGGCACAAGATCGGCGACAAGGTGATGTCGCTGGTCGCCGGCGGCGGCTACGCGCAGTACTGCATCGCCCAGGACGCCCAGGCCATGAGCGTGCCGCCGGCACTGTCGATCAAGGAAGCCGGCGCGCTGCCGGAAACCCTGATGACGGTCTGGCACAATGTGTTCGAGCGCGGCGGCCTGAAGGCCGGCGAGACGCTGCTGATCCATGGCGGCTCCTCCGGCATCGGCACCATGGCGATCCAGCTCGCGAAGGCATTCGGCGCGAAGGTGTTCGTCACCGTGGGATCGCAGGACAAGATCGACGCCTGCCTCAAGCTCGGTGCCGACCGCGCCATCAACTACAAGACCGAAGACTTCGTCGCCGTGGTCAAGGAAGAGACCGACAAGGCCGGCGTCAACCTGATCCTCGACATGGTCGCGGGCGAGTATGTCGACCGCAACTATGACGCCGCCGCGGTCGACGGCCGTATCGTGCAGATCGCGACCCTCAACGGCCCCAAGGTCAGCGTCAACATCGCCAAGGTGATGGTGAAGCGCCTGACCCATACCGGCTCGACGCTGCGCCCCCGTAGTAATGCGGACAAGGCGGCGATGGTGGCCGCGATCGAGGCGAAAGTGATGCCGCTTTTGCGCGAAGGCCGCGTCAAACCGCTGATGGACAGCTCTTTCCCCCTGGAAAAGGCATCCGATGCGCACCGGCGCATGGAGACCTCGGCACATATTGGCAAAATTGTGTTGGAGGTCTAGGCCTCTGACCCACAGGGTTAGCGGAAACCCTTTGATTTTCCTCGCTTTCGTGGCATCTATCGCGACGCGCCGAACCTGTTGCGTCCGGCGTGAAATCGTCTTTTAGAAACGTCTTGCACACTGAGTTGCGTCGAACGCGGAGAACTGGCCTTGCGTCTGATCAGGTGCCTCGCGCCCATCGCGCTGGGCCTCATGATTCTCGTCGCCGCGTCCCCGGCGCGCTCGCTCGATGCCGTCAGCGTCCGCGGTGACGCGCCCGCGATCGACCTCACCGGCGTCCTCGATCATCAGCGCAGCGACGCCGATCGCATCCAGGTCTCCACCGCGCCCGGCACCGACGGCATCGTCCGCCGCATCGAGGTGCGCGCCCGCGAGGGCGGCCAGAACTGGGTGGTGTTCGCGCTCGCCAACAACACCGACGACCAGCTCGACCGCCTGATCGTCGCCCCGCATTACCGTATCGTGTCCTCGGGCCTGTTGTGGCCCGACCTCGGCCTCTCGCGCATCGCGACCATCACGCCCTCGACCGGCGACCGGCCGGAGCGGCAGGAAAGCCCGACCGCCGACGTGTTCCGCGTCACGCTCGACCCCGGTGCCGTCGTCACCTTCGTCGCGGAACTGCGCACCGACAAGCTGCCGCAGCTCTATCTGTGGGAGCCGGAAGCCTACAAGGACAAGGTCAATTCGTTCACGCTGTACCAGGGCATCGTGATCGGCATCTCCGGGCTGCTGGCGCTCGTTCTCACCATTCTGTTCGTGGTGAAGGGCAGCATCATGTTCCCGGCGGCGGCGGCCCTGGCCTGGGCGGTGCTGGTCTACATCGGCGTCGATTTCGGCTTCTGGGGCAAGGTGCTCGACATGTCGAACAACGCCGAGCGCATCTGGCGCGCGGCGGGCGAAGCGATCCTGGCGGCCACGCTGCTGGTGTTCCTGTTCGCCTATCTCAACCTCAGTCGATGGCACGTACGCTATTCGCACATCACGGTGGGCTGGCTGGCGTTCCTCGGGTCCCTCGTCGCGCTCGCGCTGTTCGATCCCGCCGTTGCCTCCGGCATCGCGCGCATCTCGCTGGTGCTGATCGCCTTCGCCGGCTTCGCACTGATCGTCTATCTCTCCACCCACGGCTTCGACCGCGCCGTGCTGCTGATCCCGACCTGGTTCCTCCTGGTGGTCTGGGTGGTCGCGGCCGGCATGACGGTCGCCGGCTCGGTCACCAACGACATCGTCGGCCCGGCGCTGCTCGGCGGCCTCGTGCTGATCGTGATGCTGATCGGCTTCACGGTCATGCAGCACGCCTTCGCCGGCGGCGGCGCCACCACCGGCGTCGTCTCCGACATTGAGCGGCGGGCGCTGGCGCTGGCCGGCTCCGGCGATCTGATCTGGGACTGGGACGTCTCCGCCGACAAGGTTTTTACCAGCCCCGAGACGGAAGCCCTGCTTGGCCTGAAGCGCGGCACGCTCGAAGGGCCCGCAGCCTCGTGGCTCGAAGTGCTGCATCCGCTCGACCAGGACCGTTTCCGCGCCGCGCTCGACAGCGTGCTCGACCAGCGCCGCGGCCGCCTGGTGCAGGATTTCCGGCTGCGCACGCCGGACGGCCATTTCATGTGGTTCGCGCTCAAGGCGCGCCCGGTGGTCGGCTCGGACGGCGAGGTCTCGCGCGTGGTCGGCACGCTCACCGACGTCACCGAACTGCGCAACGCCGAGGAGCGCCTGCTGCACGATTCCGTGCATGACAACCTCACCGGCCTGCCCAACCGCAAACTGTTCATGGACCGGCTCGGCGCGGTCGCGCATTTCGCCAAATCCATGCCGACGCTGCGGCCGACGCTGATGGTGATCGACCTCGACCGCTTCAAGCAGGTCAACGATTCCGTCGGCATTGCGGTCGGCGATTCCATCCTGCTGACGCTGGCCCGCCGCCTCACCCGCATCCTGAAGCCGCAGGACACGCTGGCGCGGCTCGCCGGCGACCAGTTCGGCCTGATCCTGCTGTCCGAGCAGGACCCCGCCCGCATCACCGCCTTCGCCGAGACCATCCGCAAGACCATCCGCGCGCCGATCGCCTTCAACGACCGCGAGATATTCCTGACAGCCTCGATCGGGTTGGCCCTTTCCGATCCACAGACGCAGCTGACGGACGAGATCATCAAGGACGCCGAGCTTGCGATGTATCACTCCAAGCGCATCGGCGGCGACCGCATCGACGTCTACAAGCCGGCGATGCGCGCGCGGAAGACGGATCGCCTGACGCTGGAGAGCGAATTGCGCCGCGCCATCGAGCGGCAGGAACTGACGATCCTGTACCAGCCGATCGTGCGGCTGGAGGATCGTTCGGTCGCCGGCTTCGAGGCGCTGGTGCGCTGGGACCACCCGAAGCTCGGGCGCATGGCGCCGTCGGAATTCATCACCATCGCCGAAGAAACCGGGCTGATCGTCGATCTCGGCATGTTCGTGCTCGACCAGACCGCCAAGCAACTGTCGATCTGGCAGCGCGCGATGCGCTCGCGCGAGCCGATCTTCGCTTCGGTCAACGTGTCGTCGCGGCAATTGCTGCGCCACGACCTGATCCACGACATCCGCACCGTGCTGTCGCGCTCCTCGGTGGCGCGCGGCACGCTGAAGCTGGAATTGACGGAATCGCTGGTGATGGAGAATCCGGAGCACGCAGCGCAAATGCTGACGCGGATCCGCGAGCTCGGCACCGGCCTGTCGCTCGACGATTTCGGCACCGGCCATTCCTCGCTGGCCTATCTGCAGCGCTTCCCGTTCGACACCATCAAGATCGACCAGTCGTTCGTGCGCACCACCAACCGCGGCACCCGCCCGGTGATCCTGAAGTCGATCATCGCGCTCGCACACGACCTCGGGATGGACGTGGTAGCCGAAGGCGCCGAGACCGATTCCGACGCGGTCGAGCTCTACCAGATGGGCTGCGAATACGCGCAGGGCTTTGCCTTCGGCGAGCCGATGGACGCCGACGCAGCGATGCGGCTGCTGACGGAAGTGCGGCTGGAAGCGGCGAGCTGAGCGCTCTTCTTCCTTCTCTTGTGGGAGAAGGTGGCGTAGGCGGACTTCGGCCGCCGTTCTTAGGAACGCCGATGCTTTGCATCGGCTATGGCGCCGGATGAGGGGCTGCATCGGCGAATTCAGATGCACGAAGTTGCGCGCGGAGAGAGACCCCTCACCCGTCTCGCCGCTACGCGGCGAGCCACCCTCTCTCACAAGGGGAGAGGGGAAGAACGGACCGCACCGATATCAACGCCGCCGTTCGCTCTTCTTCCTGAACCGCACGCTCGCGCCGTCCGGCATCCGTGTCGCCACGAATCCCGCGGCGAGACAGGCTTCGCGCTGCGGCATCTGGATGTCGGGGCTGCGCAGGCTGTCCCACCACGAGGCACGGTTGGCCGCGCGCGGCAAGGCCGCACCGATGACCTCCTCGATCTGCTCGAAGGTCAGCACGAATTCATCCTGCTTCTGCCGCATCAGATAGTCGCGCAACGCGTCGTAGTCGTTCACAATCGTCCTCTCGTCCGAAGCCCGGCTTCACCGGATCAAATCTGCCGAAAACCGGCAGTCGCATAAACCAATTCTTAACTCATTGCGGCAGCGCCGTCCCGGCTTAAACACTACTCAAGAATTCGGGCGCATCCATCAGGGATCGGGAGCAAACGATGCTGTCTGGATGGCGCGAAGTCATGGCCCGCCGGCCGTGGCGAATTTCGGCGAAGCTGCTGATCATCTCGTCCGTGGTGACGGTGATCGGCTTTTCCGCCATTTGCGTCAATGTCATGCTCGACATGCGCCGGGGCGAGGAGGCGCTCGCCCGCCAGACGCTGGAGAATTTGGCGACGAGCATCGAGTCCGACGTCAGCCGCAACATCGAGATCTACGACCTGTCCCTGAAGGCGGTCGCCAGCAGCATGCTGCTGCCGGAGCTGACAACTGTCTCGAAGCCGATCCGCCACCTGATCCTGTTCGACCATGCCATGACGGCCAGGCATTTCGGCGCGATCCAGGTGTTCGATGCCGAGGGCAGGCTGACGATCGATGCCTCCACGCTCGATCCCGTGCAAGAGAACAGAAGCGAGGAGGACTACTTCAAGGTCCATCGCGACAATCCCTATGTCGGGCTCTTCATCAGCCGTCCCATGCTGTTCCGCGGCGCCTACTCGATCGTGCTGAGCCGGCGCATCAGCGACACCGACGGCGGCTTCATGGGCGTCGTCGCCGGCTCGATCCGCTTCAGCTATTTCCACGAATTGTTCGAGCGGCTGAATCTCGATCCTGACGACACCATCACCGTGCTCAAGCGCGACCGCACCATCATGATGCGGCGGCCGTTCGACCTCGACGTGATCGGCAAGAACCTGGGCACGCGCCAGGACTGGAAGCCGGACAATTTGCGCGCCGGCGGCGCCTATGCCGGCAAGGGCCCGGTCGACACGACCCCGCGGCTGTATGTCCGCAGCAGCAGCAACAATCCGCTGTTCGTCGTGGCCGGCAAGCCGCTGAGCGCGGTGTTCGAGCTCTGGCGGAAGCAGGCCTATCGAATCGGCGCCGTGGTGCTGGCACTCGCCCTGTTCGTGCTGGGATCGACGCTCGTGCTCGCGCGCGAGATCGGCCGGCGCGCCGAGGCGGAGCGCAAGCTCGAGGAGATGGCGACGACGGACGCGCTCACCGGCCTGAAGAACCGCCGCAAGTTCGATATCGTCATCGACGTGGAATGGCGGCGCGCCATGCGCCAGAAGACGCCGGTGGCGCTCCTGATGATCGATGCCGATCACTTCAAGGCCTACAACGACACGTTCGGCCATCAGGCCGGCGACCAGGTGCTGGTCGGCATCGCCATCTGCATTTCCGATTCGGTGAGCCGCGCCGGCGATTGCGCCGCGCGCTACGGCGGCGAGGAATTCGCCGTGCTGCTGCCGGACACCGCCGCCGCCGATGCCTTCAGGATCGCCGAGGCGATCCGCGGCAAGGTGCAGGGCTGGTCGGACGACCAGACGAGCTCGACCGTCTCCTGCGGCATCGCCAGCCTCGTCCCCGCCGCCGGCATGGACTGGTCGATTCTGGTCGCCGCCGCCGACAAGGCGCTCTATGCCGCGAAAGCCGGCGGCCGCAACCAGTCCGTGGTTGCGAGCATCCCGAAGCTGTCGCTGGTGGCGTGAGGGGCGGCGCACCGCCGTCATTACAACGAGCAGCGCGCCAAATACTCGGCGTCGTCCTGGCCTAGTACGCAATTGCGCACGGGAGCCAGGACCCATTACCCCAGGGAGCAGTTTGGCGAAGACTTGCAGTTCGGTACAACTACCGACCGCAATCGATATATCACGCGGTATGGGTCCTGGCTTACGCCAGGACGACAGTGGGGCCTACTGCCCCAGATACTTCTTCATCTCCGCGATCAAGCCATCCCGCAGCTCCGGCCGCCTCAGGCCGTAGGCGATGTTGGCGCGGAGGAAGCCGGGCTTGGAGCCGCAATCATGGCGCTCGCCCTCGAACTCGACGCCGTAGAATTTCTGCGATTTGGCGAGGCCGATCATGGCGTCGGTGAGCTGGATCTCGCCGCCAGCGCCGCGCTCCTGGGTCTCCAGGATCTTGAAGATCTCCGGCTGCAGGATGTAGCGGCCGGTGATCGAGAGGTTGGAGGGCGCGGTGCCCTTGGCCGGCTTCTCGACCATGCCGTCGACCTCGAACATCTTGCCGTTGCGCTTTCCGACGCCGCAAATGCCGTATTGGTGGGTGAGATGATCGGGCACCGCCTCGACCGCGATGACGTTGGACTTTTCGCCGAGCTTGCTGGCGGTCTCGATCATCTGCTTCAGACAGCCGGGCGTGTTGAGCACGAGTTCGTCGGGCAGCACGACCGCGAACGGCTCGTTGCCGACGATGTCGCGCGCGCACCAGACCGCGTGACCGAGGCCGAGCGGCGCCTGCTGGCGGGTGAAGCTGACAGCGCCGGCTTCGGGCTGGTTCTGCGCCAAAATCTCCTGCTCGGCCTTCTTGCCGCGCGCAGCCAGCGTCGCGTCGAGCTCGAACATCCGGTCGAAATGATCTTCGATGACGTTCTTGTTGCGGCCGGTGACGAAGATGAAATGCTCGATGCCGGCTTCCCTCGCCTCGTCATAGACGTACTGGATCAGCGGCTTGTCGACGATGGTCAGCATTTCCTTCGGCATCGCCTTGGTGGCGGGCAGGACGCGGGTGCCGAGACCGGCGACGGGGAATACGGCTTTGCGAATTTTCATGTGATTGATCGAATACCTGAGGACACATGTGACGGGAGCAATGGCATCTTGCTAGCTTGTTTGCAGCCGCTAACAAAGGCGGATGTGGGGCCTCGGCCTCACGGAGTTGAGAAAAAGGCCGTCACCAAAATTTCACCTTTGTTAGGCTATTGGCAACCGGTACCAGGCCTCCTGATGGCGGATTTCAGGCCGACGGGTGGGACATGATGCAATCAGTGGCAGAGCTGGCAAAACGTGCTGGATTAGTGACCGGCGGAACGATGATTGCGGCCGCCTTGTTGCTGCCGGTTCACGCGCACGCCCAGGCGCAGAACGGCCTGTCCAATCTGTTCGGCGGCATTTTCTCCGGTTCGAATCCTGCGCCCTCGCAACCCGCGCCGGGCCCCGGCGGCGCCCTCCCCTGGAGCGGCGAGGACGGCGCCTCCGGCCATCCGCTGATGACGGCCGCCGCGATCCGCGAAGCGGCCTCCAATTTCAACAATTGTGTCGCGGGGATGTGGCCCGATGCCGCACGGCGCGGCATCACCCAGGAGAATTTTCAGCGCTTCACGGCCGGGCTCTCGCCGGATCTGCGCATCATGGATCTGATGGACTCGCAGCCCGAGTTCACAAAGTCGATCTGGGACTATCTCGACATCCTCGTGAACGACAACCGCCTCGCCAAGGGCCGCGAGGTGCTCGCCAAATACAAGGCGCAGTTCGACGCCACCGAAAAGGCCACCGGCGTCGACCGCTATATCATCGCCTCGATCTGGGGCATCGAGTCCAACTACTCGACGCAGATGGGCGACCGCAGCGTGCTGCAATCGACCGCGACGCTCGCCTGCATCGGGCGCCGCCAGGCCTATTTCAAGGATGAGTTTCTGTCGGCGCTGGAGATCCTCAACCGCGGTGATCTCAGGCTGGAGCAGATGCGCGGCTCCTGGGCCGGCGCCTTCGGCCCGACCCAGTTCATGCCGACCGCGTTCAAGCGCTTTGCCGTGGACGGCGACGGCGACGGGCGGCGCGACGTCGTCGACAATCCCACCGATCTGATCGCCTCCACCGCCAACAATCTGAAGAAGGACGGCTGGCAGGCCGGCCAGACCTGGGGCTTCGAGGTCGTGGTGCCGCAAGGCTTCAACTACATGCTGGCCGACCGCGCCAAGGCGATGACGATCGCGCAGTGGGAGAAGCTCGGGCTGAAGCGCCCGGCGAGCCAACCCTTTTCGCATCCCGCCGAGAAAGCCTATCTGCTGGCGCCGGCCGGCGCGCAGGGACCGGGCTTCCTGATGCTGCAGAACTACCGCGTCATCATGAAATACAACCCGGCGGAGGCCTATGCGCTGGCGATCGGCCATTTCGCCGACCGCCTGCGCGGGGGGCAGCCCTTCGTGCAGCCCTGGCCGCGCCAGGAGCGGGAGCTGTCCCGCACCGAGCGGCTGGAACTGCAGCAGCTGCTGGCCCAGCGCGGCTTCTACAAGGGCACCCCTGACGGCCAGTTCGGCGGCCAGACAAGGGAAGCGCTCCGCAACTTCCAGGCCTCGATCGGGGTGCCCGCGGACGGATTTGCCTCCTCCGACGTGCTGGACCGGCTGCGCGGGCGGTAAAATCGCGCCGAAAGTAACCCTGAACAGGGATTTTGGCCGCCGGCCTTGACGGGGGCGGCTGTTCCCCGGTGTATGGCGCGAGAATCCGTAGAAAATCTGCAATGGAATCTGCCCGTTTGGCGCCCGATTCCGTTATTATATTGAGACCATCCCAGCTCCCATTGCGCGTGCCCGAGATCGCATGTCGAAGCCAAAGTCCTTCTTCAAGGCGCTGACCGAGACCGGCCCGTTGATCGCGCTGGGGACGGCGCTTGCGATCCTGGTGTCGATCGCGGGGCCCGCCTCGGCGCAGTTCTTCAACTTCCCCGGCTTCGGCGGTCCGCCGCAGCGTTCGGCCCCGCCGCCGCGTCAAGGCGGAGGAGGCGGAGGAGGTGGCTGGTTCGGCGGTGACTTCTTCGCGCCATTCCAGCAGCAACAGCCGCAGGCGCCGCGCCAGGACTTTTCGCGCGCGCCGGCACCCAGCAAGCGCGACACCGTCGCCGACAAGAACGTGCTGGTGATCG
This sequence comes from Bradyrhizobium sp. 14AA, assembly GCF_054185205.1. Classification (NCBI taxonomy): domain Bacteria; kingdom Pseudomonadati; phylum Pseudomonadota; class Alphaproteobacteria; order Hyphomicrobiales; family Nitrobacteraceae; genus Bradyrhizobium; species Bradyrhizobium sp. 14AA. Next base: position 113,344 of record NZ_JAVAYM010000003.1, on the reverse strand, counting down.
GCGACGGCATGGCGGACTGGCTCGCTTATGGCCTCGAAGATGCCTATGCCGAGCAGCCCGACATGGGCGTGATCCGCAAGCACAAGACCACGTCCGGCCTGATCAAGTACCAGCCGCGCGGCGAGCCTTCGGACTGGGCGGCGGCTGCCAAGGGCATCCTCGAGACCGAGAAGCCCGAAATCATCGTCGTCATGCTCGGCCTCAATGACCGCATCGCGATCCGCGAGCCCGTCGCCGAGAAGTCGGACAAGGCCACGGACAAGGACAAGAAGAACGACAAGGGCGCGCGCGCCAAGCAGCCGGCGAAGCCCGGCGATGCCAAGCCCGGCGACACCGCCGCGAAGCCGGACGACAAGCCTGCCGACGCGGACCTGCCGCAGGATGATGCCGACAATGCCGACACGCCTGCGGCCGCGCCGGAAAAGACGGCGCGCAACCCGAACGGCCTCTACGAATTCCGCGACGAGCGCTGGGTCGAGCTCTACGGCAAGAAGATCGAGGAGCTCGCCAACGTCCTCAAATCCAAGGGCGTGCCGGTGCTTTGGGTCGGCCTGCCCGCGATCCGCGGGCCCAAGGGCACCGCGGACATGCTATTCCTGGATTCGCTCTATCGCGAGGGCGCGGCCAAGGCCGGCATCACCTATGTCGATGTCTGGGACGGCTTTGTCGACGAAGCCGGCCGCTTCCTGCAGAAGGGTCCGGACTTCGAAGGCCAGATCCGCCAGCTTCGCAGCGGTGACGGCGTCTACTTCACAAAACCGGGCGCGCGAAAACTCGCCCACTATGTCGAGCGCGAGATCACGCGCCTGCTGGCGGGCCGCTCCGGCCCGATCGCGCTGCCGAGCGAACCGGCGACGCCCGATACCAGCGCCGAGCCAGGCAAGCCCGCGCCGCGGCCGCTGGCCGGGCCGATCGTGCCGCTGGTTGCGGCCTCGATCTCGACCGATCAATTGCTGGGCGGCCCGGGCTCGCGTCCCGCCGCCGTCGATGCGCTCGCCGCGAAGACGATGGTGAAGGGCGAACCGCTGACGGCGCCCGCCGGGCGTGCCGACGATTATGCCTGGCCGCGCCGCGAAGTCGGCCGCGAGCAGGCCAAGGGCGATACGCCTGTTGCGGCGACGACGCCTGACGGCGGTGCTGCTTCCGGCTCGCCGGGCGCCGCCGCGGCGATCGCTCCGCCAAAGCTTGCACCGAAAAAGCCGCCGGTGCCGCAGCAGCCGGCACAGGCCGCGCCGTCATTCCGGGATTTCTTCGGCTTCGGCGCTCCGCAACCAGCGCCGCGTCAAATGACGCCCGCGCCGGGGCCGCGCAATCCGAATCCCAATCCGGGAGTCCCGCGTCCGCCTGGCAATGTCGGGCGCTCCGCGGAAATGGCTCGGTAATTTTTTCAAGTTGAGATCTCATGTCCCGGACGCGGCGCAGCACCTCTTGGTGATGCGACGCTGGGCCGGGGCACGAGCGATCGAGCGTTGGCTGCTAGCCGTAATAGCGCCAGCGCGGCGGCGGGCGACGGGCGGGCCGCGACATCAGAAGCGCGAGCGCGAAGCCGATGCCGCCGGCGATCAGCAGCGCGCCGAGCGGATTGTCCTGCACCTTCTTCGACAAGGCCTGCGTGCCATCGCGAAGAGTCTCGCCACTGTTGTCGTAGGCATCCTTGGCGTAGCCGGCTGCAGTCTCGCCGGCATCACGTACGGCGTCCTTGGCCTGGCCGTAGAGATTCTGCACGGTGCCCGCGGCTTCCCGCGCCTTGCCCGACGCCTGTGTCTTGGCATCGCCTGCCATGTCTCCGACTGCGCCTTCCGCGCGTCCGGCATATTCCTTGGCCGATCCAACAATGCGATCCGTATCCATGATGATCCTCCTCGGTGGTCAGCCGAAGTAACCGATCAGGCGCGGCGCAGTTCCTTGTCATGACGAAAGTGTAGTACGAAGCCCGGATGAGCCAACGGATCGGCGCGAAGCGCCGTCCGATGACAGGCTCCGCGACATCCGGGACTTTGCTTGCACCGTTCCCGGGTATCGCTGCGCTCACCCGCTCTACAGGATCAGCCCGCCATCGACGACGAGCGTCTGTCCGATGATGTAGGACGACAGCGGCGAGGCCAGGAACAATGCCGCGCCCGCCATGTCCGCCGGCGTGCCCAGGCGCCGCAGCGGAATGCGCGACAATGCACCTTCGAGCCGCTTGGGATTGTCGGTCGTCACCTTCGTCATCTTGGTGTCGACGAGGCCGGGCGCGATGCCGTTGACGCGGATGCCGTCCTCGGCCCAGGCCTCGCCCAAGGTCCGCGTCAATCCGACCGCGCCGGTCTTCGAGGCGTTGTAGGCGGGATTGCCCATGGTGGAATGATAGGCCGCGGTCGAGGACACCATGATCAGCGATCCCTGCGCATCCCGCAGCATGGAATGAAATCGCGTGGCGCAGGCCATCAGGCTCATCAGATTGACCTCGACCACCTTGCGGAAGCCGCTCATCTCGAACTCGCCGCGGCGATAGAGCACCGCGCCTTGCGCGAGCACGAGCACGTCGAGCCGATCGAACGACGGCTTGAATGCTTCGATCGCACCGGCGTTGCCGACATCGAGCTGCGCGTAAGAAAGACCGGTGAGATCTGAGCCTTCCTCTGCCGAATATTCCGTTGCGTGAGCACGTGTGCCGCAAACTGCGACGTGCGCTCCCCTGGCGCGAAAGGCTTGCGCGATGCCGTTGCCGATGCCGCTGGAACCGCCGACGACCAGCACCTGCCTGCCTGAGAAATCGAGCTCGTTCGCCATCGCGGCCTCCCCTTTTGTTTTGCTTGTTTGACCTGTCTGCGGATCGATGTCAGCCTTGTCAATCATAACAAGAACAAGCAGGGCGCTAGGAAACAGCATGTCGGAGTTCAAGCAGCTCAGCCGGTCGGTGAGAGGCCTGACCGTTCTCGTCACCGGCGCGGCCAACGGCATGGGGCGCGCGACCGCGCGCGTGTTCGCGGCCGAGGGTGCGAACGTCGCCGTCACCGATTACGACGAGCAAGGCGCGCATGCGGTCGTCAAGGAGATCACGGCAAGCGGCGGTTCGGCGAAGGCCTGGAAGCTCGACGTCGCCGACGGCGGCGAGATCAAGCGTATCGTTGGTGATGTTGCCGCGCATTTCGGCGGGCTCGACATCATCGTCAACAATGCCGGGATCTCCGTGCGCGTCGCGATCGACGACGATTCCTATGAGGATGCCTGGGCCAGGGGCCTCGCCGTGATGCTGACGGCGCATCCGCGCATCATCCGCGCCGCGCTACCTCACTTGCGCAAGTCGAAGTGCCCGCGCATCGTCAACATCGCCTCGACCGAGGCGCTCGGCGCCACCGCGTTGCACAGCCCCTATTCGGCGGCGAAGGGCGGCGTCGCGAGCCTCACCCGCTCGCTCGCCGTGGAGCTCGGCCGCGAGGGCATCACCGTCAACTGCATCTGCCCGGGACCGATCCGCACCGCCATCACCGACCGCATCTCGGAGGAGCACAAGACCATCTACGCCAGGCGCCGCACCGCACTCGGTCGCTACGGCGATCCCGAGGAGGTCGCGCACATGACGCTGAGCCTGTGCCTGCCGGCGGCGTCGTTCCTCACCGGCGCGGTGATCCCGGTCGACGGCGGGCTGATGGCGCGGAACGCGTGAGAGGCATCAAAGGTGCGTAGCCCGGATGAGCGAAGCGACATCCGGGACTTTGCGCGCATCGTTCCCGGGTATCGCGGAGCCTGTCATCGGGCGGCGCTTCGCGCCGACCCGTTGGCTCACCCGGGCTACTTCGTGCCTGCTACGGGCAGCCATGCGCGCCGAGCGTTGACAACCACGCACGCGGGAGTAGCTTTTTCAACCGACAGAGCGGGACCAACCGCTCGCGACCCGCGGGAGAAAACGCCATGACGATCGCCATCCGGCAGCTTCAGAAGCATTTTGCCGGCGAGGTTTCGGGCCTCGACCTGCGCAAGCCGCTCACACCGGACGAGGCGCGCGAGGTCGAGGCCGCCATGGACAAATATGCGGTTCTCGTTTTCCACGACCAGGACATCACCGACGAGCAGCAGATGGCCTTCGCGCTGAACTTTGGTCAGCGCGAGGATGCGCGTGGCGGTAACATTACCAAGGCCAGCGAATACCGCCTCAACTCGGGCTTGAACGATGTTTCAAACCTCGGCCAGGACGGCAAGCCGCTCGCCAGGGACAGCCGCGCCAATCTGTTCAATCTCGGCAACTGCCTGTGGCATTCCGACAGCTCGTTCCGCCCGATCCCGGCAAAGTTCTCGCTGCTGTCGGCGCGCGTCGTGAACCCGAAGGGCGGCAATACCGAGTTCGCCGACATGCGCGCGGCCTATGATGCGCTCTACGGCGAGACCAAAGCGGAGATCGACGATCTCGTCTGCGAACACTCGCTGATGTATTCGCGGGGATCGCTCGGCTTCACCGAATACACCGACGACGAGAAGGAGATGTTCAAGCCGGTGCTGCAGCGGCTGGTGCGGACCCATCCCGTGCATCGCCGCAAGTCGCTCTATCTGTCATCGCATGCCGGCAAGGTCGTCGGCATGAGCGTGCCGGAGGGACGGCTTCTGCTGCGCGATCTCAACGAGCACGCGACGCAAGCCGAGTTCGTCTACGTCCACAAATGGAAGCTGCATGATCTCGTGATGTGGGACAACCGCCAGACCATGCACCGCGTCCGCCGCTACGACCAGTCCCAGCCCCGCGACATGCGCCGCGCGACAGTGGCGGGGACCGAGCCGACAGTGCAGCAGCAGGCGGCGGAGTAGCGCGGCACACACCGCTGTCGTCCCGGCGAAGGCCGGGACCCATATTCCAGAGAGCGAATTGTAGTACGAGCCGACAACTCCGAGCCTTCGCCAAACCACGTTCGGTGGCTATGGGTCCCGGCCCCCCCCCCCCGCGCAATTGCGCGGCTAGGCCGGACGACACCAGCTTGGTTGAGGCGCCTCGCCAAATCCTCTTCGTCGTCCTGGACAAGCGAGCAAAGCGAGCGCTGATCCAGGACCCATTACCACCGAACATAGTTTGACGAAGGCCGGTGGTGACCAGCCTGCCCCAAACCGCTCCCTGGGGTAATGGGTCCTGGCTTTCGCCAGGACGACGGTAGTCCAGCTACGCGTGCCCCGCCTCGTTCGAGAGCATGCCGGGATCGATGCCGATCTTGCGGAGCGCGCGCGAATATTTGTCGTCGACGTCGTCGCCGAAGATCAGATCGGCATCCGCGTCGCAATGCAGCCAGCCATTGCTCTGGATCTCGGTCTCGAGCTGGCCCGGCGCCCAGCCGGCATAGCCGAGCGCGAGGATGGCGTGCTTGGGGCCGGAGCCGTTGGCGATCGCCCTGAGGATGTCGACGGTCGCGGTGAGGCAGACGCCGTCATCGATCCGCAGCGTCGCGTTCTCGATGTAGAAATCGCTGGAATGCAGCACGAAGCCGCGGCCGGTGTCGACCGGGCCGCCGCGCAGCACTTTCATGCTCTCGGCATTCTCGGGCAGCTTGATGTGCTCGCCCTTCTTGATGATGCCGAGCTGCTGCAAGAGCTCGGGGAAGTCGATGCTGCCGGCCGGATGGTTCACGATGATGCCCATCGCGCCTTCGGCCGAATGAGCGCAGAGATAGATCACCGAGCGCTCGAAGCGGGAATCGCCCATCACGGGCATCGCGATCAGGAGCCGGCCGTCGAGATAGCCGGCCGAATGGGGTAACACCGGGCCTGCGCTCCGGGTACCGCCGCCAGTTCTCTTGCCTACGGGAGCCATCGCTGAAGCACTCCGGTTTGAATTCCTATCCTGATGTCGGGCCCGGCCGCTGTCAAATCAAGGCTTGCACAGACAAGATTCAGGTGCATCCATCACAGGCAATTCAATGGTTTGCCCCCGGGTGGCCCTGTAAAGACGTGCCATGTTCAGCATAGTTCCCACGCGTGCGGCGATTGGCGTCGCGACAACCCTGCTTGCGTCGTCGCTGGCGCTCGCAGCTCGTGCCGACGACGCATCACCCTGGCAGCGCGACGGACATTCCGCGGTGCGGCTGCTCGCGGGGTCGCGCAGCGGCGCGGTCCTGCTCGGCGGTATCGCCTTCCAGCTGCAGCAGGGGTGGAAGACCTACTGGCGCGCGCCCGGCGATTCCGGCGTTCCGCCGCGGTTCGACTTCTCGAAATCGGACAATGTCGAGGCGGTGACGATCATGTGGCCGGCGCCGCTGAAATTCGACGACGGCGCCGGCGGCCATTCGATCGGCTATCACGACCAGATCGTGCTGCCCCTGCGCATCGTCGCCAAGGCGGCCGACAAGCCGGTGACCTTGCGTGCCGAGATCAACTACGCGGTGTGCGAAAAGCTCTGCATTCCCGTCGAGGCCAGCGCCGAGCTCGGCTTCAACAGCGTCGCCTCGACCGAGGACGCCAATCTGCGCGCAGCGCTCGACACGGTGCCCAAACCCGCCAATATCGGCGATCCCAATGCGCTGACCATCCGCGACGTCAAGCGCGACGGGCCCAAGAACGTGGTGGTGGACGTGGTCGCGCCGGCAGACGCACGCAACGTCAATCTGTTCGTGGAAGGGCCGACGGCGGATTGGGCACTGCCGATTCCGGCGCCGGTCGAACACAGCCCGCCGGGCGTGAAGCGCTTCTCGTTCGAGCTCGACGGCCTGCCGCCGGGCGCCAAGCCCGACGGCGCCGCGCTGAAGTTCACGCTGGTCGGGCCGGACAAATCGTACGAGTTCAATACGAATTTGGAGTGAGCCCTTGCTGTCGTCCTGGCGAAGGCCGGACGACGGCGCGTGAGTTGCTCTGCTGGCGCCCCACTTTCAGCTGTCGTCCCGGACAAGCGCGCCTCGAGCGCGCGTCGATCCGGGATCCATAACCATAGGGAGTGGTTTGGCGAGGACTCGGAGTTGCCAGTGCGCGCCGCAACCACTCCCTGGGATTATGGGTCCCGGCCTTCGCCGGGACGACACCGGCCCATAGCGCCCTCACCCAACCGAATCTTAACGAATGGTTGCTAATCCCCAAGACTACCGCATCAAGCCTGCCGCAGCATGCGGAACGCCTGGGGGCTGTTCGAATTGGCCGTGATGGATGCACAACCCGCAACGACCGCACCGGCCGGGCTGATCGCGCGGCTGCGGGCCAAGCTGACGGGCGGTTCGAGCGAAGCGTCGCTGACGCGGCGGCTGGCCGGCACCATCTTCATCATCCGGGTGATCAGCGCAGGGCTCGCCTATTTTTCGCAGGTTCTGCTGGCGCGCTGGATGGGTACGTCCGACTACGGCATCTATGTCTATGTCTGGACCTGGGTGCTGCTGCTCGGCAGCATGATGGATTTCGGCATCTCGGCTTCCGCGCAGAAAATCATTCCGGAGTACCGCACCGGCGGCGAGGACGCGCTGCTGCGCGGCTTTCTCTCCGGCAGCCGCTGGCTGACCTTTGCCGCGTCCACGCTGATGTCGCTCGGCCTTGCCGGCATCGTAAAACTGCTGTCGCCCTGGATCGATCCGGCCGAGGCGTTGCCGCTTTATATCGGCTGCATGACGCTGCCCGCCTTCGTCGTCGCCAATACCCAGGACGGCATCGCGCGCTCGCATGACTGGATGCAGCTCGGCCTGATGCCGCAATTCATCATCCGCCAGGCGCTGATCATCGGCATCACAGCCTCTGCTTTCCTGCTCGGCTATCATCTCGGCGCCGTCGCCGCGATGGTCGCGAGCGCGGTCGCGGTGTGGATCGCGATGACCGGGCAGATGGTGGTGCTGAACCGCAAGCTCGCCGACCACATCGAGCCGGGACCGAAGACTTACGACGTCAGCGGCTGGCTCGCCGTCTCGCTGCCGATCCTGCTGGTCGAGAGCTTCTACCTGCTGCTGTCCTACACCGATGTGCTGGTGCTGCAGCAGTTCCGCCCTTCCGACGAGGTCGGCGTCTATTTCGCGGTGGTGAAGACGCTGGCGCTGGTCTCATTCATCCACTACGCGATGTCGGCAACGACCGCGCACCGCTTCGCCGAATACAACGCTAGCGGCGACAAGGCGCGGCTGTCGGCCTACGTGGCGCACGCTATCAACTGGACGTTCTGGCCCTCGCTTGCGGCGACCATCGTGCTGCTCGCGCTCGGCAAGCCGCTGCTCTGGCTGTTCGGGCCGCAATTCGTGATCGGCTACGACATCATGTTCGTCGCCGCGATCGGCCTCGTGGTCCGCTCTGCGATCGGGCCGGTCGAGCGCCTGCTCAACATGCTCGGCCAGCAGAAGCTCTGCGCCCTCGCCTATGGCCTGGCCTTCGTGATGAACCTCGTGCTCTGCATCGCCCTGGTGCCGCGCTACGGCGGCCACGGCGCCGCGGCCGCGACCTCGATCTCGCTCACCTTCGAGACCGTGCTGCTGTTCTGGATCGTGCGGCAGCGGCTGGGGCTGCACGTGCTGGCGTTTGGGCGCTAGCGAGCGGCTCAAGGCAATTGGAAAGCAATGCGGCACCTGATATAATTGGGGCCATGTCTGCAAGCGATCTGCGAAACCTTCTGGAACGTGCTCAGACTTGGCCTGAAGAGGCTCAGAATGAGCTGGTTGCGATTGCCAACGAAATCGAAAGCGAGCTGCACGGCGGCGAATATTTGGCAACGCAAGAGGAATTGCGGAGCATCGACGCGGCCTTGGCCTCGATCGATCGTGGCGAGGTCGCTACGGATGCTGAAGTTGCGGACGCCTTCGCGAAATTTCGGCGCGGATGAAAATCGTCTGGACGCGAGAAGCGCTTGCTGATCTCGCGGACATCGCGACATATTACGCGACCAACGCCAGCCCCGTGATCGCCGAAGCTGTTGGATCAAGTTTATGGACGTCGTCGAGCGCCTTCGGGACGCGCCTTTCTCGGCGCCGCGCGTCGCGCACCGTTCTCAGATCCGCGTAGCGGCGGTCGTCCACTATCCATTCCGCATATTTTACCGCGTCAGTGGTGACATCATCCATATTGTCCACATACGGCACACGTCTCGGCGGCCGCTCGCGGGGCTGAACGAGCCCGGAAGGCAGTATGCTTGATCGGGGCCCCGCGGGACGGCTGTTTCGCGGGAGGCTCGGGAAAGAGGGGAAACATCCCTCCTACTCTGCCTTTTAGAATGATTTTTCTTATTTGATCCAAGAGGTTGCCTCTCAGGGAAACTTTATTCTACGTCGTATTGCCCAACCAACGAGATAAACCTAAGATTCCCAGACCATGATCGATCCGCTCTATGTCGCCTCCGGTTTTGGCGTCGGCCTGCTTGTCGGGATGACCGGCGTGGGTGGCGGCTCGTTGATGACGCCGCTGCTGATCCTGTTGTTCGGCATCCATCCCTCCACTGCTGTCGGCACCGACCTGCTCTATGCCGCCGCCACCAAGACCGGCGGCAGCTTCGTGCACGGCTGGTCGCGCAGCGTGCACTGGCCGGCGGTGATGCGGCTTGCCTGCGGCAGCATTCCGGCAAGCGCGCTGACGCTGTTCGTGCTGTGGAAGCTCGACCTCAAGAACGATTCCGAGCGCACTCTGGTCAACCTCGTGCTGTGCTTCGCGCTGCTGCTGACCGCGACCTCGCTGATCTTCCGCAAGTCGATCATGGAGCGTTATCGCCGCCGCCTCGAGCAGGTCGACGAGCGCACCACGGCAATCGCAACCGTCGTCACCGGCATCGTGCTCGGCGTGCTGGTGTCGATTTCGTCGGTCGGCGCCGGCGCGGTCGGCGTGACCGTGCTGCTGCTGCTCTACCCGCGCCTGCCGATGGCGACCATCGTCGGCTCCGACATCGCCCATGCGGTGCCGCTGACGCTGGTCGCGGGCATCGGGCACTGGGCGCTTGGCGATGTCGACTGGTCGCTAATGGGCGTGCTGCTGCTGGGCTCGCTGCCCGGCATCGTCGTCGGCAGCTTCAGCGCAACGCGCGTCCCCGAGTCGGTGCTGCGCCTGACACTTGCCAGCGTGCTGTTCGTGGTCGCCGGCAAGATCATGTTCGCGGAGCTGAACCTGTCGTCGGCCATCGTGACGGCACTGGCCTGGACGCATTGAGGCCTGACCGAACGACGAAATCGTAGGGTGGGCAAAGCGAAAGCGTGCCCACCGCTTCTGGTGTGATCTCGGAAGAATGGTGGGCACGGCGCTGACGCGCCTTTGCCCACCCTACGGCTCCTCGTTCCGGAACCTTACTCCGCCGTCCAGCCGCCATCGATCGAGAGGTTGGTACCCGTGATCTGCGCGGCATCGTCGCCGCACAGGAACAGGGCCAGGGCCGCGACCTGCTCGGAGGTGACGAACTCCTTGGTCGGCTGCGCGTCGAGCAGCACGTCGTTGATGACCTGCTCGCGCGTCAGATTGCGGGCCTTCATCGTGTCGGGGATCTGCTTCTCCACCAGCGGCGTCCAGACATAGCCGGGGCTGATGCAGTTGCAGGTGATCTTGTGGGTCGCGACTTCGAGCGCCACGGTCTTGGTGAGACCCGCGATGCCATGCTTGGCCGACACGTAGGCCGACTTGAAGGGCGAGGCGACCAGCGAGTGTGCCGACGCCGTGTTGATGATACGGCCCCAGCCCTTCTTCTTCATGCCGGGGACGGCGGCGCGGATCGCATGGAAGGCCGAGGACAGGTTGATCGCGATGATCTGGTCCCATTTCTCGACCGGGAACTCCTCGATCGGCGAGACGAACTGGATGCCGGCATTGTTGACGAGGATGTCGACCGAGCCAAAGCTCTTCTCGCCGAGCGCGATCATGCCGGCGATCTCGGCCGGCTTGGTCATGTCCGCCGGCGAGTAGACCGCCTTGACGCCGAAATCGGACTCGATCTTCGCACGCTCTTTCTCGATGTCCTCGGGCGAGCCGAAGCCGTTGATGACCACATTGGCACCGGCAGCGGCGAAAGCCCGCGCATAAGCAAGCCCGATACCGCTGGTCGACCCGGTCACGACAGCATTCTTGCCTGACAGACTACCCATAATCATTCGCTCCTTTTTGGCGGGGGCGCGGTGACGTCCCCCGTGAGATCGTAGGTCACCATGGTCTCGCCGGACTGCGGCCGCTCGAGCCAATCCTTGTGGCGCATCGACAGATGCACGTCGCGCACGCCGGCTTCCCAATGCTCGACCATGGCGACATGCGAGAAGTCGTAGTCCTTGGACGAGGATTCGTAGTTCTTGCTGCGGTAGATCAGGTGCACCACCGTGACCGTGCTCTCGCGCGACACTTTTGCGAGGAATTCGACGGACGGGTCGTTCTTCAGATAGTCCGGCAACTTGCCGATCAGGTCGCGCACGGCCCTGCGGGCGTTGTGGATCTGCTTGTTCTTGTCGGTGTTCATCCGCGTGCGGCTGGAGAAGCGGATGTCCTTCTCGCGCTCGGTCGCCTCGAGCAGTGAATTCGGCAAATCTCCGCGCGCGGAAAACAGGTCGACCTGGAAGATCAGCATGTCGCGATCGACCTCGGCATCGAGCACATAGTCGAGCGGCGTGTTGGAGGCGATACCGCCATCCCAATAATGTTCGCCGTCGATAACGACGGACGGAAAACCAGGCGGCAGCGCGCCGGAGGCCATGATGTGCTCGGGGCCGATCTTCTTGCCGAGCTTCTTGAACTCGTAATTGTCGAAATATTTGAAGTTGCCCGAGGTGACGCCGACCGCGCCGACCGACAGGCGCGTCTTCAAATCGTTGATGCGGTCGAAATCGACCAGACGCTCCAGCGTCTTCTTCAGCGGCGCGGTGTCGTAATAGCTCTCGGCCTGCGAGCTGCCCGGCGGCCAGAGCGGCGCGGGCGGGATGCGCGGCGTGAAGAAGCCGGGCACGCCGAAGGTCGCGATCAGCGCAGCGCTGGTCGAGTTGAACAGCTCGCGGCTGTGGTCGCTCTTGCCGATCGGCTTCCACGGCACCGGCGCGGAGACCATCTCCCAGAATTCCTTGAGCCGCTTGACGCGGGTCTCTCCCTCATTGCCGGCGATAATGGCGGCATTGACCGCGCCGATCGAAATGCCGGCCACCCATTCCGGCTCAAAGCCGGCATGGCACAACGCCTGATGGGCGCCGGCCTGGTACGAGCCGAGCGCGCCGCCGCCCTGGAGGACCAGGACGCGTTGCGCATTCGCGGGGACTGTTGCGACTTCCGGGCTATGATCGGTCATGTGGGAACAATAGCAAAAGGCGAGCCACCGTGGCGACAGTCCGCCGCGGCGTCAATGCATCCCGGGATCAAGTCTGGCTTATCGGGGCTCGGTGGAGGCCAGGATCATGGTCCAGAACACCTTGTATTTGGTGCCCGGAGCATAGCTTGCCGCTATGCCCAATTTTGTGACACCGCCCTTGAGCATGTTGGCGCGGTGGGGCGGCGAGTCGCGCCAGCCGGAAAACGCTTCCGCCAGCGTATGATAGCCGGCCGAGACGTTCTCGACGGCAACGGTGGCGGGATAGCCGCCGGTGGCCAGGCGCTTGGCCAGCGGCGCGCGGACGTCGTGGTCCATCTTGTTGGCCGCAGCCATGGCCTGGGACTGGGATTCGGCGAGCCGCATCAGATCTGGATCGATGACGACGGTGCCGAGGGCGTTGTTCTGGCGGTATTGCGAGATCATGATCGCGGCCGCCTGTGCGTCGAGCTTGGAGCCCGGGGCCGCCATGTCGGCATACATCGAGGGCTGCTGGACCGGCGCTTCGTTGCCGGCACAGCCGGCGAGCAGCAAAGTAATGGATATTGCGGCCGCAGCGCGCATGGTCAGGAGCCCCCAATGAGGGGCCGTTGTTGCATACCAACCGTGGCTGAAAGGTGAATTTTGAGGAAAATCGACGCAAGTCGTCCCGGGGCGATGCGAAGCATCGAACTAGGATGCGCTACTGCGCACCTGAGAATCTCGCTCAATAACCTCGAGATTCCGGGTTCGCGCTAACGCGCGCCCCGGAATGACGGTGCCTTAACCCGCAAATATCCGGTAGCGGCGGGGCTCCAGGCCGATCGTGTCGCCGGCGCGCAGTTCCCTGTCGCGGGGCGCGTCGATCTCGATGGTCTCGCCGCCGGACAATGCCACCTCCGCCCGCTGCACGGGGCCGAAATTGCGGACGTGCTGCACGGCGCCCTCGAAGGCGCCGCTGCCGGGCGGGCCAACCAGCATGTCATGTCGCCGCACGAACAGTTTTGACGCGCCAGGCGCAAGCCCGTCCGCCGCGAGGGGAAGCTGTCGGTCGCCGAGCCTGATCACGCCGCCCTCGACCTGGACCGGCAGTTCGATGGATTCGCCGATGAAGCCGTGGACGAAGGCCGTCGCCGGGGTTTCATAGACGTCGTCGGGCGAGCCGATCTGCTCGATCCTGCCCTTGTCCATCACCACGACGCGGTTGGCGACTTCCAGCGCCTCCTCCTGGTCGTGGGTGACGAAGATCGAGGTGACGTTGATCTCGTGATGCAGCGAGCGCAGCCATCTGCGCAGCTCCTTGCGCACCTTGGCGTCGAGCGCGCCGAACGGCTCGTCGAGCAGCAGGATGCGCGGTTCGATCGCGAGCGCACGGGCGAGCGCAATGCGCTGACGCTGGCCGCCGGAGAGCTGGCTCGGATAGCGGTCGGCGAGCCAGTCGAGCTGCACGAGGTCGAGCAGCTCTTTCACGCGGGCGCGGATCGCGGACTCATCCTTGCGCACCGCGCGCGGCTGCACGCGCAGGCCGAAAGCGACGTTCTCGAACACGGTCATGTGGCGGAACAGCGCGTAATGCTGGAACACGAAGCCGACATGGCGCTCGCGCGCGCCCTGCGCCAGCGCATCCTCGCCGTTGAAGGAGACTTCGCCCGCATCAGGCCAATCGAGCCCGGCGATGATCCGCAGCAGCGTGGTCTTGCCGGAGCCGGAGGGGCCGAGCAGCGCCAGCAATTCGCCGTTGTCGACCTTGAGGTCGACGCCGTCGAGAGCTTTGAAGCTGCCGAACTTCTTGACGAGATTCCTGACTTCAATGGTCACTTGCGTCGTCTCCTTCATCGAGGTGACGTTCGAGAACTGTCTTGGCGATCAGCGTGATCAGCGCCAGCATCGCCAGAAGCGAGGCGATCGCGAAGGCGGCGACGAACTGGTATTCGTTGTAGAGGATCTCGACCAGCAGCGGCATGGTGTTGGTCTCGCCGCGGATGTGGCCGGAGACGACGGAGACCGCGCCGAACTCGCCCATCGCGCGCGCGTTGCAGAGCAGGACGCCGTAGAGCACGCCCCATTTGATGTTGGGCAGCGTGACGCGGAAGAAGGTCTGAAGACCGGAGGCGCCGAGCGAGATCGCGGCCTCCTCTTCCTGCGTGCCCTGCTCCTGCATCAACGGGATCAGCGCGCGCGCCACGAACGGGAACGTCACGAAGGTGGTGGCGAGCGCGATGCCGGGCACTGCGAACAGGATCTGGATATCGTGATCCCTGAGCCAGCCGCCGAAATAGCCCTGCGCGCCGAACAGCAGCACGAAGACGAGGCCCGAGATCACCGGGCTCACCGAGAACGGCAGGTCGATCAGCGTGATCAGGAACGTCTTGCCCCTGAACTCGAACTTGGCGATGGCCCAGGCGGCGACGAGGCCGAACACGAGATTGAGGCCGACCGAGATTGCCGCGACCAGCAGCGTCAGCTTGATCGCAGCCAGCGCTTCCGGCTCGGACAGCGCGGCGAGATAGGCGAGAATTCCTTTCGAGAACGCCTGCGCGAACACGACCACCAGCGGCAGCACGACGAAGATGGAAAGAAAGATGATCGCCAGCGCGATGATGGTGATGCGCACCGCGCGCGGCTCGGTACGAAGGTTGTCCCGGGCGGCCGCCGCATGGGCGCGCGCCTTGGCGTCGGAGGCCGAGAGCGAAACGGAATCTGCGATCTGCATCGTCATGATCCGCCCTCAGCGCGCCGGGATCCGGCTCTGCGCCCAGCGCTGGAGCCGGTTGACGGCGAAAATGATGACGAAGGACACGACGAGCATGACCACCGCAATGGCGGTCGCATCGGCGTAGCGGAACTCGGAGAGCCGGATCACGATCAGCAGCGGTGCGATCTCGGAGACATTCGGCAGATTGCCGGCGATGAAGATCACCGAGCCGTATTCGCCGACCGCGCGCGCGAAGGCGAGCGCAAGGCCCGTGAGCAGCGCCGGCGCGAGCGAGGGCAGGATCACGCGAACGATGGTCTGCCAGCGACTGGCCCCCAGGCTGCCAGCGGCCTCCTCGATCTCGGGGTCGAGATCCTGGAGCACCGGCTGCACCGTGCGCACCACGAAGGGAATGCCGATGAAGATCATGGCGACGAAGATGCCGACCGGCGTGAACGCCACCTTGATGCCGAGCGCGGCGAGCGGTGCGCCCAGCCAGCCCTTCTCGGCGAACAGCGCAGTCAGCGCGACGCCGGCGACCGCCGTCGGCAGCGCGAAGGGCACGTCGACGATGGCATCGAAGATTCGCCGGCCGGGAAAACGGTAACGCACCAGCGCCCAGACGATGATGCTGCCCATCACCAAATTGACGCAGGCCGCCGCGAAGGCAAGGCCGAAGGAGACGCGGAGTGCGTTCAGGGTGCGGCGGCTGGAGAGGATGGCCCAGAGCTGCTCCGGGCTGAGCTCGAACGTGCGCAGGAATAGCCCGGCGAGCGGAATCAGGATGATGACGGAGAGCCAGGAAAGCGTCAGTCCCATCGTGAGACCGAAGCCCGGCAATGTCCGGCGTCGTGCTGCGATTGCGCTCACCAGGCCCCCTGTTACCCCTCCGACGGCGCCCGATCAGTTCTTGTAGATCTGATCAAAGACGCCGCCGTCGGCAAAATGTTCCTTCTGCGCCTTGGTCCAGCCGCCGAAAACGTCGTCGATCGTGAACAGCTCGACCTTGGCGAAGGCGTTTTCATACTTCTTGGCGATCTCGGCATCGCGCGGACGGTAGAAATTGCGCGCCGCGATCTCCTGGCCTTCCTTGGTATACCAATACTGGAGGTAGGCGTCGGCGGCGTTGCGTGTGCCCTTCTTGTCGGCAACCTTGTCGACGATTGCGACCGGCGGCTCGGCCAGGATCGACTGCGGCGGCGCCACGATCTCGAATTTCTGCGGGCCGAACTCCTTGAGGGCGAGATAGGCCTCGTTCTCCCAGGCGAGCAGCACGTCGCCGACACCGCGCTCGACGAAGGTCACGGTGGCACCGCGCGCACCGGTATCGAGCACCGGCACCTGCTGGTAAAGCTTTCCGATGAAATCCTTGGCCTTGTCGGCAGAGCCGTATTTCTTCTGCGCGAAGCCCCAGGCCGCGAGATAATTCCAGCGCGCGCCGCCCGACGTCTTCGGGTTCGGCGTGATCACGGCAACGCCCGTCTTGAGCAGATCATCCCAGTCCTTGATGCCCTTGGGATTGCCCTTGCGCACCAGGAACACGATTGTCGAGGTGTAGGGCGATGAATTCTGCGGCAGGCGCTTCTGCCAGTCGGCCGCGGTGAGGCCCTTGGTCGCGATCGCGTCGATGTCGTAGGCGAGCGCGAGCGTCACCACATCGGCCTGCAATCCGTCGATCACGGCACGCGCCTGAGAACCACTGCCGCCATGCGACTGCTTGATCTCGACGCTCTTGCCGGTCTCCTTCTGATAGGCGGTTGCGAACGCCTTGTTGAACTCGCCGTAGAGCTCGCGCGTCGGATCATACGACACGTTCAGCAGATTGATGTCAGCAGCGAAAACCGAGCTTGCCCAGAGGAGGCCTGCCGCGAGCGGAACGATACGGCGGATCATGTCCATCTCCATTCACCTCGGCGACATCAGCGTCGTCGATGGCATGCGGGCATAACTCGGGGCGAAACGCTCTTAAGTCAACGGAACCGGATTTTCTTGTTCGCAGCGTGACAGGCGGACTGTGCTACGAAGTCTTCATCGTGTGAATGCCGCATTCTGTCTTGGCCCGGCCGCGCCAGCGGCCGGCGCGTTCATCCTCGCCCTCAGCCGTTCTGCTCGTGCAAGGCATACACCCAACCGAACGAAAGCCTGACGACGCAAGTGGATGACGCGGCAATTTGGCGCGGACGAAAATCGCCTCGAGTTCCTCGCGAGAGACGTTGGCAAACGGGTTGAACTTCAACCGCGCGCCATCGTTCTCGACGACCGGAATGTCGGTGCGCGCATTGCCCTGAAAGCGCTTGCGGCCGTTGATCCAGGCCGAAAACGGCTTCAGCGCACGCGCCAGCGGCTCCACCTTGCGGATGCGGCAGCAGGCATCGGGATCGGAGAACCAGAGGTCGCGATCGGGATCTTCGCGCGACAACGCCTCCTCGGCCGGCTGGATCGAGCGGACGTCCTTGAGCCCGAGCGTCGCGATCAGCGTATCGCGATAGGCGAGCGTCTCCTCGAACAGCCAGCCGGTATCGAGGAAGATCACGGGGATCGCCGGGTCGACGTCCGCCATGACCTTCAGCAAGGTCGCCGATTCCGTGCCGAAGGACGACACCAGCGCCAGCTTCTCGCGCCCGACGGCCTTCAGCGCCGCGGCAATCACCTCCGCGGGCGAAGCATCGCGCAAGGCGCGATCGAGTTCCTCCGCCAAAGGCGGCCTGGAGACGGACACCGATGAGACCTGAGGCGCGATCGCGTTCACGTGCCGACACCTTCCGAATGGCGCAACTGCATGCGCCGGTGCAGCGCCGTGATGCGGCCATCGCCGGTCGGCTGGTAGAACACCGAATAGCGCTTGGCCGTCTGCATGAAGGCTTCCGCGTCGGCCTGCTTCTTCACCTCGAAGGAGTCGAAACCGGCGCGCAGCATGAACACGAACTGGTCGCGCAGGATCTGGCCGGTGGCGCGCAATTCGCCGCGGTAATTGTAACGCTCGCGCAGCAGCCGCGCCTGGCTGTAGGCGCGTCCGTCGCGGAAGGTCGGGAACACCAGCGCGACGGCGGCGATCTTGCCGAGATACGGCACGAGCTCGTCGATGTCGCGGCTGTTCGGCCAGATCACCCCGACCTTGCCGGCGCGCTTGAGCAGCGCGTCCGCCTCGGCGACGAAGCGCTCGGCCGGCACCAGGATGTCGCCGCCCTCGGGCAGCGGCGTGTCGACGGCCAGCTTGACGAAGCTGTCGTCGGCGATTTTTCCGCCGTTAACGAGTGGCATAGACGCGCTCCTTGAAGGGTTCGACGCCAAGGCGCTTCACCGTATCCATGAACAACTCTTCCGGACGCTCGCGCAGCGCCAGATAGGCCTCCACGATGTCCTCGACGACGTCGGCGACCTCGTCGAACTTGACGCCCGGTCCGATCAGGGTGCCGAGTGCGGCGCCCTCGTCGGCACGGCCGCCGATGGTGATCTGGTAGACCTCCTCGCCGTTCTTCTCGACGCCGAGAATGCCGATATGGCCGACATGGTGATGGCCGCAGGCATTGATGCAGCCGGAGATGTTGATGTGGAGGCGGCCGATCAGGTTGGCCAGCTCGTGGTTGGCGAAGCGCCGCGTCAGCTCCTGCGCGATCGGGATCGAGCGCGCATTCGCCAGCGAGCAATAGTCGAGCCCAGGGCAGGCGATGATGTCGGTGATCAGGTTGACGTTCGGCGTCGCCAGCCCGAGCTTGTCCAGCGCCTTCCACAGCGCCGGCAGGTCGCGCTTGGCGACATGCGGCAGCGCGAGGTTCTGCTCGTGGCCGACGCGGATCTCACCGAAGGAATATTTGTCGGCGAGATCGGCGAGCGCATCCATCTGCTCGGCGGTCGCATCGCCCGGAGGCGCGCCGATCGGCTTCAGCGAGATCGTGACGATCGAATAGCCCTGCACCTTGTGCGGGGCCACCGAGTTCTTGCGCCACGCCTCGAAGTCGCTATCGGCCGCGGCCTGACGCAGCTCGTCCGGATTGTGCGGCAACTTCTCGTAGGACGGATAGGTGAAGCGCGAACGGATGTCCTCGATCACCTCGTCGTCGATCTGGAGCGAGGAGTTGCGAATGTGCTGCCACTCCTCCTCGACCTCGCGGGAGAACTTCTCGATGCCGAGCTCGTGCACCAGAATCTTGATGCGCGCCTTGTAGATGTTGTCGCGGCGGCCGTACTGATTGTAGACGCGCAGGATCGCCTCGATATAGCTGAGGATATCGCGGCCATGCACGAAGTGCTTGATGGTCTTGGCGATGAACGGCGTGCGGCCGAGACCGCCGCCGACCAGCACTTCGAAGCCGGTCTCGCCCTTCTCGTTCTTGATCAGCCTGAGGCCAATGTCGTGGATCTTGATCGCGGCGCGGTCGTGGTCCGACGCGGTGATCGCGATCTTGAACTTGCGCGGCAGGAACGAGAATTCCGGATGCAGCGTGGTGTGCTGGCGGATCAGCTCCGACCAGATGCGGGGATCCTCGATCTCGCCAGGCGCGACGCCGGCCCACTGGTCCGAGGTGACGTTGCGCATGTTGTTGCCGGAGGTCTGCATCGCATGGATGCCGACCTCGGCGAGATCGGCCAGCGCATCCGGCAGCTCGGCAAGCTTGATCCAGTTGAACTGGATGTTCTGCCGCGTGGTGAAGTGACCGTAGCCGCGGTCGTATTTGCGTGCGACATGAGCCAGCGCCCGCAACTGGTTCGTCGCCAGCGTGCCGTAGGGGATCGCGACGCGGAACATGTAGGCGTGCAGCTGCAGATAGACGCCGTTCTGCAGTCGCAGGATCTTGAACTCGTCCTCGGTGAGCTCGCCGGAGAGGCGCCGCTTCACCTGGTCGCGGAACTCCGAGACGCGCTCGTTGACGAGCGTGCGGTCGATTTCGTCGTAAGCATACATAGTGAGTGCCTTAAACTTGGGCCGGCTGTCCGATGGTCACGCCGGTGAGGCGGATCTGTTCGCGCAGATTGCCGGGCTCGATCTTGCCGTCCGCACTGACCTGCACCGGGGCGATATAGGGACCGATCGCGCCGACGTCATCGGCCACGGACTCCGCAAGCAACGCCTTGGCCTCGTCTGAGTTGCGCACGATGGCGGCTTCCGAGAGGTCCGCCGACCAGCTCTTGGCAGCGGTGCGATAGACCACGATGCCGTCCCAGGTGCGGTTGGCGGTCACGACCGAGGGGCCGGCGATCTTGATCTTCTTCTGTTCGAGCGGGGAGGTCATTCGGCTGCATCCAATAGGTCAGAGATGATTTGCTTTGGGGTTTCGCGGCGAAGAGAACCGGCATGCCGGACCACGTCGCCGATGATGAGAATGGCGGGCCCGCCATGGATCCGCCGCACGAGCTCGGGCAGGTCGCGCAGCGTGCCGATCGCGCCCTGCGCGTCGGGCCGCGTGACGCGCGCGAACACGCCGACCGGCGTCTCCGGCGAGCGGCCGGCGGCGAACAGGCCCGCGCGCACGGCTGGCGCCGCGGTCATGCCCATGTAGACCACGACGGTCATTCTGGTGTCGGTCAGCGTCGACCAATCCACGACTTCCGCATCGCGCGCCTTGTGCGCGGTGAGGAAGGTGATGCGGGTCGCTTCATGACGGTAGGTGAGCGGCACCTCGAAATCGGCGGCGCCACCGAGCCCTGCGGTGATACCGGGAATGATCGAATAGGCGACGCCAGCAGCGCGCAGGGCTTCCACCTCTTCGCCGCCGCGGCCGAACACGAAGGGATCGCCGCCCTTCAGCCGCACCACGCGCTGCCCGGATTGCGCGGCCTCGATCATGCGCCTGTTGATGGCGTCCTGGCCGATGCCGGGCTTGCCGACGCGGCGGCCGACCGGAACGCGCGTGGTATCGCGGCGGATGCGGTCGAGAATTTCGCCTGAGACCAGCTCGTCGTGGAAGACGATGTCGGCGTCCTGCAAGGCACGCAGCGCCTTGATGGTGAGAAGGTCAGGGTCGCCGGGACCGGCGCCCACAAGCGCGACCGAGCCTTCCGGCTTGTCGGCGCGCGCGAACGCCGACGGATCTGAGATGGCCTTGAGCGCGGCGTCCGCCTCGCTTTTGCGTCCCGAAAGCACCGCGGCGCCGATCGGGCCGTCGATGACGCGCTCCCAGAAGCGGCGGCGCAGCGGAAACTCGGCAATGCGCTCGTTGATGGATTTGCGGAAGCCGCCGATGAACTCGGCGAGCTCGCCGATGCGCGCCGGCAGCAGCGCCTCGATCTTCTCGCGCACGCGCCGCGCCACCACCGGTGAGGTGCCGCCGGTGCCGACAGCGACCACGACATCGCCGCGATCGACGATCGCCGGGAAGATGAAGCTGGAATGCTCGAGATCGTCCATGACGTTGACGGGCAGGCCGAGCGCCTTGGCACGGACCGACATGGCAACGCCGACATCGCCAGCGCCGGCGCAAACGATCGCGATAACGCCCGAGAGATCGGCCGTGAGCGGATCGGCAGCCGTGATCTCGATACGCGCCGCGTCCTCGGAGCTCAGGCCCAGATCGTGATTGCCATCGATCGCGTGCACGCGAATGCGCGCGCCGGCAGCGGCGAGCACGCGCAACTTGGCGCGCAAAAGCTCACCCGCGCCGATGAGAACCACCGGACCGGTCTTGAGATCGAGGAACACCGGCAGGAACCGCATGCGATACTCGCTTCCCCCACATACGGGGTTGACTGGAATTATTTTCTATATATGTGTCGTTTCGAGCGCGCAAAGAGAAAATTTTTTCTTCTCTTCCGCAGCGCAACTATAGAATTTTCGCCTCCAAACGCAAAGTGGCAGAGATGCATCTTCTCAGGACCAATTCCGGTGCAGATCAACGAGACTCCCGGACTCCCGTTTCCGAGCAAATTCCCGTCGGGCTGACCGCCCCCAGCATGGATCATCTGGACCAGTTGGAAGCGCAGAGCATCTACATCTTCCGCGAGGCCTTTGGCCGTTTGAAGAAGATCGCCCTGCTGTGGTCGCTCGGCAAGGACTCCAACGTCATGATCTGGCTGGCGCGCAAGGCCTTCTTCGGCCGCCTGCCGTTCCCGGCCCTCCATGTCGACACCGGCAAGAAGTTTCCGGAGATGTATCGCTTCCGCGATCATTACGGAAAAGAGTGGGATCTCGATTTGCGTGTCGAGCCCTGCCCGCCCATCGATGCCGTCGACCCGACGCTGCCGCCGGCCGCCCGTTCCGCCGCGCGCAAGACCGAAGGTCTCAAGATGGCGCTCGGCAAATACGGCTTTGACGGCTTGATCGCCGGCATCCGCCGCGACGAGGAAGCAACGCGCGCCAAGGAGCGCGTGTTCTCGCCGCGCGGTCTCGAAGGCAATTGGGACGTGCGCGACCAGCCGCCGGAGTTCTGGGACCATTTCAACGCCTCGCCGCCGCAGGGCGCGCATCTGCGCATACACCCGATCCTGCATTGGACCGAGGCCGACATCTGGGCCTACACCAAGCGCGAGAACATCCCGATCATCCCGCTTTATCTCTCGCAGAACGGCAAGCGCTACCGCTCGCTGGGCGATCAGGACATCACCAATCCGGTCGCTTCGACGGCGTCGAACATCGACGAGATCCTGATCGAGCTCGAACAGACCAAGGTGCCGGAGCGTGCGGGTCGCGCGCTCGACCACGAGACCGAGGACGCTTTCGAGCGCCTGCGCGTCGCCGGCTATCTCTGATCAAGGACGCGAGCGTCGTATGAACATGATCGTTACTCCCGCTGCGCCGGCCACCCCGAACGGCACCACGCGCCCCCAGGTCCGCATCGTCATCGTCGGCCATGTCGACCACGGCAAGTCGACGCTGGTCGGCCGCCTGCTGCACGAGACCGGCAGCCTGCCCGACGGCAAGCTCGAGATGCTGAAAGCCGTCAGCGCACGGCGCGGCATGCCGTTCGAATGGTCGTTCCTGCTCGATGCGCTCCAGACCGAGCGCGACCAGGGCATCACCATCGACACCACGCAGATCCGCTTCCGCACCAATTCGCGCGACATCGTGCTGATCGACGCGCCCGGCCATGCCGAATTCCTGCGCAACATGATCACCGGCGCCTCGCAGGCCGACGGCGCGGTGCTGATCATCGACGCGCTCGAAGGCGTGCGCGACCAGACCCGGCGGCACGGCTATCTCCTGCATCTGCTCGGCGTGAAGCAGGTCGCGGTCGTCGTCAACAAGATGGACCGCGTCGACTTCTCCGCAGAGCGCTTCAAGGAGATCAGCGACGAGATCTCCGCACATCTCAACGGCCTCGGCGTAAAACCCACGGCGGTGATCCCGATCTCCGCGCGCGACGGCGACGGCGTCGCCGAGCACACCGACCGCATCTCCTGGTACAAGGGCCCGACGGTGGTCGAGGCGCTCGACGCCCTCGAGCCGGCGCGGCCGCTGGAAGCGCTGGCGCTGCGGCTGCCGGTGCAGGCGATCTACAAGTTCGACGACCGCCGCATCGTGGCGGGCCGCATCGAGTCCGGCAGCCTCATTGCCGGCGACGAGATCGTGATCATGCCGGCCGGCAAGATCGCCAGGATCAAGACGGTCGAGAGCTGGCCGGTGACACCGGTCGCGGGCCGGCAAGGTGCAGGCCGCTCGGTCGGCATCACGCTCGACCGCGAATTGTTCATCGAGCGCGGCGACATCGTCGCGCATGCCGGCAGTGCCCCGCGCGAGACGCGGCGCCTACGCGCGCGGATCTTCTGGCTGCACGACAAGCCGCTCGCCAAGGGCGATCAGCTCCTGGTTCGCTGCGGGCCGAAGGAAAGCCGCGCCACCGTGGTGGCGATCGAGAAGGCGGTCGATCCCGGCGAATTGTCGAGCACCGAGAACAAGGCGATCGGCCGCAACCATGTCGGCGAGATCGATATTTCTCTGTCCAATCCAATCGCGACCGATCCCTACACCGAGAATCCGCGCACCGGCCGTCTCGTGATCGAGGTCTCCGGGCGCATCGCCGGCGGTGGCCTGGTGCTGTCGGTCGATGCCGGCCAGCGCGCCGTGCCCGTGGACATCGTGCCGGTGGAATCCGCGCTCCGTCCCGACGAGCGCTCTGCGCGCTATCAGCACAACGGCGCCGTGGTCTGGCTCACCGGCCTGCCCGCCTCGGGCAAGTCGACACTGGCCAAGGCGCTGGAGCGGCGGCTGTTCACCAATGGCGGCTCGCCGATCCTGCTCGACGGCGACACGGTGCGCGCCGGACTCAACAGCGATCTCGGCTTCTCTGCCACGGACCGCAGCGAGAACATCCGTCGTCTCGCCGAGGTCGCGACGCATCTCGCCCGCAACGGCCACATCGCGATCGTCGCCGCGGTCTCGCCCGCCCGCGAAGACCGCGCCACCGCGCGCCGCATCGCCGACACCGCGTTCCGCGAGATCCATGTCGCGACACCGGCCGGGGTGTGCGAGGAACGCGACCCCAAGGGCCATTACAAGAAGGCCCGCGCCGGCGCGCTCGCCTCGTTCACCGGCATCGGCAACGACTACGAGGCGCCGCAGGCGGCCGAGCTCGTGATCGACACGTCGACGCGGACGGTTGCCGAGGCGGCCGACGAGATCGAGCAGATGCTGAAGACCACGGGCGTGCTGTTCGACGAAGCCGTGGACCTCGCCGCGAATATTTGAGGGGTGCGCTCCGCTCAAGGAGCACACTCCGCGCCTCACCAACGGTGTCGTCCTGGCGAAAGCCAGGACCCATACCGCGTGATCTGCCTGTGGGGCCAAGTGACAGTCCCGAACGACGAGTCATCGTCAAACTCCTCCCAGAGGTAATCGCGACGAGCGCAAGCGCTCGCGCGGGGGTCCTGGCTTTCGCCAGGACGACCCGGGAGAAAGATCGCGCCCATTGCATTAGCAGCGGACGCCATGGGTACAGGCCGAACGGCAATCCCCACACCCAATCTTGACATTTTGACAAACCCCCGGGGGTCTTCTCACCGCCCCGATTTTGGGGCTAATAGGGCCCCGAAAGCCGCCCCCTGTGGGCGCATTTTGCTGCTGTCGGGTCAAAAGCAGCCAAAAAACAGCCATTTCCAACAAGAAAGCCCATCATGAAACGCGTCGACGCCCACGGATTGAAGATCGCTCCCGTCCTGTTCGATTTCATCGCCAAGGAAGCGGCCCCGAAAACGGGGATCGCGCCGGATGCGTTCTGGGCCGGGGTTGCCGCCATCATCAGGGATCTGGGGCCGAAGAACCGCGCATTGCTGGCGGTGCGCGACACGCTGCAAGCCAAGATCGACGACTGGCACCGCGCCAGCAAGGGCAAGGCATTCGACCTCAACGCCTACACTGCCTTCCTGAAGGAGATCGGCTATCTCGTCCCGGAGCCGGCGACGCAGAAGGTCGAGACCGCCAATGTGGACGAGGAAATCGGCAAGATCTGCGGCCCGCAGCTCGTCGTGCCTCTCACCAACGCACGCTACGCGCTGAACGCGGCGAACGCGCGCTGGGGTT
The DNA here is from genome assembly GCF_054185205.1 of Bradyrhizobium sp. 14AA. NCBI lineage: Bacteria > Pseudomonadati > Pseudomonadota > Alphaproteobacteria > Hyphomicrobiales > Nitrobacteraceae > Bradyrhizobium > Bradyrhizobium sp. 14AA. Next base: position 88,048 of record NZ_JAVAYM010000003.1, on the reverse strand, counting down.
CGCTCTATGACGCCTTCTACGGCACCGACGCTATACCTCACGACGCTGCCGAGAGCGGCAAGGGTTACAACAAGGCGCGCGGCGACAAGGTGATCGCCAAGGCCAAGGCGTTCCTCGATGCCGCCGCGCCGCTCGCGACCGGCAGCCACACCGACGTCACCGCCTACAGCGTCGTCGCGGGCCAGCTCGCGGTGAAGCTGAAGAGCGGCAACGCCACCGCGCTGAAGAACGCCGCTCAGTTCGCGGGCTTCCAGGGCGATGTGGCCGCGCCGTCCGCGGTGCTGCTCGTCAACAACGGCCTGCATGTCGAGGTGAAGATCGACCGCAGCAGCGCGATCGGCAAGGACGATCCGGCCGGCGTCGCCGACATGATCATGGAGTCCGCGGTCTCCACCATCCTGGACATGGAGGACTCGGTCGCCGCGGTCGACGCCGAAGACAAGGTGCTGGTCTACCGCAACACGCTCGGCCTGATGAACGGCACGCTGTCGGCCGATTTCGAAAAGGGCGGCAAGACGCTGACGCGCTCGCTCAACGCGGACCGCAGCTACAAGACCCCGGACGGAAAGGGCGAGGTCAAGCTGCACGGCCGCAGCCTGCTGCTGATGCGCAATTGCGGTCACCACATGTTCACCGACGCGGTGCTGGACGAGAAGGGCGAAGAGGTTCCGGAAGGTCTGCTCGACGCCGCCGTCTCCGGCCTGCTCGCCATTCATGACCTCAAGGGCAATTCGAAGGTCAAGAACAGCCGCACCGGCTCGGCCTACATCGTCAAGCCGAAGATGCACGGCCCCGACGAGGTGTCGCTGACCTGCGAGATCTTCGACCACGTCGAGAAGATGCTGGGCCTGCCGGAGAACACGCTGAAGGTCGGCATCATGGACGAGGAGCGGCGCACCACCGTCAACCTCAAGGCCTGCATCCAGCGCGCCTCCAAGCGCATCATGTTCATCAACACCGGCTTCCTTGACCGCACCGGCGACGAGATCCACACCTCGATGGAAGCGGGCCCGATGATCCGCAAGAACGAGATGAAGGCACAGGCCTGGATCAAGGCCTATGAGGACTGGAACGTCGACATGGGCCTGATCGACGGCCTGCCCGGCCACGCCCAGATCGGCAAGGGCATGTGGGCCGCCCCCGACAAGATGGCGGACATGCTGACGCAGAAGCTCGCCCATCCGCAGGCCGGCGCCACCACCGCCTGGGTCCCCTCGCCGACAGCGGCCACGCTGCACGCGCTGCACTACCACCAGGTCAACGTGATCGCGCGCCAGCAGGAGCTGACCAAGGGCGGACCGCGCGCGAAGCTCGAGGACATCCTCACCATCCCGGTGTCGAAGTCGAACTGGGCGCCCGACGACGTCAAGCAGGAGATCGACAACAACTGCCAGGGCATTCTGGGTTACGTGGTGCGGTGGATCGACCAGGGCGTCGGCTGTTCCAAGGTGCCCGACATCCACGACGTCGGCCTGATGGAGGACCGCGCGACCTTGCGTATCTCCAGCCAGCATCTCGCCAACTGGCTGCACCAGGGCGTGATCACCGAGGCCCAGGTGATGGAATCCCTGAAGCGCATGGCCGTCGTCGTCGACAAGCAGAACGCGGGTGACGCGATCTACAAGCCGATGGCGCCCGCATTCGACGGCGTCGCCTTCAAGGCCGCCTGCGATCTCGTCTTCAAGGGCCGCGAGCAGCCGAACGGCTACACCGAATACATCCTCACCGCGCGCCGCCGCGAAGCCAAGGCGCTTGGCTGACAAGGCGGCGGGCTGAGGTTGCGTCACTGAACTGTCGAAAGCCCCGGCGTGCGCCGGGGCTTTTTTCATTTGGCCCCCGGTAGCCCGGATGAGCGAAGCGACATCCGGGACCGGCAGCACTTGGGGCAAGCCCCCCGGATATCGCTTCGCTCATCCGGGCTACGAGGTCATCGCTCGTGGTGGACGAAACGTCGCGACACGCTGCGGAACGGCTGCGCGCGCCTCGCGTTGTCCGGCCATCAACCCAATGGGAGATGGTCATGGACTGGAATCGGATCGAAGGAAACTGGAAGCAGTTCAAGGGCTCGGCCAAGGAGAAATGGGGCAAGCTCACTGACGACGATCTGCAATTGATCGAGGGACGCCGCGAGCAGCTCGAGGGCCGGCTCCAGGAACGCTACGGCAAGGCCAAGGACCAGGTTCGTCAGGACGTCGACGACTGGCTGAAGTCGCTGCACTGAAGCAGCAGCAATGAAGCCCCGGCTCACGCCGGGGCTTGTTGTGGGGCAACCGTAGCAGCCGTAGCCCGGATGAGCGCAGCGACATCCGGGACCTTCATTGCGGCCTCCCGGATGTCGCTTCGCTCATCCGGGCTGCGATACTTTCGCTAGAACACCGTCAAATATTTCAGCAGCGACACGACGCCGATGATGATGATGATCACGCGCGCGATCTGTTTGGCGCGGCCGTCCATCGGAAGCATGTTGATGAGATAAAGCACGAGAATGACGACGAGAAAGGTGACGAGTGCGCCGACCAGCATTGCTAGGACCCCCCTTCAGGCAAATTGCAACAATGTACTAACGCCTGTCTCCCGCGCCGGTTCCATTCCGGCAACCCATTGCAACTTCTAGTAATTACGTAGTTCTACGATCGGCCTTCTGCCTAAAACTTTACCCTTTTCCTTTCAGATGCGGAAACCGTTTTTGGCCCTGAGCCACAAACGGCATGCGATTGCCGATCTGCCGCGCCCACGTTTGTCGAAGTTGCCGGGCGTCGTCACGAACTTTGAAATGGGAATTTGGGGGACCTCGATGCTGAATCGTCTGACCGTATCCGCACTGCTGAAGGCGGTAATCGCGATCACGTCGGTCTGCGTGGTGATCGCACTCTCGCTCACCGCCTACGAATCGTGGGATCGCCTCAAGACCGCCAACCGCATCTCGCAGATCGCCGACGCTTCGGCCGACTTGTTCAAGGCGATGCACAATCTGCGCACCGATCGCTCGACGACCAACCGGCTGCTCAATTCGACCGAGCCGATGGATGGCGAGATCGAGAAATATCTGCGCGCGATCCGGGACGCCGAGATGCCTGCCATGGCGCACGCACTGGAGCTGCTGCCGGCGATGGACTTCCCGCAATCGGGCACGCTGGTGCCCGAGCTCGCGCGCCTTCACAAATCGGCCGGTGAGCAGCAGAAGCAGTTCTGGGAGGACATCGCCAAGCCCAAGGACCAGCGCCGCGCCGGCCTGCCGAAGGAATATATGGAGACGACGCAGGGCCTGCTCGACACGCTCGACAAGCTCTCAAGCGTCCTGGCTGCCACCGTCAATCACCAGGACGCCGCGATCGACCAGCTGCTGTCGATCAAGCAAAACGCCTGGCTGCTGCGCAATACCGCAGGCGAAGCGTCGCTGATCATCTCCATCGGACTCAACACCGGCCGCATCGCGCCGGAAGCCCGCCTCGCCTATACCCAATATGTCGGCGGAACCGCCGCAATGTGGAAGGCACTGGAATTGTCGACGTCGGGCATGCAGCTGCCGCCCGCATTGTCGTCCGCAATGGCTGCGGCCAAGTCCGCCTATTTCGATCCGCAATATCTGGCCCTTCGCGATCGCCTCGCCAACACGCTTGCCAATGGCGAAAAGGCCGAGATGACGGCGAACCAATGGACGCCGGTCACGGTGGGCCGTCTGTCGAGCGCGGTTGCCGTCGCCGAGACGGCACTCGATGCCGCCAAGAGCCATACGCTGGACCAGCGCAGTGCGGCGCTGCGCGCGCTGATCGTGCAGCTCGTGTTGCTGGCGCTCGCCATCGGCCTCGCCGTCGGCGCCGTCATACTGGTCAGCCGCCGCGTCATCCATCCCCTGACCACCATCCGCGACGCCATGCTGAAGGTCGCCGGCGGCGACCTTGCCGTCGACAGCGGCTATCTCGATCGCAAGGATGAGATCGGCGCGCTCGCCGGCGCGCTGGAAACCTTCAAGCAGCAGGCGACCGAGAAGCTCAAGATCGAGGCGCATGAGCGCGAACGCAACGTCGGCGCGGCCGCGCGCCAGCGCGCCGTCGAGGCCTATGTCGGCGAGTTCGAGGGCGCCGTGCGCAAGACGCTGGGCGAATTGAGCGAAGCCTCCGGCGAGATGCGCAAGACCTCGGGCGATCTGTCCGCCGTGTCGCGCCAGACCAACGACCGCGTCCAGGTCGCCGGCAAGGCCTCCAATGACGCCTCCATGAGCGTCGACAGCGTGGCTGCGGCCGCCGAGGAGCTCTCGGCCTCGATCAACGACATCAGCCAGCAGGCCGCGCACGCCGCGGGCATCGCCGGCCGCGCCGTCACGCAGGCGCGCGAGACCGACGGCACCGTGCAGGGGCTGGCGAAGTCCGCCGGACGCATCGGCGAGGTCGTCGGCCTCATCAACACCATCGCGGCACAGACCAATTTGCTGGCGCTCAACGCCACGATCGAGGCCGCGCGCGCCGGCGAAGCCGGGCGCGGCTTTGCCGTGGTCGCTTCCGAGGTGAAGTCGCTGGCGAGCCAGACGGCGAAGGCGACCGAGGAGATCTCGGAGCAGATCGCCGACATCCAGAAGGTCGCGGGCGACGCCATCAACGCGATCCAGACCATCGGCGGCATCATCGGCGAGGTCAACGAGGTCGCCACCGCAATCGCTGCCGCCGTGCAGGAGCAGGGTGCGGCGACCCAGGAAATCACCCGCAGCACGCAATACGCGGCGCAGGGCACCAAGAACGTCTCGGACAACATCACCGGCGTCAAAGCCGATGCGGACGCCGCAGCAGCGGCCGCCGACAATGTGAAGCAGGCCTCCGAGATGCTGGAGACCCAGAGCCGCCAGCTCGGCCACGAGGTCAGCGACTTCCTCGGCAAGATCCGCGCGGCGTAGGGCTAAGGCGCATGCCCTATCGTCGTCCTGGCTTTCGCCAGGACGACGATGGGGGCGCCCGTAATTTTACGGCGGGAGCACTGTCTAAGTTTTTACCCTTTTCGGGCCAAATGCGCTTCACGCGCCGGCCGCTGGCCGGCGCACCTATCGCGTGCATCCCTTTGGTCTTTCGAAGTTCGTGGGGGCTGCCGTTCGCGCCACGAACTTCGAAACGCGTACCCCGGGGTGTCCGATGCTCAATCGCCTGACCGTATCCACGCTGCTGAAGGCGGTGATCCTGTCCACCGCACTCGTCGTCGTCATCGGCTTCTCGATCAGCGCATGGAGCTCATGGGGCCGGCTTCAGCAGGCCAACCGGATCGTGGCGGTCTCTGCCGCGTCGGCCGAAGTGTTCAAGGCGATGGCGAACATCCGGGCCGATCGTTCGACCAGCAACCGCCAGCTCACCTCCGATGTCGCGATGGACAAGGACATCGAGAAGTACATCCGCGAGATTCGCGAGGCCCTGATGCCGGCGCTGTCCCGCACGCTCGAGATCCTGCCCACGACCGAAATCGCCCAGCGCGAGACGTTCCTCGGCGACGTCGGCGCACTCAACAAGACGCTGCTGGCAGCACAGGCCGAGTTCTGGACCGAGGCCGTCAAGCCGAAAGCCGAGCGCCGCGCGGGCCTCGCCAAGGAATATGTGGCAACTGAGGACGCGCTGATGGCGCAGCTCGAAAAGCTCTCGGGCGCGCTCGCCGCGAGCGTCAACCACCAGGATGCGACCATCGACCAGCTCCTGACCATCAAGCAGATGGCCTGGCTGCTGCGCAACACCGCCGGCGAATCCTCGCAGATCGTCGGTAACGCGCTCAATGCCGGCAAGATCGCTCCCGAGGTGCAGCTCGCCTACACCAAGCTGGTCGGCGGCACCGATACCGCCTGGACCGCGATCGAGCTTGCCGCATCGGGCATGCAATTGCCGGCGGCGCTGGCGGCTGCAATCACCGAGACCAAGACCACCTATTTCGACCCGCAATATGCCACCACGCGCGACGGCGTCATCACGACCATCGCCAAGGGCGAAAAGCCGTCGATGACCGCCAACCAGTGGAGCCCCTATTCGGTCCCCCGCATGATGGCCGCAGTGAGGCTCGCCGACGCGGCCCTGCAGGCCGCCAAGGACCACTCCGCTGCCCAGCGCGCGGCCGCGGTGCAATTGCTGATCTTCAATACCGCCCTGCTCGTCGCCGCCATCGTCCTGACCGGCGCCGCCATGCTGGCGGTCAGCCGCCGCGTGATCACGCCGCTGCACAGGATTCGCGACGCGATGCTGAAGGTCGCCGGCGGCGACCTCACCGTCGACAGCGGCTATCTCGATCGCAAGGACGAGATCGGCTCGCTCGCCGGCGCGCTGGAGACCTTCAAGCAGCAGGCGATCGACAAGCTCAAGATCGAGGAACAGGAACGCGAGCGCAACGCGGGCGCCGCCGCGCGCCAGCGCGCGATGGAGGCCTATGTCGGCGAGTTCGAAGGCGTGGTGCATAAATCGCTGGGCGAGCTGAGCGAGGCGTCCGGCGAGATGCGCAAGACCTCGGGCGACCTCTCCGCCGTCTCGCGCCAGACCAATGAACGCGTCGAGATCGCCGGCAAGGCCTCGAACGATGCCTCGATGAGCGTCGACAGCGTCGCGGCGGCCGCCGAGGAGCTCTCCGCCTCGATCAACGACATCAGCCAGCAGGCCGCGCATGCCGCAGGCATTGCCAGCCGCGCCGTCAACCAGGCGCGCGAGACCGACAGCACCGTCCAGGGGCTGGCGCAATCCGCCGGGCGCATCGGCGAAGTCGTCGGCCTCATCAACACCATCGCGGCGCAGACCAATCTGCTCGCCCTGAACGCCACCATCGAGGCCGCGCGCGCCGGCGAAGCGGGCCGCGGGTTTGCGGTCGTGGCCTCCGAGGTGAAGTCATTGGCGAGCCAGACTGCCAAGGCGACCGAGGAGATTTCGGAGCAGATCGCCGACATCCAGAAGGTCGCTGGCGATGCCATCAACGCGATCCAGGCGATCGGCGGCATCATCGGCGAGGTCAACGAAGTCGCCACCGCGATTGCCGCCGCCGTGCAGGAGCAAGGCGCGGCGACCCAGGAGATCACGCGCAGCACGCAATATGCGGCGCAGGGCACCAAGAACGTCTCGGACAACATCACCGGGGTGAAGGCCGACGCCGACACCGCTGCCGGCGCCGCCGAGAACGTCAAGCAGGCCTCGGAAACGCTGGAGACGCAGAGCCGCCAGCTCGGCCATCAGGTGAGTGATTTCCTGGGGAAGATCCGGGCTGCGTAGGCGGGGGTTGCAGTAGAGGCGGCAACCACACTCGCGATGTCGTCCTGGCGAAAGCCAGGACCCATAACCACAGGCCTCCGCAATGGGCAGGCTAGTGGTGATCGGTGTGCCGCCAAACTCACATTCGGGGTAATGGGTCCTAGCTTTCGCCAGGACGACGTGGAGAGTGTGTCCGACTACTCCTTCGCCACCACCGGCACCTGGCGGAATCTCGCGCGGACCGATTCCGGCAGCGGCGAGAAATTCATCGCGACGCCGCGGCGGTCGTTGGCGTTGCGGCTGGCGACCACCAGGCCATCGGCACCCGCGACGATGTCGCCCTTGCGCAAGGTCGGATCGTCCTCGACCTTGACCTGGGCGAGCCCGGCCGGATCCTTGCCGTTGCAGGTGCAGCCCGCGACGATCTCGTTGCGGTAGCGGAAGGCGTTCGGCAGCTCGGAATAGGATTTTCCGTTCTCGGTCGCGGCGTCGTCGATATTGCTGCCATAGACCAGCGAGGTTTCCGAGGCCGGGCAGAAGCTCTTGCAGGACTGTGCCTTGCTCTCGGCATCGGCTCCCTGCGCGGGGAAATAGCGGCCGTCGCAGCCGCGCACGCAATAGGCCGTGCCGCCGCCATAAGCGGCCCGCTGGCGTGGGACGTCGTAGCGCGGCATGTCATCGTTCGGGAACGGCGTCCGGATCTGCGGAGGCCGCGCCCCGAACGCGCCGAACAGCGCCGAGAAGAAATCCTCCGCATGCGCCGACGGCGTCGACGCGAGGCCAAGGAAGGTGACGGTGAGCGCGGCCGCCGCACCGCCCGCCAGCCTGCCGATCGAGCGTTTCCTCATGTGACCTCACTCAACTCCTAGTTCACCGACGACGCCGGAATGTTCAGCGCCTGCCGGCCCGACGGCATCGCCGTCACGGCCGGACGCTTGCGCACGGCATCCCCGCCTCGCGCCATCAACGGTGCGTTCTTCGGCAGCACCACGACCCTGGCGCCGACATTGACGCGGCCGAACAGGTCGATGACGTCCTCGTTGGTCATGCGGATGCAGCCGGACGACACGAACTTGCCGATCGTGGTGGGATCGTTGGTGCCGTGAATGCGGTATTCGCTCGAGCCGAGATACATCGCGCGCGCGCCGAGCGGATTGCCGGGGCCGCCGGCGACGAAGCGCGGCAGATAGGGCTGGCGCGTGATCATCTCGACCGGCGGATGCCAGTCCGGCCACTCCGCCTTGCGGCTGACGCTCTGCACGCCAGACCAGGTGAAGCCTTCGCGGCCGACGCCGACGCCGTAACGGATGGCGCGGCCGTTACCGAGCACGTAGTAGAGATAGGTGTTGTTGGTATCGATGACGATGGTCCCCGCCGGCTCGCTCCGGTCGAAGCTGACGATCTGCTTGCGCAGGCGATCGGGCAGCTGGGCATCCTCGTCGGCGGCCTGCGGCTCCTGACCGATATAGCCCTGGTCCTGCGAAAGGCCCTGCGACTGCATCGGCACATAGCCGAACGTCTGTGCCTGCGCCGCAAAGGGCACGGTCAGCAAAGCTGCCGCAAACGCAAACGTGGTGAGCGCGCGCGGCGAAGGCCGGCGATGGACTGCAAAGAGCTTTGTCATGTGCTGCCCCGTTGGATGCATGCATCTGGGTGATGCGCAATCCTAGAACGCAGTCGGGCCGACTCAAGTTCCGCGCGGATCTGCGGTGGGCAGGTAACAGTCAAGCGAGCGCATATTCACGAAGCCGCGATGGAACTCGTGCGGCGCCCCGCACGTTCTCCCGTCAGCAATGGGCGCGCGGACCGATGGCTTCCGTGCGGGAGAGGTGTTGTGCGCGTCCTTCCGAGCGACCGTCTGATTTCCGGCAACAGCGAAGGCGACCCGCTTCCCGACAGCCATGTCGAGCTGCCGCCGGTCATCCGACGCACCGAGTTCGTCGCCTTCGCGCTCGCGGGGCTCCTTCTGATCGCAGTCGTCTCCGTGCTGTATGTCGGCAGGGCGTTCTTCCTCCCCGTGGTGATGGCCTTCGTCACCGGCACCATGCTGTCGCCGGCGGCGAGCTTCCTGGAACGAAGCAAGGTGCCGCGCGCGCTGGGCGCCGTCCTGATCGTGGTCGCCATGACGGCCGTGGTCGCCTTTGTCGTCGCCCTGATCGCCTCCCCCGTCATGGAATGGAGCTCGCGCCTGCCGGAGCTCGGCGCGCAGTTGAAGGACAAGCTGCACGTGTTCGACCGGCCATTGGCGTTGTGGCGGGAGCTGCAAAGCCTGGTCGGCGGTTCGGAGGGACTCCCGACCATCCAGATGCCGAAATTCGAATGGGTGCAGCCGACGCTGGAATTCCTGACGCCGACCTTCACCGAATTCCTGCTGTTCTTCGTCACCCTCATCTTGTTCATCGCGAGCTGGCGCGACCTGCGGCGGGCGATGATCATGACCTTCCGCGATCGCGACGCGCGGCTACGCACGCTTCGGATCCTGAACGAGATCGAGGTCCATCTCGGCAATTACCTGTTGACCGTCACCCTCATCAATATCGGCGTCGGCATCGCCACCGGCCTCGTCTGCGCGCTCACCGGCATGCCCAATCCAGCCGGACTCGGCGCGCTCGCGGCAACCCTCAACTTCATCCCGATCATCGGGCCGATCGCGATGTTCGCGGTATTGGTCGTGGTGGGTCTGGTCGCCTTCCCGACCATCGGCGGCGGCCTGATGGCGGCGCTCGCCTTCGGCGGCATCACCTTCCTGGAGGGACACTTCGTCACGCCGACCATCATCGGGCGACGGCTGGCGCTGAATGCGCTCGCCGTGCTGCTCGCGCTGGCGTTCTGGACCTGGCTGTGGGGGCCGATGGGCGCGTTCCTGTCGTCGCCGCTGCTGATCGTCGCCCTGATCCTGAAGGAGCATCTGTTGCCGCCGGATTCGCCGCAGCTTCCGCAGGACTGACCGGTTTCCGCGAACGGAACTTACCCGACGACGAAGCGTTTTCCGGCTATCTCAGCCGTCAACAGTTCGGAGCTCCTGATGTCCACGACCAATGCCGAAGCCGGGATGAGAGACTGGACCGACAAAGCCACCAGGGAACGCCTCGAGAAGGATGTAGCAGCCGTGAAAAGCGATATCGCCGCCCTCACCGACCAGATCACCGACGCGCTCAACACCTTTGCCAACTCCACCAGCAAGCAGGCCCGCCGCGGCTATCGCCAGGCGCGCGAGAACATGGATTCTGCGATCGACGACGTGTCGGAGCGCGGCAGCGCGATGATGGGCGCGGCACAGGAAGCCTACGGCTCGATCGAGGAGACGCTGGAAGACGCGATCACGCAGCGGCCGCTCGCGACCGTCGGGCTCGCGCTCGGCATCGGCTTCCTGATCGGAGTCGCCTGGCGCCGGTAAGGTTGCGAACAGGTCTTGGGACGGCGGCGCTACGGCGCTGCCGGTGCCGGGTCGTGGCGATTCGGCTTGCGGGCATGTGAGGAGCAAGGCCATGTTTCAACGCATCATCGACGGGATCAGTGCATCGACAGGCACGACCGTGCGGCTGACCTCGCTCGCCGCCGCCGCGGCATTCGCGCTGCTGGTGACGACATGCTTCCTCTGTGCCGCCGCCTTCATCGCCGTCCTGGAGACATATGGCCCGGTGCAGGCCTGCCTCGCCGGCGCCGGCATCTTCTTCCTGCTGACGCTCGCTGCTGCGGGCACCTATTGGGGCTACAAGCGCGCGGTGCAGAAGCGCGCCCGTGTCGCGGCCGAGCGCGCCGCGAAGTCGGCGGCCTCGAGCATGCTCAGCGACCCCATGCTGCTCGCCACGGGGCTCCAGATCGTTCGTGCCATCGGGGTCAAGCGGCTGTTGCCGATCCTGGCGATCGGCGGCGTTGCCCTCGGCATCATGGCGAGCCGCGCCGGCGTATCCGACGAGGCATCGGCTGAACCTGCGGAGTAGCAGGCAGTGCTCCAGCCGAAATCATCCCCGGCTACGGCCGATGCAGATCGCAGCCACGGCGAGCGGGGTCGCCAGCGCGATCCAGGACATCGGTAGCCAAAGTCCGGTTTGGCCGAGCAGTGCCGACAACAGGCCGAACAGGCTCGAGCCGGCGAGCAGCACCGGCCAGCGCCAGATCAGAACGAGCGAACGGCGGCTGGTCACTCGGCACCTTCAGGCGAAGCCAGCGGCACGGCGGCAGCCGGCCGGCCTTCCGTCCTGGTGACGGGCGATCGCGCGAACCAGAGATAGAGCCCACTGCCGAGAACGACGATCGTGACGAGGTCCAGCAGCACCCAGATGATCTTCAGCGGCATCCCGCCGTAATCGCCGAAATGCAGGGGACGCGAAAGCTCCAGCGCGCGCAGGTACCAGGGCATGGTGACCGCGGAGGCCAGCACGCCGCGTCTCGCATCGACCAGCACGGGGCTGAACAAGCGCGAGGTCAGCGGCTCCTTGCCCTTGGTCCAGACCACGTAGTGGAAGGGCGAACCGAACGGCGCGCCGGGATACACCACACTGGTCGTGATCATATCGGGAAACGCCGCCCTCACCGTGTCATATGCAGCCTGCGGCGAGGACAGTTCGGAGGTGTGCGGCACCGGCTTGCCTTGCAGCGGCGCCAGCATCGCACCCACGTCGGTCTGCTGCCATAGCGCGAACAGCGGCGTCGAGAGTTCGTTGATGACGCCGGTCGCGCCGACCACCAGCGCCCAGCCGAGCGTGACGACACCGAGCAGATTGTGCAGGTCGAGCCATTTCAGCCGCCGCGACCGGGCCCCACGCACGGTGCCGAAGTCGAGTTTGCGCGTGAAGGGCCCGTAGATCGCAATTCCCGAGACGATCGCCGCGATGAACAGCAGCGCCATCGCGCCGAGGAACAATTCGCCCGCGAGCCCCGCGAACAGATCGCGGTGCAGCGACAGCATCAGCTGCATGAAGGTGAGCCCGTCCTCGCCGAACGGTTTCGTTTGTTTCAGCACGTCACCGGTGTGGGCGTCGAACCGGATCGAGTGCAGCGACCTGCGGTTGGCCTTGAACGCCTCCCAGGAGCTCGCCATGAACACCATGATCTTGGGCTCGTCATCGTCGACGAACACGGAGATGACGGTCTCGCCGGGATACAGCTTCCGACTGGCCTCGACGACGCGGTCGAGACTGACATTAGGCGTCCCCTCCGCCACCTGCGCATACGGCAAGGCGTCGTCGAGCAGACCGTCGATCTCGTCGCGCAGCACCAGCGGCAGGCCGGTGATGCAGATCAGCAGCAGGAACAGGGTGCAGATCAGGCTCGCCCATTTATGCACGAACAGCCAGCGCCGCAGCACGGGCTTCCGCTCATACACACGATCGTCGAAGGCTGCCTGCTCGCTCATCCCGCTCCTCTACCAACGGTAGCGCAGCGTCGCAATCACGTTGCGGCGCAGGCCGTAGTAGCAACCGGTGTCCTGGCAGACCTCCACATACGACTTGTCGAAAATGTTGGTCGCGTTGGCGCTGGCGAGAAAGCCCTTGAATTGTGGACCAAGGGCCGCAAGGTCGTAGTGCACGCCGAGATCAAACAGGGTGGTGGCGGGAACGTCGAATGTATTGAGCGAGTTGCCGGGCGCGGCGCCGAGATAGCGGACCCCGCCCGACAGGCCGAAGCCATCAAGCGCGCCGCCATGAAATGTGTAATCCGCCCAGAGCGACGCGGCGTGCAGCGGTATGCCGGGAACGCGCTTGCCGAGGTTCGTCGTGTTCGACTCGGTATTGACGATCTCGGTATAGGTGTAGGCGCCAAGCATCGTGAGATTGCGGCTTATCTCGCTCTTGCCTTCCAGCTCGACGCCACGCGAGCGCACCTTGCCGGTCTGCACGTTGGAACGTACGCCTCCGATGATATGGGTTGGGTCGGGATCGGGCGTCAGCACGTTCTGCTGTTCGAGGTTGAAAACCGCCAAGGTCAGAAGCGTCTTCGGATCGGGCTGGTACTTGACGCCGACCTCCTCCTGCTGGCCTCGCGTCGGCTTGAACGCTTGACCGAAGAAGTTGGTGCCGAGCCTCGGCTGGAAGGACTCGGTATACTGAACATAGGGCGCGACGCCATTGTCGAACTTGTAGAGCAGCGCCGCACGCTTGGTCAGGGCACCATCCGACTTCGGCGCGGTCGTGCGGGTCAGGAGATTGTCGGTGTTGAGGTCGGCCTGGTCGTAGCGCAGACCGAGCAGTGCGACGAAACCGCCGAATTTGATCTGGTCCTGGCCATAGAACCCGGCCTGCTCGAGCCTCTGACGATTGTAGGAGGTGACGGGCGGGGTTGGGAGCGGCAGGCCGTACACCGGATTGAAGGCATTGATCGCCGGCACACCCGTAGTCGTGCTGCGCCCAAGCGCGGTATCGACGGAGTTGCGATAGTCGACGCCGAGCAACGCGGTATGATCGAGCGGGCCGGCCTTGAACTTGAATTCGCCCTGGTTGTCGAGCGCAAGGGAGCGCAGCGTCTCATAGGTCGAATAGACGCCGCGCGGCAGACTGAACGGATTGGTCAATACCGTTGGAGAGACCACCGCGAAATCGGTGGAATTGTCCATGTAGCGCAGGTTCTGCCGCACCGTGACCACGTTGTTGAAGCGGTGCTCGAACAGATAGCCGATGGAGCCCACCGTGCGATCGGTCTTGTCGACGCCGGGTTCGCCCGAATAGAAGCTGGTCGGAATCTTCGCGCCGCCGGCGGCGGGAAAGACCGTGCCGTTGGCCGGCAAGAGGTTGAAGAAGCCGGCCTTGGGATCGCGCTGATAGGTGCCGAGGACCGTGAACGTGGTCTGGTTGTCCGGCCGCCATGTCAGCGAGGGCGCGATCGAGACGCGCTGATAGCTGGTGTGATCGACCTGGCTGCCGACATCGAAGCCCGACGCCGTAAAGCGGTAGAGAAACTCCTTGTTCTTGTCGATCGGCCCGGACAGATCGACGCCCGCCTGGGCGCGGCCATAGCTACCGGTCGAGACGAACATCTCGTGATAGGGCTCCAGCGTCGGCCGCTTGGAGACGAGATCGACCACGCCGCCGGGTGAAGCCTGGCCGTACAGCACCGAGGCCGGCCCATGCAGGATCTCGACGCGCTCGAGATTGAACGGCTCGACGATCGGATAGGCAAAGATGCTCGCATTCACCAGCCGGAGCGAGTCGAGATACTGGTCGGCCAGAAAGCCGCGAATGTAGATCTGGTCGAAGCGCGCATCGGCTCCCTGCGCCTCGGCCCGCACGCCCGAGGTATATCGCACCGCCTGCGAGACACTCTGCGCGCCCTGCGCCTGGATCTGGTCCTGCGTCACGACGGAGATCGCGACAGGGGTCTCGATCAGCGCTGCGTCGGTCTTGGTGCCGGTGCCGCTGCGAGTGGCCACCATGCCATCGACATGGCCGAAAGCCGTTTCCTTGCGACCCGCACCGGCTCCAGCCCCGGCTGCAGCGGCCGCCGCCGCGCTGGCGGGCGCATTCGCGCGCGAGACCGCTCGCGCGCGGGCCGCACTGCGGCTGCGCGAGGATGATGCACTGGCACGCTTCGGAGCCGCTCGGCCCTCGACGATGACCGGACTGAGCTCGGTGCCCGCCCCGGCGGACGCACCCGCCGTCGATGATTGTGCCGCCGCCCCTCCTGCAGCCATGATCAAAACAACCGAGCTGACGGCCCAAGCGAGCCGACAGCGCCCCACTTCCAAAACGCCCACTGCAACTTCCCCAATTCCCTCGGCTGTGCATGCTCGCAGCCGGGAGAACGGGTACCGCAGCGGTTCAACCCTGAGTGATAGAACGCCTCCAGACTGGAGATTTTCCATTTCTAAGCTGGAGAAGTGCTGCAGCCATGAGCAGAATCATGCAGCACCGACCGCGGCAGACGCCGCAGCGCAGACTTCGAGCGTGGATCGAGCGTGCCGATGGCAAATCCCGTCTTTCCGGAAATTGCGTCACGGGCGACGTTAACGGCGGCACACGAACGCCCCGGCGCGCCGTACGCAATTTTGCGCCTGCCGGTGACAAATCGGTCCCGCTCACGCAAACGCTACTCGGATAGGCAGGCGGTTGCCGGTAAAAGCATCACCCTGATTCCCAAAGCTATTTTACTCAATGAAACCGTCCGTCAAGGCGAACCTCGCCGCATTTCATCACGACGCCAGGCTGTATTTGACGCTCGGCATCGCCAATTGGTCGATTTTCGTCGACCACATCCCGAATAACGTCGTCAACCTGCTGACGCTGCGCAACTTCGGCTTCAGCGGCGCGGCCGACCTGTTCGTATTCGTGGTGGGCTATGGCGTCGCGATCATCCACGGCCGGATGGCGCTGGAGCGCGGTTACGTCGTCGCGGCGACGCGCATCTTTCGCCGCGTCTGGCGGCTCTACGCCGCCTATGTCGTGCTGTTCGTGATCTATATCGACACCATCGCCTATGTCGCCTCGCAGTCGATGGCGCCGGAAATCATCCACGAATACAACATCTCGGGCATTCTCGAGCATCCGCTGCGCATCCTGGTCCGCGGTCTCGTGCTCCAGGAAGAGCCGCTGAACCTCGACCTCCTGCAGCTGATGATCCCGCTGATGGCATTCTTTCCATTTGCGCTGTGGGGCCTGTTGCGGAGGCCGAATGTGACGCTGGCGGCATCGGTCGCGCTGTATCTCGCCGCTCGCTGGTTCGACTGGAATTTTCGGGTCTATCCGGATCAGGAGTGGACCTTCAATCCGCTGTGCTGGCAGATGCTGATGGTGCTGGGCGGATGGTTTGCCGTGACAGGCGCATCGGGGCGGGCACTGCGCGACCTGCCCTGGCTGCGAATCCTCGCGGGCGCCTATCTCGTGTTCGCGATGGCCGTCACCCTGATGCGCCATTCGCCGGCGCTGTCCGCCTACCTGCCCGACCTTCTCCTCAACGACATCGCGCCGACCGACAAGGAGAACCTCGCGCCCTATCGCGTGGTTCACTTCCTCGCGCTCGCCTTCGTCGCGACCCATCTCATCCCGGCCGATCATCCCGGGCTGCAATTGAAGCCGCTTCAGGCGGTCATCAGATGCGGCGAGGAATGGCTCGCCGTGTTCTGCGTTGGCGTGTTCCTGTCCTTCGCCGGCCACCTCATCCTGATCACCGGGCCGAACCTCGTGGTCATGCAGATCGCGGTGAGCATCATCGGCTTCGCTGCGATGACCGCCGTCGCCTATTACATCACCTGGTCGAAACGGCAGGACCTGCCTGCCGCCCTGCGGCAGCAGGCCTCGCGCTAGGTCGCTCCGGCAACATAATCGTGCGATTCTGCTAGGCCGAAAGCGGCTGCTGCGCTATGCGGGGTAGCTCTGCGTGAGGAGACCGGCGTGGCGATGGCGAAAGGCGGGGGTGAAGAGGCCGACAGCGCGCCCCGGCGCGGCCGGCCAAGATCGATCGAGACCACCAACGCCATCCTTGAAAGCGCCTATGCGCTGATGGCCGCCACGGGCCTTGCCGCCACCACGATCGACGCGGTCGCCCGACACTCCAGCGTCTCCAAGATGACGATCTACAAATGGTGGCCGTCCCGCGAGGCGCTTTTGATCGACGCCTTTCTCCACCATGCCGCGCAGATGCTGCCGCTGCCGCCGGTGAGCTCCGGCAGCCCGGCGGCGCGCGCACGCCGCCATGCCGCAGCCTATGCCGAGGCGCTCCAGGGCGAATTCGGCAAGGTGCAGCTTGCCGTCATCTCCGAGTGCATTTCCAAGACCGGCTCCGCCGAGCTGTTCTACGCCCGCTATCTGCAATTCCGCCGCGACGCGCTGGTGGAGATGATTGCCGCGGGCCAGAAGGATGGCAGCATCCTCGCCGAGGGACCGGCCGAGGATCTCTACGACGCCATCTACGGCGGCCTGTTCTACCGCTACGTCTTCGGCATCGCGCCGATCACGCCGGCCTATGCGCGCAATCTGGTCGACCTGGTGCTGCGGCCGAAGGGCTAGCTGCGCGCGGGGCGGACCGGTGCCGAGATCTTGTCCGTGCGATCGCGCTCGGTCATGTCGACCACCGTTTCCATCGGCGCGGTCAGTTCGTAGACATAGGAGACATCGGTGAAATAGCGCTTGGCGGTGCCCCCGAGCGCCTCGGGCGCGACGCGGTCGAGCAGGATCAAGCCGAAATCGGAATCGGGGCGGCGTGTCGCCTCGCTGGTGTTGAACTCCTCCCAGCGGAAATGGAAGACCTCGTCGGCCTCCTCGCCCGTCACCGTCCAGTTGGCGGTGATGTGCGGATGCTTGCCGACCAGCGACAGGCCCTCGTCGGAGTGAGAGGCGAGTTCGAAGAACAGCAGCGAGAGGCTCTGCGCCGCGCGCGCGCTGACCGCGATGTCGGGACCGGTGACCGCGATGCGGTCGGCATGCGGAATGGCGCGCGCCTCGAACAGGCCCTTCAGCTTGACGCCCTGCCACTGGCTCTCGCTGAGCAGCGAGACCACGTTGGACATGGCATGGATGCGGCCGATCAGCAGTTCGCGTGCGACGTCGATGTCCGCGCCGTGGCGCAAGGTTCGCGTCACGATCGACTGGATCACCGCCAGGATGTTCTTGACCCGGTGGTTGAGCTCGTCGATGACCGCAGTCAGCCGGCGCTCGAAGCCGATCCGCACCTGGATTTCCCGGCTGAGCCGCAGATTGTTGTAGGCGACATAGCCGAACAGGCCGCACACCATCGCGGTGATCGCAAAGCCGATCGCGGCCACGATGATCGCGGTCTGCTCGGCGCGCCGCGCCGAGTTGGTCTTGGCGTAATAGCTGAGCTGCCAGTCGCGGCCGCCGAAGCTCACCGTGCGCGTCGCCGACGGCGCCGGCCCGTCTGTTGGCGTCATGCGCGCGGAGACCAAGCCCTGGTCGTTGGCTGTGAGCTCGCCGCCTTCCTTGCGCGGATCCCTGAGCGCGACCGAGAACAACGACATGTCGTCATTGGTCAGCATCAGCGAGGCGAGCTCGTATGAAAATGTGACGAAACCCGCCGGCTCCGTTGCCCCTTCGGGAATGACGGGCGCAGCCACGATGACGCCGACCGGCCCGTTGTTGCGCAACAGCGGAACCGGATCCGAGGCCACCGACCTCTTCTCGATCCGGGCACGCGTCAGCATGGCGCTGCGAACCGGGTCCTGGTCGTAGCTGCGGCCGGGCAGCGCCTTGGTCTCATTGCTGCGCGGCTCGAGGTCCATCAGGACGTCGATCGGCTGGGTGACATTGGCAGGGTCGATCGGCTTGTCGTCATAGGTGCGGATCCGCGGATTCGGGAAGCCCGCGCCGGCGATGGCGGCCTGCGCCGCCGTGAGCTCGTTCGGCTTCAACCGGGCGACCCAGCCGGCCACCACGAAATCGGTCTTGAAGGCGTAGATGGCCGAACGCAGCGGCTCCAGCATGTTCGGCTTCATCACCGACGGCGCGCGGAACAGGCCGGAGGCGACCCGCGCGAGCAGCTCGCGCTCGGTGAGCCGATCCTGGACCAGGCTCGCATGAACGTCGATCGCACGTGCCAGCGCAATCCGGTCCAGCGCCAGCTCCTGGTCGTGGACGCGATAAGCCGCAAGCCCGGAAAGCAAGGCTCCGAGCAGAGCGATGAAGCCGATGATGAAACCCAGCCGGACCACGCGACTACTCAGGCGAAAGCAGGAGGTCGGCAATAAACACGGAGCATATGAACGCCGCTCGAACGGCCATGTGCCGAAACAGGATGAACCCCGATGGCGGAGATAATGGAGGAGGAGGCATCAGTACGCAACTTGGGTCGCCCGAAAAGCTTAATCCGTCCCGGCCGATGGTCCGGCCGGGACGGGTTGCCCCGGGGGTACCGGAGGTAGTTAATCGCCGTGTCCGAAATTTGTTCCGCGGATGACGGCTTTGCCCGGCGTTAACCGCGAAAAACGCCTGCGCCAAGTCGTCGCGTCCGTCAGCCGGCCCGTTTCAAGCCGCCTTTGGCCTCAATGAAGCCAATGATGCGGTCGAGCCCCTCGCTTTTCTTCAGGTTGGTCATGACGAAGGGACGCTCGCCGCGCATGCGCCTGGCGTCCGTGTCCATCTTTTCCAGGGAGGCGCCGACATGGGGCGCCAGGTCGATCTTGTTGATGACGAGGAGATCGGAGCGGGTGATACCGGGGCCGCCCTTGGACGGGATCTTGTCGCCGGCCGCCACGTCGATGACGTAGATGGTCAGGTCGGCAAGCTCCGGGGAAAAAGTGGCAGCGAGATTGTCGCCACCGGATTCGATCAGCACGAGGTCGAGCCCGGGAAATTTCGCGCGCATATCCGCGACCGCAGCCAGGTTCATCGAGGCATCCTCGCGGATCGCGGTGTGCGGGCAGCCCCCGGTCTCGACGCCAGCGATGCGATCCGGCGTCAGCGAGCCCGAGCGCACCAGGAATTCCGCGTCCCATTTGGTGTAGATGTCGTTGGTGATTGCGGCGATGTCGTAGCGCTCGCGCATGGTCTTGCAGAGCAGGTCCATCAGCGCGGTCTTGCCCGACCCGACCGGACCGCCGATGCCGACACGCAAGGGACCGTGAGATTTCGACATTGATCGTTCCTATCGTCGTCCTGGCGAAAGCCAGGACCCATTACCACCGAAGTTCGTTGCCGCGGCAGGCTGGAGCCGCAGCCGTCCATCACCACGGGCCGTTGTGGTTATGGGTCCTGGCTTTCGCCAGGACGACGGCTGAATATGGTGCGGTAGGTTCACGACCGAAACAGCCGCGTATATTGCGTCTCGTGCCGCAGGCTGGCGAGATCGGCGCGGAAGGTTGCGCTGCCGAGATCATCCAATGTCGCGTGCAGCGCACGATTGGCGGTCGCAGTGACGGCGGCTTCCAGCCTCACCAGCACGCGCTGGCTATCGGTCTGGCCGAGCGGAATGAGCCGGCTTGCCGCCGAGATCCAGTTGGAGACCAGCGCATGCAGGAAGGCGTGCAACGTCGGCGCCAGCGGCACGCCGTGCGTCGCGGCAACCACGCCGACCGCGACGGGATAGACCAGTGGCGTGCGGCATGCAGCGACCATGGTATCCAGACCTTCCGCATCCCACGCTGCTCGGGAGATGTCGATAAAGGCGCGGCCCTGCGAGGTCGTCTCCAGCTGCCGCTCGCGCGACGGCACGAAGGCCGCGGCAAGCTCGGCGATATCGCTCAAGGTGACGTCGTCACCCGCTTCAGCGGCGCGATAGGCGTGCACCAGAAAGGTCGCATCGCAAAAGCCGGAGCCGTCGCCGAGCATCGCATCGAGCCAATCGGCGAGCGTCGCGATGTCGGTGATGTCGCCGGCCTCGACCGCCCACTCGATACCGCTGGAATAGGAGAAGCCGCCGACCGGAAACGCCGGCGACAACCAGGTCATCAGCCGGTACAGCGCCGCCGCCTCGCCTGCGGCGAGGTCACCGGCGCCGACCGACTCATTTGTGGTCATGAGCATGCTTGTGGCCGTGGTGATGGTCGGGGTGGTTGCAATGCTCGTCGTGGTGATGGTGGTGATCGTGCCCATGGTCATGCGCGGCATGATCGTGATGGTGATGATCGCGACCGTGATGATCATGATGATCGTGGCCATGATCATGATGATGCCCGTGATCATGATGCGCATGATCATCGTGGCCATGCGCATGGCCGGCATCTGCGTAAGCGCCGCCTTCGGGATCGAACGGCGCCTCGATCTCAATCACGCGCGCGCCGAGGCCCTTCACCATGGCCTCGATGACGTGGTCGCGGCGGATGCGCAGGCTCTTGGCCATGATCTGCGTCGGCAAATGGCGGTTGCCGAGATGCCAGCCGACGCGAATGAGATGGTGCGGATCGCGACCGCGGATCTCGAGCAGCGGCTCGGGCGCCGCGACCACCTCCACCAGCCGGCCGTCCTCCAGCACCAGCGCGTCGCCGCCGCGTAGCGCGACGGCGTTTTCCAGGTCGAGCAGGAATTCGAGCCCCCGCGTGCCCGTCATCGCCATGCGGCGGCGGTGCCGATCGTCGAAATCGAGCACGACCGTATCCGCCGGAGTCTCCGTGAAGCGGTGCTGTCCCTTAACCTGCGTCGCCCGGATCATTCGCTTTATCCTGTTACCGTACTTCGACCTTCTCGGGCGTGATTACCTCGATCTTCGGCGGTGCCGTGAAGCATTTCACCGCGACGCGGCCGAACGTCTTCATGTGCGCCATGCCACGGTGCGGCACCAGCGCCTCGGCATTCTCCCACTGCTCGACGAACACCATTTTGCTGGGATCGGTCACGCTCTCGTGCAGATCATAGGCGATATTGCCGGGCTCCTTCCGGGTCTCCTTGATGCAGGCGGTGGCGGCCGCAATGAATTCGGCGCGCGTTTCGGGCTTGATGGTCAAGGTGGCGACGACGTAGATCACGAGAAATCCTCCCGGCTTTTCTTCTAAAGGTCAGATACCGGGCGGGACATTAGACCAGGCGGGACCGAACGCAAAACCGGAAAAAGCCGTCCCCGGACGCTCACTCAAGCCATATTCCTGGGACATGCGCTGAGGCGCTATTTCAGTACATGAAATATCGCTGCGCCATCGGCAGCACCTCGGCGGGCGCGCAAGTGAGCAGCTCGCCGTCGGCGCGGACCTCATAGGTCTCCGGGTCGACCTCGATATTGGGCGTGGCGTCGTTGTGGATCATGCTCTTCTTCGAGATCTTGCTGCGGGTGTTCTGGACCGCATAGAGCTTCTTCTCGATACCGAGCTTTCGCGCGAGACCGCCGGTGATCGCGGCTTTCGACGTGAACACCACGGAGGATGCCGTGCGCGCCTTGCCGAAAGCGGCGAACATCGGCTGGTAGTGCACCGGCTGCGGCGTCGGGATCGAGGCGTTGGGATCGCCCATGGGGGCCGCGACGATGCTGCCGCCCTTGACGATGCAGTCCGGCTTGACGCCGAAAAAGGCCGGCGACCACAGCACGAGATCGGCGAGCTTGCCCTTCTCCACCGAGCCGATCAGCTTCGACACACCATGCGCGATCGCCGGATTGATGGTGTATTTGGCGATATAGCGCTTCACGCGAAAGTTGTCGTTGTCCTTGCCCTTGTCCTGCGGCAGCGACCCGCGCTGCTTCTTCATCTTGTCGGCGGTCTGCCAGGTCCGGATGATGACCTCGCCGAGCCGGCCCATGGCTTGGGAGTCCGAGGACATCATCGAGAGCGCGCCGAGATCGTGCAGGATGTCTTCGGCCGCGATCGTCTCCTTGCGGATGCGGCTTTCTGCAAACGCCAGATCTTCCGCGATCGAGGGATCGAGGTGGTGACACACCATCAGCATGTCCAGATGCTCGTCGATGGTGTTGCGCGTGAACGGCCGCGTCGGGTTGGTCGAGGACGGCAGCACGTTCTTCAGGCCCGCGACCTTGATGATGTCAGGCGCATGACCGCCGCCGGCGCCTTCGGTATGGAAGGCATGGATGGTGCGGCCCTTGAACGCCTTGATGGTGTCCTCGACGAAGCCGGATTCGTTCAGCGTGTCGGAATGCAGCATGACCTGAACGTCGTAATCGTCGGCGACCGACAGGCAATTGTCGATCGCAGCCGGCGTCGTTCCCCAGTCCTCGTGCAGCTTCAGCGCGCAGGCACCGCCCTTGATCATCTCGACGAGCGCGGCGGGCCGCGAGGCGTTGCCCTTGCCGGAGATGCCGAGATTGACCGGGAAAGCGTCGAACGACTGGATCATCCGTCCCATGTGCCACGGCCCCGGCGTACAGGTTGTGGCGAACGTTCCGTGCGAGGGACCGGTGCCGCCGCCCAGCATCGAGGTGACGCCTGCCATCAGCGCGTGCTCGATCTGCTGCGGGCAGATGAAATGGATGTGGCTGTCGAAGCCGCCTGCGGTGAGGATTTTTCCTTCGCCTGCGATCACGTCGGTGCCGGGCCCGATGACGATGGTGACGCCGGGCTGGATGTCGGGATTGCCGGCCTTGCCGATGCCTGCGATCATCCCGTCCTTGATCGCGACGTCGGCTTTCACGATGCCCCAGTGATCGACGATCAGCGCATTGGTGATGACGGTGTCGGCCGCGCCCTGCTTGTTGGTGACCTGCGACTGCCCCATGCCGTCGCGGATCACCTTGCCGCCGCCGAACTTCACCTCCTCGCCATAGGTAGTGAAATCCTTCTCAACCTCGATGATGAGGTCGGTGTCGGCCAGCCGCACCTTGTCGCCGGTGGTCGGGCCGAACATGTCGGCATAGACGGAACGCTTTATTTTTACGGACATCACAAGCCCCGTTTACGTTTAGGTGTTTTGATGGTGTTCATAGCGAGGCTCTCGCTCGTTTCACCACGTCGTCGAACATTTCGTCGAGATAGGCATTACCGCCGCGGCAGCCCGCCACGACCTGCTCCGCCCAATCGGTGTACTCGATCAGATCGGCACGCCGCTCAGCGGTCGGGTTGGAACGAATACGAGCCCCGATATTGCTGATCTTATCGGCGATCTTGATCAGCTTGGCGCCAGCCGACTTCTTCGGCGCATCGGCCACTTGTCGCCGCCGACGCTCTGCCTTTGGCAGACTCATGTCATCCGTGCATTCAATGACGAGCGAGGCGACACGATCAGAAAATCTCAATGAGAGCTCTTCAATAGTCGTCTCAGTGTCCTCAAGCGTATCGTGCAGCCAGCCAGCTGCGACAAGTTCAGCATCCCCACCATTCGTTGCGATAGCAAGGAAGTTCGCGACTTCGGCAAGATGGTTTGCGTAGGGCTCGTTGTCTCGCCCCTTACGCATCATGCCCTTATGCCGACGAACGGCCACTTCGGCAGCTTCGGAAATGAAACGGACGGGCGGCCTCATGCTTCACAGCTTCCCCATAACGTCGCCGCGGAAGCCGTAGATCGTCTTCTTGCCCGCCATGGCGACGAGCTGGATGTCGCGGGTCTGGCCGGGTTCGAAGCGGACGGCGGTGCCGGCGGCGATGTCGAGGCGCATGCCGCGGGCTTTCTTGCGGTCGAATTTCAGCGCGGGATTGGTCTCGAAGAAATGGTAGTGCGAGCCGACCTGGATCGGGCGGTCGCCGGTATTGGCCACCGTCAGCGTCACGATCTTGCGGCCGGCATTGAGCTCGATCTCGCCGTCCTGGATGAAAAGTTCGCCGGGGATCATGCTTCTCTCCTACCTGATCGGCTCGTGCACGGTGACGAGCTTGGTGCCATCCGGAAACGTCGCCTCGACCTGGATGTCGTGGATCATCTCGGGAATGCCCGGCATCACCTGGTCGCGGGTCAGGACCTGCGCGCCGGACTGCATCAGCTCCGCGACGGTGCGGCCGTCGCGCGCGCCTTCGAGGATGAAATCGGAAATGATCGCGATCGCCTCGGGATGGTTGAGCTTGACGCCGCGATCGAGCCTTCGGCGGGCCACGATGGCCGCCATCGAGATCAGAAGCTTGTCCTTTTCGCGGGGAGACAGGTTCATGAAGAATCTCTTCCGTTCAACACGTCAATTCAACCGTCAATTCAGCCAGAGGCGCGGCAACGCCGCACCGGTGCGCGCCAGCACGGCCATCATGTCGGCCCGCAGGCGCGCCGCATCTTGGGCACAGAACCGCGCCATTGCAAAGCCATTCCAGGCGGAGATTCCGACCTCGCCGGAGAATGAGCCCGACGCCTCGCGGATTTTTTCGACCAGCGCCTCATCACCGGGCACGATCAGCGCCGTGCCGATCGCGGCGCCGCCCCCGGTAACGGCCGATCGCCCAAGTTTTGCGCCGATATTGCCGTCGAGCCTGACAGTCTCTGCGAACACCAGCCTGCCGCCGCGGGAGAGCCGCCAGCGATCGACGAACTCGCCTTGCTCCATCCGTTCGCCCATGGCGGTGCGGCCGAACACGACGATCTCGCAAAGCAGGAGCGAGGCGGCCTCGTCGAGTTCGATGTCGAAGCGGCGATGAACCCGGGCGCGATCGAACAGGATCGTCTCCTGGGGCAGCCAGCCGAGATGCGCACCCGCGGCGACCTTCAAGGAAATATTGAGCTGTGCTGCCGCTCCCGGCGCGCGATAGACCTTTTCGGCGGCCGCCGTAGTCAAGGTCAGGCGCGAGCGCTCGGCCGCCGCAATGTCGATATCGAAATTGTCCCCTCCGGCGACGCCGCCGGCCGTGTTGACGAACACGCCGGAGAGCCCCTCGCCTTCCGGCGAGGGAAAGCGCACGCGCAGCGAGCCGGACTCATGCAAGACGCCACGCCGCGTCACGCCGTCGCGCGCATGGACGTCGAAGCGCACCGCACCGCGGGCACGGTTCGCCTCGAATACAGTGGACTCTAGGTCAAGAGAATTGGCTGAAAGTTCGCTGCGCATCCGTCTCCCCAGCCGGTCGCGGCAGGATTTTCCGGCTTACAGCGCCATCTGGCGGCTGATCTCGCCCGGATCGAGATTGGAGCGATCACAGGTGAACTTCACCGCGCCGCGATCCATCACGGCGAAACTGTCGCCGAGTTCGCAGGCAAAGTCGAGATATTGTTCGACCAGCACGATGGCGATGTTGCCGAGGTTGCGCAAATAGGAGATGGCGCGACCGATGTCCTTGATGATCGAGGGCTGGATGCCCTCGGTCGGCTCATCGAGCAGGAGCAGCTTCGGCCGCATCACCAGCGCGCGCCCGATCGCGAGTTGCTGCTGCTGACCGCCGGAGAGGTCGCCGCCGCGCCGGCCGAGCATGGATTGCAGCACCGGAAACAACGAGAACACGTCGTCCGGAATGTGCTTGTCCTCGCGCTTGAGCGGACCGAAGCCGGTCTTGAGATTCTCCTCGACCGTCAGCAGCGGAAAGATCTCGCGGCCCTGCGGCACGAAGCCAATGCCCTTGCGCGCCCGCTCATAGGGCTTGAGGCCGGTGATGTCGTTGCCGTCGAGCACGATCGCGCCCGAGGAGATCGGATATTGCCCGACCATGGCGCGCAAGAGCGATGTCTTGCCGACGCCGTTGCGCCCCAGCACGCACGTCACCTTGCCCGGCTCCGCCGAGATCGAGACGCCGCGCAGCGCCTGCGCGGCGCCGTAGAACAGGTTGATGTCCTTGACCTCAAGCATCGCTCAGCGTCCCAGATAAACTTCGATGACCCGCTCGTTGGACGAGACCTGGTCGATGGTTCCCTCCGCCAGCACAGAACCTTCGTGCAGGCAGGTGACCTTGACGCCGAGCTCGCGCACGAACGTCATGTCGTGCTCGACGACCATCACTGTGTGGGTCTTGTTGATCTCTTTCAGCAGCTCGGCGGTGAGATGCGTCTCGACGTCGGTCATCCCTGCAACGGGCTCGTCGACCAGCAGCAGTTTCGGGTCCTGCGCGAGCAGCATGCCGATCTCGAGCCACTGCTTCTGGCCGTGGCTGAGGCTGCCGGCGAGACGGTTGCGGGCCTCGGTGAGGCGGATCGTCTCCAGCACCTTGTCGATGCGCTCGGACTCGGCCTTGCTGCCGCGCCAGAACAGCGTGCCCTTGACGCTGTGATCGACATTGAGCGCGAGCAGGAGGTTGTCCTGCACGGTCTGGCTCTCGAACACGGTCGGTTTCTGGAATTTGCGACCGATGCCGAGCTCGGCGATGCGGGTCTCGTCGAGCCGCGTCAGATCGGTGACACCGTCGAACAGCACCGTGCCCTCGTCCGGCTTGGTCTTGCCGGTGATGATGTCCATCATCGTGGTCTTGCCGGCGCCGTTGGGGCCGATGATGGCGCGCATCTCGCCGGGTTCGAGCGTCAGCGACAGATTGTTGATGGCATGGAAGCCGTCGAACGAGACGTGCACGCCGTCGAGATAGAGCATCGCGGAGGTCGCGCGGGTATCCATGACGTTCATGACCGCTACTCCGCCATCTTCGGTTCAGTGACGCCGTCTTCGGCCGCAGCACTCACCGAGGTCGCGGCGCGCTTTTCCTTCGACTGGTCCCACCAGGCGTTGAAGGTGCCGACGATGCCCTTGGGCAGCAGCAGCGTCACCAGGATGAACAGCGCGCCGAGCATGAACAACCAGTAGGGCGCGAGCATGCCCGAGGTGAAGAACGTTTTTGCGTAATTGACCACGACGGCGCCGAGCGCCGCGCCGATCAGCGTGCCGCGGCCGCCGACCGCGACCCAGATCACCGCCTCGATCGAATTGCCGGGTGCGAATTCGGATGGATTGATGATACCGACCTGCGGCACGTAAAGCGCACCGGCGACGCCGGCCATGCACGCCGACACCGTGAACACGAACAGCTTGTAGGATTCGACGCGGTAGCCGAGGAAGCGCGTGCGCGATTCCGCATCACGCACCGCGATCAGCACCTTGCCGAGCTTGGACGAGACGATGGACCGGCAGATCAGGAAGCCTGCGATCAGCGCCAGGCAGCTCAGCGCGAACAGCGCGGCACGGGTGCCCTCCGCCTGGACGTTGAAGCCGAGGATGTCCTTGAAGTCGGTCAGGCCGTTGTTGCCGCCGAAGCCGAAATCGTTGCGGAAGAAGGCGAGCAGCAGCGCATAGGTCATCGCCTGCGTGATGATCGACAGATAGACGCCGGTGACGCGCGAGCGGAAGGCGAGCCAGCCGAAGCAGAAGGCGAGCAGGCCGGGCACGACCAGCACCATCAGCGCTGCAAACCAGAACATGTCGAAACCGTACCAGTACCAGGGCAGCTTCGAATAGTTCAGGAACACCATGAAGTCGGGCAGGATCGGGTTGCCGTAGACACCGCGGGTGCCGATCTGCCGCATCAGGTACATGCCCATCGCGTAGCCGCCGAGCGCGAAGAAGGCGCCGTGGCCGAGCGAGAGGATGCCGCAATAGCCCCAGATCAGATCGATCGAGAGCGCCAGGATCGCGTAGCAGACATATTTGCCCCAGAGCGCGACGAGATAGGTCGGCACCTGGAGAAACGAGCCCGCGGGCAGCAGCAGGTTGGAGAGCGGGATCAGGATGCCGCAGGCCGCGACGACGGCGAGGAAGATCGTCGCGCCGCGGTCCAGCGATCGCGTCAGCATGTGAGGGGTCATGCTTCCACCGCACGGCCCTTGAGCGCGAACAGGCCGCGCGGCCGCTTTTGAATGAACAGGATGATGAGAACCAGGATGGCGATCTTGCCGAGCACGGCGCCGGCAACCGGCTCCAGGAACTTGTTGGCGATGCCGAGCGTAAAGGCGCCGACCAGCGTCCCCCAGAGATTGCCCACACCGCCGAACACCACGACCATGAAACTGTCGATGATGTAGCTCTGGCCGAGATTGGGGCTGACATTGTCGATCTGCGACAGCGCCACGCCGGCGATGCCGGCAATGCCCGAGCCGAGGCCGAAGGTCAGCGCGTCGACGCGCGAGGTCGCGATGCCCATCGAGGCCGCCATGCGGCGGTTCTGCGTCACCGCGCGCATCTCGAGACCGAGCGCCGTGTAGCGCAGCATCGCCAGCAGGATCGCGAACACCGCGAGCGTGAAGCAGAGGATCCAGAGCCGGTTGTAGGTGATGGTGATCTGGCCGAACTCGAAGGCGCCGCTCATCCAGGAGGGATTGCCGACCTCGCGGTTGGTCGGGCCGAACATGGTGCGCACCGCCTGCTGCAGCACTAGCGACAGGCCCCAGGTCGCCAGCAGCGTCTCCAGCGGGCGGCCGTAGAGGAAGCGGATGATGCTGCGCTCGATCAGCACGCCGATGGCGCCTGCAACGAGGAAGGCGAGCGGCACGGCGATCAGCAAGGAATAGTCGAACAGGCCGGGATAGCGGGTGCGGATCACCTCCTGCACCACGAAGGTGGTGTAGGCCCCGATCATCACCATCTCGCCATGCGCCATGTTGATGACGCCCATCACGCCGAAGGTGATGGCAAGGCCGATCGCGGCGAGCAGCAGCACCGAGCCGAGCGAGAGGCCGTACCAGGCATTCTGCACGGTGGACCAGACCGCGAGCGAGCTCTGGATCGAGCTGATCGCGCTCGCGGCGGCCTTGGTCACCGAGGCCGGCTGGTCGCCCATGCCGGTGAGCAGCGCCAGCGCCTCCTGGTCGCCGCGCGCCTTGAGGAGGGCGACCGCCTCGAGCTTCTCGACCTCGGCGGCATCAGGCTTGAACAACAGGATCGCCGCGCGGGCTTCGCCGAGCGCGGCCTTGACTGATTTGTTGGTTTCCTTGGCGAGCGCGGCATCGACAGGCTCGAGCGCGGTCTCCTCGTGCGACTTGAAGACGGATTGCGCGGCCTGCAGGCGCGTTCCGACGTCCGGCGACTGTAGCGTCAGGCTGCCGAGCGCGGCATCCACGCTGCGGCGCAGGCGATTGTTGAGGCGCACCGCGCTCGCACTGTCGGGAACGCTGGCGACGGGCTCGCCGGTCGCGGCATCGATCGACTTGCCGTCGGCGCCGGTGACGTAAACCTTCTTGCTATCAGGATCGGCCATCAGGCGGCCGTCCTGGAGCGCGCTGATGATGGGGAAGGCCAGCTTGTTGCCGCTGCTCGCGACCACGCCGATCGCCTCATCCGTGTCGGAGAAATCGTCGTTGGCGAATTTGGCGACCGCATCCTCGAACGGACCGGCGAAGGCCGGCAGTGCGAACGCGATGAGAAGCAGCGAGAGAAGGAGCGAACAGAGACGGGCGGACAAATGGGCTGGCACTGTGAATGACCCCGGCAGAAATGAGTGGAGAAGGCGGCGGGATCGCCGCCTTCTCCGGTCGCGTACGATGGACGGTCAGCTCTGGATCAGGAGCCCGATCCGAGGCACTTGTTGGTCTTGGTGTTGAAGTTGCCGCACTTCTTGCCGACCCAGTCGCCGATCAGGTCCTTGGAGCCGTCGAGCTCCTTCGACCAGGCATCGCCAGCGACGAGACCCGGGGTCTTCCAGACTACGTCGAACTGACCGTTCGCCTTGATCTCGCCGATGAACACCGGCTTGGTGATGTGGTGGTTCGGAAGCATCTTGGAGGTGCCGCCGGTCAGGTTCTTGGCTTCGATGCCCGGGAGAGCGTCGATGACCTTGTCGGGATCGGTCGACTTCACCTTCTCGACAGCCTTGACCCACATGTCGAAGCCGATCACGTGCGCTTCCATCGGATCGTTGGTCACGCGCTTCGGATTCTTGGTGTAGGTCTGCCACGCCTTGATGAACTTCTCGTTCTCCGGCGACTTGATCGACTGGAAGTAGTTCCAGGCGGCAAGATGGCCGAGCAGCGGCTTGGTGTCGATGCCGGCGAGCTCTTCCTCACCCACCGAGAACGCGACCACCGGGATGTCCTTCGCCTTGATGCCCTGGTTGCCGAGCTCCTTGTAGAAGGGAACGTTGGCGTCGCCGTTGATGGTCGAGACCACCGCGGTCTTCTTGCCGGCCGAACCGAACTTCTTGATGTCGGCCACGATCGTCTGCCAGTCGGAGTGACCGAACGGCGTGTAGTTGATCATGATGTCTTCCTGGGCGACACCCTTCGACTTCAGATAGGCTTCCAGGATCTTGTTGGTGGTGCGCGGATAGACGTAGTCGGTGCCGGCGAGCACCCAGCGCTTCACCTTCTCGTCCTTCATCAGATAGTCGACGGCGGGGATCGCCTGCTGGTTCGGCGCGGCACCCGTGTAGAACACGTTGCGCTCGCTCTCCTCGCCCTCGTACTGCACGGGGTAGAACAGGATGTTGTTCAGCTCCTTGAACACCGGGAGCACCGACTTGCGCGACACCGAGGTCCAGCAGCCGAACACGACCGAGACCTTGTCCTTGGTGATCAGCTCGCGGGCCTTTTCGGCGAACAGCGGCCAGTTCGAAGCGGGGTCGACGACGACGGCTTCGAGCTTCTTGCCGAGCACGCCGCCCTTCTTGTTCTGCTCGTCGATCAGGAAGAGGATGGTGTCCTTCAGCGTGGTTTCGCTGATCGCCATGGTGCCGGAGAGAGAGTGAAGCACACCGACCTTGATGGTGTCGTCCGCGGCCTTCGCACCGGAAATGGAAGCCAGACCGAGCATCAGTCCGGCAGTCGCGGCGAGCACGCCGCGGCGGCTAAATGACGCCGCTATATCGTGAGTGGATTTGGTAAGCATTTGTAAATCATCTCCCTGACGCAGACGTGGAAAAGACGCTGCGAAACGGCCCCACGGCCGCCTGCGATTAACGGAATCGCAAGAACCATGCCATGGACTGAACACCCATCAAGCCATTGGTTTTGTTTATAAAATCGCCAGAAATCAAAGCTTGGCAGCGGTCAATCCGCCTAAATACCAGGCAATTCAAATGTGCGCGAAAGCGGCAATCAGGCTATTTTCTGAGCAGATATCCAGTTCTGGCTAAATTTCCGGCATAACTATTTCTGCACCGCAATCGGAATTTGGGACGCGCCTGCCTTGAAAGCGCCCCGTCAATGTTCCATATGAGCAGCCGAGACCTCTTGCGAATCAAGGGGTCGTAGCGAGCCGCGTGTTCTTAAGCCCCAACGGGCGTCTGGCTTGCCCCATATCTCCCAAGCCATCCGACACCCCAAACACGCAGGTGTCTTCTCGACACCCTTTTGCGCGCGCCGCGCTGAATGCGCCGGGCGCCCGCTTTTGACATGGAAAGAACCCCTCTTTTGACTTCGTTTCAGGACTTCGGCCTCGCCGAACCCATCGCGCGCGCTCTTCGTGAAGAGAATTACGTCACCCCAACCCCGATCCAGGCCCAGACCGTCCCGCTGGCGTTGACCGGCCGCGACGTCGTCGGCATCGCCCAGACCGGCACCGGCAAGACCGCGTCCTTCGCGCTGCCGATCCTGCACCGCCTGCTCGAGCACCGCATCAAGCCGCAGCCCAAGACGGCCCGCGTCCTGGTGCTGTCGCCCACCCGCGAGCTTTCGGGGCAGATCCTCGACAGCTTCAACGCCTATGGCCGCCACATCCGCCTGTCTTCGACCCTCGCCATCGGCGGTGTGCCGATGGGCCGTCAGGTCCGCTCGCTGATGCAGGGCGTCGAGGTCCTGGTCGCCACCCCCGGCCGCCTGCTCGATCTCGTGCAGAGCAACGGACTGAAGCTTGGCAGCGTCGAATTCCTCGTGCTCGACGAGGCCGACCGCATGCTCGACATGGGCTTCATCAACGACATCCGCAAAATCGTCGCCAAGCTGCCGATCAAGCGGCAGACGCTGTTCTTCTCGGCCACCATGCCGAAGGACATCGCCGAGCTCGCCGACGCCATGCTGCGTGATCCCGCCCGCGTCGCGGTGACCCCGGTCTCCTCGACCGCCGAGCGGATCAACCAGCGCATCATCCAGGTCGACTTCTCCGCCAAGCCCGCCTTCCTGACCAAGCTCCTGAAGGACGAGCCGATCAACCGCGCGCTGGTCTTTACCCGCACCAAGCATGGCGCCGACAAGGTCGTGAAGACACTCGAGAAGGCCGGCATCGCCGCCAGCGCCATCCACGGCAACAAGTCGCAGAACCATCGCGAGCGCACGCTCGCCCAGTTCCGCTCGGGTGAAATCCGCACCCTGGTCGCCACCGACATCGCCGCCCGCGGCATCGACGTCGATGGCATCACCCACGTCATCAATTTCGACCTGCCCAACGTGCCCGAGACCTATGTGCACCGCATCGGCCGCACGGCACGCGCCGGCGCCGACGGCACCGCGATCTCGCTGGTCGCAGGCGGCGAGGAGCTCAGCTACCTCCGCGACATCGAGCGGCTGATCAAGGTGGCGCTGCCCCGTGAGGACCTCCGCACCGACGCCGGCCGGCGCGATGCGGGCCCTGCCCCGTCGCAGCAACGACAGGGCCGGCCGGGCGGCCGCCCTGGCCAGCGTCCGCAGGGCGCACGGCATGGTGACGGGCGGCGTGCCGACGACAGGCATTCCGACGGACGCCACCACAGCGCCGGCAAGCAGGGCGACGGACGGCCCGGCGAGGGACGGCATGGCGAGGCGAGGCACGCTGACGGACGGCCCGGCAATGGCCCGAAGGCCTCGAAGGGTTCTCGTCGCCGCCGCTCCGGTGGCAAGGTGCATTCTTCACCTGCCGATCGTCCGGAACAGCGTTCCACGCATAGCGCCGGGACGTCCGATGGGATACAAGGCGTTGCCTTTTTGCGCCGCGAGAGTCGGCCGAACGGCCAACCGAACCGCAAACCCTATTCGCACTAGCCGTCCACGACCTGGAGAAATTCATGGCTAAGGAAGAGCTGATCCAGTTCGAAGGACTGGTCACCGAAATCCTCCCCGACGCCCGCTACCGCGTGCAGCTCGACGCCGGACACGAGATCGTTGCCTACACCGCCGGCAAGATGAAGAAGAACCGCATCAAAACGCTCGCGGGCGACCGCGTGACGGTGGAGATGTCGCCCTATGACCTCGAGAAGGGCCGGCTGATTTTCCGTCACAAGGACGAACGCCCCAGTGGAGTGGGTGGACCTCCGCGTCCCGGCCAGCGCGGCGGCCAGTTCCGCCGCCGCTAGCCGGTTCTCGCGCGAAGGCGTGGAAGTAAAATTCCGATCTGTATGCTGATCCGCCGTGGACATCGCGGCGGATCAAAAAATCGTGCGCGTCAGGATTGTTTTGAGGCCTTAATTCCGATAAAATGAATTAATCGATTTTCGGCCGGACGACATTAGCATCCACCGGTACAGCCGGTTCAGACACGCTGACGACCCTTCCAAAAATTCGATCTAACCTGCCTGCGCAAGCGGGCTTTTGCATTGTGTTATCTGAGAAGGGACTACCCCATGAGCATGGGAACCGTGAAGTGGTTTAATGCGACCAAAGGCTTCGGCTTCATCCAGCCCGACGACGGCGGCCAGGACGTGTTCGTTCACATCAGTGCCGTCGAGCGCGCGGGCCTCGGCTCGCTGCGCGAAGGCCAGAAGATCTCCTACGAGATCGTGGCCGACCGCCGCTCCGGCAAGTCGGCCGCGGACAACCTCCGCGCCGCCGGCTGAGCCCGCCGCTTTCGCGCGAGCGAACAAGTCAAAAAGGAAAGGCCGTGCGCGACGCACGGCCTTTTTTCATGTCCTGCGGAAGCGGATGCGCTCAGTAGGTCGTGCAGGTCGTATCCGGGCTGTAATAGACGCAGGTGGACTGGCGCGGACGCGTATAGGCGACGTCGCTCAGGTTAATCGCATTCTTGAGCGCATAACCGACCATCGGCGTGTAGGTGTAGCTGACCTCGCTGAAGATCAGATAGGTGCCGCCGACCGCAAGCGTCGTTGGAATCGTGACCGCGGATTTCGCCGTCCGCGGCACCGAGCCCTTGCTCCACTGCACATGCGCCTGCAGGGTCGTGGGATCGACGTAGAGCTCGCTGATCGTGGCGGCCACCGGCGCGGTGGGGTACGGCGTCATGATGCCGGTCGAGGCGGCGAAGAAATTGGTCATGTCGGTATCGCCGACCGAAGTCGACTGCGAGGTGAGGTCCGACAGCGTGCGCGCCATCAGCGTCACCTTGCGATCGATCGCCACGGCCGACGAGAACTCGACCGTGCCGAAGAACATCACCAGCATCAACGGCACGATCACCGCAAATTCGGTCGCAGCGAGCGCCCTGGTGTCGGCGACGAAGTCGCCTGCGGAGCAGCGGCACGCCCGCCAGAAAGTTACGATCGCCTGCATTATTCCGTCCCGATCCATCGTCCTAGTAAGGCTCGTTCTTGAACGCGGCCGTGGCCACCAGCAGCCGCTTGTTGCCCGCGAGATTGGAGATGTTGAAGCCGAGCCCGGTGACGAACAGCGGCCACTGATAGAACAGTCGCACCACCACGATGTCGCCCGCACTGCCCGGGCTGTAGCCCGTGTTCGTGTCGAAACTGCCGGAGCCGTCGATATGGCTCGACAGCGTTACCGCGGAGAAGGAAGAGAAGCTCGTGACGTCGACATAGAGCTTGCTGCAATCGAACAGCGCCGGGATCTGGCTGCAGACGTAGCTCTTGAACGTCGACTGCGTGCAGGGCATGCTCACGCCGGATACGGCACAGGCCGTCACCGAGCCGGATTGCGCCTGCCCGGTCAGCACCACGCGCGCCGAACTCTGCGTCATGGTCTCGAGCACCTGGCTCGCGAAGAACATCAGCGCCGTCTCGATGATGGCAAACAGCAGCGCGAAGAAGACCGGCGCCACCAGGGCGAACTCGATGGCCGCGGAGCCGCGGCGGTTACCGCAAAACCGGCGGAGCGCGGCGCGAGGCGCGAACCTCGTAGGTGCAGGCGATGGCATCGCGTCGAATCCCCCAGCGGCGATCATCTGCCCCGCTCAATAGCAAGAACTGATTGTTTAAGTGTTTCCGGCGGTTCCCGCCCGAGCGCCCGTTACGCTCACCACGAACGGCCCGGCAGACGAAGCAGGCGCGCGAAGAGAAGAACTCCTCTTCGCACGCGCACGTGTCCGGGCGGATCGCACGATCCTTCCCGGGCAGACCCGCCAACCAGACTTGCCAGTTGATCTTGCTAGTTGGTCTTGGCAGCCCCGCCGTTGCCGCTGGCGTTGTTGCTCAGCGTCCCGGCCTGGCTCATCGTGTTGTTGAAATAGGTGTCGCTGTCGCCGAGCGTCACGCGGCGCTGGCAAATCGGCACGCAGCTGTAGGACTCGCGCTCGACGCCCCGATAGACGGTGACGAGCCGGTCGCTCGGGCCTTCGACCTGGATCTGGCGGTCGACCAGGATCTCGCCGCCCCGGTCGAGCGCGATGAAGTTGGTGGCGCCATAGCCCTTGCCGGTCACGACGATCATGCCGCCGGGCTGGAGCGTGACGTCGGCGATCAGGGGATTGCCGACCACGATGGTCGCCACCTTGCCGGGCAGCTTCACCAGCTTGGCCTGATCGACACTGACGGCGATGGTATCGGCGGTGGACTCGGCAAGGCTGGCAGCCGGCGATGCCAGCATCGCAGCCGCAACCAGTAGACAGACGCGCGCATGACGGCGCAGCAGTTCATTACGCATACTCTTACCCCCGGGACGCACAAACCGGCAGAAGCGATCAGATAACAGCGGAGCCGGTGCCCGACCCGGCTAACCTGCCCTCAATTCGTGAACGTTCCGCAAATTCGCCGGCCATTGTTTGAACGGACTTGCATTTTTGCGGTCTCCGCGAGGCCCTACCGGCGGAAAGGATAGGCGAGCTGACCCGCGATCTCCTTCGGCATGGTCGCTTCGTCCTTGCCGTAGTCCTGCGGCAACTCCCCCTCGGGCATGCGGAAGGTGCCGAACAGCACGTCCCAGACCGGAAACGTGCCGGCAAAATTGGTGTCGCCGCCCTCCTCGAGCGAGGTGTGGTGCCAGCGGTGGAACACCGGCGTCGCCAGCACGTATTTGAACGGTCCGAAGCTCCAGTTCAGGTTGGCGTGCACGAAGGCCGAATGGAAGGTCGTGAACGGGGCGAGCCAGACCATCGCGTTCGGGGAAATGCCGGCCATCAGCAGCACGACGTCGACCCCGATCGTGCCGAGCACGAGATTGACGGGATGGAAGCGGGCCGCCGAGATCCAGCTGATCTCCTCCGAGGAGTGATGGATCGCGTGGTACTTCCAGAACCCGCCGCCATGGAAAAGCCGGTGCAGCCAGTACAGCATGAAATCGGACAGGACCAGGAACAGAACGGCCTGGACCCAGAGCGGCAACAGCGCCAGCGGGCCGTGGCCATTGTCGTAGAAGGCGATGAGATCGTCGGCATCATGGATGTTGAAGACGAGGCTCGCGCCGACGATCAGAAGTCCGATCCGCATGGTGCGGGCGAACACGGGCACGAAGAACCAGTAGCAGATGTCGGTGACGATCTCGCGCTTGCGCCACCACGCCACGCCGGGATTGCAGGCCCAGAAATGCTCGAGCACGGTGAAGACCGCCGCGAGCGCGAAGGTGATGGGGATCACCTTCGCGATGGTCTCGCCGAGCATCAGGGCGACTTGCATGGGCAGGCTCGACATCGTCGCCTCTCTTGCGAATTGCTGTCCCGCTTACGCCTACTCCGTGAAATTTAAGGGAGGGTGAAGCCGGCGCCGCGCTTGCGGCACATTCGGAACCGGAGCGAATTGCAACTGCCCTTTTAATGCGAAATTCACTTTGGCCAAAAGCATCGCGCGGGAGGCGGGTTTGCCTGATCGAATTAACTCTACCGAAAGAGCTCGGCTCTCATGGTCATCGCGTCAAGCACGGCGCCGAACGAGGCGATCCCACCCCAGATGGAGTTATGTTCATGAAGAACCTGATTGCACGTTTCGCGAAGGATGAATCCGGCGCCACCGCCATCGAATACGGTCTGATCGCCGCCGGTATCGCGCTGGCCATCATCACCGTCGTCAACAATCTCGGCACCACGCTGAACACCAAGTTCACCTCGATCAGCACGTCGCTGAAGTAAGCGACCGACGAACGACGGCAAAAGCCCCGGACCTCCGGGGCCTTTGTTTTTGAAGACGGCGAGTTCCTGTGGCGTTGCGCAAGTACAGAACAGATGCCGCGGTCGCGGCGAACGAGGCGGAGACGGCGCAAGCCGGCTCGCCCGCCTACTGGATCTGCCTTGCGCTGCTGCTTGCGACGGTGGCGCTCGCCGCGCGCATTGCCAGCCTCTGGTGAGCGCGCCCTCGGCGGGGTCCGCATATCGAGGCAGCTGCCACCGTTGTCGGTTTATTTAGCACTGCCGGCTAGCATCCGGCGACGCCAGCTCCCGCGACAAACCCAGGCCTCAAGACGCAACCCATGATCCTCGACCTTGCGCGCCTCCTGCTCTTCCCGGCCCTGATCGCGTTTGCCGCCGCGAGCGATCTCTTCACGATGACGATCTCCAACCGCGTGTCGCTGGCTCTGGTCGCGGGCTTCTTCGCGCTCGCACTCGCCGGTGGCATGGCACCTTACGAGATGTTGAGTCACGTCGGCGCCGGCGCACTTGTCCTGGTCGTGGCCTTCACCTGTTTTGCGATGGGCTGGGTCGGCGGCGGCGACGCCAAGGTCGCGGCCTCCGTCGCGCTCTGGTTCGGCTTCGCACCGCTGATGAATTTCCTGCTCTACGCCTCGCTGTTCGGGGGAGCGCTGACGCTGCTCCTGCTTCAGTTCCGGCAATGGCCGCTGCCCTACGGGCTGGCGGGCCAGGCCTGGCTCGCGCGGCTCCACGCCAAGGAGAGCGGCATTCCCTACGGCATCGCGCTCGCACTGAGCGCGCTGATGGTCTACCCGGAGACCGAATGGGTGAAGGCGATCGACCTTACCCATCTCGCAATGCGTTGAACGCAACGGGTAAACCCGGCGTTAAGGCGATTTAGATACGCCTCATTAACCATGCTTTGACGAATAGCTGGTCAACTGCCGATTACGGCGGCGGCTGCGTCGCGGCGTTTTGTGGAAAGTGAAGCGTATGAATAGGGCACGCATTGCCGTCCTGACGGTCGCCATCTGCGCCGGCGGCGTCGCCGCGTATCTGGCGAGCGGCTCGGACAATTCTGCGCCACCTCCGGCGGCTCCGGTCGCGCAGCTTCCGACCATCGACGTCCTCGTGGCCAAGAACGACATCGGCCTCGGCCAGACCGTGAAACCCGAAGACGTGCAATGGCAGACCTGGCCGGCCGCGACCGCCAGCGCCACCTTCATCCGCCGCAACGAGCGTCCCGAGGGCGCGACCCAGGTCACCGGTTCGATTGCGCGCGCCCCCTTCATCCAGGGTGAGCCGATCCGCGACCAGAAGCTGGTCAAGGCCGAAGGCTCCGGCTTCATGGCCGCCATCCTGCCCACCGGCATGCGGGCGATCTCGACCGAAATCTCGCCGGAGACCGGCGCGGGCGGCTTCATCCTCCCCAACGACCGCGTCGACGTCCTTCTGACTCGCCGTCTGAAGAATCCGGACCAGAGCAGCGGCGCCCCCGATCTCATCACGTCCGAGATCATCCTGGCCAATGTCCGCGTCCTGGCCATCGACCAGGCGCCGAAGGAGAAGGACGGCCAGAACGCGGTGGTCGGCAAGACCGTTACCCTCGAGCTCAATCCCGCTCAGACGGCGACGCTTTCCGCCGCCCGCCAGAGCGGCACGCTGTCGCTGGCGCTGCGCAGCATCGTTGACGTCAAGATGAGCGAGATCACGCTCGATGATTCCGCACAGAAGCGCGATGGCGTCTCGATCATCCGCTACGGCATTCCCAGTCAGACGGCGAAGGCACGATGAGGACAGGCGATATGAGATGCAGGGCAGATTTGGCGACGATGCGAACCTCATTGGTCCGCGCCCTGTCGTTTTCGGCCGCCTTTGCGCTGACGCTCAACCCGGTGCTGACCCCCGTGGTCGCCGCCGATTACCGCCCCGTGGCGCAGGGCGCGGCCGACGGCCAGATGAACGCGCGCTTCCTCTCGCTCGGCATCGGCAAGTCGATCGTGATCGACCTGCCGCGCGACATCAAGGACGTGCTGGTCGCGGATCCGAAGATCGCCAATGCCGTGGTCCGTTCGGCGCAGCGCGCCTACATCATCGGCGCCTCGGTCGGCCAGACCAACATCGTGTTCTTCGATTCCGCTGGCCAGCAGATCGCGGCCTATGACATCGCGGTCAAGCGCGACCTCAACGGCGTGCGGGCCGCGCTGAAGCAGATCCTGCCCAATTCCGACATCCAGATCGACGGCCTCGGCGACGGCATCGTCCTGACCGGCACGGCGGCGAACCCGGCCGAAGCCCAGCAGGCCAACGACCTCGCCGCGCGCCTCGCCGGCGGCTCCGACAAGGTGGTGAACTCGATCGTGGTCCGCGGCCGCGATCAGGTCATGCTCAAGGTGACGGTGGCCGAGGTCCAGCGCAACATCGTCAAGCAGCTCGGCATCGACCTGACCGCGAACCTCAACTACGGCACGTCGGTGGTGAGCTTCTCCAACTCGAATCCGTTCACCGCTCTCGGCCACAACCTCGTGGACGGCAACAACCTGACCACGAAGTTCGGCGCGACCCCGTCGGTGCAGGCCACCCTGCGCGCGATGGAGACCGCGGGCGTGATCCGGACGCTGGCCGAACCGAACCTGACCGCGATCTCCGGTGAATCGGCAACGTTCATCGCCGGCGGCGAATTCCCGGTGCCGGCGGGCTATGCGTGCGATCCCACCACGCATGTCTGTACCACCCAGATCAGCTTCAAGAAGTTCGGCATCTCGCTCAACTTCACCCCTATCGTTCTGACCGAGGGCAAGATCAGCCTGCGGGTGATGACCGAGGTCTCCGAGCTCTCCAACGAGAATGCGATCACGCTGTCCCAGGCCGTGACCTC
Source organism: Bradyrhizobium sp. 14AA (assembly GCF_054185205.1). Classification (NCBI taxonomy): domain Bacteria; kingdom Pseudomonadati; phylum Pseudomonadota; class Alphaproteobacteria; order Hyphomicrobiales; family Nitrobacteraceae; genus Bradyrhizobium; species Bradyrhizobium sp. 14AA. The sequence continues at coordinate 47,743 of NZ_JAVAYM010000003.1, read as the reverse complement.
GACGTCGGTGAACTCGCTGACGGTGCCCTCGATCAGGACCCGCCGCGCCGAAACGTCGCTGGAAATTCCCTCCGGCGGCGCGATGGCGATGGCCGGCCTGATCCAGCAGCAGACCAAGCAGGCGATCAGCGGATTGCCGGGCCTGATGCAGCTCCCGGTCCTCGGCACGCTGTTCCGCAGCCGCGACTTCGTCAACAACGCGACCGAGCTCTGCGTGATCGTGACGCCCTATATCGTCCGCGCGGTCGCGCAAAAGGACCTGTCGCGGCCGGATGACGGCTTCTCCGCGCCTGCGGATCCGCAGGTCGAGCTGCTCGGCAACATCAACCGCCTCTATGGCGTGCCCGGCCGGACCGAACCGGCCAAAAACTACCGCGGCACCTACGGCTTCATCACCGATTGAGGCGGAACGGGGACTTCACGATGATCACAAAACCACCCCAGATTCGCAGACAGGCCATCCGCCTCGGTGGCGCGCTCGTCGGCATGGCGCTCGCCCTCGGCGGCTGCCAGCACGACCAAGAGGTCACCGCCTCGATTCCCGACGACTACAAGCAGCGTCATCCGATCGCGATCGAGGAGCAGAACCGTTCCATCGTCGTGTTCGTCGGCCATGCCCGCGGCGGGCTGACCGCCGCCCAACGCGCCGACGTGATGGGCGTCGCATCGGCCTGGCTGCACGAAGGCACCGGCGCGATTCGTATCGACGTGCCCTCCGGCACGCCCAATGCGCGCCCGGTCGCGGACACGATGCGTGAAATCCAGGCGATGCTGGCGGGCGCAGGCGTCCCGCCGCGCGGCGTCAACATTCGTCCCTATCAGCCGGAAGACAGGCGCTTCCTGCCGCCGATCCGGCTGACCTATTCCAAGATCGCCGCGGTCGCCGGCCCCTGCGGCCTGTGGCCGGAGGACATCGGCCCCTCGATCAAGAACAAGAGCTGGTTCGAGAACAAGGACTATTACAATTACGGCTGCGCCTATCAGCGCAACCTCGCGGCGATGGTCGACAATCCGTCGGACCTCGAGCAGCCGCGCCCCGAAACGCCATCCTACACGCCGCGGCGTACCGCGGCGTTCGAGAAGTATCGCAAGGGAGTGCCGACGGCGGTCGCCTATCCTGAAGCCGACAGGGCCAAACTCAGTGACACCGGCAAATGATCAACTACGCTAGGCAGACACACGAAGAGCAGCCGGAAGCGGCTCCCCCGCCGGTCGAGGAGCACATTGCGCCTGCGCCGCGCGTCTCGGTCCAGGCCTTCTGCGAGACCGTGGAAACTGCCGCGGCGGTCCAGTCGGCCGGCGAGGATCGCCGTCTCGGCAAGGCCCATCTGAAGATCCAGATGGGCGGCATGGCCGCTGCGATCGAAGCCTACCGCTCGGCGCCCACGCCGAACGTGATCGTGCTAGAGAGCGACGGCCGCAACGACCTGCTGGGCGGACTCGACCACCTCGCCACCGTCTGCGACGCCGGCACCCGCGTGGTCGTGATCGGCCGCATCAACGACGTCACGCTCTACCGCGAGCTGGTGCGCCGCGGCGTCAGCGACTACGTGCTCGCGCCGGTCGGCCCGATCGACGTCGTGCGCTCGATCTGCAACCTGTTCTCCGCGCCGGAAGCCAAGGCCGTCGGCCGCATCATCGCCGTGGTCGGCGCCAAGGGCGGCGTCGGGGCCTCCACCATCTCCCACAACGTCGCCTGGGCGATCGCGCGCGATCTCGCGATGGACGCGGTCGTCGCCGATCTCGACCTCGCCTTCGGCACCGCCGGGCTCGACTACAACCAGGATCCGCCGCAGGGCATTGCGGATGCGGTGTTCTCGCCCGACCGGGTCGATACGGCCTTCATCGACCGCCTGCTGTCGAAATGCACCGACCACCTCAGCCTGCTGGCAGCGCCGGCGACGCTGGACCGGGTCTATGATTTCGGCACCGACGCCTTCGATGCGGTGTTCGACACGCTGCGCTCCACCATGCCCTGCATCGTGCTCGACATTCCGCACCAATGGTCGGGCTGGACCAAGCGCGCCTTGATCGGAGCGGACGACATCCTGATCGTCGCCGCGCCCGACCTCGCCAACCTTCGCAACACCAAGAACCTGTTCGATCTGTTGAAGGCCGCGCGCCCCAACGACCGGCCGCCGCTCTACTGCCTGAACCAGGTCGGCGTGCCGAAACGGCCCGAAATCGCGGCCACCGAGTTCGCCAAGGCGATCGAGAGCCAGCCGGTCGTCTCGATCCCGTTCGAGCCGCAGATCTTCGGCTCGGCCGCCAACAACGGCCAGATGATCGCGGAGATCTCGGCCAACCACAAGTCGATTGAGATGTTCCTTCAGATCGCCCAGCGCCTGACCGGCCGCAGCGAGACGAAGAAGCAAAAGTCGTCCCTGCTTTCACCCCTGATTGAGAAGTTGCGGGGAAAATAGGCCGCCGCATGGAGTCGTTAAGTGTTCGGTAAGCGTAGCGGAACAGACACCGATACTCGGGCCCCGAAGCCCGGCGCCGTGTCGCCAGAGCCTGCCCCGGCTCCGGCGCCCGCCGTGTCGCGCGCGCCGCCGCCCCCGGCCGTCGCCTCGCCTCCCCTGGCGCCGATCAAGGCTCCACCGCCTCCGCCGATGGAGAGCCGCCGCTCGGACAATTACTACGAGGTCAAGGCGACCATCTTCGGGGCGCTGATCGAGGCCATCGACCTCGCCCAGCTCGCCAAGCTCGATTCGGAGTCGGCCCGCGAGGAAATCCGCGACATCGTCAACGAGATCATCGCGATCAAGAACATCGTGATGTCGATCGCCGAGCAGGAAGAGCTGCTCGACGACATCTGCAACGACGTGCTCGGCTACGGCCCGCTGGAGCCGCTGCTGTCGCGCGACGACATCGCCGACATCATGGTCAACGGCGCCAACACCGTCTACATCGAAGTCGGCGGCAAGATCCAGCGCACCGGTATCCGCTTCCGCGACAACCAGCAGCTCCTCAACATCTGCCAGCGCATCGTCAGCCAGGTCGGCCGGCGCGTCGACGAATCCTCGCCGATCTGCGACGCGCGCCTCGCCGACGGCTCGCGCGTCAACGCCATCGTGCCGCCGCTGTCGATCGACGGCCCCGCGCTCACCATCCGCAAGTTCAAGAAGGACAAGCTGACGCTCGACCAGCTCGTCAAGTTCGGCGCAATCTCGCCGGAAGGCGCCGAGATCCTCCAGATCATCGGCCGCGTCCGCTGCAACGTGCTGATCTCCGGCGGTACCGGCTCGGGCAAGACCACGCTGCTCAACTGCATGACCAATTACATCGAGCACGACGAGCGCGTCATCACCTGCGAAGACGCCGCCGAACTTCAGCTCCAGCAGCCCCACGTGGTGCGGCTGGAAACCCGCCCACCCAACATCGAGGGCGAAGGCCAGATCACGATGCGCGAACTGGTGCGCAACTGCCTGCGTATGCGCCCCGAGCGCATCATCGTCGGCGAGGTCCGCGGCCCGGAGGCCTTCGACCTGCTCCAGGCCATGAATACCGGCCATGACGGCTCGATGGGCACGCTGCACGCCAACAACCCGCGCGAGGCCCTGTCGCGCTGCGAATCCATGATCACGATGGGCGGTTTCTCGCTGCCGTCGCGGACCATCCGCGAGATGATCTGCGCCTCGATCGACGTCATCGTCCAGGCAGCGCGCCTGCGCGACGGCTCGCGCCGCATCACGCACATCACCGAGGTGATGGGCATGGAAGGCGACACCATCATCACCCAGGACATCTTCCTCTTCGACATGGTCGGCGAGGACGCCAACGGCAAGATCATCGGCCAGCACCGCTCGACCGGCATCGGCCGTCCGAAGTTCTGGGAACGCGCCCGCTATTACGGCGACGAGAAGCGACTTGCCGCCGCGCTCGACGCTGCGGAAGTGGCGCCGAAGACGTGAGGTCAGCGCCGCCATGAACATGCAGGTCCTCGCCCTCGCCTTCCTCGCCACCGCCGCCGTCGGCGGCATCGCCTGGGTCTTCATCTATCCGCTCCTGTCCGGAGAGCGGAAGGCCGAAAGCCGCCGCTCCTCGATCGCGCGCGCCGACGCGCCCGCTGCCAAGCAGACCGAGAAGAGCCTGCGATCGCGCCGTGAGCAGGTCGAGACCTCGCTCAAGGACCTCGAGGCACGGCGCCAGCAGGAGAAGAGCGTTCCGCTCAATGTCCGGATATCGCAGGCCGGCCTCGACTGGACGCCGCAGAAATTCTGGATCGTGTCGGCCGTCGTGGCGGGCGTGTTCTTCGTCGTCGCCATGTTTGCCGGCGGCGGCCTGATCGGCGCTGCCGGCCTCGCCTTTGCCGGCGGTTTCGGCCTGCCGCGCTGGGCTCTGGGTTTCCTGAAGAAGCGTCGTGAAAGCAAATTCCTCGCGGCGCTGCCCGATGCCGTCGACGTGATCGTTCGCGGCATCAAGGCGGGCCTGCCGCTGTTCGAATCGATCAAGGTCGTCGCTGCCGATGCGCCCGAGCCGCTGCGCAGCGAGTTTCTGGCCATCATCGAGACGCAGGCGATCGGCATGCCGCTCGGCGAGGCTTGCTCGCGCCTCTATGACCGCATGCCGCTGCCGGAGGCGAATTTCTTCGGCATCGTCATCTCGATCCAGCAGAAATCCGGCGGCAATCTCTCCGAAGCGCTCGGCAACCTCTCCAAGGTGCTGCGCGACCGCAAGAAGATGAGGGAAAAGATCCAGGCAATGTCGATGGAAGCCAAGGCCTCGGCCGGCATCATCGGCTCGCTGCCGCCGATCGTCATGTTCCTCGTCTATCTCACGACGCCACACTACATCTCGCTGCTGTGGACCCATCCCACCGGCCAGCTCATGCTGGTCGGCTGCGTCGTCTGGATGGCGATCGGCATCATGGTGATGAAGAAGATGATCAACTTCGATTTCTGACGGTGCCCTATGGTCGAGTTTCTCGTTTCGAAGCTACATGACGTCCGCTTCATGACCATGCTGCTGGCGGCCATCGCCGCCAGCGCCACCGTCTATACGCTGGTGATGCCGCTGTTCGCCGGCGAGGGCCTCTCCAAGCGCATGAAGGCGGTGGCGAGCGAGCGTGAGCGCATCCGGCAGCGCGAGCGCGAGCGCCTCAACAAGAACGAGAAGGTCTCGCTGCGCCAGACGCCGAAGCAGATCGTCTCCAAGGTCGTCGATGATTTCAATCTCACCAAATGGCTGGCGCAGGAAGCCGCCCGCGACAAGCTCATCATGGCGGGCTACCGCGGCCAGGCGCCCTACATCACCTTCCTGTTCGCCCGCATGGTGGCACCGCTGGTGCTCTTCGTCGGCGCGATCCTCTACGTGTTCCTGATCGCGCACATGGAGAAGCCGGTGCCGGTCAAGATCGGCATCTGTATCGGCGCCGCCTATCTCGGCCTCCAGGCGCCGATGCTGTTCCTCAGGAACGCGATCTCCAAGCGCCAGCTCTCGATCAAGCGCGCCTTTCCCGACGCGCTCGACCTGCTGCTGATCTGCATCGAATCCGGCATGTCGGTCGAGATGGCGTTCCGCAAGGTTGCCACCGAGATCGTCGGCCAGTCGATCGCGCTGTCGGAGGAGTTCACCCTGACCACGGCGGAGCTGTCCTATTTGCAGGATCGCAAGGTCGCCTATGAGAACCTGGCGCGGCGCACCGGGCTCGAGGGCGTCAAGTCGGTGTGTCTGGCGCTTCAGCAGGCGGAGCGCTACGGCACCCCGCTCGGCCATTCCCTGCGCGTCATGGCGCAGGAAAATCGCGACATGCGCATGACCGAAGCCGAGAAGAAGGCCGCCGCCCTGCCGCCGAAGCTGACGGTGCCGATGATCCTGTTCTTCCTGCCCGTGCTGTTCGTCGTCATTCTCGGACCGACCGGCATCAAGATCTCCGAGATGCAGTGACGTCAAGACGCGGCCCGCGCGGTTGGCGCGGGCGGCATCAACATGATGAGACGATCAGTTCTGATCAGTCGGACTGGCTGAGCGAGGCGACCGGTGTCCGCTTTGGGGCGCCGCGCGGGGCGTCGCTGCGGGTCAGCATTTCCTTGAGATAGGCGACGTTGGCGGCGGCCTGATCCGGCGGCAGGTCCGCCTTCACGATGGTCTCGGCCTCAGTGAAGCGGCCTTGCAGACCGACGACCAGGCCGAGATTCTGCCGCACCCGGACGCTTGCGCGCGGCGAAGCATAAGCCTGCCGCAACACCTCTTCGGCCTTCGGCAGCTCCTTCGTCAGCATATAGGACAGGCCGAGATTGGAGAGCACGCCGGGATCGCCTGGCGCGATCTTCAGCGCGCTCGCATAGTAGGAGCGCGCCTCCTGGTGCCGGCCCATCTGATCGAGCGCGGTGCCCTGCACCGAGAGCAGGCGCCAATCCGGATTGTCGGGCGAATGCGCTTTCGACAGCACGTCGAAGGCCTGCTGGAAATTGCCATTGTCGGCGAGCGCGCGGCCGTATTGGGCGAGCATCGGCTTGTTGCCGGGATTGGCGATGGTCGCCTGCTCGAGCACGGCGGCGGCCTGGGCCCGCTGGCCGTTGGCACGCAAGGCCTGGCCATAGCCGAGTGCCGCCTCGACGTCCTTGGGATTGGCGCGGTAGCGCTCGCCATAGACCTCGACGGCGCGCGCGGGATCGGCGGGAGCGCGATCGGTGGACGCGGTATCCGCGCGGGGGCCGATCGAGCCGGTGACATCGGAGAGTTTCGGCATGGCGGAGCAGCCGCCGAGACCCATGGCGACCACCGCGACCAGCGAGGTGGACGCAAGAAGCCGGGCAAGACTGAACCGTTGACGCATGACGCTTTCACTCGCGAGCCGATTGATCGAGCCGAACGCGCCAGCAATAGACTGTTAACCCTAATGGCCGGTTAACGCCGCGCCGCCCGCACGTCTCACGGCGGCGTCTGCGGCGGTACCTCCCCGCCAAGCCCGAGATCGAGGCCGAGCAGCTTCACCTGCGCGTTCAGGTCCCGCAGCGATTGCAGCCTTTGCCGCGCCATCGCCTCGACCTCGATCCCCGGGTGCGGCATCCCCGGCAGTTCGCGCCGCAGATCGTCGCGATTGAAAAGACGCTTCGCACCTAGCTCGTCGAGCCGAACCTGTTCGATACCGAGCACGCCGGCGGATTGCTCGATCAATCGGCGCAGCAGCACCGTGACTGCGGCAAGCGCCTCACCCTCCTGCTTGCGCGCCGACCTCACGAACTTGCCGCCGAGATCGGCCCATGCGTGAGCGGTGACGAGATAGGTGTGGAACGTATTTGACCAGTCCAGCTCGCCGTCCGCGTAGAAGGCGCGGCGCATCAGGAGCCGGCAGGCCAGTGCCGCGACCTGATCCCGCGTCAGCGTCGTGCACGAGCCGATCTCGATGGCCACCTGGACGGCCGGGTCGCGGGAGAAGTCCCGGCCTGCCGGCAACCTGATGACGCCGTCCGGCAGGTTCGAGTCGAGCGGCCTGAAGGCGCCATCGTTGCGCAGCCGCGAATAGCGGGCGATCGCGAACCGGTATTCCGTGCGGCCGGCATGGAGCGTCGGACCAAAATGAATGACGTTGAAGCCGGCATCGTCACCGGCCTGCCCGGTCGATGATGGACAGGACAGCACGTAGATCGTGCGCCAAAACGCTTCGCCGCTTTCGCTCGACGTCGCACGCGGATCGGGGATCGAATAGCGGGTTAGGCCCTCCACATGCCGATGCCCGTGCAGCACCAGATCGACATTGAGGGAGGTCGCCGCTTCAAGGAAGGTCGCGGGCGCGGCAAGATACATCAGCGGCTCGTCCGGCACGCCGAGAAACCGCTTTCCCTCTCCGGTCGCCTGCGGCAGCGGATGATGGTGCAGCGCCAGCGCGCGCAACAGGTTTTCCGCCGGCTCGGCATGGTCGGCGCGTCCAGCCGACCCAAGGCAACCCGCGAGCTCGACGCTCAGCCGGGCAGAATCCGCGACCGTGGCGTGGTAGGCATTTTGATCGACAAGGCCGCTCGCGAGCGTCGTCAGGCTTGCGCGGTTGGAATCCAGCAGCACCAGATCGAGGCCGGCCTGGCGGTAATAGACGCTCTTCGACGTCCGTGGCAGATGCAGGTAATCATAGACGTCGTGGCGGCCCGCACGCTGACTCGGACGCTTGACATCATGATTGCCGGCGACCGCCTGGATGTCGGTGAACAGCCCGGTTTGCCGGAAGGATGCGATGACGGCGAGCGCTTCGTCGAGCGCGCGCGGCGTCGGGTCGTCCACGAGATCGCCCGTGATCAGCAGGATGCGATCGGGGATGTCCGCGAAGTCCGCCATCTTCTCGCGAATTGCGGCGGTGAGCGTCTCGATCGTCGCGAGCAGACGGCCCGATCCGTCCAGATGCAGGTCGGAAATCTGCACAATAACGAACGATCTATCCATGTTGCGCCGCTCATTGCGAATGCTGCGCCGCCCAAACGATGAGAGAAATGCCTTTAACGAAAAGATTCAGCCCGGTATCCGACCGCGTGCCATGCCGCCGGCTTGCGCTCGATACGTGCAGAAACGCACCACACAATCTAAAATGTCCGTCGATAATGCCACAACCACAGCGCTAGTAAAGCCCCGCGGCCGCGCTCTCGTGAACGGCAGTTCTCAACATGGATACGAGCCCCACCCGATGACGGTTTCGCTTGCCGATCAATATTCGATGGCGAGCCGCTTGCGGATTTCGTCGATGCGCTTGTCGAGCGCATCGAACCGCGCGTGCACCGAGCGATCGTGGAGATAGAAGACGTAGCCGCCGGCGAGGAACGCGAAGATCCAGTGATGATGCTCAACGTAGCCAAAGATCGCCTCGACGGCCTGGCCGATGAATGTGACCACGCTCCACACAAATTCCATTGCATTTCCTCCCGGCGCGCATTGTCGTCGGTCGCCGGCGATCTTCGACACCTGGCGGCCGTTTGCCGGAACCTAGCATGACACCCCTGCTGCGAGTAGCGGCTCACCGAGCGGTGACAGCAAAGCCGATTGCGGCGGCGGCGAAACTCTGCGAAGTCTCCCTGGTTCGCACGACCTGTTTGACCTGACGATCCGGACCCGCCAATGCCTTCTGTCTTCGAGACGTCGCCCACCGCCATCCCGATCACCTTCGTCACCAAGTCGAGCTGGGATCAGGTCGCCGAGACGCTGCCGCCGGCGCAACGCCAGTTCGCCGCCGCGAGCGCCTTTACGGCCAAGCCGGGCGGCTATCTGGCGCTGCCCGCGCCCGACGGCGCGATCGCGCAAGTGCTGTTCGGCCTCGAGGACGAGGGTGCAAGATCGCGCGACCTGTTCCGGCCGGGCGCGCTGCCGGGCCTGCTGCCGCCGGGGACTTACCGCTTTGCCAATGCACCGCATGATGCACGACTGGCGACGCTCGCCTTCGCACTCGGGCGCTACCGCTTCGCGCGTTACCGCAAGGCCGACAGACCCGACGTCCGGCTGGTGCCGCCCGATGGCGTCGACGCGGCCGAGATCGAGCGGATCGCCGATGCCGCGATGCTGGCGCGCGATCTCATCAACACGCCGTCCAACGACATGGGGCCGGAAGAGCTGGCCGCCGCCGCGCAAGCGCTCGCGGCCGAGTTCGGGGCAAGCTGCGCCTGCACCATCGGCAAGGATCTGAAGACCGACTTTCCGCTGATCCATGCCGTCGGCATGGCCTCGGACCGCGCGCCGCGGCTGATCGACATCGGCTGGGGCGATCCCGCCCATCCCAAGGTGACGCTGGTCGGCAAGGGCGTCTGCTTCGACACCGGCGGGCTCGATCTCAAGCCGTCGAGCGGCATGCTGATCATGAAGAAGGACATGGGCGGCGCCGCCAACGTGCTGGCGCTCGCGCGCATGGTGATGGACGCAAAGCTGAAGGTCCGGCTGCGCGTGCTGATTCCGGCCGTGGAAAACGCGGTCGCCGGCAATGCCTTCCGTCCCCTGGACATCTTCACCTCGCGCAAGGGGATCACGGTCGAGATCGGCAACACAGATGCCGAAGGCCGGCTCGTGCTCGCCGACGCGCTGGCGCTCGCCGACGAGGAAACGCCGGACCTGCTGATCGATCTGGGCACGCTGACCGGCGCGGCGCGCGTCGCGCTGGGCCCGGATTTACCGCCCTTTTACACCAATGATGAGACGCTGGCCGCCGACGTCGCGCGGTGCGCGGTGAAGGAGAACGATCCGTTGTGGCGCATGCCGCTATGGCCGCCCTACGATGCGTGGCTGGACTCCAAGGCGGCCACCATCACCAACGCGCCATCAGGCGGGTTTGCCGGCTCGATCACCTGCGCGCTGTTCCTGCAGCGCTTCGTCGAGCAGGCCAAGAGCTGGCTGCATGTCGACATCTATGGCTGGACGCCGTCGGCCAAGCCGGCGCGGCCCGAAGGCGGCGAGTGCCAGGCCGCGCGCGCCATCTACGCATTGCTGAGCGAGCGCTATGCATGATCCGCGAGTAACACCGGCGCGAGGCGACCTCGCCGCGAAATATCTCGAAGGCAAGGTGAAGGCGGATCGCTTCGTCACCGGCGAGGCATTCGAGGTGGTGGAGGCGATCGCAGCCGTGCGCGAGCAGCCGTCATCGAACGCCATGCTGATGACGGAAGCGCTGCGCGGCGAGCGCGTCACGGTCTACGACCGCAATGGCGAGGGCTGGGCCTGGGGCCAGCTCAATGGCGACGGTTATGTCGGCTGGCTGCCGGACGCGGCGCTCGCGGAGCCATCGGCCGCACCGACCCACAAGGTGAGCGCGCTGCGGACGTTTGCCTTCCCCGGCCCCTCGATCAAGTTGCCGCCGGCCGGCACGCTCGCGCTCGGATCGACGCTCACGGTGACCCGCGAGGACGGCACCTTCGCCGTGACGCGTGACGGACACTATCTACCCAGGGCCCATCTCGCCTCGCTCGATCATCGCGAGCCGGATTTCGTCGCAGTCGCCGAGCGCTTCGTCGGCACGCCCTATCTCTGGGGCGGCAAGAGCAGTTTTGGCATCGACTGCTCTGGCCTCGTGCAGGTCTCGCTGACCGCCGCCGGCATTGGCTGCCCGCGCGACAGCGACATGCAGCAGGCTGGCCTCGGCCGCACGCTGGAACCGCACGAGCGAAGCAAGCTGCAACGCGGCGATCTCATTTTCTGGAAGGGCCATGTCGCCATCGTCCGCGACGGCGGCACCATGGTTCACGCCAACGCGCATCACATGGCAACAGTGATCGAGGCAACCGAGCCGGCGGTCGCGCGGATCAAGGCGGCAGGCAGCGAGATCGTCGCGATCAAGCGGCTCTAGGGCGGGCCTTCATGAATTCGTAGCCACGCGGGTGGCCGAATTCCGATCAAAAGCGCCGTCGTTCCAACCAGTAGCAAGGCAACAACGCCCGAAGACAGCTTTGAAGCCATCACCGCCTCCGCGGTAAGCTGTTGGTGCGGATATTATCGTCGATATCGATATGTTTGAGCGAAGCCGACCGCGACACTCCAGCGCAGATAGAACCGGAAGTCTCGTACGTTCCCCAAGCTCATTTTCGGGGAACACGTGCACGATCATTCGCGCAACCCGTCATTCGAAGGGCAACCCGCGGCCGGCTCATAGGCATCTCGCGGCGCAGCTACGGAACAACGTTACAACTGAGAGATTCGCGGAACGAAACGCGTCGTCAGTCTTTCTCAGCCTTTGGGAGGTGCCCATGAGTTCTCAGGCCAAAGAAGGTGCGTGTGCGTTCGCTTGGCGGAACTACTTGCTGCTCCACAGCGGCATCGGCGAGAATGATAACAGGCGTGCCGCCCTCTACCGTTACATCGCCGATCTTCGCGATACCGCCGAAGATGATTTCGATCTCCTGCAAATAGCCGCAGTCGCCTACCTGAAGAAACTGGATGAACTGCAGGACAACCAATGCGCGCGCCTCGCGGCAGATCAAGTTTTGGCCAAGTGCTTGGAAGCACGCAATTCACCACACGACAGGTAGCCTTTAGGCCATAACACCAGAGCAAAGGAGCGAGCAAAATGGCAGACAAGACCAATGCAGACCGTTTCGCGCGCGACCCAGAACGGCGCATCGCCGCAGCGACAGCAATCGGCATGAATGCCTTGAAACCGATGATGCACTTTCAGATCTCAATGCTGAGGATGTGGGCCGATAGCATCGAGAGACTCGCGGGCAATTACGAAAAGCGGCTGGAAGAAACCGCGACCGCAGCCGAGGACCAGTCAGACAAGGAACGCGCCGCCTAGATCGACGCAACGGGTCAAGCGCAGCCCGCTCTGGCCACAAGCAGAAGCGTCCCCCGGGGGCGCGCTATCGCGCGCCCCGGAATAACAGGATCAGGTCGCCACCGACCCGTTCTCCGCCGTCTCCAGCCGGAACGCCGCGGCGAACAGTGCGCGCGTGTAGTCCGTCTTCGGATTCTTGAACAGCTCGGCGGCCTGCCCTTCCTCGACCACCTTGCCGCCGCGCATCACGATCAGGTGGCTGGCGAGCGAGGCGACGACGCGCAAATCGTGCGAGATGAACATGTAGGTGAGATCTCGTTTGCGCTGCAGCTCGCGCAGGAGATCGACCATCTGCGCCTGGAACAGCATGTCGAGTGCGCTGGTCGGCTCGTCCAGCACGACGAAATCCGGCTCCAGCACCACGGCGCGCGCGATCGAGATGCGCTGGCGCTGGCCGCCGGAAAACTCATGCGGATAGCGGTAGCGGGTGTCCGGCTTCAGCCCGACGTCTTCCAGCGCCTTGACGACGCGTGCCTCGCGCTCCTCCTGCGACAGTTTTGGCTGATGCACGGAGAGGCCTTCGGCGATGATGTCGGCGATCGACATGCGCGGGCTGAGCGAGCCGAACGGATCCTGGAACACGATCTGCATGTCGCGGCGGAAGGGCCGCATCTCCTTGAAGCGCAGGCCCTGGATGTCTTTCCCCAGGAACACGATGCGTCCGTTCGAGGAGATCAGCCGCAGCAATGCGAGCCCGAGCGTGGTCTTGCCCGAGCCGGATTCGCCGACGACGCCGAGCGTCTCGCCCTTGCGCACGGCGACACTGACGCCGTCGACCGCCTTGATGTGGCCGATCGTCTTGCGCATCAAGCCGCGCTTGATCGGAAACCAGACCTTGAGGTCGTTGGCCGACATCACCACCGGCGCATTCGGCTGCGGCGGCGCGGGATCCGGCTTCGGCTCAGCCGCGAGCAGGTCGCGCGTATAGGGATGCTTCGGGGTCTTGAAGACCTGCTCGACCGGCCCCTGCTCGACGATTTCGCCGCCTTTCATGACGCAGACGGTGTCAGCGATGCGGCGCACGATGCCGAGATCGTGGGTGATGAAGAGCAGGCTCATGCCGAGCCGCGAACGAATCTCGGCGAGCAGTGCCAGGATCTGCGCCTGCACGGTGACGTCGAGCGCGGTGGTCGGCTCGTCCGCGATCAAAAGATCCGGCTCGTTGGCGAGCGCCATCGCGATCATGACGCGCTGGCGCTGGCCGCCGGAGAGCTGGTGCGGATAGCTCTTCAGCCGCGTCTCGGGCTCGGGAATGCCGACTTGCGTCAGCAATTCCAGCGTCCGCTTGCGCGCGTCTGCATTGCTGGTCGGATTGTGCAGCTGGATGATCTCGCCGATCTGCGCCTCGATCGTGTGCAGCGGATTGAGCGAGGTCATCGGCTCCTGGAAGATGATGGAGATGTCGCTGCCTCTGATCTCCCGCATCTGCTGCTCGGATTGGTCGATCAGCTCCTGCCCCTTGAAGCGGATGCTGCCCGAGGGATGCGATGCATTCGGATAGGGCAGCAGCTTGAGGATCGAAAGCGCGCTGACCGACTTGCCGGAGCCGGACTCGCCGACCAGCGCCAGGCATTCGCCGCGCTTGATCTGGAATGAGACCTTGTCGACCGCGAGCGTGGTGGCGCCGCCCTGGTGGAAGGCCACCGAGAGATCGCGCACGCTGAGCAGGGGCTGGTTGATCGCGTCCATGGTCTACCTGAACGTCTTGCGCGGATCGAAGGCGTCGCGCACGGCTTCGCCGATGAAGATCAGCAGCGACAGCATGATCGCGACCGAGAAGAAGCCGGTGAAGCCGAGCCACGGCGCCTGCACGTTGGCCTTTGCCTGCGACAAGAGCTCGCCGAGCGAAGGCGAGCCGGGCGGCAGGCCGAAACCCAGGAAGTCCAGTGCGGTCAGCGTCATCACCGATGAGGAGATGATGAACGGCAGGAAGGTCATGGTTGCGACCATCGCGTTCGGCAACAGATGCCGGAACATGATCACCTTGTTCGACACGCCCAGCGCGCGCGCGGCCTGGATGTACTCGAAATTGCGCCCGCGCAGGAATTCCGCGCGGACGACGCCAACGAGAGAGACCCAGGAAAACAGCAGCATGATGCCGAGCAGGACGAAGAAGCCCGGCACCAGCACCGACGAGATGATGAGAAGCAGATAGAGGTACGGAATCGCGCCCCATATCTCGATGAAGCGCTGGAAGATGAGATCGACCCAGCCGCCGAAATAACCCTGGATGCCGCCTGCGGCGACACCGATGATCGAAGACACGATGGTGAGGCAGAGACCGAACAGCACCGAGATGCGGAAGCCGTAGATCAATCGCGCCACAACATCGCGGCCCTGATCGTCGGTCCCGAGCCAGTTGTATTCGAGGTCGCGGCAGCTCTTCAGCCCCTTCTTCTCGACCACGGGCTTGCACTGCTTCTCCGACAGCATCCAGGTCGGCGGCGACGGCGCCGGGGTCGGCAGGTCGAGATTATGCGTCGAATAGGAATAACGGATCAGCGGCCAGACGATGCTGCCGCCCTTGTCCTTGATCAGCTTCTGCAAATAGGGGTCGCGGTAGTCGGCCGCGGTTTCGAAATCACCGCCAAAGGTGGTCTCCGAATAGGTGACGAAGGCCGGCCAGTAGAGACGACCGTCATATTTGATGAGGAACGGCCGGTCGTTGGCGATCAGCTCGGCGAACAGCGACACCACGAACAGGACAATGAAGATCCAGAACGACCAGTAACCGCGCCGATTGGCCTTGAAGTTCTGCCAGCGCCGCTTGTTCAGCGGCGACGGCGCGAACGGCTTGCGCGTGATCGGCGCGGTCGCGCCGAGCGGCGAGCTCGTGGTGGTTTCGATCGGGGTCGGAGCGGTCAGCGTCATCAGACCTCCCGCGCCGCGAAGTCGATCCGCGGATCGATCCACATATAGGTGAGATCCGAGATCAAGTTCATCACGAGGCCAATCAGCGCATAGATGTAGAGCGTGCCGAACACCACGGGATAATCGCGATTGAGCACGCTCTCGAAGCCGAGCAGGCCGAGGCCGTCCAGGGAAAAGATCGTCTCGATCAGCAGCGAGCCGGAGATGAAGGCGTGGACGAACGCGCCCGGGAAACCGGCCACGACGATCAGCATCGCGTTGCGGAAGACGTGGCCGTACAGCACCTGCCGCTCGCTGCATCCCTTCGCCCGCGCGGTCATGACATATTGCTTGCGGATCTCGTCCAGGAACGAGTTCTTGGTCAGCAGCGTCATGGTGGCGAAAGCGCCGAGAGCCATCGACAGCAGCGGCAGCGTGATGTGCCAGAAATAGTCGATGATCTTCCAGTACCACGGGAATTGCGACCAGCCGTCCGACGTCAGGCCGCGCAGCGGGAACCAGTTGAGGAAGGAGCCGCCCGCGAACAGGATGATGAGGAGGATGGCGAACAGGAACCCCGGGATGGCGTAGCCGACGATGATGATCGCCGAAGTCCAGGTGTCGAAGCGCGCGCCGTCCTTCACGGCCTTGCGGATGCCGAGCGGGATCGAGATCATATATGTCAGCAAGGTCAGCCAAATTCCGAGCGAGATCGAGACCGGCAGCTTCTCCTTCATGAGCTGGAGCACGCTGACATCGCGAAAATAGCTCTTGCCGAAATCGAAGCGGGCGAAATTCCACACCATCAGCGCGAAGCGTTCCGGCGCCGGCTTGTCGAAGCCGAACTGCACCTCCAGCTTCTTGATGAAATCAGGGTCGAGCCCCTGCGCGCCGCGATATTTCGAATTGACGGCATCGCCGCCGGCGCCGACCTGCCCGGGCGCCCGCTGCGCAAAATCGCCGCCGCCCGAGATGCGCGAGGTGCCACCGGTGTCCGCCCCGGAGAGCTGCGCGATCACGCGCTCGACCGGGCCGCCCGGCGCGAACTGCACGACGACGAAGGAGACGAAGAGAATCCCGAGCAGGGTCGGGATCATCAGGAGGATGCGGCGGGCGATATAGGCGCTCATGATTATTTCGCCTGCTCGAGCTTGGTCGCCTTGGCGCGGTCATACCACCAGATGTCGGGGGCGCCGACGCCGTTGGCGTAGCGCGGCAGCTTCTGCGGATGGCCGAACTGATCCCAATAAGCGAGCCGGTGCGTCTTGTTGTACCATTGCGGCACCCAATAGCGGCCGGCGCGGAACAGCCGATCGAAAGCGCGGCAGGCGACGGTCAGCTCCTCACGGCTCTCCGCCGCCATGATCTTCTCGATCATGGCATCGATGGCCGGGCTGGCGACGCCTGCGAGATTGTACGAGCCCTTGGTTGCCGCGACTTGCGACGAGAAGAACGCGCGCATGGCATCGCCTGGCGTCGCCGACATGCTGAAGCGCTGGATCGTCATGTCGAAGTCGAAATCTTCCTGGCGTGCCTTGTGTTGCACGGCATCGACGAGGCGCACGCTCGCTTCGATGCCGAGCGTCGCCAGATTCTTGACGTAGGGCGCGTGGTGTGGCTGGAAGGAGGGCTCGTCCAACAGGAACTCGATCTTGAAGACGTCGCCGTTCGGCAGCACCCGCTTGCCGTCCTTGATCGGCACGCCGGCCTCGTTCAGCAATTGCTGCGCCTTGCGCAATAGGCTGCGGTCCTGCCCTGAGCCGTCCGAAACCGGAGGCGAGAACGGCACGGCGAACACTTCGTCGGGCACCTGACCGCGAAACGGCGCCAGCAGCTTCAGCTCTTCCGGCGAAGGAGGCCCATCGCTCGCCATGAGGTCCGAGTTCTGGAACGGCGACACCGTGCGGGCATAGGCGCCGTACATGATGGTCTTGTTGGTCCACTCGAAGTCGAAGGCATTGATCAAGGCCTCGCGCACGCGAGGATCCCTGAACTTGTCGCGCCTCGTGTTGATGAACCAGCCCTGCGCGCCGGAGGGCGTGTCGTCGGGCACGACCTCCATCTTGACGCGATTGTCCTTCACCGCAGAAAAGTCGTAACGCGTCGCCCAGATGCGCGAGGTGAACTCTTCCCGATAGAGATAGTTCTTGCCGGTGAATCCTTCGAAGGCGACATCGCGGTCGCGATAGAATTCGTAGCGCACGACGTCGAAATTGTAGCTGCCGCGGCAGGGCGGCAGATCGGCCGCCCACCAGTCCTTCACCCGCTCGAACTCGATGTAGCGATTGACCTCGAACCTGCCGACCTTGTACGGACCCGAGCCCAACGGGATCTCCAGAGACGTTTCGTCGAACGGCCGAGACGCGTAATACGCTTTCGAGAAGATCGGCAGGCCCGCGACATAGAGCGGAACGTCCCGCGCGCGGCCCTTGGCAAAGGTGACAACGAGGGTCGCATCGTCGATCGCTTCCGCACTGACCATGTCACGCAGTTGCACGATGATCAGCGGATGGCCCTTGGTCTTCAGCGCCGTCAGGGAAAACGCCGCATCGTGGGCGGTGAGCCTGGTGCCGTCGTGGAATTTCGCCTCGGGCCGCATCGTGAAGCGATAGACCAGTCTGTCCGGTGATACCCGCACGGATTGGGCGGCAAGCCCGTACATCGCGTCCGGCTCGTCGTTTGCGCGCACCATCAGCGGCACAAACGTCATGTCCATGCCCTGTGCGCCGTCGCCCTTCAGGATGAAGGCATTGAGCGAGTTGAATGTCTGGTAGGACTGATTGTAGGCGCGCACCGACGGAATCAGCGAGAACGTCCCGCCCTTCGGCGCATCCAGATTGACGTAGTCGAAATGACGGAAGTCGGCGGGATATTTGAGATCGCCGAACGCCGAGATGCCATGCGCTTCAGTCCCCGCTTCCGAAGCACGCGCGCCGCGCAACAGCGGTGCGCCGAGGGATGCACCGAAGGTGCCGACACCCAGGGCCAGCACATGGCGGCGTGACATCTGCGTCATGCGGGAAATATCCTTCACGACTTCTTTGCGATCCGCGCCGCCTTGTCCGCGTCGTACCACCAGATGAACGGGAAGCCGGATTGACCGTATTTTGGCAATTCCGACGGCCGCCCGAAGCGATCCCAGCGCGCGGTGCGCACCTTGGTGTAGGTCCATTGCGGCACGACGTATTGATTCCACAGCAGCACGCGGTCGAGCGCCTTGGTCGCTGCGACGAGATCGTCGCGATCCCTGGCGTAGATCACCCGCTCGATCAGCTTGTCGACCGCCGGATTCTTGATGCCGGCAATATTGCGCGAGCCGGCGATGTCGGCCGTCTTGGACGACCAGAATTCGCGCTGCTCGTTGCCCGGCGACTGCGACTCGCCCCATGAGTTGGTGACGACGTCGAAATCCCACTCGCGTGTCCTGTTCTCGTATTGCGTCGGATCGACCGTCCGCACGTTGACGGCAATGCCGAGCCGTTCCAGCGACGGCTTGTAGAACAGCGTGATGCGCTCGAAGCTCGGATCCGAATTCAGCAATTCCAGGGAGAACTGGGTGCCGGTCTTGACGTCGATCAGCTTGCGATCGCGCACCTCGTAGCCGGCTTCCTTGAACAGGCGCAGCGCCTCACGCAGATTGTCGCGCACGGCTTCCGGACTGCCCCCGACGGGATTGGTGTAGGCGGTCGTGAAGACTTCGGGCGGCACTTCGGCACGAACGGTCTCGAGGATTTCGAGCTCCTTGCCCTGCGGCAAGCCGGTCGCCATGAGGTCGTCGATGCCGTCGAAATAGCTGCTGATGCGCTTGTACTGACCGTAGAAGATCTGCTTGTTCATCTCCTCGAAGTCGAACGCGAGATTGAGCGCACGGCGCACGCGGGCATCACTGAACTTGGCACGACGCAGGTTCGGCACGAAGGCCTGCATCACGCCCGAGCTGCGGTTGGCGAATTCCTCGAGGATCACGCGCTTTTCGCTGACCGCCGGAAAGTCGTAGGCGGTCGCCCAGTTCTTGGCGCTGTTCTCGGTGCGCCAATCGACCTGGTCGGCCTTGAAGGCCTCGATCGCCACGGTGGCGTCGCGGAAATATTCGTAGCGCAGCTCGTCGAAATTGTTGCGGCCGACATTGGCGGGGAGGTCGCGGCCCCAATAATCCTTGACGCGCTCCAGCGCGATCGACCGTCCGGCAACGAATTCCTTGACCCTGTAGGGGCCGGAACCAAGCGGCACTTCGAGCGTGGTGGCGGAAACATCGCGCTTGCGGCCCTGCGCGTCGGTCCCCTCCCACCAATGCTTCGGCAAAACCGTGAGCTGCCCGACAATCTGCGGCAGCTCGCGATTGCCCGGCGCGTCGAACACGAATTTCACCTCGCGCTCGCCGACCTTCTCGGCCTTCACCACGTGGCTGTAATAGGCCGAGTACTGCGGATGGTGCTTCTTGAAGGAATCGAGCGAAAAGATCACGTCGTCCGCGGTCACAGGCTTGCCGTCATGCCATTTGGCCTGGGGCCGCAAGCGATAGGTGACGAAGGAAAAATCGTCCGGATGGCTGACCGCCTCGGCCAGCGCGCCGTATTCGGTCGAGACTTCGTCGAGCGCGGGCGTCAGGAGCGATTCATAGACGAATGCCACGGCACCGGCGACCTGCCCCTTCACGCCGGAGACGACGATGTTGAAATTATCGAATGTGCCGACCGCGATCTGGCGCGCGACGCCGCCTTTGGGCGCTTCCGGATTGACGTAGTCGAAGCGCTTGAAGTCGGCGGGATACTTGACCTTTCCGAACAGCGAAAGCGCGTGGCGCCAGGGCGGCTCACCAGCCGATTGCGCATGCGCCGCGCCGACGACGGAAAGGCCCGCCACGGAACCGAGGGCGGGGAGCGCTACAGCAGCAGTGCCGGTGAGCAGGAGATCGCGTCGGGTAATGGCCAAATCAGCATTCCTGTCTTGAAGGAGGCTACTCCTTTAAGTTCCCAATATAGGCGAGGTTTCGACGGAATATGTTGCTTTTTCCTCATGTTGGAAGCCCGCCCCCACCACTCGCTGCGGCCAAACGCCCCGATAACGACCTTGCGAGGTCCGGATAAGGAAACGGCCAGGCTTTTCAGCCTGGCCGCACATTCCAAGATCGGGTTCTCGAGGCCTTACTTCGACGCGGTCGGCAGCGGCTGCGGATGCTCGGACAGCGAATTCAGATAGGCAATGACGTCGGCGCGCTCGGAATCCTTGGGGATACCGGCGAAGCCCATCGCGGTGCCCGGGATGAAGCCTTTCGGATTGGAAATGAACTTGTTGAGGTCGTCGAACGTCCAGGTGCCGCCCTTGCCCTTCATGGCAGCCGAGAAGTTGAAGCCATTGCGGCCCTCGCCCCGCTTCTCGCCGACGACGCCATAGAGGTTCGGACCGACGCGATTCGGGCCGCCCTTCTCGAAGGTGTGGCAGGCGCCGCACTTCTTGGCGGCGGCAGCGCCCTTCTCGACGGAGGCGGTCTGGAGCAGCTTTTCGATCGGCTCGGAGGGGGCCGCAGCGGCGCCACCTTCCTTGCCGTGGCCGGCATCTTCCTTCACGGCGATCTCGAAGCCCGGCTTTTCCGGCATCTTGGGCGAGAACAGCGCACTCGCGGTGAAGCTCGTCACCAGCAGGATGAGACAGGTGCCGAGCACGGCACCGAGAATCTTATTGAGTTCGAAAGAGTCCATTTCCGGCTAGGCCCCACACCGCAAGAAGGATTGAGCGGCCGGGCGGCCGCCAGGACGAGCCTCGGGAGAATCAAAACGTTCCCTATTGTTTCCCCGAGTTTTGCCATTGAGATATCGGTTTGCCCGGGGTCTGGCAACCCGTATAAGCGACCCGGCTTCAGGCCCGTCCCCATCCCATTCCCGGCGCGGAAAACGCTCCCTTTCCAGGCCCTTGACCCCAGATCTTTGAACCCAATGATCGATCCCCGCATCCTGGTGCTGATCCCGGCCCGCATGGCCGCCACCCGCCTCCCCGGCAAGCCGCTCGCCGATATCGCGGGATTGCCGATGATCGTGCATGTGATGCGCCGTGCGGAAGCCGCCGGCATCGGCCGGGTTGCGGTGGCGACCGACACGGACGAGATCGCCTCGGTCGTGACCGCCCATGGCGGCGAGGCCGTGATGACCCGCTCCGACCACCCCTCCGGCTCCGACCGCATCCACGAGGCCATGCAGAAGCTCGATCCCGAGGGCAAGGCCGAGATCGTGATCAATCTCCAGGGCGATTTCCCGACCATCACGCCGCAGACCATTCGCGAGGTGCTGCCGCCCTTCGACGACCCCGCGGTCGATATCGTGACGCTGGCCTCGCAGATCCACACCGAGGAGGAAGACCGCGCTCCGAGCGTGGTGAAGGCCATCGGCTCGCCGATCGGGCCGCGGCGGCTGCGGGCGCTGTATTTTACCCGTGCCACCGCCCCCTACGGCGACGGACCGCGTTACCACCATATCGGTCTCTATGCGTACCGCCGCGCAGCGCTGGAGCGGTTCGTGTCGCTGCCGCCTTCGCCCCTGGAGCGTCAGGAGAGCCTCGAGCAGCTCCGGGCGGTGGAAGCCGGCATGCGCATCGACATCATGATCGTCGACAGCGTGCCGCGTGGCGTCGACACGCCGCCCGACCTCGAAACCGCGCGCAGCATCCTTTCCAAATCCTGAGCGGCTGTTACAAGGCGCCGCAGGAGCATTTCGAGACATGAGCAAGCTGAAAATCGCATTCCAGGGCGAGCCCGGGGCCAATTCCCACATCGCCATCGTCGAGGCCTATCCCGACGCCGAGCCGATGCCCTGCGCCACCTTCGAGGACGCGCTGTCGGCGATCTCGTCGGGCGAGGCCGATCTCGGCATGATCCCGATCGAGAATTCGGTCGCCGGCCGCGTCGCCGACATCCATCATCTGCTGCCGGCCTCCGGCCTCTTCATCATCGGCGAGTGGTTTCTGCCGGTCCGCCATCAGCTGATGGCGGTGAAGGGGACCAAGCTCGAAGACATCAAGAGCGTCGAGAGCCATGTCCACGCGCTCGGCCAGTGCCGGCGCATCATCCGCAAGCTCGGCATCAAGCCGATCGTGCACGCCGACACCGCCGGCAGCGCCCGCGACATTTCCGAGCGCAAGGACAAGACCGTCGCCGCGATCGCCTCGCGCCTCGCCGCAAAGATCTACGGCCTTGACATTCTCGCCGACGACATCGAGGACGAGGCGCACAACACCACGCGCTTCGTGGTGCTGGCGCGCGAGCCGAAATGGGCCGCGCAAGGGTCCGGCTCGCTGGTCACCACTTTTGTCTTCCGCGTGCGCAATTTGCCCGCCGCGCTCTACAAGGCGCTCGGCGGCTTCGCCACCAACGGCGTCAACATGACCAAGCTCGAAAGCTACATGGTCGACGGCAATTTCTTCGCCACGCAGTTCTATGCCGACGTCGACGGCCACCCCGAGGACAAGGGCCTCGCCTTCGCGATCGAGGAGCTGAAATTCTTCTCGCGCGAATTCCGCATCGTCGGCGTCTATCCGGGCCATCCGTTCCGCGCCACGTTCAGCGAGTCGCAGCAGGATTGATCTGCCACCCTCCCCTGGAGGGGGAGGGTCGGCTCACGTTGAGCGCAGCGAAATGTGAGACGGGGTGGGGTGACGGTCTCTCCTAGTCCAACAGCGCCCGAGTGGAGAGATCACCCCACCCCGCTATGCATTTCGCTTCGCTCAATGCCTAGCGACCCTCCCCCTCGAGGGGAGGGTAAGTCACGCCGCCCGCTTCCCCAGCCCGAACGCCTTCGCCAGCAGCGAATACGACTTCTTTCGCGCCTCGTGGTCGTACACCGCCGTGATCACCATCAGCTCGTCCGGCTTGCTGGCATCGATCATCGGCTGAAGCTTCTTCTGCACAGTCGCAGGGCTGCCGACGAACAGGCGCGAGCGATTGCGGGCGATCGAGATGCGCTCGGAGTCGGAATAAGGATAAGCCAGTGCCTCCTCGACGCTCGGCAGCGGCAGATATTGGCCGCGGTCGCGGCGCAGGCGGTTGAGGTCGAACGACGTCGCGAGATTTTCGGCTTCCTCGTCGGTGTCCGCCGTGATGACCGCAACGGCGAGAATCGCATGCGGGCTCGCGCGCCAGGCCGAGGGCTGGAAGCGGTTGCGATAGTGCACCATCGCATCGATCGCGTCGTGAGACGCGAAATGATGGGCGAAAGCGAAGCCCATGCCGACTTGCGCGGCAAGCTCCGAGGAATAGTCGCTGGAGCCGAGCAGCCAGATCGGCGGCAGCTTCGTGTCGTCGGGCATCGCGACGACGTTGTTGTAAGGATGGCCGGAGGGGAATTCCCGGGTCTCCCACAGGATCAGTTCGTGCAACCGCTCCAGGAAATCGTCGCCCTCGCGGCGGTCGAGCCGGCTGCGCAGCGCGTAAGCCGTGGCGCCGTCGGTGCCGGGGGCGCGGCCGAGGCCAAGGTCGATGCGGCCGGGAAACAGCGCCTCCAGCATCTTGAAGCGCTCGGCGACGACCAGCGGCGCGTGGTTGGGCAGCATCACGCCGCCGGAGCCGACGCGGATATGCTGCGTCACCGCCGCGATCTGCCCGATCATGACGTCGGGCGCGGGGCTCGCGACGGAAGCGAGGTTGTGATGCTCGGCGAGCCAGTAGCGGACATAGCCCAGCCCATCGGCATGCTTCGCCAGATCGATGCTGTTGCGCAGCGCCGCTGCGGGCTTGGTGCCAGTGGTGACGACGGAAAGGTCGAGGACTGAGAGCGGGAGCGGGGTCATGGCGGGCTAACGTAGTGGAGGCCGGCAGCCGGGCAATGGGCGGAGCGCGCAGGTCTGGCGCGCGCGAGCCGCGAGCCCGCAGGCGTTCCCCGGGCAAGACGTTGGGCCAAACAATGCTTCCATCACCCTAGATTCATACTGCCCACTCAACGAAATCGGCCTCCGAACTGCTCGGATACCAACTAATATATTGATATTATAACACAATACTTAAAAGGCGGAATTCCCACAACTGGACAAGACGGCGCAAAAATTCAACACGATGCGGGTGAAGTGGGCTACTTCCCATATCCGATGGGCTGTCGATCAAATCGCCTTTGCCGTATCTTGGCCTCTCCCAAACGAGAGCTGACCGCCGGCCGCCAGATTTGGCGGCACATCTGGAGTGAGTGGTGCCATGACCGATCTGACGACGCCTGCCCAATCCGACGGGCAAGACGGGTACCTGAAGCGGCCTGCGATCTCCTTCGAGTTCTTTCCGCCCAAGACGGAAGATATGGAGCGCAATCTCTGGGACACCATCAACCGGCTGGCGCCGCTCGACCCGAAATTCGTCTCGGTGACTTATGGCGCCGGCGGCTCGACCCGTGAGCGCACCCATTCGACCATCGCCCGCATCCTGAAGGAGACCGCGCTGCTGCCGGCCGCGCATCTGACCTGCGTCGGGGCCTCGTGCGGCGAGATCGACGAGATCGTCGACCGCTATCACGAGGTCGGCGTCCGCCACATCGTCGCCTTGCGCGGCGATCCCGCCGGCGGCATCGGCACGCCCTATTCCAGCCATCCCGACGGCTACCAGAGCTCCCCCGACCTCATCGCCGGCATCAAGAAGCGGCACGGCGACATCGAAGTCTCGGTCTCGGCCTATCCCGAGAAGCATCCTGAGGCACGCGACTTCGACGCCGACATCGACACGCTCAAGGCAAAAGTCGACGCCGGCGCAACGCGCGCGATCACCCAGGTGTTCTTCGACAACGACCTCTACTTCCGTTATCTCGACCGCGTGCGTGCCCGCGGCATCAGCATTCCGATCGTGCCGGGCATCATGCCCATGCACAATTTCAAGCAGGCCCGCAATTTCGTCACCCGCGCGGGCACGACCGTGCCGGACTGGTTCGCCGCGAAATTCGAAGGCCTGGATGACGACGCTGAGACCCGCAAGCTGGTGGCCGCGACCGTTGCCGCCGGCCAGGTGCAGAAGCTTGCGAAGCACGGCGTCGACACCTTCCACTTCTACACCATGAACCGCGCCGATCTCGTGTTCGCGATCAGCCATTTGCTCGGCATTCGCGCCAAGAGCGCGCAGAAGGCGGCTTGAGACAAAATGACCGTACCCACCTCTCCCAAGCGAACTGCCCTGCTGAATGCCGCGCGCGAGCGCATCCTCGTGCTCGACGGCGCCATGGGCACGATGATCCAGAACCTGCAGTTCGACGAGGCCGCCTTCCGCGGCGAGCGCTTCAAGAACTTCCATCGCGACCTGCGCGGCAACAACGATTTGCTGATCCTGACCCAGCCGCAGGCGATCGAGGACATCCACGCTGCGTACTTGCGTGCCGGCGCCGACATCGTCGCCACCAACACCTTCTCCACGACCTCGATCGCGCAGGCCGATTACGACCTCACCGACATCGTCTACGAGATGGCGCGCGAAGGCGCCCGCCTCGCCGGCAACGCGGCACGGCGCGTCGAGGCCGAGGACGGCAAGCCGCGCTTCGTCGCGGGCGCCATCGGACCTACCAACCGCACCGCCTCGATCTCGCCCGACGTCTCCAATCCGGGCTATCGCGCCGTCACCTTCGACGACTTACGCAAATCCTATGGCGAGCAGATCAACGGCATGCTCGACGGCGGCGTCGACCTCTTGCTGGTCGAGACCATCTTCGACACGCTGAACGCCAAGGCGGCGCTCTATGCGATCGCCGAAATCACCGAAGCGCGCGGCATCGACATGCCGGTGATGGTGTCGGGCACCATCACCGACAAATCCGGCCGCCTGCTCTCGGGCCAGATGCCGGAGGCGTTCTGGAATTCGGTGCGGCACGCAAAACCCGTCACCATCGGCTTCAACTGCGCGCTCGGCGCAGAAGACCTCCGCGCCCATATCGCCGATATCGGCCGCGTCGCCGACACTCTTGTATGTGCTTACCCCAACGCCGGCCTGCCCAATGAATTCGGCCAGTATGACGAGACGCCGGACTACATGGCGCGCCTGGTCGGCGAGTTCGCGCGTGACGGCCTCGTCAACATCGTCGGCGGCTGCTGCGGCACCACGCCGGACCATATCGCTGCGATCGCGGCCGCGGTCGCTCCGCATAAGCCGCGCATCGTGCCCGAGATCACACCGCGCCTGCGGCTGTCCGGCCTCGAGCCGTTCATTCTGACCGACGCCATTCCCTTCGTGAACGTCGGCGAGCGCACCAACGTCACGGGCTCCGCCCGCTTCCGCAAGCTGATCACCAACGGCGACTACACGGCTGCGCTGCAGGTCGCGCGCGACCAGGTCGAGAACGGCGCGCAGATCATCGACGTCAACATGGACGAGGGACTTCTGGATTCGGAAGCCGTGATGGTGACCTTCCTCAACCTCGTCGCCGCCGAGCCCGACATCGCCCGCGTCCCCGTCATGGTCGACTCGTCGAAGTTCTCGGTGATCGAGGCCGGCCTGAAATGCGTGCAGGGCAAGCCGGTCGTCAATTCGATCTCGATGAAGGAAGGCGAGGAGAAGTTCATCCACGAGGCGAAGGTCGCGCGCCGCCACGGCGCGGCTGTCGTCGTCATGGCGTTCGACGAGGTCGGCCAGGCCGACACGTTCGCGCGCAAGACCGAGATCTGCAAGCGCGCCTACGACATCCTGGTGAACCGCGTCGGCTTCGCGCCGGAAGACATCATCTTCGATCCGAACATTTTCGCGATCGCGACCGGCATCGAAGAGCACAACAATTACGGCGTCGACTTCATCGAGGCGACGCGCTGGATTCGCCAGAATCTGCCGGGCGCGCACATTTCCGGCGGCGTCTCCAATCTGTCGTTCTCGTTCCGCGGCAACGAGCCGGTGCGCGAGGCCATGCACTCGGTGTTCCTGTATCATGCCATCAAGGCCGGCATGGACATGGGCATCGTCAATGCCGGGCAGATGATCGTCTATGACGACATCGACCCCGAATTGCGCCAGGTCTGCGAGGACGTCGTCCTCAACCGCGACGCGGGCGCGTCCGAACGCCTGCTGGCGCTCGCAGAAAAATTCCGCGGCAACAAGACCCAGACCAAGGAAGCCGATCTCGCCTGGCGCGAATGGCCGGTAGAGAAGCGGCTGTCGCATTCCCTGGTCCATGGGATCACCGAGTTCATCGAGCAGGACACCGAGGAAGCCCGCAAGAACTCCTCGCGTCCGCTCGACGTGATCGAGGGCCCGCTGATGGCCGGCATGAACGTGGTCGGCGACCTCTTCGGCGACGGAAAAATGTTCCTGCCGCAGGTGGTGAAATCCGCCCGCGTGATGAAACAGGCGGTGGCCTGGCTGATGCCATTCATGGAGGAAGAGAAGGCGCGCAACCTTGCCAATGGCATTGGCACGGAAGGCTCCTCGTCCGCCGGCAAGATCGTGCTCGCGACCGTGAAGGGCGACGTCCACGACATCGGCAAGAACATCGTCGGCATCGTGCTCCAGTGCAACAATTACGAGGTCATCGACCTCGGCGTGATGGTGCCTGCGGCCAAGATCGTCGAGACCGTGAAGGCGGAGAAGGCCGACATCGTTGGTCTCTCAGGCCTGATCACGCCCTCGCTCGACGAGATGGCGTTCTTCGCCGGTGAATTGCAGCGCGAAGGCCTCAAGCTGCCGCTGCTGATCGGCGGCGCCACCACGAGCCGGGTCCATACGGCGGTGAAGATCGACCCCAGCTATCGCGCCGGTCCCGTCGTCCACGTCAACGACGCCAGCCGTGCCGTCGGCGTCGCCTCCTCGCTGCTCTCGCCCGAGAAGCGCGAGGCCTATGCCGCCGAGGTGCGTGCCGAATACGCCAAGATCTCGGACGCGCATCTGCGCGCGCAGGCCGACAAGAAGCGCCTGAAGCTTGCAGCAGCGCGCGCCAACCGCGTGCCGATCGATTTCGCTGCCAACAAGCCGGTGAAGCCGACTTTCCTGGGCATCCGCAGCTTTGACGACTACGACCTCGCCGAGCTCGTCGACTGCATCGACTGGACGCCGTTCTTCCAGACCTGGGAGCTCGCCGGCCGCTTCCCTGCCATTCTGGATGACGCCAAGGTCGGCGAGGTCGCGCGCTCGCTCTATGATGACGCGCGCAAGATGCTCGACCTCATCGTCAAGGAGAAGTGGTTCCGGGCGCGCGCGACGGTCGGCTTCTGGCCGGCGAATGCGCAAGGCGATGACATCGTGCTCTATGCCGACGAGAGCCGCACCAAGACAATCGCGACGCTGCACACGCTGCGCCAGCAACTCGAGAAGCGCGAGGGCCGCTTCAACGCCGCGCTTGCCGACTTCGTCGCGCCCGCCGGCGTGCCAGATTATGTCGGCGGCTTCGTGGTCACGGCCGGCATCGGCGAGGACGCCGTCGCCGACCGCTTCAAGATGGCCAACGACGACTACTCCTCGATCCTGTGCAAGGCGCTGGCCGATCGTCTCGCCGAAGCCTTTGCCGAGCGCATGCATGCCCGCGTGCGCCGCGAGTTCTGGGCCTATGCACCGGACGAGGCACTTTCGAGCGAGGACCTGATCCTCGAGAAGTATCAGGGCATCCGCCCCGCGCCCGGCTATCCCGCGCAGCCCGATCACACCGAGAAGGCGACGCTGTTCGAGCTGCTCGATGCGGAGGCGACCGCCGGCGTCAAGCTGACCGAGAGCTTTGCGATGTGGCCGGGCTCCAGCGTATCCGGGCTCTATTTCGCGAACCCCGAGAGCTATTATTTCGGCGTCGGCAAGATCGAGCGCGACCAGGTCGAGGACTACGCCGCACGCAAGGGCATGACGGTGGCGGAAGCCGAGCGCTGGCTCGCGCCGGTGCTGAACTACATCCCGTCGCGAGAGGACAAGGCCTTCGCGGCAACGGCGGCGAACGACGAGACGTCGAAGGATCTGGCATCTCATCCGCCGGGCTGCACCTGCGCGGTGCATCTGGTCTGGCAGAAGAAGCGCGCGGGGGCGGGGTAGGCTCTCGCATCACCGCGGTGTCGTCCCGGCGAAGGCCGGGACCCATACCGCGTGATCTATCTTTGACGCTTGATCGCAGTACCGGCGAGGAAGCGCCACTACCAGTCTTCGCCAAACTGCTCCCTGTGGCGATGGGTCCCGGCCTCCGCCGGGACGACCGGGGGGAGAGTGGGCCGTCAAAACTAAAACCTGAAAAACAACCCCATGCACAGTAGCGACGGGGTTGAAAGATCTCAACAATTTCGGTCTTGCCGAAACGACTTGCTCCGTCGGGCAAAACACCTGTACTATTCCATCATCGCCAACCGCGGCGCCCGATCCTCTCGCCTCGCATATCGCCGTCGTTCGTTGGCGCGCACCACACCCTCTGCCGTCGTCCTGGCGAACGCCAGGACCCATGACCCCGGGGAGCGGTTTGGCGAAGATTCGTCGTTTGGTATTGCCAGCAACCGTCACCGATAGATCACGCGGTATGGGTCCTGGCGTTCGCCAGGACGACCCTTGGGAGGCAGTAAATGCAAATCAGGTTTCTCCAGCACATTGAGCGGGCGACCTGCGCGAATGCGCCGTCGCGCCCTACAACTCGCCTCAAGCCTGCCCCCACGGGAACCGCGCACGTGTGAACTCGTTCACTTGTCCGCTCAACCTCGATTCGATATTCTCTCGGTCTACTACCTTCGAACCGACGGTTTGCTTGGGATCGAACATATGAAGCAGTTCATTGCACTGTTCGTCGCCGCGATCGCTCTCGTCGTTCTGCCAACGATTGCCGCTGCGGACTGTCCGAAAGGCTACGTGCCATGCGGCGAGCGAAATCAGTTGTGCTGCCCGGGGAAGTAACGAGCCGCAAATGGCTTTGGCTGGGTGGCGGAGTTTTTGTCGCGATTGCACTCGTGATGGTCTCGGTCTACGCCGGGTTCCCGCGAAAGAAGCAAACGATCACGGCCATTCTCTCCGAGACCGGATATTTCGAGGTGGTGCCGCCAAGCACGTTCGGCGGCCCCGGCACGATCAACACGATCGAGTATCTCAGCAACGGCCGGCTGGAGCTGCATCCGACCTGCGACGTCGATCCCACGCTGCTGACCGGCAAGATCCAGAGATCGCGGACCGTTGACCGGGACCTGAAGCAGTCGCTCGAGAAAAAGCTCGACGTGTCGGCCCAGGTCAGGGAGAAGCTGTCGGCCGTCGCCGGGATGCAGCAGGTCGAGGCGGTCAACCTCAAGCTCGAGAATGCCAACATTTTGTTGATTTCCGACGAGTCGCTGATATCGACCCGGAACGCATTGCTGAGGGCCGAATGCGCGGACGCAGTCACCCAGAACGTTTCGAACGGCGGCGTCGTGTGCCAGACGCGGTCCGTGCTGGAGGCCGACGTCGTCTACGAGATCAAATATCACAATGCGATTTCGATGGAGGAGAAGGCCAAGCTGACATCCGAGATCGCCGCGAAGCTCGACCTGGACGTACACCAGGGGGCTGACGACAAGGTGTCCGGCTCTCAGTTGTTCTTTGGCATACGACTGTCGCCAAGTCCGGTCGGCATGACGTCGGCGACGGGCGAGCAGATCAGGCCGTGCTCGCGGAAATAAGGCCCGCCCCGCGCTTTCATCCCTTCGGCGGCCTGCGGCTGCACGATCTCCCGGAACGGCGACAGTGCCGTGAACGCAACGCGCGCTCGCCGCGACCAATGGCGATCACGGCCGAAGCGCGGGGGAATCGGATGCTGGACGCCCAACAATTGATGTGGACGCAGATTGCCGCCGGCGTCGCCGTGCTTCTGTTTGGATTGATGCTGTTCAATCTGGTCCGCATGCGGGGCCGGATGCAGACCGCGCGGAGCTGGGACAAGGTGGAGGGCGTCATCACGGTTTCCAGGGTCGATCAGCCGGCGACGCACGCCTCGGACGATCAGAACGACGCCAAGCCCGTCATCCGCTATCGCTATCAGGCCGGCGGCCAGGAGCTGGAAAGCGACAAGGTCTTTGTCGGCGGCCAGGTCATCACGACGCGGGTACTGGCCGCAAAACTGATCGGACGATATCCGGTTGGCGCGCATGTCGACGTCCATGTCGATCCGAAGCAACCAACCGAGGCGCTGCTCGAACCTGCTGCCGCGCAGAACCTCGCGGCGCTGGTGGCGTTCACCATCGTGTTCGGCGTCATTGCCGCCACGCTCACCGCGCATTCGCTCGCGGGTCACGTGCTCTACACCAGCAACGGCGTTCCGCTGTTCGCGTTCGCGCTGCCGATCATCGTGCTCGTGGGCGGCGTGTTCTGCCTCGCAGCGTATGTCCGGACGCGCCGGCTGGCGAGCGCTAGCCTGCGCTGGCCGACCGCGGCCGGCAGGGTCACCCATTGCGACGTGATCGAGGAAATCATCGAGGAGAAGAGCGATGACGACGACAAGTCACGGTCCAGCAAGCTCCAATATCGCTATCAGGTCGACCTCCGCTACGCCTACAGGGTCGGCAAGCGCGACTTCATCGGCACAGAAGTCGATTGGGGCGGCACCATGATCTCCGGGCTGCGCGAGGTCGCCGAAAAGGCCGCGGCGAAACATCGTCCCGGGCAGAACGTCAAAGTCTATTACGATCCGGAACAGCCGGGACACGCGGTGCTGGAGCCTGCGAGCCGGGAAGGCGCGCTGGGGCCGTTGATCGGTGCCGCGGTCTGCGCGGTCGTCGGAGGCCTTTTCCTGACAATCCTGATCAAAATCGGGTTCGCATAGAGGCGCTTGATGCGGCTCACCCCTTCGGCGGCGCCAACGGCTGTACGATCTCCTGAAACGGCGCAAGTGCCTCGCAACGCTCGGCATGCGCCGACAGCGCCGGATAGCGCGACGGCTCGAACAATTGCGGATGTGCTTCTCGGGTAAAGCGGACGACGCAGGCGACCGCGATGTCGGCGTGGCCGATCCGGTCACCCAGCCAGTACGGCGTCGCCACCTTCGCGCGCTCGGCCTCAAGCACCTTCAGGACGTCAGCGATCTGCGCCTGGCAACGCTCGACCCACAGCGCGAGCTGCTCCTTCCGCAGCACGCGCTCGTAGAGCAGGCTCACGGCCTTGTCGCCAAGGCCGGAGGCAAGCGCGCAGATGCGCAAATGATGCCGCCGCTCGGCGCCGCTGCGCGGCAGCATCGCTTTCTCCTCACCGACGCATTCGTCGAGATAATCGAGAATGATCGTGCTCTCGATCAGCGCCTCGCCGTCGTCGAGCACCAGCGTCGGCACGCGGCGCAGCGGATTGTACGGCGCGATCTTGTCGGCGTCGCCGAAGGTTGACCACGGCTTGTGCTCGAAGGCGAGCCCGTAAAGCCGCAGCGCAATCGCGACGCGGCGGACGAAGGGGGAATCGTATTGGCCGATCAGGAACATGTTCTTGCGCCTCTCAGTCGAAGGTCCCGGCAGGGCCGTCCAGTTCATCGTTATTGCCCGCCGCCTGCAACAAATACCTTTGAAGGCGAGCGCTGCGCAACGACGCCACCGCGGAGATTAGAGGCAGGGATTCATGACAGGCTCGCGCGGAATCTCTAGCAGCTTCTTCACGCCTGCCCTGATTTGATCCGGACTGATACTCCGGAAATGCTCCAAGTCGGGTCGACTACAAAAATTCTGAAGGCCTTGTCGCCGCGCCAAACCGAGATGCGATTCTGCTGCGCGCTGCTTGAATTCGTCCAACATCGCGCGCGTCGGATGCAGGGAAGAGTTCGCAAGAATGAACTCGTCAATCGCTGCAATCGCCTCATCCATCGCATCGTCCGTCTGGCGCCGCGTCAACCCACACGCCGCCGTTTCGGCCTGGATGGAAAGATACATCGACCAAGCGCAAAGAACGGCGCCATTGCCACTCTTGTCGACCTCGAACTGACGGGACCCCAGCACCATCCGATCCTGGCCCGGCGCTGGCACGCTCAGCATCAGCATGCCAATCAAGGCGACGACTAAGGTCTTCAGACGATTCGATGCCATAAGATGGCGCATGACGACCTCTGGTCGGGCAAGCAGAGACGATACACTTCAAAATGGCAACAAGACAAGGTTGTGCTAGGCCATTACGACCAGACCCGGCCGTCTACCAGATCACGGCGGGCCGGCGATTGATCGCCGGCTACAGGTCTCGACGCATCATTCAATGATCGGCACATGCCGCGCCGCATCGCGCGGCGCCGTGCCGTCGAGACGCGGATCGTCGGCGATCTCGATCTGCAGGCGGAATGGACGGAAGCCGGAGCGTTGGTAGAACGCGACGGCGGAGGGATGGTCGAAGGTGCAGGTGTGGACCCAGACGCGGCGGAGGTCGCGTGACCAGGCGAGGTCCAGCCCGCGGTTCATGAGGAAGCGGGCGGCGCCTGTGCCGATCAGCCCGGCGGTGACGCCGAAATAGACCAGCTCGCATTGGCCGGGCTGACGGAAATCCAGCTCCAGCAGGCCTTCGTCGTGACCGTCCACGACCAGGGCGTAGACTTCAATCCCCGGCACGTGGATGACCGCCGTGAGCTCGGCGTCGGTCATGCGCGCGCGCGAGAACCACAACCAGTCGTCGCCGACGCGGCGGTAGAGGTCGCGATACCAGTCAAGCGCGGGGGCGTCGACCTTGCGCAGGGTCCAGTTGCCCGGTGGATCGTCGCGGCGCGCGGGAGGTGCGGTCATCTCCAGATGCGTGACGACCGTGGCGATCTTGCCGGAGGGCACGTCGGAATAGCCGTCGGGGAGGATCATGGGATGCGTCCTTTTGAAGTTGAACGCCGGCCACACACTCCGTGTCGTCCTGGCGAAAGCCAGGACCCATTACCACAATTGGTCATTGTTGCGGCAGGCTGGGGCCGATAGCGGTCCAAAGCAATTTGGCTCGGTGGTTATGGGTCCTGGCTTTCGCCAGGACGACGGCGGAGTTTGAGGACGCGTCTCGTTCACCTCGCCGTCAGTGTGATCGCGTCCGCCGCTATCGGGGCGGGTTGCGCGCACCCGCTATTCTCCCTCATCACTCGCCAGCACGCCCTTCACTGCCCTTGCCCAGCCCGCGAGCTTTCGCTCGCGTGTCGCCTGGCTCATGTTCGGCTTGAAGCGGTGCTCGAGGCGCCAGTTGTCGGCGAATTTGGTCGGCTCGGGATAGACGCCGACCTGGAGACCGGCGAGATAGGCGGCGCCGAGCGCGGTCGTCTCCTGAATCACGGGGCGATCGACAGGGGCATCGAGCAAATCTGCGAGGCGCTGCATGGTCCAGTCCGACGCCGTCATGCCGCCGTCGACGCGGAGCACGACGCTGGCGGTTTCCGAGCTTGGCCAGTCCGCGCGCATCGCGGCCCAGAGGTCGAAGGTCTGGTAGCAGACGCTTTCCAGCGCGGCGTGGGCGAGCTCGGCGGGGCCGGTGTTGCGGGTGAGGCCGAACAGCGCGCCGCGCACGCGCGGATTCCAGTAGGGGGCGCCCATGCCGACGAAGGCAGGAACGAGATAGACGCTCTGCATCGAGTCGGACTGGTCGGCAAGAGGCCCGGTCTCCGCCGCGTGCTTGATGATGCCGAGGCCGTCGCGCAGCCATTGCACCGCGCTGCCGGCAACGAAGATCGAGCCTTCGAGCGCGTAGGTGCGTTTGCCGTCGAGCTGGTAGGCAACGGTGGTGAGCAGCTTGTTCTTCGAGACCACGGGCGTGGTGCCGGTGTTGAGCAGCGCGAAGCAGCCGGTGCCGTAGGTCGACTTCATCATGCCCGGGCGGAAGCAGGCCTGGCCGATGGTCGCCGCCTGCTGGTCGCCGGCGATGCCGGAGATCGCGATCGCGCCGCCGAACAAATCAGGCGTGCTCTCGCCGAAACGCGCGGAGGAATCCTTCACCTCGGGCAGCATCGAGCGCGGCACGCCGATGATCTCCAGGAGCTCGTCGTCCCATTGGCCGGTGTGGATGTTGAACAGCAGCGTGCGCGAGGCGTTGGTGGCGTCGGTGGCGTGCACCTTGCCGCCGGTGAGGCGCCAGAGCAGGTAGCAGTCGACCGTGCCGAACATCAGCTCGCCGCGCGCAGCGCGCGCGCGGGCGCCGGGGACGTGGTCGAGGATCCAGGCGACCTTGGTGCCGGAGAAATAGGGGTCGATGATCAGGCCGGTCTTTTGCGAGATCAATGGCTCGCGGCCGTCGTGCTTCAGCTTCGCGCAGATGTCGGCGGTGCGGCGGTCCTGCCAGACGATGGCGCGATGCACGGCCTGGCCTGTCGCGCGGTCCCACACCACGGTGGTCTCGCGCTGGTTGGTGATGCCGATCGCGGCGATGTCCTTGGCGGTGATGCCGGCCTGCTCGATCGCCTCGCGGCAGACCATCACGGTCGAGGTCCAGATGTCCTCCGGCTCGTGCTCGACCCAGCCCGAGGCCGGGAAATGCTGCGGAAACTCGGCTTGCGCCTTCGCCGCGATGGAAATATCGCCGCGAAACACGATCGCGCGCGAAGAGGTGGTGCCCTGATCGATGGCGAGGACGAAAGACATGGCGGCTTACCTTGGCGTTTTCCTGGCGTTATCCCGGAGGGATCATTGTGTCGCGCCAAAGGGAGCGGATTGGAGGCGGAAGGTCAAGGTTGCTCTGGCTTCTCCTCCCCTCGAGGGTGATGAAAGCAGACCGTCGCCAAGACTAGGACCGCGTCCGCAAAAATGCTACACGCCGGGCCGGACCATCGGGGCGGCATGACTTTCACTTCCTTTCAGTTCGGCATCTTCGTCGCGGTCGTGTTCGGCGCCTATTACCTGCCGGCTTTGCGCCGCTTCCAGGTCCAGCTGCTCGTGCTTGCGAGCCTGGTGTTCTATGGCTCCGGCCAACCGGAACTGCTGCCGCTGCTGCTGCTCGCCGTGGTCGGAACCTACGTGTGCCTGGTGCTGGCCTTCGACAACCGCGCGGTGTGGATGCCGGCCGGGATCGTCTTCAATCTCGCCCTGTTGGCGTTCTTCAAATACAAGCTCCTGTTCGTCGATGTGGCCACAGCTCACCTGACGGGAGTTGCGCCGCTCGACTTCCTGCTGCGCCTGCCGCTGCCGATCGGCATCTCGTTCTTCGTATTCCACAACATCAGCCTGCTGGTCGACCTCACGCGCGAGAAGCGGCCACCACGCTTGAGCGACGTTTTCCTCTACATCATCTTCTTTCCGCAGCTCGTGTCGGGGCCGATCACGCGCGCGGGCCAGTTCATGCCGCAGATCGTGCCCAAGCGGCTCGGCGACGTTGCCTTCGTCGAGGCCGCGAAGTGGGTTCTCGTCGGCTTCTTCTTCAAGCTCTACGTCGCGAACAATCTCAACGAGATGACGTCCTACATGGACTATCCGCTCTATGAGACGGTGCGCACGCAGGATCGCTGGCTGCTCGTGTTCCTGTACGGCTACCAGATCTATGCCGACTTCTTCGGCTATTCGGCGATCGCGCTCGGCCTCGCCCTGCTGTTCGGATACCGCCTGCCCGTCAACTTCAACCTGCCCTACATCTCGACGTCGTTCTCCGAGTTCTGGACGCGCTGGCACATCTCGCTGTCGACCTGGCTCAGGACCTATCTCTACATCCCGCTCGGCGGCAATCGGCATGGACCGGCCAGAACCTGCCTCAACCTGATGATCGTGATGACGCTCGGAGGGCTCTGGCACGGCGCCAGCCTGAGCTACGCCTTGTGGGGCATGCTGCACGGCCTCCTGCTCGTCGTCGAACGCCCCTTCCTGAAGGTGCTGGGCGAGGCCGGCCCTGCCGTGCGGGTCGTTCGCATGGGCGTCGTCTTCCTCTGCGTGACGATGCTGTGGATCTTCTTCAAGCTGCCGAACTTCGATCACGCGCTGGGCTACCTCGCCGGGATGTTCAGGCCGACCGACAATCCCAATCCGACGAAGCTGTTCTACAATCTCGCCCTGCTCTACGCCCTGCCCGTCATCATCCAGCATGTCGGCTTCGGTGCGCTCGCCGCCGGCAGGCTCTCGCGCTGGGAGCCGTATCTCTATGGCGCACTCGCGGCGCTGGCCTATCTCGAGGCGGGGCCCGACGCCGCCTTCATCTACTTCCAGTTCTGACGATGCGGCAGACCTCAACGCTTCCATGGCTGGTCAGATGCGCGGGCGTCGCGACGGCGCTGCTCCTTGCCTGCGGCCTTGCCACGGCGCGGTTCGGCGCGGCGCTGCAGCAGCCGGCCGTCACCACCCGCGACGGCAGCCTCGTCACCCTCAACCGCTATGTGCAGGAGCCGGTGCCCGACATCGTGCTGGTCGGCAGCTCGGTCACCTGGCGTCTGAAGGAGGACTATTTCTCGCTGCCGCGCATCCGTAATCTGGCGCTGGCGGGAGGCTCGCCGGTGACCGGCCTCGAGATCGTCGCAAGGCAGCCGAGCCT
Source organism: Bradyrhizobium sp. 14AA (assembly GCF_054185205.1). Taxonomy (NCBI): domain Bacteria; kingdom Pseudomonadati; phylum Pseudomonadota; class Alphaproteobacteria; order Hyphomicrobiales; family Nitrobacteraceae; genus Bradyrhizobium; species Bradyrhizobium sp. 14AA. The sequence continues at coordinate 10,367 of NZ_JAVAYM010000003.1, read as the reverse complement.
ACCGAAGATCGTGCTGATCGAAACCAACATCCTCTCCCGCGAGCCCGACGGCGCGCTGGTCGAAAGATTTTCGGGCGGCACGCGGGCCGAAGCGCCGCTGCTGCGCCCGGTGCGAACGGCGGTCGCAGCCTACGAGACCTGGAATCACGCCCCGCCGAATCCCGCCCGGGCGCGCGCCGAGCAGGAGCGCGTGCTGAGCCAGCCGCCGAGCACCTTCGACAACAAGGCCTATCTCGACCACGCGCTGGAACAGATGAACGACAGCGACCCCACCGTGCCGGCGCGCGCGAATGTGGCCATCATCAAGCAACTGATCGACGAGATCCAGCAACGCGGGGCACGGGCCTTCCTCATCGAAGTGCCGTTCGCCGCGGAGATCGAGAATTCCCGCCACGCCCGGACGAGCAAGGCGATCGTCCACGAGGCGTTCCCGGATCCCGCGCTGTGGCTGCCGATCGATCCGCCGCGGAGCGAGTTGCGCTGGGCCGACGGCGTGCATCTCGACGAACGAAGTGCGCTGATCGTCGTGCGCGGCATCGAGGGCGCTTTGGCCGGGCGCGACGGCGCGCGCCGGCCTTGAGCGCGCGGGCCGCGGTTACACCGCGGCCGTGGTCACGCCGCCGTCGATGACGATGGTCTGTCCGGTCATGAAGCTCGAGGCATCGGACGCGAGATAAGCGACGGCGCCGGCGATCTCGTCGGGCTCGCCGATCCGACGCAGCGGCGTGGTGGCGGTGCGGCGCTTCAGCATGGCTTCGTCTTCCCACAGCGCGCGGGCGAAATCGGTCTTGACGAGGCCGGGCGCAATGCAGTTGACGCGGACGCCCTTCGGGCCCCACTCGCCGGCGAGCGAGCGGCACAGCGCGAAGTCGGCGGCCTTGGAGATGCCGTAAGCGCCGATCACGGTGGAGCCGCGCAAGCCGCCGATCGAGGAGATGATGACGACGGAGCCGCCTCCGCGTTCCGCCATCTGCGGGATCGCGAGCGCCGAGAGCCAGATGTTGCTCTTGACGTTGCTGCCCATGATCTTGTCGAAGGCTTCGTCCGTGATGTCGAGCAGCGGGCCGTAGTAAGGATTGACGGCGGCGTTGCAGACGAGGATGTCGATCTTGCCGTAATGCTTCGTGGCGCCTGCGATCAGCGCCTCGACCTCGGCCTTGCGCGCGATGTTGCAGGGTATGACGGTGGCCTCGCCGCCGGCCGCAATGATGCCGTCCACGACCTCCTTGCAGGCTTCCGCCTTGCGCGAGGAGACCACGACCTTGGCCCCCAACTTGGCGAGCAGCTCGGCGGAAGAGCGGCCGATGCCGCGGCTGGAGCCGGTGACGATTGCGACTTTTCCGGTGAGATCGAACGGGGTGTTTTTCATTGTTGTTGCTCCGCTGACGCCATTTACTCGGTGTCATCGCCCGGCTTGGCCGGGCGATGACAGTCGTCGTGTGGCTAGATCAACCCGCCACCATCCGCGACGCGGCGCTGGTGGTAGTCGGTGTCGCCAAACGAGTTCTCGATCATGGTGAGGCGCTTGAAGTAGTGGCCGATCTTCGCCTCCATGGTCATGCCGATGCCGCCGTGGAGCTGGATCGACTGCTGTCCGACGAATTTCAGCGATTTGCCGATCTGCACCTTGGCCGCGGCAATCGCGTTGGAGCGCTCCCTGGCGTCCTCGAAATCACCGGCCATGGTCGCGAACATCGACATCGATCGCGCCTGTTCAGCGGCGACGAACATGTCGGAGGCGCGATGCTGCAGCGACTGGAACGAGCCGATCGCGACGCCGAACTGTTTTCGCGTTTTGATGTACTCGACCGTGGTCTTCAGCGACTCGTCCATCAGGCCGACCGCCTCGGCGCAGAGCGCGACGCGTGCCTCGTCCACCACGCGCTCGATCAGCGCGAGCGAATCCTCGGGATTGCCGAGCACGGCATCGGCGCCGACCTCGACACCGGTGAGGGTGATGTCGGCGGCGTGCAGGCCGTCCTGCGTCGGATACGACTTCTTCGTGACGCCCTTGGCATTCGCGGGAACCAGGAACACGCCGATGCCGGTCTTGTCGCGGCGGTCGCCCTTGGTACGCGCGGTGACGACGAGCGTGTCGGCGTTCTCACCGTTGAGCACGACGAATTTCTCGCCGTCGATGACGTAGGCGTCGCCCTTCTTCTTCGCGGTCGTGGAGACGTCGAAGAGATCGTAGCGCGAGTTCTTCTCGAGCTGGGCAAACGCCAGCGTCTTGCTGCCGTCGATGATCCCGGGCAGGTGCGCGGCCTTCTGCGCATCGGAGCCCGCGTGGCGCAGGAAGCCGCCGCCGATCACCACCGTTGCGAGATACGGCTCGAGCACCAGCGCCTTGCCGAGCGCCTCCATCACGATCATGGTCTCGACGCCGCCGCCGCCGAAGCCGCCATCGGCCTCGCTGAAGGGCAGGCCGAGCAGGCCCTGCTCGGCGAGCTTGAGCCAGACCGCTTTGCTCCAGCCGCCCTTCTCCTTCATGTACTTCTTGCGGCTCTCGAAATCGTAGGAATCGGTCAAGAGGCCGTCGATGCTTTCCTTGAGAAGCCGCTGCTCCTCGTTCAGATCAAAATCCATTTCTGTTTCCTCAAACTAACAAGTCTCTGCGCGGAGAGAGGCCCCTCACCCCAACCCTCTCCCCGCAAGAGCGGGGCGAGGGAGAAGAGAGCATCACAGCCCCAGCACCGCCTTGGCGATGATGTTGCGCTGGATCTCGTTGGAGCCGCCGTAGATCGAGACCTTGCGGTTGTTGAAGTAGCTCGGCGCGATCTGGGCGGTCCATTCCATGGCTTCGTTCGAGCCGTCGTCGCCGTGCAAATCGTAGGGCGCGGCGAACGGGCCGATCACTTCCATCAGGAGCTCGGTGGTGGTCTGCTGGATCTCGGAGCCCTTGATCTTCAGCACCGAGGAGGCCGGATTGGGCTTGCCCTTGCCGTGCTTGCCCTCGTCGGCGACGACGCGAAGCTGCGTGAGCTCGAGCGCCTTCAGCTCGATCTCGCAAGCCGCGAGCTTCTCGCGGAAGGCAGCATCCTGGATGATCGGCTTGCCGCCGGATTCCACCTTGCCGGCGAGATCGCGGATGCGGCGCAGCCGCTCCTTGGAGACGCCGACCCGCGCGATCCCGGTGCGCTCATTGCCGAGCAGGAATTTTGCGTAGTCCCAGCCCTTGTTCTCCTCGCCGATCAGGTTCTCGACGGGCACCTCGACGTCGTCGAAGAAGACCTCGTTGACCTCGACGCCGCCGTCGATGGTCTGGATCGGACGCACGGTGACGCCCTTCGACTTCATCGAGAACACGATGAAGGAGATGCCCATCTGCTTCTTCGCGTTGTTGTCGGTGCGGCAGAGGCAGAAGATCATGTCGGCGTGCTGGGCGAGCGTGGTCCAGGTCTTCTGGCCGTTGATGATCCACTTGTCGCCCTTGCGCTCGGCTTTCGTCTTCAGCGAGGCGAGGTCGGAGCCGGAGCCGGGCTCGGAGAAGCCCTGGCACCACCAGTCGTCGACATTGGCGATGCGCGGCAGGTACTGCTTCTTCTGCTCCTCGTTGCCGAAGGTGTAGATGACGGGGCCGACCATGCTGACGCCGAAGGCGAGCGGCTGCGGCGCCGGATAGGACTGCAGCTCCTCGTTGAAGATGTAGTGCTGCACGGAGGTCCACCCCGTTCCGCCATATTGCGTCGGCCAGTGACTGACGCCCCAACCCTTCTTGTTGAGGATGCGCCACCACGTCACCATCTCGTCCTTCGAGAGATGGCGGCCCTCGACCAGCTTGCGCCGCGTATCCGGCGGCACGTTGTCGCGGAAGAACGACCGCACTTCCTCGCGAAACGCCTGCTCTTCTTTCGTGAATGCGAGATCCATCGGACCCTCCTGTTTCCTCGTCGTCCTGGCGAAAGCCAGGACCCATTACCACCGGCCTCCGTTTTGCGAAGGCAACTCTTGTCTGTCCGCCAAACTCCTGCTGCGGAGTATGGGTCCTGGCTTTCGCCAGGACGACGATTACTGCAACACCTCGAAAAGTCCCGCCGCGCCCATGCCGCCGCCAACGCACATCGTCACCACCGCATACTTCGCCTTGCGGCGGCGGCCTTCGATCAGGGCGTGACCGGTGAGGCGCGCGCCCGACATGCCGTAGGGATGGCCGACCGCGATCGCGCCGCCGTCGACGTTGATCTTCTCGGGGTCGATGCCGAGCTTGTCACGGCAATACAGCACCTGCACCGCGAAAGCTTCGTTGAGCTCCCAGAGGCCGATGTCGTCGACGGTGAGGCCGTGGCGCTTCAGGAGGCGCGGCACGGCGAAGACCGGGCCGATGCCCATCTCGTCCGGCTCGCAGCCGGCGGAGACGAAGCCGCGGAAGATGCCGAGCGGCTTGAGGCCGCGCTTTGAGGCTTCCTTGTCGCTCATGATGACGCTGGCGCTGGCGCCGTCCGAGAGCTGGCTGGCATTGCCGGCGGTGACCGAAAAGCCCTCGCCGCGCACGGCCTTGAGGCCGGCGAGGCCTTCGGCGGTGGTTTCGGGGCGCGGGCCCTCGTCCTGCGACAGCGTGACCTCTTTCATCGACACGGCGCCGGTCGCCTTGTCGGTGACCGCCATCAGCGTGGTGATCGGCGCGAGTTCGTCCTTGAACTTGCCGCCCTGTTGGGCTGCCGCGGTGCGGCGCTGGCTCTCCAGCGAATATTCGTCCTGCTCCTCGCGCGAGATGCCGTAGCGCTTGGCGACGATCTCCGCCGTGTCGATCATGGGCATGTAGACCTCGCCCTTGATCTTGAGCAGCGCCGGGTCCTGGGCGTGGAAGCCGTTCATCTTGTCGTTCTGCACGAGGCTGATGGACTCGCCGCCGCCGCCGACCGCGATCTCGACGCCGTCGAAGATCACTGAGCGCGCGGCCAGCGCGATCGCCTGCAGGCCCGAGGCGCACTGCCGGTCGATGGTGGTGCCGCCAACGGTGACGGGCAGGCCGGCACGGAGCAGCGCCTTGCGCGCGATGTTGCCGCCGGTCGCGCCCTGCTGAAGCGCGGCGCCCATCACGACGTCCTCGATCTCCTTCGGATCGACTTTTGCACGCGCGACGGCTTCGCCGATGGCGTGGCCGAGCAGGGTTGCGCCCTCGGTGGCGTTGAGCGCGCCGCGATAGGCCTTGCCGATCGGGGTGCGGGCGGTGGAAACGATGACGGCGTCGGTCAAGAACGACCTCCTGGTTGCTTGGATTGTGATGGTTTCTGCTGCTGGCGCAACTCGTGGCGCGACAATTTTCCGACCGGCGTGCGCGGCAGATCGTCGACGAACTCGACCTCCGCCGGCAATTCGTGCTTGCCGAGCTTGCCGGCAAGCTGCGCGCGCAGCTCGTCGAGCGAGAACGGTTTTGCCTCCGGCCTGAGCTTGATGAAGGCCTTGGCGGCCTCGCCGCGATACTGGTCGGGAATGCCGAGCACGATGACCTCGTGCACGCCCGAAATGGTGTAGATCGCCTGCTCGATCATCTGCGGATAGACGTTGAAGCCGCCGGAGATGATCATGTCCTTCTTGCGGTCGACCAGGAAGAAATAGCCGTCGGTGTCGACATAGCCGATGTCGCCGGTGAGGAAGCGGCCGTCGACGAAGGCATCAGTCGATCCCTCCGGCTTGTTCCAGTACCCCTTGGTGACGTTCGGGCCCTTGATGCGGATCTCGCCGACCTCGCCGGGCGGCAGCACGCGTGTCGGATCGTCCAGCGAGACGACGTCGAGCTCGATGCCGGGCAGCATCAGGCCGATCGAGCCGGGCTTGTCGGGGCCTGTGGGCGGATGGCCGGTGCCGGGCGAGCAGGTTTCGGTCATGCCCCAGCCGCTGCGCAGCTTCTTGCCGACCTTGCGCTCGAAGAAATTCGCGACCTCCACCGGCAGCGGCGCGCCGCCGGAGCCGATGGTCGCGAGCGAGGAGAAGTCGCGCTTGTCGAGATCAGGGAGCGCGGCGATCGCGATCCACATGGTCGGCACGCCAGGGAAATAGGTCGCGCGTTTGACCTCGATGTCGCGCATGACGGCCTCGACGTCGAAACGCTGATGCAGCGAGATCAGATTGCCGCGGCTGAGCGAGGACAGCAGCACGACGGTCAGCGCGTAGATGTGGAACAGCGGCAGCACGCAGATCACGCGCTCGACCACGTCGCCGCGGCTCGCACGCGACGGCTTGCCCCAGACGTCGTAGATCGACACCGCCGAGGTGAGATTGCCGTGCGTCAGCATCGCGCCCTTGGGCAGGCCAGTGGTGCCGCCGGTATATTGCAGCAGCGCGACGTCTTCGGCGGTGACTTTCGGCCACTCGGCCGGCGCGGTGGCGCCCTCCACAAAAGTCTTGAAGGTGACGATGCGGGGATCATCGGGGATCGGCGCCTGCGGCGTGCCGACCTTGCCCCAATTGTCGTCCTCGCAGACGACGAGGCGATCGATCAGCCCCTTCTCCAGGAATTTCAGCGCTGTCGGCAGCAGCGCGGCGAGATTGGAGGTGACGAGCAGGCGCGAGCCGGAATCCGAGACCTTGTGGGTCAGCGCGATCTCGCCGTCGAGCGGCGAGAGATGCGCGAGGCGGGCGCCGGCCTTCAGCGCGCCGAAGAAATTGACGGGGTGATCCGGCGTATTGCCGAGGAACAGCGCGATGGACGTGCCCTTGCCGCAGTCGGCGCGCAGGAACGCCGCGGCCGCGCGTTCGGCCATCGCGGCGAGCTCGGTGTAGGTGATCGGACGTTCCCGGAATTCCAGCGCGGTGCGCGGACTGTATTCGGCGGCGGCTTTCGACAGCAGGTCAGGCAGCGAGCCCTGGACGATGGTGTCGTCCCAACGCACGCCCGCGGGATAAAACTGTTCGCCGGGATGGGTCATTAACGGTCGATACTCTGCAGAGCGGTCGTGACGATATCGTGTGAGGCGGGCACCGATGTCCGGGCTCCCTTCCCCCTTGTGGGGAAGGGTTGGGGAAGGGGATGCCACGAACACTGACCTCGCTTGGGGCTACCCCCCTCCCTACCCCTCCCCCACAAGGGGGGAGGGAACGGAGAGAGTGTTGCCCTCGCAAAGGTGTTCGTGATCACCGAGCCCAACCCATCACGCCGCTTTCGACGCCGCCGCGAGCGAGGCGAACGTCTTGCCTTCGGCCGCGAGCTTCTTCAGCAGCGGCGCGGGCTCGAGGCTGGGGTCGTTGGTCTCCTTGGCGTAGAAGGCGAGGCGATCGGCGATGTGCTTGAGGCCGACGGTGTCGGCCCAGAACATCGGGCCGCCGCGGTAGATCGGCCAGCCATAGCCGTAGAGCCAGACCACGTCGATGTCGGAGGGACGCGCCGCGATGCCCTCTTCGAGGATCTTCGCGCCCTCGTTGATCATCGGATACATCATGCGCTCGAGGATCTCCTCGTCGCTGACGACGCGCTTCTTGCGGCCGAGACGGAGCAGCGTCTCGTCGATCAGCTTCTCGACCTCGGGATCAGGCAGCGCCGAGCGCGAGCCGGCCTCATACTTGTAGTAGCCCTTGCCGGTCTTCTGGCCGAAGCGGCCGGCTTCGCACAGCGCATCCGCGATCTCGGACTTGATGCCGCGGTCTTTCCGCGAGCGCCAGCCGATGTCGAGGCCGGCGAGATCGCCCATCGCGAACGGCCCCATCGGCATGCCGAATTTTGTCACGACGGCATCGACCTGCTGCGGCAGCGCGCCTTCGAACAAGAGCTTCTCCGACTGCTTGCCGCGCTGCGCCAGCATGCGGTTGCCCACAAAACCGTCGCAGACGCCGACCACGGCCGGCACCTTCGCGATCTTGCGCGCGATGTTGACCGCGGTGACCAGCGCGTCCGGCGCGGTCTTGTCGGCGCGCACGATCTCGCACAGCTTCATGACGTTGGCCGGCGAGAAGAAGTGCATGCCGAGCACATCCTGCGGACGCTTGGTCGACTTCGCGATCTCGTCGATATTGAGGTACGATGTGTTGGAGGCGAGCACGGCACCGGGCTTGACGTACTGGTCGAGCTTGCCGAACACTTCCTTCTTCACCGCCATGGTCTCGAACACGGCCTCGATGACGAGGTCGGCATCGCCGACATTCTCGATGCCGACGACGCCGTTGATCAGCGCCATGCGCTTGGCGGGCGCGTCAGCCGGGATGCCGCCGCGCGCGGCGGTCGCTTCCCAGTTCTTCTGCATGATGCCCATGCCGCGCTTGAGCTGCTCCTCGCCGGTCTCGATCAGGGTGACGGGAACGCCGGCATTGGCAAAGGACATCGCGATGCCGCCACCCATGGTGCCGGCGCCGAGGATGGCGACGCGGTTCACGGGACGCGACTTGGTGCCTTCAGGGACGCCAGCGATCTTGGCGGCCTCGCGCTCGGCGAAGAAGGCATAGCGCTGCGCCTTGGACTGGTCGCTGGCGACGAGCTTCAGGAAGCCCTCGCGCTCCTTCTTCAGGCCTTCGTCGAAGGGTAGGTCAATGGCGTAGCCGACGGCGTCGGCGGCCGCGAACGGCGCTTCCAGGCCGCGCGACTTCTTGGTCATGGCGGCAACCGCATTGGTGAAGATCGAGCGGTCGGCCTTGGCGGCCGCGATCTTGGAATCGTCGTCGCGCAGGCGGCGCAGCGGACGCTTCTCGGCCAGCAGCTTGCGCACGAAAGCCTCGCCGCCCGACGCCGGGCCCTCGATGATCTCCTCGATCAGGCCGTTCTTGAGCGCTTCCGCCGCCCCGATCGGATCGCCGCCGACGATCATCTTGACGGCGAGCTCCGGCCCGACCGCGCGCGGCAGGCGCTGGGTGCCGCCGGCGCCGGGCAGCAGGCCGAGCTTGACCTCGGGCAGGCCGAGCTTGGCTTCCTTGACCGCGACGCGGAAATGACAGGCGAGCGCGACCTCGAGGCCGCCGCCGAGCGCGGTGCCGTGGATCGCGGCAACCACCGGCTTGGGGGAGTTCTCGATCTCGGCGAGCACGTCGTTGAGCGCGGGCGCCTTCGGCGGCTTGCCGAATTCGGTGATGTCGGCCCCGGCGATGAAGGTGCGCCCCGCGCAGGTCAGCACGATACCCTTGATGGCGGGATCGGCGACCGCGGCCTTGATGCACTCCAGGATGCCACCGCGGACGGCGGCGCTCAGCGCATTGACCGGCGGGCTGTTGACCGTGACGATCCCGACTTCGTCATGACGCTCAAGCTTGACCACTTCGCTCACGGTGTCCCTCCTTGGTGGGGATTTACTTTTGTTGGATTTCGCACTGCGGAATTTAATTCCGCATCTTGACGGCAGGGTTATTTTGAAGCACGTGGCTTGTCAACGACTCCGCGCAAGAAGCAGATCAGGGATGAAGCGTACAGCAAAGAAGACTGCGACAGATCGGAACTTCGTCGTCGCGCTTTCCCGCGGACTGGACGTATTGCGCGCATTCCAACCCAATGACGGCCTGCTCGGCAATCAGGAGATTGCCTCCCGCACCAACCTGCCGAAGCCGACCGTGTCGCGGCTGACCTATACGCTGACCAAGCTCGGCTATCTGGCGCCGGTTCCCCGCTTCGAGAAGTACCAGCTCACGCCCGCCGCGATGTCGCTCGGCTACGCGGCGCTGGCCAATCTCGGCGTTCGGCATTTGTCCGAACCGTTTCGCGAGGACGTGATGCGCGCGACCGGCGGCGCCGTTGCCGTCGGAGGCCGCGATCGCCACAGCATGATCTATTTCGGGCAGAGCCGCGGCACAGAGACGGTCGGAGTTCAACTTGACGTCGGCTCGCGCGTGCCGATTGCAACCAGCGCGATGGGCCGCGCCTATTTCTGGGCGCTCGACGACGCGGACCGCGCAGAGCTGTCGCGTCTGTTGCGCGAACATTACGGCAGCCGCTGGCCCAAGATGCGCGACGGATTGGAACGCTCCGGCGAAACCGTCGCGAAATACGGTTTTGCGATCTCCGTCGGCGACTGGCACGACGACATCGGCGCTGCCGGCGTCGCGCTCAGGCTCAACGACGGAACCGGTCCCTACGCATTCAATTGCGGCGCGCCCGCATTCCGCTTCACGGAAGAGCGTTTGATCAACGACATTGGACCGCGTCTGCTTGCGATGGTAAGGAACATCGAAGCGGCACTCGGGGGACTGATGCCGCATTCCAAAAAAGACGTCAGCAAAAAGCTGAAATCAGGAGGAAAAGTTGCGCGTGTGGCCGAGGGGATCAGATAGCCTTTGTCATCACCGGGAGCGGTTCGCATCGCCCCTTCGCCCACTGAACATCGTGGGCGAGACGAGATGACGCAGGCACAGCTCGCGCAGGGGACATCGCCCCTGCTCGCGGTTCGCGACGTCAGCGTCGTGTTCGGCGGCATCATTGCGCTCAACGGCGTGTCCTTCGACATGCACAAGGG
>NZ_JAVAYM010000039.1:0-48572 GCF_054185205.1 Bradyrhizobium sp. 14AA | reverse complement strand
GCGGCATGGCGCTGATCTCCATTCGTGTCCCGGAACGCTTGCAGACGTCCAGGATCGAGTAGAATCAACGCCATGCGCTCTGTCCAATAATTTTGAACCGGACAGCCGTGGGCTTGTCCCGGGCATCTGCATTTGTGCCGTCATTCCGGGGTGATGCGAAGCATCGAACCCGGAATCTCGAGATTCCGGGTTCTCGCTAACGCGCGCCCCGGAATGACGCAGCTCACTGCTTCTCGATTCCCGCGTCCCTGATCAGCCGCTCCCACAGCACCAGCTGCTCGTTCACGAACGTGCCGAGCTGCTCCGGCGTGCCGGAAAACGCGTCCATGCCGAGCGTGGCCAGCTGGGCCTTGATCTCCGGCTTCTCGACGATCTTCCGGATCTCGGCGTTGAGCCGCGTCACGATCTCCTTCGGCATGCCGGCGGGGCCGAAATAGCCCTGCCATGACGAGATGTCGAAATCCGGCACGCCGGCCTCCTGCATCGAGGGCAGGTTCGGCACCAGCGGCGTGCGGTCCTTGGTGGTGACGGCGAGCGCCCGCAGCGCGTTGCCCTGGACGTGGGGCAGGCCGGTCAGGATGTCCACGAACATCATCGAGACGCGGCCGCCCATGACGTCGTTGAGCGCCGGCGGCGAGCTCTTGTAGGGCACGTGCAACAGGTCGAGCCCGGCATTGTGCGCGAAGGTCGCACCCGACACGATCGCCGAGGACGAGCCCGAGGCGTAGCTCAGCTTGCCCGGATTGGCCTTGCCGTAGGCGACGAGCTCGCCGACGGTCTTGGCCGGGACGTCGGGATGAATCACCAGCATGAAGGGCAAATCGCCGGTGCGTGCGATCGGGGTGAAATCCTTGACGGGGTCGTAAGTGAGGCTCTTGAGCAGATAGGGATTGGCCGAATGCGTGGTGTTGGTGGTCACCAGCAGCGTGTAGCCGTCGGGAGCGGCGCGCGCGACATAGGTCGCGGCGATCATGCCGTTGGCGCCGGCCTTGTTCTCGATGACGATGCCGACGCCGAGCGCCTGCGCGAGATGCTGCGAGATCAGCCGCGTCGTGGTGTCGGTGCCGCTGCCGGCCGCGAAGGGCAAGACCAGCGTGATGTTGCGGCTCGGATAAGTGTCGGCCTGCGCGGTGGAGGCGGCGGCAAGGCACAGCGCGGCGGTGCCGATCGTGCGCAGGTTACGGATCAACGCTGAAAGCATGTCTGGACGTTCCCTCTTTTTCGTTGGCGGGGAACCTAGCGCCTCCTCGTTGAAATCGGAAGGCGCGAGTTAACTTGCTCCCGTGCCCCGGGCGCAGTGCAGCGCGCCGCTCTTCGCGGCGTGATGCGCTGCTGAACCGGGGCCCACGCTTGCGGCAATCTGGGTCCCGGCTCTGCGCTGCGCCGCTTCGCGCTGCATCGCGTCCGGGACACGGGAGCGCAACGTCCGCGTCGCGGAATTACTTCACCGTCGAGCCCTGGCGCGATGCGGTCACGACGCCGGCGAGCACCAGGGCGTAGCCGATCAGGTGGAACGGCTGGAGCTTCTCCCCGAGCAGCAGGATCGCCATCGCCGAGCCGAACACCGGCACCAGATGGAAGAACGGCGCGGCGCGGTTCGGGCCGATCAGCGCCACGCCGCGGTTGAAGAAGAGATAAGCCAGCGTCGAGGGAAAGATCAGGATGTAGCCCAGCGTCGCCAGCGTCATCCCGTCGAATTGCAGGACGCGGCCGCTTGCCGCCTCCCAGATCGCCGCAGGCAGCAGCATCGTCGCGCCGCAGCAGGTGGTGAAGGAGAGAAAGGAGAGCTGGTGGATCTTTGGCCGGCGCGGGATGTAGGCGGAGTAGAGTCCGAATGCCACCAGCGAGGAGGCGAACATGATGTCGCCCCTGTTGAAGCTGATGCTCGCAAGCGCGCTAAGATCGCCGCGCAGGATGATGATCAGCACGCCGAGAAGCGAGACCGCGATGCCGGCGAGCTGCCCGCCCGTCAGCCGCACGCCGAACAGCACCAGCGACCACAGCGCCACGAACAGGGGACCTGCCGACTGGATCAGCAGCGCGTTCAGCGCCTCCGTGTATTGCATCGCCCAGTAGGAGATCGCGTTGTTGAAGGCGAAGCCGACCAGCGACAGGAACAGCATCAGCGGCAGGCTCTTGCGCAAGGCAGGCCAGTCGCGCTTGAGATGCGGCCAGGCGAACGGCAACAGGATCAGGAACACGCCGAACCAGCGGATCGTGGTCATCGTCAGCGGCGGCACATGCGCGCCGACATGGCGCGCGAGCACGATGTTGCCGGCCCAGAACAGCGAGCTCAGGCTGAGCAACAGATAAGGCTGGTTGTTGAGCCAACTGGCCGGATTGGCGGCCGGTGGCGCGGGCGAAGCAATCGTCATTGGCGTCGGATACGAGCTTGCGCCGGATTGCCGTCGTGACACAAGCCACGCCGCCGCAATGCTACAATGCAGGCGTGAGCCGAGGAGATGCCGTTGGTGGCTAATATGTTGGACGCATTCCTGATGCAGTGCGTGCTTCTCCCCCGCTCCCCTTGCGGGACAGGGTCGCTCGCCGCGATAGCGGCGAGACGGGTGAGAGGTCTCTCTCAGCGAGTCCAACTCTTATTTGAGCGCGCGGATAGATATTCCTCCGGCGCCATAGCCGAAGCTTCGCTTCGGCGTTCCTAAGAACGGTGGCCGGGCGCCGCCTATGTCACCTTCTCCCACAAGCGGAGAAGGGAGAAGAACGCCGCGATACTCATTTTTTTCGCTCATTTTGAGCCATCACATCTACGGCAGCGTGGCAGGCCGTCTGCAACAGGCGGCAGACCTCCTCCGTCGACCGCTGCGGGCTCAGCGCTGCAAAAGTCGGATAGCTCGTCAGCACGAAGATCAGATCGACCGAGTCCCGCATGGCGCGCTTTGCCGCGTGTTTGCCGACGATGCGCGACAGCAGCGCGGTCAGCAATTCGCGTCGGCGCTCGTTGCGTTCAAGCAGCGCCTCGCCGAATTCGGGATCGGTTGCAATGGCCTGGTTGAGCCCGCCGACCGCGGCGTCGTGCCCCCAGAACGCACAGAATATTTCGACGACGCGGTCGAGCGCGGCGCGCGGATCCGCCATCGCCATCACCTCGGTCAGTTCGAACAGCCCGCCCCGGCGGGCGATGTCGTCGAACACGGCTTCCAGCAATCCACGCCGCGAGCCGAACTGATTATAGACGGTCAGCCGCGTGACGCCGGCCGCTTTCGCCACCACGTCGAGGGAGAAGTTTGCGATGCTCGCGTCCTTGCGCAACAGGCCCGCGCCGGCCCCGATGATGCGTTCGCGCGTCTCCGCCGCCGCGGAAGCCCGCGCGGAGCTTACATAATTGCGCTTCGGCATGGCCTTGCCATCCTGTTGACGTATTGACTATACATAGTGTATATCAAATTCAGAAGTCGGTTCGGAGTTCGCCATGCAAACTGCCCTCGTGATCGCCCTGTCGCTTCACGTGTTGTCGTCCGTGTTCTGGGCGGGATCAAGCTTCGCGCTGGCCCGCACCGGCGGAGCCGGCGGCGAGCAGCTGGTCTTTCCACAACTCGGCGCGGCGACGATTGCGATTCTGAGCGGCGGCTATCTCGGGCATCTCGCTCATTCTGGCAGTTTCGGCACGGCCGAGCAGGTGCTTGCAGTCGGCGCGGTCTGCGCGCTGATCGCGGCCGGCGTTCAGGCGGCCATCGGTCCCCGTGCGCTCATCACCTTGCGTCGTGGTTCCGGCAATCCGGCGGACCTGCGTTCGCGTATCGCCACCGCCCAGCGCGTGGCGGCGGCCCTGCTCGGCATCGCCGCGCTCTGCATGGGCGCGGCGCGCTACATCTGAATGCGGTTGAGGGGCGTCCTGGAGGCCGACCGGCGGCTTCTTGAGGTGAGCGTTGAGAGTTTTCTGTTCCGCCGGTGTCAGACGATGGCACGTCTCCACCCGTCCTTGAAGGAAAAGCAATGTCCAAGATGATCCTGGTGAACCTGCCTGTACGCGACCTCGCTGCATCGACCGCGTTCTATGTGGCGCTGGGTGCCGCGGTGAATCCCCAATTCTCCGGCGCAAGTTCGACCTCACTGATGTTCTCGGACGCGATCGGCGTGATGCTCCTGATCCACGACCAGTATCGCGAATTCACCCAACGCGAGATCGGCGACGCGCGACGCGACAGCCAGGCCCTGTTCGCTCTTACGGTCGAGGACCGCGATGCCGTCGATGCACGCTGGCTCGCGCCGTGGCTGCGGGCGGTCGCGCTGATCCCAACCCGGCGCAGGATCTCGGCTTCATGTACAACCGACACATTGAAGACCCGGATGGCTATGTTTGGGAGATGGTATGGATGAACCCGTCAGCGAACGCCTGATCGCAGCGATCGACACTCAGCGCGACCGAGGTCGGACCCATCCCGACATGTGCAACTTGATGGGTCCCGAGCCTAACCCGCCTGCTTCCGCGACGCGGCGAACACGCCCGACAGCACCAGCGCAAAACCGATGAAGTGGAACGCCTGCGGGTGTTCGCCCAAAAAGACCATCGCCATGATCGAGCCGAACACCGGCACGACGTGGAAGAACGGCGCGGCGCGGTTGGCGCCGATCAGGCGGACGCCGCGATTGAAGCAGAGATAGGCGAGCGTCGAGGGGAACACCGCGACGTAGAACAGGGTCAGAAGGTTCGGCCCGTCGAGCTTCATCACGGGACGCGCGGTCAGCTCCCAGATCTCCAGCGGAATGAGACAGGCGGCGCCGGCGCCGAAGGTGAAGGCGAGGAACGACAGGCCGTGCATCGGCGGCCGCTTCAGCGTCAGCACGGAATAGAGCGCGAAGATGATCAGCGCGACGATGAAGATGAGGTCGCCCTTGTTGAACTCGATGTTCGACAGCGTGGTGAAATCGCCGTGCAGCAGGATCGTCAGCACGCCGCACATCGACAGCAGCACGCCGAACGCCTGCGCCGCGGTGAGGCGGATGCCGAGGATGACCAGCGACCACAGCGCCACGATCAGCGGCGCGGCCGACTGCAGCAGCAGCGTGTTGAGCGCCTGGGTGTGCTCCAGCGCCCAGTATTGCAGCGTGTTGAAGGCGCCGATGCCGGTGATCGAGAGCGTGACCATCAGCCCGAGCCTGCCCCGGATCGCCGGCCAGTCCTGTGCGAGATGTTTCCAGGCGAACGGCAGCACGAGGAGGAAGGCGAAGAACCAGCGCAGGAACGACAGCGTGACCGGCGGGATGTGGCCGGCGGCGAGCCGTCCGACGATGGCATTGCCGGCCCAGCACAGCGCGGTGATGCTGAGCAGCAGATAAGGCTGGTTGGCGATCCAGTTGTGGCCGGATGTCTCAGTGCCCGTGGTCTGGCCGGTGGCGGACATTGTGATTGTTGTGGCCCCGCATCATACGCCGGAGCCCCGGCCCGGAAAGGTCCGGGCCGGTTCGTCCCCGGCACGGTCCAAAGACACGGAAACAGGCCCGATATCAATGGGGCGGGGCGCATCGCCTCCATGCGCGGTGCGATGCGACAGGAACCTCTCTCAGCCCTTGCGCCCAGGGCGGATCGCGAACGGCTTCAGCAGTTCGGCGCAGGCGAGATAGAGGACGACGAGCAGCGCGATGCCGGCGATGACGATCGGCGGCGGTGCGACGAAGCCGAGCCAGGTCCCGAGCGGCGTGAACGGCAGGACCATCGCGACGAGCAGCGCGATCAGCGAGGACGCCGCGAGCGCGGGATCGGGCCAATTGCGCCAGGGCCGTCCGTTGGTGCGGATGACGAAGATCACGAGGATCTGCGTCGCCATGGATTCGACGAACCAGGCGGTGCGGAATTCCTCCGGCGAAGCCTTGAACAGGAACAGCAGCGTGACGAAGGTCAGGGCGTCGAACACCGACGACAGCGGTCCCATGATCGCGGCGAACCGCACCAGGCGCGACATGCTCCACACCTGCGGCTGCGCCGTTGCCTGCGCCGATACCCGGTCGAAGGGAATGCCGAGCTCGGAGAGATCGTAGAGCAGATTGTTGAGCAGGATCTGCGTCGGCAGCATCGGCAGGAACGGCAGCGCGATCGAAGCCGCGGCCATCGACAGCATGTTGCCGAAGTTCGAGCTCGCGCCCATGCGGACATATTTGAGGATGTTGGCGAAGGTGCGCCGTCCTTCCGCGACGCCGTCGGCGACGACTTCGAGATCCGAAGCCAGCAGGATCATGTCGGCTGCGGCCTGCGCCACGCCGGTCGCGCCGTCGACCGACAATCCGACATCGGCAGTCTTCAACGCCGGTGCGTCGTTGATGCCGTCGCCGAGGAAGCCGACCACCTCGCCGCCCGCCTGAAGCGCCTTCACGATGCGCGACTTCTGGTCCGGCGCGAGCCGGCCGAACGCATCGGTGGAGCGCACCTGCACCGCGAGCGCCTCGTCGCTGAGCTCGGCGATGTCGGCCCCCGACAGCACCCGTTCGGGGTTCAGCCCGACGAGCCCTGCGAGCCGCTTCACCACCACGGGATCGTCGCCCGAGAGGATTTTCAGCCGCACGCCGCTTTCGGCGAGCCGGGCAATCGCCGCCGCAGCCGTCGGCTTCGGCGGATCGGCGAACGCGCAAAGCCCTTCGAAGACGAGATCGGTCTCGTCCTCGGTCTCGACCTCGCGCAGTGAGCCGCTCCATGTCCGCGAGGCGATGGCGACGGTGCGCAGGCCCTCGCTCGCGAGCCCGCCGACGCGTGCCATCGCGGCCGTGCGGGCGTCCTCGTCCATCCTGCACAAGTCGAGCACGGCTTCCGGCGCGCCCTTGACGATCAGCAGCGCGCCTTCGGGGCCGGTCGTGAGCACCGATCCCAGCCGGCGCGAGAAGTCGAACGCCTGCCGGCCGGCCAGCGTCCAGCCTTGCGCGGCGTTCGGCCGTCCGGCGACGAGCGCGGCATCGAGCGAGCCGCGATCGCCGCCGAGCGATGCCGCGATGGCGCCGAGCTCCGCGGCGCGGGCGTCGTCCTTGCCCTCGGCGTCGAGGCTCCTGGCGAGCGTGATCTCGGCCGAGGTCAGTGTGCCCGTCTTGTCCGTGCACAGCACGGTCATGGCGCCGAGATCGTGGATCGCGGCCAGCCGCTTCACGATGACCTTGCGGCCGGCCATGCGCAGTGCGCCGCGCGACAGCGTCACCGTGGTGATCATCGGCAGCAGCTCCGGCGTCAGCCCGACCGCGAGCGCGACCGCGAACAGCAGCGAGTCGAGAACCTCGCGGCCGGACACCACGCGAACGGTGAGCACGACCAGCACCAGCGCCAGCGTGGCGCGCGCGACCACGAGGCCGAATTCGCGCAAATCGCGTTCGAAGGGGGAGCGCGCCTGCGTCTCGGCCAGCGCGGAGGCCGCTGCTCCGAACACGGTGTCGCGGCCGGTCCTGACCACGAGCGCGATCGCCTCGCCGGTCTGGGCCACGGCGCCGCGGAACAGCGCGTTCGACCTGTCGTCGGGATCGGTGACGGCGCCGGCGCGCTTCGGCACGGGATAGGGCTCGCCGGTGAGCGCCGCCTCGCCCGCGGTGAAGGCGGTGCTCTCCAGGATCAGCGCGTCTGCCGGGATGATGTCGCCGGCCCGGACGCGCAGGAGATCGCCCGGCACGACCCGATCGACGTCGATCTCTCCGAAGGCGCCGTCGCGCCTGACCTCGGCCTTCAGCGCCACCGAGCGGCGGAGGATCTCGGCGGCGCGGACCGCATGGCCCTCCTGGACGGTGTCGAGCCCGATCGAGAGCGAGAGAATCAGGACGATGATGAGCCCGCCGATGTCGTCGCCCGTCAGCATCGAGACGATGCCGGCGACCAGCAGGATCAGCGAGAGCGGCTCGAGCAGCCGGCGCAGGATCGCGCGGGCAGCGCCCTCGATGCGTGGCGGCGCGTCGCTGTTCGGCCCGAAGCGGCGGAGGCGGCCGGCGGCTTCGGTCGCGCTTAGGCCCTGCAGGGAGCAGCCGAGCCGGGTGCAGAGCGCGTCGGTCGACAGGCGCCAGAATTGGCTCGAGAATTGGCTCGCCTGGTTGCTCGGTGGCTTGGTCACGGCATGTCCGATACGGAGGCCTCGGGGCCGGGGGAGGGTAAGCTGCCGAGGTGTCAGCCCTCCTTTGGCGCAATCCCGCCCCGGAACGGTTGATGCGCGTCAATTCTGCCGCCCCCGGATCCCGAAGGTTGCGAGATTTTAAGGGGATATCAAAGGCTTGGGCCCCGCCTTGCCCCGTGAAAATGCCCCGTTCTTGCTTGCCTAGAGGGGCTGCTTCCTTTATCCGGTTGGCTGCCTTGCGTGCGGGCGGCTTCGGCCGCCGATAGGGCTGGGCGCAGGCATGATCCCGGAAAAGTGGGCACCGGTTTTCCGCGAGGATCATGCCTCCTAGAGACAGATTGAATAGGGATTACCCGCGAATGGCCAATGTTGTCGTCGTCGGCGCCCAATGGGGCGACGAAGGGAAGGGCAAGATCGTCGACTGGTTGTCGGAGCAGGCGGACATCGTCGTCCGTTTCCAGGGCGGCCATAACGCCGGCCACACGCTGGTCATCAACGGCAAGACCTACAAGCTGGCGCTGCTGCCCTCCGGCGTGCTGCGCGAGCACAAGCTGTCGGTGATCGGCAACGGCGTGGTGTTCGACCCCGCCGCCTTCCTCGACGAGGCGAGCAAGCTCAGGGCGCAGGGCGTTGCGGTCTCTCCGGAGAATCTGCGCATCGCCGAGAACGTCACCCTGATCCTGCCGCTGCACCGTGAGCTCGATGCCCTGCGCGAGTCCTCCAACGCGGCGACCGCGATCGGCACCACGCGCCGCGGTATCGGTCCCGCGTACGAGGACAAGGTCGGCCGCCGCGCCATCCGCCTGATGGACCTCGCCGACCTCGACACGCTCCCGCACAAGATCGACCGGCTGCTGGCTCACCACAACGCCTTGCGCCGCGGTCTCAATCTGCCGGAGTTCGACGGCAAGGAGATTTTGAAGGAACTGAGCGCGCTGGCGCCGCAACTGCTGCCTTACGCCGAGACGGTGTGGCGGCTGCTCGACATCAAGCGCCGTGAAGGCAAGCGCATGCTGTTCGAGGGCGCGCAGGGCGCGCTGCTCGACGTCGACCACGGCACCTATCCGTACGTCACCTCGTCCAACACGGTGGCGGCGCAGGCCGCGACCGGCGCCGGCCTCGGGCCGGGCGCGGTCGGCTACGTGCTGGGTCTCTGCAAGGCCTATACGACCCGCGTCGGCCAGGGCCCGTTCCCGACCGAGCAGGACAACGAGACAGGCCGCAAGATCGGCGAGCGCGGCCGCGAGTTCGGCACCAATACCGGCCGTCCGCGCCGTTGCGGCTGGTTCGACGCCGTGCTGGTCCGCCAGGCGGTCCGCACCTGCGGCATCAACGGTCTCGCGCTGACCAAGCTCGACATCCTCGACGGCTTCGACACGATCGAGGTCTGCACCGGCTACAAGCTCGACGGCAAGGAGATCGACCATTTCCCGGCCGGCGAGGGCGCCCAGGCCCGGGTCGAGCCGATCTACGAGACCATCGAGGGCTGGAAGGAGCCGACCGCCAACGCCCGCTCCTGGGCCGACCTGCCGGCCCAGGCCATCAAATACGTCCGCCGGATCGAGGAATTGGTGGGGTGCCCGGTCGCACTGCTTTCCACCAGCCCCGAACGCGAGGATACTATCCTGGTGCAAAATCCGTTTGAGGCTTAACGATCTCTTACCGGGACGCGCGTATAGTTGAGTAGAAATGGCTGATTACTACCCGCTGATCGCCCGCGCTATTGCCGCCCTGGACCCCAACGCTCCCGGCGAAAGCCGTCGCGCGCTCTATGAGCGGGCGCGCACGGCGCTGATCGCGCAGCTGCGCAGCGTGCAGCCGCCGCTCTCCGAATCCGAGATCACCCGCGAACGGCTGTCGCTGGAAGAGGCCGTCCGCAAGGTCGAATCGGAAGCCGCCCAGCGTGCCCGCGAGGCCTCGCGCCCCGGTGGCGGTGCCCGTAGCGGCGGCAGCGGCGACGCCTTCCGCCGGGCCAGCACCCGTGCGACCGAGGGCAACTCGCCCGCACCTCAAGGCGCTGCCCCGCCGCGTACCCGTCCGGCGCCGCCGCCACCGCGCGCCGACCGCCCGTCCTTCAACGTCGATGATCAGGGCGACGCCCAGCGTCCGCCGCGGGCTCCGCGTTTCGACGCCCCGCGTCAGCAGGGTCCGTCCGCTCCGCCGCCGCCGGAGCCGCCGGCGCCTCCGCCGGCTGGTCGTGATCGCGCCGGTGGGCGCCGTCCGCCGGACGTCGGTCCGCCGCCGCCGCTGCCGCCGGCACCGGGCGTGCGCGGCTTCCGCGACATCACGGCCGATGCCAACGATCTCGGCGGCGCCGCCGCGCAGGCGAGCCGCGCCGCGCGCCGCACCTACGCCAACGTGCCCTCGCCCTCGCCGGAATTCGACCGGCTGGAGCCGAGCCTTGAAAACCGCGCGGGCGAAGGCGATGCGCCCTATTCCTACGACGAGTCGATCGAGGAGGCGGAGCGCTACACGCCGCAGCCGCCGTCGCCGCGTCCGCGCATCGCGCCCGAGCGTGAAGCCAAGAAGCGCGCCCGCACCGGCTCGATGTTCCCGTTCAAGAGTGCGATCGCCGTCGGCATCGTGCTGATCCTGGTCGGTGCCGGCATTCTCTGGGGCAAGCAGCTGGTCCAGACCGTCAACGGCTTCATCAAGCCGTCCGCGACCCAGGTGGTGGAGGCGCCGAAGGATCCGTCGCAGCCGCAGAGCAAGCCCAAGATTCCCGACCGCGTCGGCCAGCCTTCCGCGAGCGACCAGCCGGTCGCGCCTGTCGCGCAGAAGGTCGTGCTCTATGACGAGGACCCGTCCGATCCGAAGGGCAAGCAATATGTCGGCTCGGTGGTGTGGCGGCTCGAGCCGATCAAGGCGTCGGGCGCCCAGAAGGCCGACGTCGCCGTGCGCGCCGACATCGAGATTCCCGACCGCAAGTTCAAGATGACGATGTCGTTCCGCCGCAACACCGACTCGTCGCTGCCGGCGAGTCACACCGCGGAGCTGACGTTCATCCTGCCGCCGGATTTCCCGGGCGGCAGTGTCTCCAACGTGCCGGGCATTTTGATGAAGTCGAACGAGCAGGCGCGTGGCACGCCGCTCGCGGGCCTCGCGGTCAAGGTCACCGACGGCTTCTTCCTTGTCGGCCTCTCCAATGTCGACGCCGACCGCGCCCGCAACGTGCAGCTCCTGAAGGAGCGCTCGTGGTTCGACGTGCCGCTGGTCTACGCCAACCAGCGCCGCGCCATCATCGCCATCGAGAAGGGCGCCCCCGGCGAGCGCGCCTTCAACGAGGCCTTCGCGCAGTGGGGCGATTGAGCTCTTCTCTTGCTACCGAAGAAGATCGTCATGCCCGGGCTTGTCCCGCCTGCGCGGCCGAAGCCGCTTCGGCGAGGCGAAGGCCCGGGCATCCGCGTTCTTTGTGCCTTGGAGCGAGGCGTGGATGGCCGGGACAAGCCCGGCCATGACGGACGCTACGGGATAGCCGGCGCTACTGCGCCGCAGCTTCGCGCTTGCGCGATGCGGCTGTGGCGGCGTGCTCGCGGTCCATCACGGCGCGGCAGCCGGGGCTGACCTGCGACTTGTTCCGCACCATGCAGGCGGTGATCCTGGGGATGTCAGGGATTTCACTGGAGCACAGCCGCATCGCATCGGCCGAGCACATCTGCTGCGCTTCGGACGAGAAGGCGAGGCCGGGCGATGTCTGGAGTGCGAGGGTGGTGGTGGCGAGAGCGAAGAGAGTTGCGATCGTTTGATAGCGTGCCATGAAGAATACGTCCCCGAGTTCCGTGGGCTTGAGCCACTTGGTTTTGGGACGCCGCACGCGGCTTGATCTGCCGCATGTCGCAGCCTTCACGCCGGGAACTCAATCCCGCATGTGGTCGCTCGATTTCTTGATTGTCGAATCGAAAAGTGCTGCGCCGCCCGAGCGAAGTATGCGCCATTGTCACGCGGCTGCAATGGTCGGCGCGAAGGAATTCGCAATTGTTGCACGTGAGTCACGTCGCGTGCGATCAGATCGGTCGATCAGAGGATGCGCTCGCTTGTTCCTCGCTCGCACCGAGTGCTGCGGCGTGTTCCTCGACGGCGGTGGCGCCCTTTGCGGTGAGCTCGAACAGATCGCCGTCCTTCATCACGTAGCCTTCGGCGATCAGCTGCCCCATCTTGCCCTGCCTGTCGTCGGCGAAGGCGACGGATAGGCTGATGTCCCTGAGGATCGAGAGCTGTTCGTCGCGCAGCATGGCTTCAGTCTCCGTTCGCCAAAGGATGGTTTGCCAAGAATGGTTTGCCAAGAATGGTTTGCCAGGCGTGGTTCCGGTCTCCTCACATGCCGTGGCTCTGAAAGACCTTGCTGCAGGACCGCGACAGCTTGGCCCGGTTGGCTTGCAGGCAGCTCTGCACCGCACCGTCATTGCCGAGGTCCTTGCGGCACAAGCGCGATGCGTCCCGCGAGCAGGCGTTCTGTTCCTGCGGCGTGCCGGAATGGCCTTGCGCGAGAACGGGTGCGTTCGACAGCCCGCTCAGGGCTGCCAGCGCGATCGTCGCCAGAACAAATTTGCGGACCATCGGCGGCTCCAGTCTGACAGGGAAATTCAAGTCCTGTCTGAACTCGTCGCCTTGCCACTTGTTCCCCTGAAGGCAGGGCCTGCGGCCCGCTATTCAAGGTTCCCGCGGCGCTGCTATAACACTGGCGAAGTGTGAGGGTGTTTGATGAAACGCTATCTGGTGTTTGCGCTGGTCGGCCCGTTCGTCGGCGGGTTCCTGCTGCTGCTGACGACGACCTATCAGTCCGGCTACTGGGCCCAGACCAGCCTCGGCGAGGTCGGCAAGCTGTTCGTGGTGTTCTTCAAGACCCTGCAATACAGCTATCTGTTCGGCTTCCTGCCGTCGCTGATGATCGGCGCGGTCGACGACATCCTGATCCACATCCGGCGGATCGGACCGGGCTTGCGGATGCTCCTCGTCGGCCTGTTCGCCTTCGTGCTGGCGTCGCTGACCTACAGCTCGCGCGGGCCGGATTCGGGCGCGGTGCAGTTCATCCTGTACGGCCTCGTCGGGTTCGCGCCGGCGGTGATTTCGTCCTGGCTCGTGCATCGATATATCGAGGAGCCGCAACCGGCGGCGGCACCGACCTGAACGCGCGGCGTTCGGGCGCAGTGCAGCAACCTCCGCCGCGTTGGCGCGTTTCCCTCAGGTTATGACCATGTCTGACGACGACATTCTTGCGCCGCGAAAATCCCGTTCCGGGGGCCATTCGCGCGCGACCTTCTCGGGCGGCGAGGCGCGCGGGCCGATCATCGATCAGGAGGGGCACGAGATCCGCCCCGAAACGCTGGAGCAGGGCTTTCGCGAGTTTCGCTTCGAGTTCGGCAAGGACAATCCGTTTGCCGGTAGTCCGTTCGGCAATCTGACGCGCGAGCAGCGCATCGCGCGGATCGAGGCGATCGCAAAGCTGCTCGACGTCGCCTTCATCCTGCCCGGCACCAACATCCGTTACGGCATCGACGGGCTGATCGGCCTGATCCCCGTCGTCGGCGACATCATCACCACCGCGATCTCGCTGTGGCTGGTGCGCGAGGCCCGCACGCTGGGGGCGCCCTGGTACATCACCGCGCGCATGCTCGGCAACGTCGCGGTCGACGGCGTGGTCGGCATCGTGCCTTTCGTGGGCGATGCCTTCGACGTCATGTTCCGCGCCAACATGCGCAACGTGCGCCTCTTGCGCCGCTGGCTCGACAAGCAGCCAAGGATGTAGGAGCACTGCTCTCCGAAATTGAATATGCCCGAATGGTCGTCATGCCCGGGCTTGTCCCGCCTGCGCGGCCGAAGCCGCTTCGGCGAGGCGAAGGCCCGGGCATCCAGGTTCTTCGTGCCGCGGTCTAAGACGTGGATGGCCGGGACAAGCCCGGCCATGACGCTGGGGAGGCATGGCACTCCAAAGCCCCAAAACGCAAAAAGCGCGACGGCCTTTCGGCCATCGCGCTTTCAGCGCACATCGGGCTTGGCGAAAAACTTACGCCGCGTCGGCGTCGGCCTCGACGGCCGGCGCCGGCTTGGGACGGCGGGGCAGCGGGAAGGCTTCGCTCTCATAGAGCGAGCGAATGCCGTTCTGGTCGAAGCGCGCTTCCTCCACCTGGAGATAGGCGCCGTTCAGCGAATCCGTCGGCAACTGCTCCATGGCGAACTGCACGGCCTCGGCCGCGGTGCCGAACCGGCGATAGGTGAAGCCGGCACGCTTCTTCTTGCGGATCGCGGCGGGGAAGAGTTCGGCGGAGGTGTTGAAGTTGAACGGACGCAGTGGACGCATGGTCAAAGACCTCGTGATCTCTCTGGGGCTTTAAGCGCGTGGGGTTTGGGAGGGCAGCAGCCGCAATCGAGCGGGCCCGCCGCACATGTCATTCTCGTCCACTAATATAGGCCGATTTGACAAAATTGCGACCCCTGCGATGGGAGATGATGAATCCGCGCATGGCTGCCCCGCAGGCGAAATAAACCAAATAAATTCAATAAGTTATATGGTCTATAGCTTGCCAAGAAGCAGCAGCACGACCAGCACCACCAGCACGACGCCGCCAATCCCCATGCCGGAATGGCCGAGGCCATAGCCATAACCGCCGATCCGGCCGGACATGCCGCCCACGAGGTAGATGATCACCAGGATGATCAGGATGGTCCCGATTGACATGGCATCCTCCCTGGCGGCCGCCGGACTGCGATGGTCGGCCAGGCCGCCAGAGGAAGAAAAGCACATCGCGCCGCCGGGTTCCATGAGGGAACCCGGCAGCGCGCCTGGTTTGCTCGATTATTTCGGCTCGAGCTTCAGCGCCGCCGAGTTGATGCAGTAGCGCAGGCCGGTCGGCCCGGGGCCATCGGGGAAGACATGGCCGAGATGGCCGCTGCATTTGGAGCACAGCACCTCGGTGCGGATCATGCCGTGGCTGACGTCTCTTTCCTCGTCGATATGGCTCTCGGCGGCAGGCGCGGTGAAGCTCGGCCAGCCGCAGCCGGAATCGAACTTGGCGTCGGATTCGAACAGCACGTTGCCGCAGCCGGCGCAGACATAGGTGCCGGCGCGGTGGTCGTGCTCGTACTCGCCCGTGAAGGGGCGCTCGGTCGCCTTCTCGCGCAGCACCGCGTATTGCATCGGCGACAATTCGTGCCGCCACTGCTCTTCGCTCTTGATGACTTTGCCGTCTGTTGTTTTTGCCTTGGTGTCGGGCATGGGTCTCCCGTTTGTTTCGGTGATCTCGCGATCAGTTGGTGGCCTTGCTGGCACTCACCAGCGTCGGCTTCTCAATGTAGTTATCCGCGAACAGCTTTTTCAGGTTCTCGACCTTGGGCAGGTCGTTATAGGCGATGTAGGGCTGGTTCGGGTGCAGCGTCAGATAGTCCTGGTGATAGGCCTCGGCCGGGTAGAACGCCTTCAGCGCGCCGATCTTGGTGACGATCGGCTTGCTGAACACCTTGGCGCCGTTGAGCTGGGCGATATAGGCCTCCGCCACCTTCTTCTGCTCGTCGGAGGTGGTGAAGATCTCTGATCGATATTGCGTGCCGGTGTCGGGGCCCTGGCGGTTGAGCTGGGTCGGGTCGTGCGCCACCGAGAAGTAGATCTGGAGGATCTTGCCGTAGGAGATCTTCTTCGGGTCGAATTTGATTTCGACCGACTCGGCGTGGCCGGTCCGGCCGCTCGAGACGGTCTGGTAGTCGGCGGTCGCCTTGGTGCCGCCGGCATAGCCGGAGACCGCGTTGACGACGCCCGCGGTGTGCTGGAACACGCCCTGCACGCCCCAGAAGCAGCCGCCGGCGATCACGGCGGTCTGGATGCCGCTTGCGGGCGCCGCATCCACGGCGGGGGCGGGGATCACGACCGCATCCTCCGCGGCCCGGGACGGCGCGGCAAAGGCCAACGAGAGCGCGGTGGTTGCGGCGAGCAGGGACAGGATGGCAGGTCGGCGCATGACGATCCTCTTTCGAAGGGTATGACAGTCTAGGGCGGCGAGGGCCGGGCGAACAGCCTGCCCGGCCGCGTTTTCGCGTCATCCGAGATACGGCCACGGTCGCCGATTGTTACGCCGGGACGGACACGAGGCCGTGAACACCGCCGGGGTGAGACAGCCGGCTTGGCGGGATGCGGAACTCCGCGCTAGATGAACCCGCACGATCGATGATCGACTCAGAAAAATGGTGGCTGGAGCTGGCCTGACAACATGCTGCGCGTCGTTTCCCTGACCCTCGCCGTCCTGCTCTCGGTTCTGGCCACCGGCACGCCGATCGCGGCAGCCGATCCGCAAGCCGGCGACGACCTCGCCATTTGCCGCGACCGTCAGGCGGAGACGCAGGCCCGCGCGACGGCCTGCGACAATCTGTTGAAGGCCGACAAGGTCACCGGCAAGGACAAGGGCGTTGCGCTCTCCGTGCGCGGCAACACGCTGATCAACAAGCGCGACTACGTCCACGCCATCGAAACCTTGTCCATGGCCGTCGACCTCGACTCCGACAATGTCGTCACGCTCAACCTGCGCGGCCTCGCCTATGAGCGGACGGGCCAGGATGATTTGGCGATGGCCGACTACAACCTCGCGCTCCAGAAGCGCCCGGCCTACGGCGTTCCCTACAACAACCGCGGCGTCATCCATCTGCGCCGGAATGCGCTGCAGAGCGCGCTCGACGATTTCAACCTGTCGATCAAATACGCGCCGAAATTCCTGCTCGGCTACACCAACCGCGCCCGGGTCCGCACGCTGCTCAGGGATTATGACGGCGCGATCGCCGATTTCGCCGAGGCCGAGAAGATCGAACCGACTGCGCCGCAGATCTCCGGCCACCGCTGCATCACCTGGGGCATGATGGGCAAGTACGATCAGGCCCTTGCCGACTGCAACGGCCTGATCGAGAAGCAGCCGAAAAACGTGTACGCGATCAACAATCGCGCCGACGTCAGCATGATGAAGGGCGATCTCGACGCGGCGATGAAGGACTACAACAATGCGATCCAGATCAACCCCAACAACGTCCGCGCCCATTCCGGTCGTGGCCAGATCTACGAGCGCAGGAAAGATCTCGCCCAGGCGCGCGCCGACTACCGCGCGGCGGCCTATTCGCTGACGAAGTTCGACGAGCTCGACGTCGCGCGCGCCCGCGCCATCGCGCAGGAGCGGCTCGCGGCGCTGACGCCGCAAACGCCGGGAGGCGTGCCCACCGGGCGCCGTGTCGCGCTCGTGATCGGCAACGGCGCCTACAAGAACGTGCACGCCCTGCCCAATCCAACGCGCGACTCGAAACTGATCGCAGGCGTGCTGCGCGACGTCGGCTTCCAGACCGTGATCTCCGTCAGCGATCTCACCCGCGACAAGTTCTTCGAAGCGCTGCAGAGTTTCGCCGCCGAAGCGGAGAAAGCCGACTGGGCCGTGGTCTATTACGCTGGCCACGGCTTCGAGATCGGTGGGGTGAACTATCTCGTTCCCGTCGATGCCAAGCTCGCCGCCGACAGGGACGCCGAGACCCAGGCGGTGGCGCTGGAGCAGGTGATCGCCGCCGTCGGTGCCGCGCGAAAAATGCGTCTGGTGGTGCTGGATGCCTGCCGTGACAATCCGTTCGCGCCCACCATGCAGCGGACGTTGTCGCTGAAGCTGGTCGACAAGGGCTTTTCCAACATCGAGCCCGGCGCCGGCTTCATGGTGGTCTATGCCGCCAAGCACGGCGAGACCGCGATGGACGGTGACGGCAACGCCAACAGCCCGTTCGCCACCGCGCTCGCCCGCGAGATCAAGGAGCCGAAGGTCGAGATCCGAAAGCTGTTCGACATCGTCCGCGACGACGTCTGGGCCGTGACCAAGCACGAGCAGCAGCCGTTTTCGTACGGCTCGCCGCCGGGACGCGAGGATTTTTATTTTGTGGCGGGGAAGTGAGGGTTCGTAGGGTGGGTTAGCCCTGCAGATGCGCAAAGCGCATCTGCTCGGCGTAACCCACCATGTTGGTATCCGCGGAGACAGAAGAGGTGGGTTACGCCTTCGGCTAACCCACCCTACGGCAGCGTCACACCACGATACTCAACCGCTTCGCCGCCCGCGTGATGCCCGTGTACAGCCACCTGGCGCGGCTATCCTGAAACGCAAAACTCTCGTCGAACAGCACGACGTCGTCCCATTGCGAGCCCTGCGATTTGTGCACGGTCAGCACGTAGCCGTAGTCGAACTCGTCATAGGGCTTGCGCTGTTCCCAGGCGATCTGCTCGACGCCGCCCTCGAAGCAGTCGGCACGCACCGAGACCTTCGTCACCTTGTGCCCAAAATCCTCGTCCGGCGACAGCCGCATGCTGAGGATGCGCGATTTCGAGCGCGAGGCGTTGCGCGACTTCACGCGCCACAGGCCGCCGTTGAACAGCGCCTTCTTGCGGTTGTTGCGCAGGCAGACCAGCTTGTCGCCGGCGACCGGAAACGGATCCTCGATGTTCTGGCGCTGCCGCACCCGCATATTGTACGCGCGTCGCGTGTTGTTGCGGCCGACCAGGACCTGGTCGGCACCCATGACGCGATCGGGATCGAGCTCCTTGCGCGACACCACCTCGCTCTCGCCGTAGCGGCCGATGTCGAGCTCGCGTCCCTCGCGGACGTCCATCGACATCCGCACGATGGGATCGTCCTGGGCCTGGCGGTGCACCTCGGTCAGCATCGCGTCCGGTTCGGTGTTGGTGAAGAAGCCGCCGCCCTGGATCGGCGGCAGCTGCGCGGGATCGCCGAGCACGAGCAGGGGGCAGTCGAACGACATCAGGTCGCGGCCCAATTCGGCGTCGACCATCGAGCATTCGTCGATCACGATCAGCTTGGCTTTCGAGGCCGGCGCGTCGTCCCACAGCTCGAAGCTCGGCTGCTCCTCGCCGGATTCGCGGGTGCGGTAGATCAGGGAGTGGATGGTGGAGGCCTCGTCGCAGCCCTTGTTGCGCATGACGAGGGCCGCCTTGCCGGTGAAGGCGGCGAATTTCACTTCGCCGTCGACGCCCTCGGCGATGTGCCGCGCCAGCGTGGTCTTGCCGGTGCCGGCAAAGCCGAACAGGCGGAAGATCGGCGGCGTGCCATTGCGGCCCGGCTTGGCCTTCAGCCAGTCGCCGACGGCCTTGAGAGCGGCATCCTGATGCGGTGTGAAACTGGCCATATCTGTCTTGAGGAAGGGCGAAACGAGGCGATTCGCCATCCCCCAAAACTAACCATTCGCCCCGCCGGTTCAAGCGCAGGGCCATCGCATTCCAAGGCCGTTTCCCCGCGGCCCATCCTTCGAGACGCCCGCCTTTGGCGGGCCCTCAGGATGAGGACGGAGTGCGGGGCGGCAGTTTTCACGGGAAAAGATGCCGCCCAGCCTCATCCTGGGGAGACCGCGCAAGCGGTCGTCTCGAAGGACGAGGCGCTTGTTCAGGCCCCGCCAGGAGCAGATCGTCCTACTGCCAGCCCGGGACGCCGCGCATGTCGGGCAGGTGGTGGGCGATGCCCTTGTGGCAGTCGATGCAGGTCTTTTCCTTGGTGAACAGGAAGCGCTGGTGCGCCACCGAGGCCCGCGGCGACTGCTTGGTGATGTCCATGGAATCGGCGCTGTGGCAGTTGCGGCATTCCAGGGAATCGTTGGCCTTGAACCGCGCCCATTCGTGCGCGGCGAGCTCGAGGCGATGATCCTGGAATTTCTCGCGGGTGTCGATCGTGCCGAAGATCTTGCCCCAGACTTCCTTGGAGGCCTGCATCTTGCGCGCGATCTTGTCGGTCCAGTTGTGCGGCACGTGGCAGTCCGGACAGGTCGCGCGCACGCCGGAACGGTTGCTGAAGTGGATGGTGGATTTCAACTCGGCGTAGACGTTGTCCTTCATCTCGTGGCAGCCGGTGCAGAACTTCTCGGTGTTGGTGATTTCCAGCGCGGTGTTGAAGCCGCCCCAGAAGATCACGCCCGCAACGAAACCGGCGAGGACCAGGGTGCCGAGGGCGAACACCGAGCTCGGCCGGGTCAGCACCCGCCAGAGCTCCAGCGCAAAGTCCCAGCTTCGTGCGATGAAGCCGCGTTTGGCTTTCAGCTCCGCATCGGGATCATCGGCGGTCGTCGTCATCGGCGGCCACCGGGGCTGGCGCGCGACAGCAGCGTGTCGATGTCGGTGAAGTCGTTGCTGACGGGCGGATTGGCGGTGTTCTGCGGCACGTGGCATTCGGTGCAGAAGAAGCGGCGCGGCGACATCGAGGCCAGGAACTGGCCGTCACGGTCCATGAAATGCGTGATCGAGAGCATCGGCGCCTGCGATTCCGCCGTGCGCGCCCGCGCGTGGCAGGACAGGCACTTGTTGCCGTTGAGATCGATCTGGTAGCCGTCGATATTGTGCGGGATCACCGGAGGCTGCTCCGGATAGTTCCGCGACTCCCTCTCGGAGGTGTTGCGGTTCGGCAGCATCGGCGGCGCCGGGCCCTCGTCATTGAGCGGGGTCGGGCCGCGCAGGCCCGACGTCACCGTCTGCGCGGTCAGGGAGCTCGCGCCCGCGGCGATCGCGAAGGCGAGCAGGGCGATTGCGGATCGTTTCATCATGACAGGTTCACCCGCTCGATGCGCACGGCGCATTTCTTGTAGTCGGTTTGCAGCGAGATCGGATCGGTGGCGTCCAGCGTCACCTTGTTGATCAGCTTGGATTCGTCGAACCACGGCACGAAGACGAGGCCGCGCGGCGGCCGGTCGCGGCCGCGGGTCTCGACCCGGGCGCGGATGAAGCCGCGGCGGGAGACCACCTTCACCTCGTCGCCGCGGCGCAGCTTCATGTCCTGCGCGTCATCGGGATGCATGAAGCAGACGGCTTCGGGGAACGCCTTGTAGAGCTCGGGCACGCGGCGCGTCATGGTGCCGGAGTGCCAGTGTTCCAGCACGCGGCCGGTCGAGAGCCAGTAGGGATATTCGTTGTCGGGCGATTCCGCCGGCGGCTCGTAGGGCAGCGCGAAGATGCGCGCCTTGCCGTCGGGATAGCCGTAGAACTGCACGTCCGTGCCCTGCTTGACGTAGGGGTCGCTGCCCTCGCGGAAACGCCATTTCGTTTCCTGGCCGTTGACGACGGGCCAGCGCAGTCCGCGCTCGCGGTGATAGGTGTCGAACGGCGCGAGGTCGTGGCCATGGCCGCGGCCGAACGAGGCATACTCTTCAAAGAGTCCCTTCTGGACGTAGAAGCCGAACGCCTTGGATTCTTCGTTGCCGTAGCCTGCCTCGATCTCCGTCGCCGGAAACTTGTCGACCTGGCCGTTCTTGTAGAGCACGTCGAACAGCGTCTTGCCGCGAACGTCCGGCTTCTTGGCGATCAGCTCCTCGGGCCAGACCTCCTCGATCTTGAAGCGCTTGGAGAACTCCATGAGCTGCCACAGATCGGACTTGGCCTCGCCGGGCGCGGTGACGAGCTGGTGCCAGAACTGCGTGCGCCGCTCGGCATTGCCGTAAGCGCCTTCCTTTTCCACCCACATCGCGGTCGGCAGGATCAGGTCGGCGGCAAGCGCGGTCACCGAGGGATAGGCGTCCGAGACCACGATGAAATTGTCGGGGTTGCGGAAGCCCGGATAGGTCTCTTCGTTGGCGTTGGGACCGGCCTGGAGGTTGTTGTTGACCTGCACCCAATAGGCGTTGATCAGGCCGTCCTTCAGCATCCGGCTTTGCAGCACGGCGTGCGCGCCGTTCTTGTCGGGAATGGTGCCTTCCGGCAGCAGCCAGAGGTGCTCGGCGTGGTCGCGATGCGCCTTGTTGGTCACGACCATGTCGGCCGGCAGGCGGTGCGAGAAGGTGCCGACCTCGCGCGCGGTGCCGCAGGCCGAGGGCTGGCCGGTGAGCGAGAACGGGCTGTTGCCGGGCGAGGAAATCTTTCCGGTCAGAAGATGGATGTTGTAGACGAGGTTGTTGCACCAGACGCCGCGGGTGTGCTGGTTGAAGCCCATGGTCCAGAACGAGACCACCTTGGTCTTGGGATCGGCATAGAGCTCGGCCAGCGCCTCCAGCCGGTTCAGCGGCACGCCGGACATCTCGGCCGCCTTTTCCAGCGTGTAGTCCGACACGAACTTGACGTACTCGTCATAGCTCATGTCGGTGGAGTCGTTGGCCTTGGCCGCGCCGGTCGCCTTCTTCTGCAGCGGGTGCTCCGGCCTCAAGCCGTAGCCGATATCGGTCTGCCCCCGCCTGAAAATCGTATGCGCGGCAACGAAGTCCTTGTTCACCCGGCCGGTCTTGATGATGTGGTTGGCGATGGCGTTGAGGATGTAGAGGTCGGTCTGCGGCTTGAACACCATGCCGATGTCGGCGAGGTCGAACGAGCGGTGCTCGAAGGTGGAGAGCACGGCGACGCGGACATGCGGCGCGGACAGCCGGCGGTCGGCGAGGCGCGTCCACAGGATGGGGTGCATCTCCGCCATGTTGGAGCCCCACAGCACGAAGGCATCGGTCGCCTCGATGTCGTCATAGCAGCCGGGCGGCTCGTCGATGCCGAAGGTGCGCATCATGCCGGCGACGGCCGAGGCCATGCAATGCCGCGCATTGGGATCGATGTTGTTGGTGCGGAAGCCGGCCTTGAACAGCTTCGAGGCGGCATAGCCTTCCCAGATCGTCCACTGGCCGGAGCCGAACATGGCGACGCCGTTCGGCCCGCGCTTCTTGAACGCTTCCTTCCACTTCGCCTCCATGATGTCGAAGGCTTCGGTCCAGGACACGGGCGTGAACTCGCCGTTCTTGTCGTATTTGCCGCCCGTCTTGCGCAGCATCGGCTGCGTCAGGCGGTCGTGGCCGTACATGATCTTGGAGAGGAAGTAGCCCTTGACGCAGTTGAGGCCGCGATTGACCTCGGCCTTGATGTCGCCATGGGTGGCGACGACGCGATTGTCCTTGGTCGCGACCATCACCGAGCAGCCGGTGCCGCAGAAGCGGCAGGCGGCCTTGTCCCATTTCATTTCGCTGTTGTCGCGCTCCGTGACGAGATTGGCGGCGAGCGCCGGAGCCGGCATGCCTGCTGCGGCAGCCGCAATCGCGGCGGCCTCGAGCTTCAGCATCTGGCGGCGGTCGAGCTTTGGCGATGTCATGATGGCTCTCCCGGCCCTTAGGCGGTTTCGATGGCGTGGAAGACGAGCGCTGCGGAATAGACGTTGGGCAGCGACTGGATGGTGTTGAGCAGGGTGCCGAGGCTGCCGGCATCCGGCGCCTCAGTGACGACGACGAGCTTGCCGCGCGCGTCGCGGCCATGGATCTCGCAGCCGGGCAGCGCGGCGATCTCGGCTTCGAGTTCGGCGAGGCGCTCGGGCCGTGCCTGCACGATGATGCTGGCGATCTCGCAGCCTGGCGGAGAGATGACGCGGTCGGCGCTGAGCACCCGGCCGGTGATCAATGCGCGGCGGTTGAGTGAAGCTTGGGCCATGATGCCTGTCTTTCGCTTGGAGGAGATCAATGCGGGGAGGGCGGCGGGCCGGGAGGACCGGCAAACATCTGGTAGATCCAGACGCCGAGCCCATAGGAGCCGACCGTTCCGACCGCGAGGACGGGCATCACGATCGCGGTCAGGAACAGGAAAGCGAAAATCTCCATGCGCTTACGGCGCACGCGCGAAGTCGTGTCGTCAGGGGCCGACATATTCGGTCTCTTCGGGATGGTATGGGAAGCGGGACGGCATCCGGGCCGTTGCCTTGCCGCCCTTTTGCTGCAATCGGGCCGCGGTGGCGTTGATCTGGATCAACCTGTCGACTTGCGCGGATGTCGCAGCGGCGGCGCCGAGGCGGGTATGCGTCGCCATGCCGGGCTCGGGATCATTCTCCCGCACGGCGGAATTGCTGCTCCGTAGACAGCTCCGCCTCACACCTTAAGATGAGCTTAACAACAATAAGCGGGAGAGCGACGCCATGAAGTTCGGCATCTTCTACGAGCTGCAACTGCCACGGCCCTGGGTGGCGGGCGACGAGCTCAAGCTCTACCAGAACGCGCTCTCGCAGATGGAACTCGCCGACCGGCTCGGCTACGACCACGCCTGGGTCGTCGAGCATCACTTCCTCGAGGAATATTCCCACTCGCCCTCGCCGGAATCGTTTCTGGCCGCCGCGAGCCAGCGCACGAAGAACATCCGGCTCGGCCACGGCATCCTCCAGCTCACCACCAACCATCCCGCGCGTGTTGCCGAGCGCGTCGCGGTGCTCGATCTGCTCTCCAACGGCCGCTGCGAATTCGGCATGGGCGAGAGCGCCTCGATCACCGAGCTCACGCCGTTCGGTCGCGACATGGAGACCAAGAAGGAAGTCTTCGAGGAGGCCGTGGCCGCGATCTTCCCGATGTTCAAGGACGCGGGCTCCGAGCACCACGGCAAATACTTCGACATCCCCCTGCGCAATGTGGTGCCGAAGCCGGTGCAGAAGCCGCACCCGCCGCTGTGGATGGCCTGCTCGCAGCTGCCGACCATCGAGCGCGCCGGCCGTCACGGCTTTGGTGCGCTCGGCTTCCAGTTCGTCAGCGCCGACGCCGCGCACGCCTGGGTGCACGCCTACTACAACGCCATGACCAAGCGGCTGCACAAATTGGCCGACTACGAGATCAATCCGAACATGGCGCTGGTGTCGTTCTTCATGTGCGCGAAGACGGATGAAGAGGCGCGTGCCCGCGCCGACGGCGCCACCTTCTTCCAGTTCGCGCTGCGCTTCTACGGCGCCTCGCAAAACCGCCAACGTCCCGCGCCTTACACCGTGAACATGTGGGACGAGTACAACAAGTGGAAGCGCGACAATCCCGAGGCACAGGAGGCCGCACTGCGCGGTGGCCTGATCGGCTCGCCCGAGACGATCCGAAAGAAACTGAAGCGCTTTCAGTCTTCGCATATCGACCAGGTCATCCTGCTCAACCAGGCGGGCAAGAACAGCCACGAGCACATCTGCGAATCGCTGGAATTGTTCGGCCGCGAGGTGATGCCGGAGTTCCAGAACGATCCGGCGCAGGAGACCTGGAAGCGGAACGTGATGAGCGGCGAGATCGAGCTGGAAGAGATCGACACCGTGGCTTTTACGGATCGCTACGGCAAGCTCGCGATCAATGTCGCCCCAGTGAAAGCGGCGGCGGAATAAGCTGCTCGTTAAGTCATGCTGCTGACGCAATCTCTGTCTTAGTCGTGACAACGTAAAACACTGCGTGGGAACCACTCTGTTCGCACATCGGTTCCATAGCCAAGGGGTTGGCGCGAACCCGCAAAAGTCCGGTGCAAGCTTCATGAACGCTTCCGCGTTCGCTTGCCTTGTTTGCGGTGTCGGGAACCGGGACGACGAAAATCACAGGAGTTATGATGACGTTCCGCTCGAGCGCCGCACTTTGCGGCGCCCTGGTTGCGCTTGCCGTGTCTGTTACCGTTGCTAGATGTGAAACAAGTGGGGTTCACTCAAACGCCGTTGTCGATGCCGCCTCCGGGGATGCGGTCGTTGGCGCTGCATCCACGTACAATCCGTTCAAGCCCGGCAAGGAGGAGGGCGGTCCGCGCACAGCCTCGGGCGAGCGTTATGATCCCTCTGCCTGGACGGCTGCCATCAAGACGACTCTGCGCCGGAAATTCGGCGGGGTCCAATTTGGCGCGAGGCCGACATATGCCCTCGTCGAGGCCGCAGGCAAGAAGGTCATCGTCAAGATCAATGACGTGGGACCACTCAGGCCCGGCCGCATCATCGACCTCAACGAGCGGACGATGCGCCATTTCGATCCGAGCATGGAGCGCGGCGTCATTCATGACGTGAGAGTTATCCCGCTTTCAGGGGACGATTGGACATTGGGGCCGGTGGGCTGAACATCCACATGGGTGAAGGACAGTCGCGTTGGCGACTTCCGTTGGTGGCTGGGAATCGAGCCACGCTGATCCCGTTGTGATGTCGACCGTCGTCAGTAGAGCGGACGCGTGCGGCGCTCGCTTCTGCGGACAAGGCGGCTCACGCGAGGGGCGGATTTTCTTCGAGACGCTCGATCAACAATTCAGTAAGGGCCTGTACCTTCCTTGAGGGATGTTGGCCCGGCGGGCGAACGACGTATGCACCTGCCGAAGGTGGTGGATGGCGTGTCATGACCGGAACAAGCGAGCCCGATGCCACGTATTCATGGATCACGCAATCGGGGAGCCAAGCGACGCCGAGCCCTGCTGCCGCGGCGACGGCGAGAGCTGTGCCGTTGTCGGCCTTAAAGCGGCCCCGCGGATGAACCGTGACGATTTCGTCTCCATCCATGAATTGCCAGGGTTCGGTGCCTTGCATTAGCGCTTCATGGGCGATGAGCTCGTCCAGCGTCTCCGGTGCACCGTGCGCCTTGATATAGTCCGGGCTCGCGACAAGTTTCCCGTAGACCGGCCCGACACGTCTCGCGATCAGGTTGGAGTCTTGAAGATAACCAACCCGAATGGCGCAATCGAATCCCTCGGCAATGATATCGACGAAGCGATCGCTATAGGCGGTGTGGATGTGAAGCTGCGGGTGACGTCGCGCCATTTCTGCGAGTATGGGAGCGAAGTGGGTCGGGCCGAAAGAAAGCGGCACAGCAATTCGCAGGCGGCCGCGAAGATAGCCTGCGGGCCCGATTATTTCCTTGGCCGCATCGATCTCGGCGCGGACTATGGCTGCATGGTTTCGAAAGGTGATCCCGGCTTCTGTGAGAGCGGCGCCACGGGTGGTTCTTGCAAGAAGCTGGACACCTAGCTCCGCTTCAAGCCGGAATAGCCGCCGGCTGACGATCGACTTCGAGACGCCGAGCCGGCGCGCGGCGGCCGAAACGCCCCCAGCGTCGG
Source organism: Bradyrhizobium sp. 14AA (assembly GCF_054185205.1). Taxonomy (NCBI): domain Bacteria; kingdom Pseudomonadati; phylum Pseudomonadota; class Alphaproteobacteria; order Hyphomicrobiales; family Nitrobacteraceae; genus Bradyrhizobium; species Bradyrhizobium sp. 14AA. The sequence goes on along the minus strand of NZ_JAVAYM010000039.1, from coordinate 21,779 downwards.
CAACTTCGACGAATGTAATCAAGTCTTCAATGTCCAACTCGGCGTTCCCCACTTTGCGACACAGCTTCGCAGAATAGGGCGCTATCGTATCACAAATGGGAATGACAAGTGTCTGGGCACGGCGCCGCAGCCGGCGCACGTCTCACCACAAGAGAGGATAAATTCATGAGCTTTCGTAATGGGCTTGCTTCGCTTCTTCGCCCTGAAGATTCGGTGCTCGTTCTGATCGACCACCAGCCTTACCAGCTTGCGAATCTGAACAGCCACGATCCGCACATAGTGGTCAACAATTCGACGGCGCTGGCGAAGGCCGCGAAGGCCTTCGGCGTTCCTACCATCCTGACGAGCGTGATCGCCGATCGCGGCGGTCTCATCTTCCCCCAGATCACGGATGTCTTCCCCGGTCAGAAGGTGATCGACCGGACGTTCATCAACACCTGGCAAGATCGAAAGGTGGTCGACGCGGTCAAGGCCACCGGCCGCAAGCAGCTCATCATCGCCGGCCTATGGACCGAGATTTGCGTTGCGATGCCGACGATCCAGGCGCTCGGCGAAGGTTGGGACGTGACCGTTGTTACCGATGCGTCCGGCGGCACTTCGATCGAGGCCCACGAGGTCGCCATCCAGCGCATGATCGCGGCCGGCGCGAACATGATGACCTGGCTGGCCGTGGCTTCGGAGTGGCAGCGCGACTGGGCCCGGACTGAGCATGCCGCCGAGCTTTCTGAGCTGCTTGTGCAGCATGCCGCCGGCAGCGGCATCGCCTTCTTGTGGGAGCAGCAACTGCTCAATACGCCCGTGCCGAGCGCCGCAGGCTGATCTAACCGGGAGTGACGAGAACCACGAGCGAGGCGCCGCGAGACCTGACCGCTCGTCGAGCCTCGTCATTCCCCCTCCCTATGAGGTCGTCCGTGCCTGGAACGCGGGGTCATCGATGACGTAAAAGTCAGCCCGCTTTCAGGGGACGATTGGACACCGGGGCCGATGGGCTGAACGTCCCACGGGAAAGAGGTCGTGCAGGTCTTGGAAAACAGGTCTTGGAAAACAGGTCTTGGAAAACAGGTCTTAACTGCCGCCGAGCTGGTCTTGATCGTACGACTGCAGGATCCGGACGAAATCAGCCATGCTGGATCGATCCCGGTTTTCGGCGATATCCGCAACCTGGGAATCGGACGCGAGCTGGCTCCCTTGCCAGAACCGCATGAGGAGATCGGCGATGTTTCTCATGGCGTACTCTCCGCGACCAACCGTGGCAGTAGGCACCAATTGAGCGGCAACGCGCCGCTAAAGCATGATCCGGACCCGAAGGGGCGCGTCAGCGCAAAGTGCGAAGCGGTTTTCCGGAAAGATCATGCGTCAACAACAACCTTGAGGTCGAGAAAGACCGGCGGGCGTTACGCCGCCGACCCTGCTCCGCAACTGCCGGCCCGCGAGACCGGTTCCGTTGCTTTTCACTCTGGATTTATTGGTAGCATCAGCATTCGGTTGGCGCCATTGCGCACGGGTATGAAGGGGGCATACCTAGGTAGGCCTGGTCTGGTGGATCTGACTCAGTCGACCAGGTATCGACGTCCGTTGATGCCCCTAGCCGACCCGCCTGGCGCTTCCGGGCGCCCTTGCATTCCCCCGAAGCGTGATTGCGGCCTGTGTCCGCAGACGCTGGCCTCTCGGCCTTCCGCGGAAATCAGCTTGCTGCTATCCTCTCGCAAAACAACGTCTTGCGGAGGAAAACTATGCGGTCTCAGGCGGTGCCTGCAAATCCGTCGGCGGGTGATGTCACGTCCGCGGTGCTCGCCATCGGCCGCTCCGATTTCCCGAATGTTCTGATCGACACGCTGCGCCGGCAGGCCGATGTGGGCCATTGCATGGTGTTCGCGCTGCGCCGGGCCGGCGCTGCGAGTTGTCTGCTCGATGCCGGCAATATCCCGATCGGCGGCGATCTCGGCGCGGCCTATGCCGGCCAGTTCCACGAATCCGATCCCAATCGCGATACGCTGTTCGAAGGCGAGGGCGATGGGCCGATCATGCTGCCGGCCTTCGCCCCGCGCATGTACGGCGCGCGCTACCGGAAAATCTTCTTCCAGGACTCCAACATCGTCGATAAATGCGCCGCCGCGATCTGGACCGGCGACACCTGCTTCTACGTCAACTTCTACCGCATCACGGCGCAGGGGCGTTTCAGCTCCGCGCAGCGCGAACGGCTTCAGGTCATCGGACCCGCGATCGCCGCAAGTATCGCGCGCCATTTTCAGGAGAAGGCAGCGCCCGACCTCGCGACGCTGTTCGCGACGCGCGCGCCACTCTCCGCGTTGACGCCGCGCGAGCAGGATGTCTGCCGCCGCATCCTCGCAGGCTTCAGCTCCGAAGCGATCTCGCAAGAACTCGGCATCAGCCTGCATTCGACGCTGACCTACCGCAAGCGCGCCTATGAGCGGCTCGGCATCTCCTCGCAGAACGAGCTGTTTGCGATCGTGCTGCGCCTGCTCACGCGCAGTCTGAATTGAGGCGCCGGCAACCATGCCGCGCTCAATGAGCGCCCGCTACACGGAAAGTCGCGACCGATAGGGCGCGGTGAGCAGCAGCATGAACAGCGCTCTTTCGGCTTGGTACTTTGCGGCGGGTCGACTGGATTCCCGGCCCTGCATCACGACCGCGCCCTGGACGGTGCAGACGCTCCAGGTCCATTTCCTTCGCCTGCGCTGTGCCAAGGTCACTTCGAAAATCGAAAACTCCGGTCTTGCCATCCCCGCCGCTTCTCGTCAGACATCCAACTTGGGCGGAGTTGAACCCGGAGGGCGACCTGGTGTCTTCACCCATTTGGGTGAAGGGGAGCTTGCCGGTCTGGCTTGATTAGGCTTGGCCTCAATCATTAAGTGGCAATTTGGGGATGGCCCCGAACAGCGCAGCTGCGCTCTTCTGGTTGCGCGTACCCGTCTTGGCCAGGACTGCCTTGATCTGCGTGCGGATTGTTTCGCGACTTAGCCCGTGGTGCGCCGCGATGTCGCCGGTCGTCTGTCCTTGCGCGATTCCGCGCGCAACGCGCGCCTCGCTGGGGGTGAGATCGAACAGGCCACGAATGAGCGCCAGGCTCGGTGCCTGGGAGGCGGTGACTGGCGTCGCAATGAGGAGGCCAACCGCCCCATCAAATAGATCGCGTGCTTCACCCGGCATCGAAACGAGATGAAGGACCACCCGATCGAGATCGCTGGTGCGACGCGCGGCGAACGAGCACACGGCTTTGTCCGGCGAATCGAGTTGAGTCAGGCCGGCGCGAAGCAGGGCGTCGGCCGCGCGGTCTTTTATGGCGATCCGGTCCTTCGGCAACCAATGCAGAACGTCCGTCATGGCTTCGATCAAGGCGTTCGCTGCCAAAACCCGTCCGGAGCGCGTGATCGCGAGGGCTGGCAAACCGACCAGCGACAATGCCTCGGTCGCCGCCCGCATCCGCGTGAGACGCCAGCGCGTTGACAGCAGGGCTGCCCGCGCGAGATGGGGACGAAACCGGTCGAGAAAATCGAGATCCTGCCGCGAAAAAGCGGGGCGGCCGGCCAATCTTTCCATATGGAAAACGATGATCTCACCGGAAGGGCTACGGACGGCCGTCGCGCAAGCGTGCTCGAAGCCCCACACCTTGTTCCATTCCACGCGATATGGATCGCGCTCCCATTCCTCCGGCGAAAACGCCTCCTGCTCGCCGACGAAGCCGGGGTGATCAAGCGCCAGGAGTCGCGGGGTCGTCTCCGTCCGGCTGGAGAGGTCGCTACGCAGGAACGCCGAGAATGCCTCGCGGATCGACGGCGACGTCACGACGCCATTCCAGACGCCGGCCCACTGATCGGAGTCCGAAGTAATCATGACCATGCCATGCGCACCTGCGGCATGAGCGATGTCTTCCAGGACGTCCGGCCAGAGCTCCGGGACAGTCGCGGCCTCATGGATGCGATCCACGATGTGCTCGAAATCGATGCCCGTCATTGTTCGCGATGAACCCATCAGATTCGACCGATCCTTCAGAGGCGCGGCGCGCATTTCCGTATGAGCCGTTGTGCTTCGCTCGTCCAAGGCCCTTGATAGCAACCCGTTTCAGTGGAACTCAATTGCTACTTTTTCCCGAGTGGGCCTGGGTGGACGCATGGCAGAAGTCATGGTCATATTTCAACTATTTGAGAGTCCTCGGGTTTATCCCGGCGGCGCGATCTCAGGTCTCGGGGGCATGGCTCGCCGGTCAGGAATGGTTTGCAGCCTGCCTGCCCCAATCGCGGGGGGACAGACGGCCGCCTTCCGAAGGCGCTTGCCTTGGTGTCGAGGAGACGACAAGGGAGCGAAGCTCGAGCGCTGCGCCGCGCATCGACATTGGATTCTGGGCCGACCCCTGTCCGATGCTCGCGAAAGATGCGCAAGCACCCCGCCGGCGTCTGCGCCTCGCGCGCAATGATCACCGACGTCGCGCTGCCGACAGCGTTCGAGCGTGCCGGGCGCATCGATTGAGAAGACACCGGATGAGCACACCCTCGAAGGTGAGCACCAAAATGCGGCTGACACAATCAAGCAGCACGGTAGAACAGTCCGGCCGCGTCTCAACAACTGCTGGTCCCAACCTGTTGGCTGACGGATGCCTCACCATTGTACCGGCTTGGACGACTTGAGTGGCGCGGCAATCTAAGCTCTGATCCATTCAATACGCCGATGAAGACAATCCAAGGATTTTCAGCTCGTGTAGCAATAGTTCTATTTGGAGGCGGCGATGAAGGACGACGGCGCGGTATCTGGAGGGAGTTCAAGACGCGAATTTCTTGGGCTAGCCGGCGCGGCAGCGGCGGCCTTTGGCGGTACGACGTTGGATTCCGCGCTGCAGGCAGCGCAGGCGGAGACGTCGCCTGAACCACCGCGCCAGCGGACGAGCCGCGGCAGACCCAACATTCTCTTCATCTTCACGGACCAGGAGCGCTACAGCACGAAATGGGCGCCTGGTCTGTCCTTGCCTGCTCATGAGCGCCTGCAGAAAACGGGCGTGACCTTTCACAATCACTATTGTCCGGCGGTGATGTGCACGTCTTCGCGTGCTGTGCTCTTGACCGGGCTTCAAACACCCGACAACCGGATGTTTGAAAATTGCGACGTGCCATGGGTCAGGAATCTGTCGACCAAGATACCGACCATCGGCCACATGTTGCGGAAGGCGGGCTACTACACGGCTTACAAGGGCAAATGGCACCTCAACCGCAAGTTCGACAGCGAGGATCCGGACCGGTTGTTCACCAAGGAAATGGACGAGTACGGCTTCTCGGATTATTTCTCTGTCGGAGACATCATTGGTCACACGCTCGGCGGATATCAGTTCGATCCGCTGATCGCCAGCAGTGCGATCACCTGGCTGCGCCGCAATGGACGTCCGCTGACCGATGACAGCAAGCCGTGGGCCCTGTTCGTCAGCCTCGTCAATCCACACGACGTCATGTATTTCAATACTGATCGTCCCGGGGAAAAAGTCCAGGACACCGGAGCCTTGATCAAGCACGCGGCGCGCGCGCCTGAACACCAGATGTTCAAGGCCACCTGGGACGTCTCACTGCCGAAGAACATCAAGGAGCCCATGGACGCAGCCGGGCGCCCGAAGGCTCACGGCGAATTTCTGAAGGTCTGGGACTACGTGCTCGGCCATATCCCGCCGGAGGAGGAGCGTTGGCGGCGCTTCCACGACTATTACGTCAATTGCGTGCGTTCTGTCGATTTGCAGGTCGATCGGGTCCTGCAGGAGCTGGATGCGCTCGGGCTGACCGACAATACCGTCATCTGCTTCACCTCCGACCACGGTGAGATGGCGGGAGCGCATGGATTGCACGGCAAAGGCCCGTTCGCCTACGAGGAGACGACTCATCTCCCGTTCTACATGGTGCATCCGGATGTCCGCGGAGGCCAGGAATGCCGCGCATTGACCGGACATATCGATGTCGTGCCGACGCTGCTGTCGATCGCCGGAATACCCGCGAGCAAATCGGGCGAGATCGCCGGACGCACCTTGCCCGGGAAGGACATGACGAGCCTGCTGACGAACCCTGGTGCGGCGGATGTTCATGCGTCACGCGAGGCGGCCCTGTTCACGTATAGTGGCCTTGGTGCCAACGACAGCACCTTGTGGCAGGTCGTTGCGGATGCGCGCGTTGCAGGCAAGAAGCCCGCGGTGGAGCTCCTCAAGCACGGGTTCAAGCCTGATCTGAAGAAGCGCGGCAGCCTGCGTTCCATGTTTGACGGCCGCTACAAGTTCACGCGCTATTTCGCTCCCGGAGAGCGCAATCGTCCCGCAAGCCTGGATGAGCTGTACAAGCACAACGACGTCGAACTGTTTGATCTGAATAACGATCCTGACGAGATGAAGAACCTGGCCGTGGACAGGGCCGGCAACGCTTCGCTGATCGCCGCGATGAGCGACAAGCTCGAACGAACGATCAAGGCGGAGATCGGCGTCGATGACGGACGCGAGATGCCGAAACTTCCCTTGATCGACTGGAGCATCGAACGCGTCGATTTGTGAATTTGAGTGACACATGATTTCACTCCTGAAGACATGTCCCGAGGCCGCCTGTCCCAATTGATGGGGACAGACGGCGGGCCCCGAAGGCGCTAGCCTTGGTATCGAGGAGAACAACAAGGGAGCGAAGCTTGAGCACCGCGCCGCGCATCGACATCGATCCTGCCGCGTTCTGGGCCGATCCCTATCCGATGCTTGCCAAAATGCGCAAGGAGGCGCCGATCGCTTTCGTGCCGCAGCTCGGCTCGACGTTGCTCAGCTGCCGCGACGACATCTCGATCTCAGAGAAGCAGATCGACGTGTTCTCCTCGCACCAGCCCGCAGGCCTGATGAACCGGCTGATGGGGCACAACATGATGCGCAAGGACGGCGAGGCGCATCAGGTCGAGCGGCGCGCGATGTTTCCGACGGTGTCGCCGAGAACGGTGAAGGCACATTGGACCGCGCAGTTCCAGGCCCATGCCGATCGCATCATCGACGCGATCGAGCCGGGGCGGATCGATTTCATGCGCGACTTCGCGCTGCCGTTCTCAGGCGAATGCCTGAAGTCGATCACCGGCCTCACCAATATCGGCTTTCAGGACATGGATGCGTGGTCGCAGGGCATGATCGAAGGCATCGCCAACTATGCCGGCGATCCCGCGATCGAGGCGCGCTGCCATGCTGCGACGTCGGGCATCGATGCCGCCATCGACGACATCCTGCCGGTCATGCGCAAAAACCCGGATCAGAGCATCCTCGGCGTGCTGCTCGCTTCCGGCATGGCCATGGAGAGCGTGCGCGCGAACGTCAAACTCGCGATCTCGGGCGGCCAGAACGAGCCGCGCAAGGCCATCGCCGGCACGGTGTGGGCGCTGCTGGCCCATCCCGAGCAGCTCTATCTCGTGCGCAAGGGTGAGGTGACCTGGCTCGAGGCGTTCGAGGAATATGCCCGCTGGATCTCGCCGATCGGCATGTCGCCGCGACGCATCGCCAAGCCGTGGAGCATCCGCGACGTTGCCTTCGAGACGGACGAGCGCGTGTTCCTGATGTTCGGCTCGGCCAATCGCGACGAGAAGCATTTTGAGCGCGCCGACGAATTCGATGTACGTCGCGATACGTCCAAGAGCGTCGCCTTCGGCGCCGGCCCGCACTTCTGCGCCGGTGCCTGGGCCTCGCGCGCGATGATCGCCGACGTCGCGCTGCCGACCGTGTTTGCGCGTGCCAAGCAGCTGGAGATCGCCGATGACGAGCCGGTGCGGATCGGCGGCTGGGCGTTCCGTGGGCTGCAGAATCTGCCGGTGAGGTGGCATTAGGCCGAGCAGGTGCCTGCGCGCGGGATCGAGGCACGCTTCGCGTCATACGTTCGGTGTCATCGCCCGCCTTGTGCGCAGTTGCGCACTGGGGCGGGCGATCCAGTACGCCGCGGCAGTTGTGTGAAGCGCTGGCGTCTCTGGAATGGAATACTGGATTCCCCGCCTTCGCGGGGAATGACAGCGGAGGTGGCGGAGACAGCTGCGCGCCTCAGCAGCCCAGTCCGCCACGATGCCATCATGCTCCTGTTTTGCCCGACGGGTCAAGTCGATTTCGGATAATTCGTAAGTCGTTGTTTTTCCAAGCTTGGGCTACTGTGCATGGGGTTGTTTCGACATTTCATGTTTCGGCCATGAGAGCGTCGGTCCGAATCCGTGCGGCTCTCACATTCCCGTGCGGAAAAATTCTCTCTGCATTCACTCGGCCGCTTGAAAGATTAATCATGCGCTCTGCCACGCGCGCAGTGCGCGCATCGCTATTTTTCCGCGCGTCTCGACACCCCCGATAAGGCGCACCATCATTCTCGAAACGCGAATGATGACGGCCGCCCGCGGCCGGGAGTGTGGAATGCGACGTCGGGACTTTCTGAAGCTATCTGCTGGAACCGCAGCGCTCGCGGCGCTGTCTGCGCCCGCGATCGCGCAAGGCGCGGTGAAGGAAATTCGTATCGGCTACCAGAAGACCGGCGTGCTGGTCATTACGCGTCAGCAGGCTTCCTTGGAAAAACATTTCAACGCGCAGGGCATCGAGGTGAAGTGGGTCGAGTTCTCCTCGGGCCCGCCGATGATGGAGGCGATGAATGTCGGCAGCGTCGATTTCGGCGCGGTCGGTGATTCCCCGCCGGTGTTCGCGCAGGCCGCGGGTGCCGCGATCGTCTATGCCGCCGGCCAGCCCATCACCAACGGCCAGGGCATCCTGGTGCCGAAGGATTCGCCGATCCGCGTCATCGCCGACCTGAAGGGCAAGCGCATCGGCTTCACCAAGGGATCGAGCGCCCACAACGTCGTGGTGCAGACGCTTGAGAAGGCCGGCCTCACCTATGCCGACATCACGCCGGTCTATCTGACGCCGCCGGACGCCGGACCTGCCTTCGCCAATGGCAGCATCGAGGCCTGGGCGATCTGGGATCCGTATTTCGCGATCGGCGAGACCAAGCAGAACGGCCGCATCCTGATCAATGCGCGCGAGGTCACCAAGACCAATTCCTTCTACATCGCCAACCGCGACTTCGCGAAGAATAACGGGGCGATCCTGCAACAGATCGTCGACGTGACGACCGCGGCCGGCAAATGGGCCGAACAGCATCGCGACGAGGTCGCCAAATCGCTCGCCGCGATCACCGGCGTTCCGCTGGACATCCAGACGGTTGCCGCCAACCGCGCGAATTTCGTGGTCGGCCCCGTCACCGACGATATCGTCGTGACCCAGCAGGGCGTCGCCGACCGCTTCCACAAGCTCGGCCTGATCCCGAAGCCGATCGTCATCCGCGACATCGTCTGGCGCAATCCGGCAGCCTGACCGTGCCGACCACTCTCCCCATTTCAAAAGGTCTGAACATGAGGCGTATCATCCAGCGTCTGATCGCAGCCGTCGTGCTGTCGATCGGCATCGTCGCCGCCGCGGTCGGCACCTCCTACGGTCAGGACAAGGTGGTCCGCATCGGCTACCAGAAATACGGCAAGCTGGTGCTGCTCAAGAGCAAGGGCTCGCTGGAGCCGAAGCTCGCCGCCGACGGCTACAAGGTGGTGTGGACCGAATTCCCCTCCGGCCCGCCGCTGCTCGAAGCGCTTAATGTCGGCGCGATCGATTTCGGCAACACCGGCGAAGCTCCGCCGATCTTCGCGCAGGCCGCCGGTGCGCCGATCCAGTATGTCGCCTATGAGCCGCCGGCGCCGAAGGGCGAGGCGATCCTGGTGCCGAAGGACAGCCCGCTGAAATCGGTCGCCGAGCTCAGGGGCAAGAAGGTTGCGCTGAACAAGGGCTCCAACGTCCACTATCTCCTGGTCAAGGCGCTGGAGAAGGCCGGCGTGAAGTATTCCGAGATCGAACCGGTGTTCCTCGCGCCGGCCGATGCCCGCGCCGCCTTCGAGCGCGGCGCGGTCGATGCCTGGGTGATCTGGGATCCGTTCCAGGCCGCGGCGGAAGCCGCCACCGGTGCGCGCACGCTGGCTGACGGCGTCGGCATCGTCGCCAACTACCAGTTCTATTTCTCCTCGAAGAAATTCCTCGAGGCCAATCCGAAGGTCGTCGATGCCGTGCTCGCCGAGCTCAGCACTGTCGACGACTGGGCCAAGGGCGACATCCATGCGGTTGCCGAGCAATTGGCGCCGGCGATTGGCCTGTCGGTGCCGGTGGTCGAGGTGGCCTTGAGGCGGCAGTCCTACGGCATCAAGCCGATCACCGATGCCGTCATCGCCGACCAGCAGCAGGTTGCGGATGCGTTCTTCGCACTCAGCCTGATCCCCAAATCCATCAAGATTTCCGACGTGGCGCGCAAGCCAGGATCATGAGCAAGCACATGAGTAAGCAATCCAACGCCAACATCCTCTGGTTCCTGCCGACCCACGGCGACGGCCGTTATCTCGGCACGGGCATCGGCGGCCGCGAGGTCAATTTCAACTATCTGCGCCAGATCGCGCAGGCCGCCGACCAGCTCGGCTATTTCGGCGTGCTGTTGCCGACGGGGCGGTCGTGCGAAGATTCCTGGATCGTCGCCTCGGCAGTCGCGCCCTTCACCGAGCGTCTGCGCTATCTCGTGGCCGTCCGCCCTGGCCTGCAATCGCCGAGCGTTGCCGCGCGCATGACGGCGACGCTCGACCGCGTTACCAACGGCCGGCTTCTCGTCAACGTCGTCACCGGCGGCGATCCCGTCGAGAACAAGGGCGACGGCATCTTCCTCGGCCATGACGAGCGCTATGAGGTCACCCGCGAGTTCCTCAACGTCTATAGCGACCTGCTTGCCGGCAAGACCGTCAATGTCGAGGGCAAGCACATCCATGTCGAGGGCGGCAAGCTGTTGTTCCCGCCGGTGCAGTCGCCGCGGCCGCCGCTGTATTTCGGCGGCTCGTCCGATGCCGGCATCGACGTCGCGGTCGACACCGTCGACAAATATCTCACTTGGGGTGAGCCGCCGGCCCTGGTCGCCGAGAAGATCGCGAAGGTGAGGGAAGTCGCCGCCGCGCGTGGCCGCAAGCTGTCCTTCGGCATCCGCCTTCACGTGATCGTCCGCGAGACCAATGACGAGGCGTGGCAGGCTGCCAACGAGCTGATCAAGCATGTCAGCGACGACACCATCGCACTGGCGCAGAAGAACTTCGCCCGCATGGATTCCGTCGGTCAGCAGCGCATGGCGCAGCTCCATGGTGGCAAGCGCGACAAGCTCGAGATTGCCCCGAACCTGTGGGCCGGCGTCGGCCTCGTGCGCGGCGGCGCCGGCACGGCGCTGGTCGGTGACGCCCAGACCGTCGCGGCCCGCATCAGGGAGTATCAGGACATCGGCATCGATACCTTCATCATGTCGGGCTACCCGCATCTGGAGGAAGCCTATCGCTTCGCCGAGCTGGTGTTCCCGCTGCTCTCGCTCGAGCAGCCCTCCAACGTGACCAAGCTGCACTTCAACGGCGGTCCCTTCGGCGAGACGGTCGGCAGCGATTTCCGTCCGCAGCATCGGGTGTCGCAGTCATGAGCCTGATCGACAGCGTTTCACTTCCGCGCAGCTTCCGCCTGCCGCGGGTCGAAGGCCTGATCCAGTGGATCGTGCCGCTCGCCATCATCGCGATCTGGCAGGTCGCCTGCGTCACCGGCTTCGTGCCGACGCGCGTGCTGCCGGCGCCGAGCAACGTCGCGCTGGCGGGCTGGAAGCTGCTGCTCTCCGGCGAGCTCGTCCGCAACATCTGGGTCTCGTTCTGGCGCGCCTCGATCGGCTTTTTGATCGGCGGCAGCATCGGCTTTGCGTTCGGGCTCGCCAACGGCCTGTCGCAGCTTTCCGCAAAGCTCACCGACACCACGCTGCAGATGGTGCGCAACGTGCCGCATCTGGCGCTGATCCCGCTGGTCATCCTGTGGTTCGGCATCGACGAGAGCGCAAAGCTGTTCCTGGTGGCGCTGGGCGTGTTCTTCCCGGTCTACCTCAACACGCTGCACGGCATCCGCACCGTCGATCCGCAGCTGATCGAGATGGGCCGCATCTACGGCATGACCGACGGCGAGCTGTTCCGCCGCGTGATCTTCCCGGGCGCGCTGCCCTCGATCTTCGTCGGCATCCGCTTCGCGCTCGGCATCATGTGGCTGACGCTGATCGTCGCCGAGACCATCGCGGCCTCCTCCGGCCTCGGCTACATGGCGATGCAGGCGCGCGAGTTCATGCTGATCGACGTCGTCGTGCTCTCGATCCTGATCTACGCCCTGCTCGGCAAGCTCGCCGACAGCGCCTCCCGCGTGCTGGAGCGCCTGACCCTCTCCTGGCACCCCGCCTATTGGAAACGTTGAGCAGAAATACTGGGAATCACATGCAGACAGCCCTTCGTACGTCTCTTCCGGAAACCGAGCTCGCCAGCCGCGCCAATTTCGCCCCTCACGCCCGTGTGGTGCGCGAGGAGCGCCAAGAAGAACGCCAAGAAAAACGCCAAGTGCAGGGCAGCGGTCTGCCGCTCAGCATCCGCGGCCTGCGAAAATCCTTCGGCGACAATGAGGTGCTGCGCGGCATCGATTTGCATATCCCCGCCGGCCAGTTCGTCGCCATCGTGGGAAAAAGCGGCTGCGGCAAGAGCACGCTCTTGCGGCTGATCGCCGGCCTGGAAAGGATCGACGCAGGCAGCATCAGCTTCGGCCAGGATACCCAGCCCGAAGACATCCGCGTCATGTTCCAGGAGCCGCGGCTGTTGCCCTGGGCCCGCGTGCTCGCCAATGTCGAGGTCGGCCTCGGCCGCGAGCGTGCGTCCGGCGATGCGCATGCGCGCGCGGAGAAGGCGCTGACCGAGGTTGGGCTTGCCGACAAGCGCGACCAGTGGCCCTCGGTGCTGTCGGGCGGCCAGAAGCAGCGCGTCGCGCTTGGCCGCGCGCTGGTGTCCCGTCCGCGCGTGCTCGCCTTCGACGAGCCGCTCGGCGCGCTGGATGCGCTGACCCGGATCTCGATGCAGCGCCTGCTGGAGCGCGTCTGGCGCGACCAGGGCTTTACCGCGATCCTGGTCACCCACGACGTCGCGGAAGCCGTCGCGCTGGCCGACCGGGTGCTGGTGATCGAGGAGGGGCGGATTGCCCAGGACGTTACGGTTAACGCGGCCCGCCCCCGTGAACGTGGTTCGGTCGAGCTTGCGGGCCTCGAAGGCTCGATCCTGAGCCATCTGTTGTCGGCGGACGATCGTACCTAAATACAAGGGAACCCCGCTTTCGGGGGAGCATGCCATGAACGTAGTCCCCCGCAATATCATGCCCGATACCCTCGTCTCGTCTGCCGATTTCCGCGGCGCCATGCGTCACCTCACCGGTGGCGTCAGCGTCATCACCGCCGGGCGGGGCAGGGACATCACCGGCATGACGGTGACCTCGGTCACCTCGCTGTCGGTCGATCCGCCGACGCTGCTGGTCAGCATCAACCGCGATGCCTCGTCCTTTCCGCTGATCCGCCGTTACGGCGCTTTCGGCGTGAACATCCTCAATGCGGATCAACTCGATGTCGCCGAGCGCTTTGCGGGCAAGGGCGGCCTCAAGGGCGCCGATCGCTTTGCCGGCGCCCAGTGGGTGACATCAGTCTCCGGCGTTCCCCTGCTGGTCGGGGCCTTGTCCGCCGTCGATTGCGAGGTCGAGGAGATCGTTGAGCGGCACTCGCACGGCATCGTCATCGGCCGTGTCAGGGACGTCAGGAATTCGACCCGCAACGCTGCGCTGGCCTATTGGCACGGCCAGTATGTGGCGGTCGATCAGGACGAAGACGCCGCCAGGCTTGCCGAAGTGAGCGTTCCCACGCACGGTCGGCGCGGCGCCTGATCGCCGATTTCCGCGCAGGCTGGCCTTTTCCCCGTCATCGCTCTAGAAGCGCTGCCTGAGCCTTCCCGCCGGAGGGCGGTGGAGCGGAACGATGAAGCGCGTCGCGACCTGGGCCTTCTACGCCGTCGGCGCGCTGGCGCTCGCCTATCTCGCGCTCTACGCCTACGCGATGTTCTCGGGACAGCCGATCGTGCCGGGCGACCCCATCCATATTTTCCGCAAGCCGGATGCGCCGAGTTATTCGTGAGGCTTGGTCGGTCCCGTAGGTGGGTTAGCCGAAGGCGTAACCCACCGCTGTCTATTTCCGCGGAAGCAGAAGAGGTGGGTTACGCCGAGCGACTGCGCTTCGCGCGGCCGCAGGGCTAACCCACCCTACAAAGCACCGGCACCTTGATTCACCCCCGCAAAATCGCCAGCGCCAGCGCCTGCGCGCGCGGCACGATGCTGTCGATCTCGAGATATTCCTCCGGCGTGTGAGCGAGCCCGCCGACCGGACCGAGGCCACAGATGGTCGGCGTGCCCACCGCTGCGGTGAAGCCGGAATCGGCGCAGCCGCCGGAGAACTCGCCCTGCAGCGTGGTGAGGCCGACCTGCCTTGCGGCGGCCTGATAACCTTCGAACAGCGCCTTCGACTCCGCGCTCTGCACCACCGGCACGAACTCGCCCTTGATCGTCAGCGTTGCACTCGTGCCCGGCACGTAAGAGGTCGCGATGATCCTTTCGATTGCGGCCATCACCGTCGCGCGGTCGGCCGGATCGACATAGCGCATGTCGATCTGGCCCTCGGCGGAGGGCGCCGTGGTGTTGACGGACTGCCCGCCCGAGACGAGGCCGACATTGAGCGTGATGCCCTTGTCGAGATCGGTCAGCGCGTGGATCTGCACGATCTTGTGCGCGAGCTCGCCGATGGCGCTGATGCCGGCGGCGAAATTGGCGCCGGAATGCGCGGCCTTTCCGGTGATGGTCATGTGCATGAAGATACCGCCCTTGCGCCCCGTCACGACATTGCCGGTCGGGCGGCCAGGCTCGGAGTTGAACACGGCGCGGGCGGCGCGCCCTTCGCGCTCGATCACCGGGCGGCAGGAGGGCGAGCCGATCTCCTCGTCCGAGGTGATCAGTACTTTGATCGGATGCGGTGAGCCGCCGAACTTATGGAAGGCGGTCGCCACGAACACGTTCATGACGACGCCGGACTTCATGTCGGCGACGCCAGGTCCATAGGCGCGGCCATCCTTGATGGTGAACGGACGCCGCCCGGCCTCGCCCTTGCCGAACACGGTGTCGCGATGCCCCATCAACAGCACCGGCTTCTCGTTGCTGCCGGGCTTTGCCACCTCGGCATGGATCGCATCGCCGAAGGTGGCGTTGGCCTCGCGCCGGAACGGAATGCCGTGCTCGGCAAAATGCCGCTCGAACCGCGCACCGACGGCATCGACGCCTTCCTTGTCATAGGACCCGGAATCGATGTTCACGACATCGCGCAGCAGATCGATCATCGCCTGTCGCTGCGACGCCAGCCAGTCCGTGATTTGAGCTTGAGACATGTGGTTCCTCGCGTGGTTCTCTCCGCGCTTATAAAGCCTTGTGCAAGCGCGACCTAGTCGCCGAATGCGGTGCCGCCATGTCGCGTGCTGTGGATTGGGACGCACAATGCCTCCACAGCGTCGTCCTGGCGAAAGCCAGGACCCATACCGCGGAATCTATCGAGTATGGGCGGCAGGAGTACCGGACGACGAATCTTCGCCAAATTCCTCCCTGGGGTAATGGGTCCTGGCTTTCGCCAGGACGACACTGGGGGTGCGGCGCTTGCATTCAATCCAGCAAAAACAAAAATGCCCGGGACTGGCCCGGGCATTCGCATTGTCTCAAACAGCCTGGACGGCGCCGCTACGCCCCTATCATCGGCATCCGCGGATACTCACCCGGTGTCCCCGCCGGCGTGATCGGAATGCCGCCGTCGGCGTATTCGTTGAGCTTGTTGCGCAGGGTGCGGATCGAGATGCCCAGGATGTTGGCGGCATGGGTGCGGTTGCCGAGGCAGTGCTTCAGCGTCTCCAGGATCAGGTCGCGCTCGACATCGGCGACGGTGCGCCCGACAAGTGCCCGCGTCACCTGCTCGGCGGCCATCGTCGCGTGCGCCACGGCCGGCGCCGTCTTGGCGAGATCGAGACGATCGCCGTCCGGGGTGATGATCGCGTCGGGGCCGATCTCGTCGCCCTGTGCCATCAGCACCGCGCGGTGCATGGTGTTCTCGAGCTCGCGGACGTTGCCCTGCCAGCGGTTGGTGGAGAGCACGCGGCGCGCCTCCGCCGAGATCGGGCGCATCGGCACGCCGTTGGCCTCGGCATATTTCTTCACGAAGTGCTGGGCAAGCTCGAGGATGTCGGCAGGGCGCTCGCGCAGCGGCGGGATCTTCAAATTCACGACGTTGAGGCGGAACAGCAGGTCCTCGCGGAACGTGCCCTCACGCACGGCTTCGGCGAGGTTGCGGTTCGAGGTCGCGATGATGCGGATGTCCACCGGCACCGGCTTGGTGCCGCCGACGCGGTCGATCACGCGCTCCTGGATGGCGCGCAACAGCTTGGATTGCAGTCGGACGTCCATCTCGGAGATTTCGTCCAGCAGCAGCGTGCCGCCGGTCGCCTCCTCGAACTTGCCGATGCGGCGGGCGACCGCGCCGGTGAAGGCGCCCTTCTCGTGGCCGAACAGTTCGGACTCCAGCAGGTGCTCGGGGATCGCGGCGCAGTTGATCGAGATGAACGGGCGCTTGGCGCGGGTCGAGCGGGTGTGGACATAGCGGGCCAGCACTTCCTTGCCGGTGCCGGATTCGCCGGTGATCATCACCGAGGCGTCCGAGCCCGCGATCTGCTGGGCGAGCTTGATGACCTTCGCCATCGCCTCGTCGCGATAGACCAGCTCGCGGGAATCGTTGGCGACCGCGGCCAGCACCGCGGCAATCAGCTCCGGCTCGGGCGGCAGCGGGATGTATTCCTTGGCGCCGGCATGGATCGCGGCGACCGCCGCGCGGGCGTCGTTGGTGATGCCGCAGGCGACGATCGGGGCGTGGATGTGCTCGGCTTCCAGCCGCATCACGAGGTCGCGGATGTCGAGGGCGACGTCGACCAGCAGGAGGTCTGCGCCCTTGCCGCCGCGCAGCACGCGCATCGCCTGCTCGTGATCCTCGGCATGGGTCACGGTGGCGCCGTTCTCCATCGCGATCTTGGTGGCGGTGGTGAGCTGGCCCTTCAATGTGCCAACGATGAGAAGCCGCATGTCAATCTCCTGTCCGTCTGGTCGCGCTGCCGCGCGTCATTCCTGCGATCGCTTTAGGCGCGTTCGGTCTTGATGATTTCGGTCATGGTCACGCCGAGCTTGTCCTCGACCAGGACGACTTCGCCGCGGGCGACCAGCTTGTTGTTGACGTAGATGTCGATGGCCTCGCCGACGCGGCGGTCGAGCTCGAGCACGGTGCCGGGTCCGAGCTTCAACAGCTCGCTCACGTCCATCTTAGAGCGGCCGAGCACCGCCGAGACCTGCACCGGCACGTCGAACACCGCCTCGAGGTCGGCGGCGGCGCGCGTCGCGTATTCGTCCTCGTTGTAGCCGACGTCGGTGCCGGCAGGCGGCATCGGGCCGTTGAGATCGGGCAGCGGGACCTGTCCGTCGGTGTCGCTCATGGCTTAGCTCCCCCTGCGGGACGCGATATAGCGTCCGACCATTTCGTCGATCTTGGCTGCGATGGCGCCGCGCTCCAGCACGACGCCGCCATCGGCCCATTCGATCCGGCAGTCGCCGGTGGTAATTTCAGGCTCGGCGAGGATCACCAGCCGGCCCTCGAAGCCGCTCTGCTTGGCGAGGCGCTCGATCTTCTCGCGCGCGGCGTCGTAGAGCGAATCGTTGATGCGGACGACGAGATGCGGCGTTGCGACCAGGTGCGAGAAACAGTCCTTGACCAGCGCGACGATCTCGCCGAGCGGCTCGGCGGCGACGAGGTCGGCGCACAGCTTGCGCGCCACCGCGACCGCGACGTCGACCGCCTCGGTCTCCATCTTGAATTCGATGTTGCCGATGCCGGATGCGATGCCCCGGACACCGATGTTGATCTCCTCCATGGCGAGCGCGACGCGGCGGTCGCTCTCGGCCTTGGCCTCGTGCTGGCCGGCGGCAAAGCCCTCCTGATAGGCACGCGCCTCGGCTTCCGCGATCTTCTGGGCGATCTCGGCGGCGGTCGCAGCCTTCTCGCGCGTCGTCCGCTCGGGCGCCGCGAAGTCGGTGTCGAACAGGAATTTGGCCGGAGCGCCCATCAATACACCAGCTCGTCGTCGGCGCGGTTCTTGGTCAGCATGATCTCGCCCTTGGCGGCGAGGTCCTTGGCCAGGTTGACCAGCAGCGCCTGGGCCTCGTCGACGTCGCGCAGGCGCACCGGGCCCATCGCCGCCATGTCGTCCTGGAGCATCTTGGCCGCGCGCGAGGACATGTTGCCGAAGAAGAAGTTGCGGACGTCCTCGTTGGCGCTCTTGAGCGCGACGCCGAGCTTGTCCTTGTCGACGTTCCGCATCAGGGTCTGGGCCGAGCCGGAATCCAGCTTCACCAGATCGTCGAAGGTGAACATCAGCGCCTTGATGCGCTCGGCGGATTCGCGGTTGTCCTCTTCCAGCGAGGTGATGAAGCGGGTTTCGGTCTGGCGGTCGAAATTGTTGAAGATTTCGGCCATCACCTCGTGGGCGTCGCGCCGGCGGGTCTGTGACAGATTGGACATGAACTCGGTGCGCAGCGTCTTCTCCACGCTCTCGATCACCTCCTTCTGCACCGCCTCCATCTTCAGCATGCGGTTGACGACGTCGAGTGCGAGCTCCTCGGGGAAGATGCCGAGCACGCGGGCGGCATGTTCCGGCTTCAGCTTCGACAGCACGACCGCGATGGTCTGCGGATATTCGTTCTTGAGATAGTTGGCGAGCACCTCTTCCTGCACGTTGGAGAGCTTCTCCCACATGTTGCGGCCTGCGGGGCCGCGGATCTCGTCCATGATGCCGTTGACGCGCTCCGGCGCCAGATATTGCTGGAGCAGGCGCTCGGTGGCGTCGAAATTGCCCATCAGCGCGCCGGAGGCCGACATGCGCGAGACGAATTCGAGCAGCATGTCCTCGACCGTATCGACCTCGACGGTGCCGAGCGTCGACATCTCCAGCGAGAGCTGGCGCACCTCGTCGTCGTCGAGCAGTCCCCAGATCTTGCCGCCATACTGCTCACCCAGCGCCAGCATCAGGATCGCGGCGCGCTTCGGCCCCGCCACCGCTTCGGCCTTGCCCGTGCGACTGCCGGCACGCTGGCCGAGCGTGGAGATCACGCTGGTGATGTCGTTGGAGTTGGCGTTTTGCAGATTGGCGGCCATGTCAGATCACTTCTTGATTCACTGGCTTAAGTTACTTGGCGTTGGATTATTTGGCTGGTTCGGTCAGCCACTGGCGGATGATGGCAACGGTTTCGTTGGGGTTGCGCTCGGCGAGCTCGCCGACGCGATGAACGGATTGGGCGTGGACCTGGCCCTGGATGGTGGCGACGTCGATCGCGCTGGCGGCACCGCTCGGCAGGAGCGGCTGGCCGGCCGGCGCGGCCTCTTCCGAGGCGGCCGGGCCGGTGAGCACGCCGGAAATGGCGGCAACGACTTCGTCGGAGGCGAGGATGCGCTTCACCAGCGGACGGATCACCATGAACATCACGACGAGGCCGAGCAGCATCATCACGCCGAGCTCGACGAAGTACATGACGTCGTCCTTGGTGAACTGGAGCATGCCGAGGAAGCCCGAGGGCTCGGCGATCGGGGCGGTGGAGGGGGCGTCGGCAAAGCGCAGGTTGACGACCTCGACCTGGTCGCCGCGCTTCTGGTCGAAGCCGATCGCCGAGCGCACCAGCGTGGCGATGCGGTCAAGTTGCTCCTTGGTGCGGTCCTGATAGGCCAGCTCGCCCTTGTCGTTCTTGGAGTAGATGCCGTCGACCAGCACCGCGACCGAGATGCGGTTGACCCGGCCGGCCTCGGTCACCTCGGTCTTGGTGGTGCGGGAGATCTCGTAATTGTTGGTCTCTTCGGACTTCTTGCTCTGGTCCTTGGCCGCGACACCGTTGTTCTGCTGGTTGCCGGGCAGCTCGTTGTTGACGGTGACCTGGCCGTTGGTGTCGGCGGTCATGCTCTGCTCTTCGCGGGTCTGGCTCGAGCGCAGCACGCGGCCCTCGGGGTCGAACTTGTCCGAGGTCTGGGTGACCTTGTTGAAGTCGAAATCGGCGGAGAGCTGGACCCGGGCGCGGCCCGAGCCGACCACGGAGGAGACGATGTCCTCGACCTGCTTGCGCATCCGCTTCTCGAAGGAGATGCGGCGCTCGTCGCCGACCGCCTGCTCCGGATCGGTCGCGGCGCCGTCGGCCAGCAGCTGGCCGGCCTCGTCGACGATCGAGACCCGCTGCGGCTTCAGCCCGTTGACGGCGGAGGCGACGAGGTGGCGGATGGCGCGGATCTGCTGGGCCTCGAGCGAGCCGCGGACGCGCACCACGATCGAGGCCGACGGCTCCGGCGCCTCGCGCGAGAACAGCGGGCGCTCGGGCAGCACCAGGTGGACGCGGGCCGCCTGGATGCGGTCGATGGCGCGGATGGTGCGGGCGAGCTCGCCTTCCAGTGCGCGGAGATGATTGATGTTCTGGACGAAAGAGGTGGTGCCGAGCGCGTCGGACTTGTCGAACACCTCGTAGCCGACCCCGCCGCCCTTGGGCAGGCCGCCCTCGGCGAGCTTCATCCTGAGCCGGGTGACCTTGTCCTTGGGCACCATGATGATGCTGCCCTCATTCCGGATCTCGAACTGGATGCCTTGGCGCTCCAAGTCCTTGATAATTCCAGAAGAATCTTCGACCGAGAGGTCGGTGAACAGCGTCGTCATCTGCGGCGTGGTCACGCGCATGATGACGAACGCGAAAAAGCCGACGAGCGCGGCGGTGACCGCGATCATCGCCCCGAACCGGGCGGCGCCGATACCCTTCAGAAAGTCCGCAAGACCTTGCAAGCAACCGCCCCAAAAGATTCGGCTGCTTTCCCTGGAAAGGCCGACTGGGCAATTATTGCCTAGGTGATGGTTTCGATATGGTTAACGAAGGTTAAGAGCTCGGACAAAAGTAGCGTCATGAAAAAAATCGGCCTCGCAGGGCGGGGCCGATTTTCGTCAAAGGCCGCAGATTTCCGGATCGCCTACTGGCGATATTGCTGGATGCGGGTGGTGCGAAGACCCGCCAGACCATGCTGGTCGATGGAAAACTGCCAGGAGAGGAATTCGTCGACCGTCAGGGTATAACGGCTACAGGCCTCCTCGAGGGAGAGAAGCCCGCCGCGAACAGCGGCAACGACTTCAGCCTTGCGGCGGATGACCCAGCGTTTGGTGCCGGGTGCAGGCAGATCCGCGATCGTCAACGGACTACCGTCCGGCCCGATGACGTATTTTACCCTCGGGCGATGGGGTTCTGTCATGGCGTACTCACAAACTCTCAACCACTGAACTCACGCCGTAACCCTACGCCGGGCGACTTAAAAATCCGCTAAGCCTAAGGCTTCAATACAATTCTCGTTGAAAATGGCGGGAACGCCGTCGTCTCGACGGGCCAAACGGCCGGTCGAGGGGGTGTTCGTAAATACTTTACTAACGAATGGGGGCCTGCGGGCGGTGTTGCCAGGCCCCTAACAGTCGTCCTGGCGAAAGCCAGGACCCATTACCCCAGCGCGTAGTTTGGCGAAGGCTCGGGGTTACGTCCTCGCACTAGAACGACGTTCGGTTGCTATGGGTCCCGGCTCCCGTGCGCAATTGCGCACTAGGTGTGGAGCCTCAAGAGGTTGTCCTTGGACAAACCGAGCCTGCTGATCGGCGTTTGGGAGTCTATACCACCGTGGGGTCTGTGCCAGTTGTATTGGTGTAGCCAGACCGGCAGTTCTTGGGCG
>NZ_JAVAYM010000174.1:0-446 GCF_054185205.1 Bradyrhizobium sp. 14AA | reverse complement strand
AGTCCTCGAGGACGGTCTGCGGAGAGGTGCGGACGATGGCGACGGGATGGCGTTCTGTGCGGGTCACGGGGGGCAGTATGACACGCGGGCCGCCCGGCGAAAGAGCGGGCCTACCGGGCGGTCGCTCGCCGGGCATGAGCGGTCGCGAACGGCGCCTCAAGGGTCGCGGCGGGCGCCCGCGACTGCGCCGAACTAGACGCCGCTGGCCAGCAGCGGATAGCCGACCACGGCATCGCTGGCCGGAAGGCCATCAGCGACGGCGCTCGTCCCCGGCTCGCCGCGCTCGCGACGGCGCTCCACCACCCCGACGTGGGCCAGGAAATGCGCCATCGAGCGCAGGTGCGCGCCGCGATCGAAGTGGAAGAGGTGATTGCCCGGGAAGTAGTAGGACCGCGGCCGGTCCCAGTGCTCCCAGAGCAGCCGTCCCTGCGCCGGCGGCGCCATGC
>NZ_JAVAYM010000173.1:0-447 GCF_054185205.1 Bradyrhizobium sp. 14AA | reverse complement strand
TCGGGCACCTTGCGGGCGTAGCCGCGATAGGCCTTCACCGCCGCCGCCACCTGCTCCGGGCTGCCGGTGAGGCCGGTGATGCGCGGATCGAAGCTCGACAGGTAGGCCTTCAGGTCCTCCGGCCGGTCGCGCTCCGGATCGACGGTGATGAAGGCCACGCGCATGTCCCGGCCCTTCCGGCCGAGCGCGCCGAGGACGTCGGTGACCTGCTGGAGCGTCGTCGGGCAGATGTCCGGGCAGTGCGTGAAGCCGAAGAAGACGAGGTGGGGCGCGCCCGCGAAGTCCCGCTCCGTGACCGTCCTGCCGTCCTGGTCCAAGAGGGTGAACGGGCCGCCGACGCTCGCCGTCTGCACGGGCGCCTTCTCGGGCGCCAGCATGAACACCATGGCTCCGCTGAGCCCGGCGAGGCCGAGGGCGAAGGCGGCGAGCGGCAGCAGGCGGCGCGTC
>NZ_JAVAYM010000172.1:0-448 GCF_054185205.1 Bradyrhizobium sp. 14AA | reverse complement strand
AACGCGCTGGCGGCCGCGATCTGGGCGGCGTTGTTCACCGGCATCGGCTATGGCTTTGGCGGCGGGATCGAGCGGCTGTTCGGCGGCACGCTGTCCGCCGGCCGGCTGGTCCCGATCGCGGCGGTCGGCATCGTGCTGCTCATCGGCGTCGCGCAGATCGTGCGCTGGTCGCACCATCGCTATGCCGACCGGTGCGCGCGGGAGTCGGCGCGCGTTTCGCTCAGCTGATCAGCATGCCCGCCAGTGCCGCGCTCATCAGGTTCGCCAGGCTGCCCGCGATCAGCGCGCGGATGCCGAGCCTGGCGATCATCGGGCGCTGGTTCGGGGCGAGGCTGCCCGTCACCGCCATCTGGATCGCGATCGACGAGAAATTGGCGAAGCCGCACAGCGCGAAGGTGATCACCGCGATGGTCCGCGGGCTGAGCGCGCCCTGCTGCGCGCCGAGCGA
>NZ_JAVAYM010000171.1:0-448 GCF_054185205.1 Bradyrhizobium sp. 14AA | reverse complement strand
ATAAATAAATAACTAACTTTCCTTTTTATGTTTCTTTTATAAAAATAAATGAAGCATATATAATTAACTATTTTTATTGATAGCCTCAGGACATAATATTACTTAATTTATTACACGCAATACAAAGCCTGTAGATATTCAATATCATAACGTTTTATAGTTTACGATTAATTAATATTTAAGAGGACTTTTAGGTAGGCTAACGTAAAAAGGGACGCTACTGCGTCCCATAAAATAGTTAAATAAATGCGAACGCATCGCCAAACAGACGATCTTCCCGCGCGTTACGCTCATGACAGAACAGATCGCGGGCGATTTTCGCCATCTCAAAACGTCCGGCAATATAAATATCGTGCCCCGCCAGCGTACCATAATCCTGCAATACCGCCGTAAGTACCGTTCCTGTACGTCCACGCCAGCCTTCTTCCGGCTGCTCGACAACAGGTTC
>NZ_JAVAYM010000170.1:0-448 GCF_054185205.1 Bradyrhizobium sp. 14AA | reverse complement strand
CGAACGAGTCGGCGTGAACACGCACAAGCTGCCGCTCGCTTATACCAGCGGCCGCGACGAGCAGGGGCGCAACTGGGTCAGTCTCAACTTCTTCGGCTATACCGGGGGAGCCGGGGCGGCGTTCGGCACTGACGGCTGGGGCCTCTATCCGCCGCTGATGACCGGCGTGATCCTGCCCTCGATCGAGATGACCGAGCGGCAATATCCGCTACGCCTGTTACGGCACGAATATGTTGCCGACCAGACTGGCGCTGGCCGCTGGCGCGGCGCGCCCGGCTTGCGCACGACGATCGCCTTTACTGCACCGTCCACCACCAACGCGATGCTGGCGGGTGTCCGCAATCCGACCCGCGGCTTTGCCGGCGGCGGCGATGGCGCGCCCAACGCGCTGCGGCTCTGCCCCACCGACGGTCAGGCGATCGAGATCGTCGATGTCGGGTATCGCATC